>JBBRBW010000110.1:0-14038 GCA_038205425.1 Burkholderiales bacterium | reverse complement strand
CGCGGCCGCAAAGGCTTCGGTGCCGGTGGCCAGGGCCTCGACCGCGGCTTCGATGGCGTCGGCGTCGTCGCCCGCGGCAACGTGCACAGTCTGCGTCAGCAGCACTTCGATGGCGTCGCACTCTTCGGGCGGCAGCAGCGCTGCATCGGCGGCGAGCGCGGCGCGAGTGGCCAGCACCATGCGCTCGGCGTCGACACGCGCCTCTCGCAGCTTGCGCGCTGCCATGTCGGCGTCGGCGTGGGCAAAGCCGTCCTTCAGCATCTGGGCGATCTGCTCGTCGGCCAGGCCGTAGCTGGGCTTGACGGTGACCGCGGCCTCGACGCCGCTGCCGGTCTCGCGCGCCTGCACGCTCAGCAGGCCATCGGCGTCGACCTGGAAGGTGACGCGGATGCGCGCCGCCCCGGCCACCATCGGCGGGATGCCGCGCAGCTCGAACCGCGCCAGGCTGCGGCATTCGCTGACCAGGTCGCGTTCACCCTGCACGACATGGATCGCCATCGCCGTCTGGCCGTCCTTGAAGGTCGTGAACTCCTGCGCCTTGGCCACCGGGATCGTCGTGTTGCGCTCGATCACACGTTCGACCAGGCCGCCCATCGTCTCCAGCCCCAGGCTGAGCGCGATGACGTCGAGCAGCAGCAGTTCACCGTCCTGCGCGTTGCCGGCCAGCGCGTTGGCCTGGATGGCGGCGCCCAGCGCCACCACCTCGTCGGGGTTGACGTTGGTCAGCACCGGCTGGCCGAACAGTTCGCTCACGGCGTTGCGCACGGCCGGCATACGCGTGCTGCCGCCGACCATGACCACGCCATGCACCTCGCTGCGCGCCACCTTGGCATCGCGCAGCACCTTGCGCACGGCGGCCAGCGTGCGGTCGATCAGCGGCTTGGCCGCGGCCTCGAATTCACGCCAGTCGATGGTGGTGTTGAGGATGCCCGCGTCCTGCAGACTCAGATGGCTGTTGACCGTTGCACCCGCGTTGTCGCTGAGTTCGTGCTTGACCGCGCGCGCCTCCGTCAGCACCGCCCGCTTGTCGTTAGGCGACAGTTCGGCCAGCGACGGCAGGCCGCGCTGCACCAGCATCATCGCGGCCAGCACCTCGTCGAAGTCGTCGCCGCCCAGGGCAGCGTCGCCGCCCGTGGCGACGACCTCGAACACGCCCTGCGTCAGGCGCAGCAGGCTGATGTCGAAGGTGCCGCCGCCCAGGTCGTAGACGGCGTAGAGGCCTTCGCTCGCGTTGTCCAGCCCGTAGGCCACGGCCGCGGCGGTGGGCTCGCTGATCAGGCGCAGCACGTTGATGCCGGCCAGCTGCGCGGCGTCCTTCGTGGCCTGGCGCTGGGCGTCGTCGAAGTAGGCCGGGACGGTGATGACGGCGCCGAAGAGCGCGTCGGTGTCGAAGGTGTCCTCGGCACGCTGGCGCAGGGTGGCCAGGATCTCGGCCGAGGTTTCCACCGGCGTCTTCTCGCCGTCGCGGGTGGCGATCGCCAGCATGCCGGGGCCGTCGACGAAACGGTAGGGCAGCTTGCCGGTGTCGGCCACGTCGGCCAGCTGGCGGCCCATGAAGCGCTTCACCGACACCAGCGTGTTCTCGGCGTCTTCGGCCGAGGCCGCGAGCGCGTCGAAGCCGATCTGGCGGCGCCCGCCTTCGAGGTAGCGCACCGCCGAGGGCAGCAGCAGGCGGCCCTGCGTGTCGGGCAGGCATTCGGCCACGCCATGGCGCACCGCGGCCACCAGCGAATGCGTGGTGCCCAGGTCGATGCCGACGGCGATGCGGCGCTGGTGCGGGTCGGGCGCCTGGCCGGGTTCGGAGATCTGCAGCAATGCCATGGGTTCTGTTCTTGGGGTCAGCGGGTGGCGTCGAGGGCCTCGAGGCGGCGCCCGATGTCGTGGCGGAAACGTGACACGAACATCAGCGAGCGCACCAGCGCGGCCGCCGCGGCGGTGTCTTGCGTGTCGTCGAGCAGCGTCGTCAGCCGCGCAAGCAGCTGGCTTTCATCGTGCGCGATCTCGGCGTCCAGCGCCTCGACGGCAGCGGCGTCGGCGGCTTCGTCCAGCGCCTCGCGCCATGCCATCTGCTTCATCAGGAAGGCCGCGGGCATCGCGGTATTGCGCTCGGCGTCGATCGGCACACCACGCAGCGCACACAGGTAGGCGGCGCGGCTCAGCGGGTCTTTCAGGCGCTGGTAAGCCTCGTTCACACGCACGGCCCACTGCATGGCCACGCGCTGCGCTGCGGCGCCCTCGGTAGCAAAGCGGTCGGGGTGCACCTCGGCCTGCAGCCCGCGGCGGCGCGCGTCGAGGTCGGCACGGTCCAGGGCCTGCAACGGCTGCAGGCCGAAGAGCGTGAAGTCGTCGTCGCTCAGCTTCACGGCGCCTTGCCGTAGAAGACCGACAGCCCGTTGTCGGGGTAGCCACCGAACGCGGCGCGCTGCGTGTAGCCGCAGCGTTCGTACAGCGCCACGGCCTCGTGCTGGTGGCGGCCGGTTTCCAGCGGCGCGAGCCGGCAGCCGTCGGCGCGCAGGCCGCCTTCCAGCGCGCCGAGCAGGCGCACGCCCAGCCGCTGGCCGCGCTGCGCCGGGTCGACGTACATGCGCCTGACCTCGCCATACGCGACGCCGCCGGTGTCGGGTTCGGCCGGCATGCGGCGGTAGGCCGCGGTGCCCACCGCCTGCCCGCCGTCGCGTGCGACGAAAAACGCCACGTCCGCTGCCAGCAGCGCCTGCACGTCGAGGACGTGGTTGGCGTCGGGCGGGTAGAGCGACATCAGGTAGGCGTCCAGCGCCGCCAGCAGGGCCGCCACCTCGGGCTGGTCGGGGCGTTCACGGCGGATGACGATGCGGTCGGACATGGGGCGGAAAGTGAGAGGGCGCGGCAGTACGGCTTCGTACGCGCCGCGCCCTGCGCGTGGGACGGACTGCCTTTAGACGCGGAAGGACTCTCCGCAGCCGCAGCGGTCTTTTTCGCGCGGATTGTGGAACTTGAAGCCTTCGTTCAGGCCCTCGCGCACGAAGTCGAGTTCGGTGCCATCAATGTAGGGCAGGCTCTTCGGGTCGACCAGAACCTTGACGCCGTGGTCTTCAAAGATCACGTCTTCAGGCGCGATGTCGTCGGCATATTCCAGCTTGTAGGCCAGGCCCGAGCAGCCGGTGGTCTTGACGCCCAGTCGCACGCCCACGCCCTTGCCGCGCCGGCCCAGGTAGCGAGTGACGTGCCGCGCTGCGGCTTCGGTGAGGGTGACCGACATGGTGCTGGCAACCTCAGTGCGATGCGGCGCCGGCGCCCTGGCCGTGCTTGGACTTGTAGTCGTCGACGGCCGCCTTGATGGCGTCCTCGGCCAGGATGCTGCAGTGGATTTTTACCGGCGGCAGCGCCAGTTCCTCGGCGATCTGCGTGTTCTTGATCGTCACCGCCTCGTCCAGTGTCTTGCCCTTCACCCATTCGGTGACGAGCGAGCTCGACGCGATGGCCGAGCCGCAGCCGTAGGTCTTGAAACGGGCGTCCTCGATCAGCCCGGTGACGGGGTTGACCTTGATCTGCAACTTCATCACGTCGCCGCAGGCCGGCGCACCGACCATGCCGGTGCCGACACTGTCGTCGCCCTTGTCGAAGCTGCCGACGTTGCGGGGGTTTTCGTAGTGCTCGACGACTTTTTCGCTGTAGGCCATGTCAATTGCTCCTGTATTTCGGGGATGTCAGTGGGCGGACCACTGGATCGTGCTGATGTCGATGCCGTCCTTGAACATCTCCCACAGCGGCGAGAGTTCACGCAGCTTGCCGACGTTGGCCTGCAGCGTACTGACGGCGTAGTCGATCTCTTCGACGGTGGTGAAGCGGCCGATCGTCATGCGCAGGCTGGAATGCGCCAGCTCGTCGCTGCGGCCCAGGGCGCGCAGCACGTAGCTGGGTTCCAGGCTGGCGCTGGTGCAGGCCGAGCCCGAGGACACCGCGAGGCCCTTGACGCCCATGATCAGCGACTCGCCCTCAACGAAGTTGAAGCTGGCGTTGATGTTGTGCGGCACGCGGTGTTCGAGGTCGCCGTTGATGAAAACCTGCTCGATGGTCGAGATGCCGTCGAGCAGACGCTTGTGCAACATGCGGATGCGTTCGATCTCGGTGCCCATCTCGGCCTGCGCGATGGCGAAGGCCGTGCCCATGCCGACGATCTGGTGCGTGGGCAGGGTGCCGCTTCGCATGCCACGCTCGTGGCCCCCGCCGTGGATCTGCGCTTCCAGTCGGATGCGCGGCTTGCGCCTGACGTACAGCGCGCCCTGCCCTTTGGGCCCGTAGGTCTTGTGCGCCGACATGCTGAGCAGGTCGACGGGCAGCCTGACCATGTCGATGACCACCTTGCCCGTGGCCTGCGCCGCATCGACGTGGACGACGATGCCGCGCTCGCGGCAAAGGTTACCGATAGTCTCGATGTCCTGGATGACGCCGATCTCGTTGTTCACGAGCAGGATGGACGCCAGGACGGTGTCCTTGCGCAGCGCGGCCTTGAACTTGTCGAGGTCGAGCAGACCGTTGGATTCGACGTCGAGGTAGGTCACCTCGAAACCCTGGCGCTCAAGTTCGCGCATGGTGTCGAGCGTGGCCTTGTGCTCGGTCTTCAGCGTGATCAGGTGTTTGCCGCGGCTGGCGTAGAAGTGCGCCGCGCCCTTGATCGCCAGGTTGATCGACTCGGTGGCGCCGCTGGTCCAGACGATCTCGCGCGGGTCGGCGTTGATCAGGCCGGCCACCTGGGCACGCGCCTTCTCGACCGCCTCTTCCGCTTCCCAGCCCCAGGCGTGGCTGCGCGAAGCCGGGTTGCCGAAGTGTTCACGCAGCCAGGGAATCATGGCGTCGACGACACGCGGGTCGCAAGGCGTGGTGGCACCGTAGTCGAGGTAGATGGGGAAATGCGGGGTCATCGCAGGAGACTCTTCGTCGCTGTAACGGGGAGGGATGTCGGGAAAACGGGAAGCGTCAGGCGCTCACTTCGTGAACGCGTTGCCGAGCGCAAAAACCGAATTCGGCGCGGTCACCTTGATCGGCTTGACCACCGGCACGCTGGAGATCGCGCGCTTCACCGGCGAGGCGTCGATCGAGACACCCTTGGCCAGTTGTTCGTCGACCAGCTTCTGCAGCGAGATGGAATCGAGGTACTCGATCATCTTGTTGTTCAGGCTGGTCCACAGGTCGTGCGTCATGCACTTGCCGGTGTCCTCGCCCATGCAGCTTTCCTTGCCGCCGCAACCGGTGGCGTCGATGGGCTCGTCGACCGCGACGATGATGTCGGCCACGGTGATCTCGCCCGCGGCACGGCCCAGCGAGTAGCCGCCGCCGGGACCGCGTGTGCTTTCCACCAGTTCGTGGCGGCGCAGCTTGCCGAAGAGCTGCTCGAGGTAGGACAGCGAGATCTGCTGGCGTTGGCTGATGGCCGCCAGGGCCACGGGGCCGGCGTTGGAGCGCAGCGCCAGGTCGATCATCGCGGTGACAGCAAAACGGCCTTTGGTGGTGAGTCGCATCGGTGGTTCTCCTGGCGCGCTGGACGCCTGCGGTGCAGTGGCAACAGCCCGGAGCCGTAGCGCCGGAACCCGGCTTCGGGCCGGGCGGAGCAGACTGTGGCAGCTGTCTCCTACTGATTCACTCAAGTATACCTTAAGTTGAGTATTTTAGTACGGCTTAGCTCCCCGGCCGAGCTGTGAGCTCGCCTTGCAGCCGGGCGACAAAACCGTCGCAGGCGTCCTCCACCAGGTCCAGCACCCGCTCGAAACCGGCAGCGCTGCCGTAGTAGGGGTCGGGAACGGCCTGGATGCCGGCAAATCGCCGCGCGTAGGGCATCAGCAGCTCGACGCGGGCGGCGCTGCCCGGCGGCGCCTTGCGCTGCAGCCAGCTCAGGTTGTCCTCGTCCATCGCCAGCAGCCAGTGGAAACGGGTGAAGTCGTCGACGCGCACTGCACGCGCGCGTTGCGCCGAGAGGTCATAGCCGCGCAAAGCAGCGTGGCGCAGTGCCCGAGGATCGGGCGGCTCGCCGGTGTGCTGGTCCAGCGTGCCTGCCGAGTCGACAGCCACACGCGGCTGTAGTCCGGCACGCTGCAGCCGGTCGCGCAGCACACCCTCTGCGGTGGGAGAACGGCAGATGTTGCCCATGCAGACCATCAGCACCCGCAGTTCGGCGCCCTCGCCTGCAGCCGTCGGCAGGGCAGCGCCCTGCATCCACTGCTTCAGCCGCTTGATCATCGTGGCGCCCCCGGCGCCGGAATCAGCGGCACCACGTCGTGGCCGCTACCGCCGAAGGCCTGCTCGCGCAGCAGTGCCAGCTGGTCGCGCACACGCGCCGCCTTCTCGAACTCGAGGTTGCGCGCGTGTTCCAGCATCTGCTTCTCGAGCAGCTTGATGCGCTTGCCCAGGTCCTTCTCGCTCATCGACTCGACCTCGGCCGCCGCCTGCGCGGCCTTCAGATCGTCCTTGGCGCTCTTGTCGGAAACGGCGCCGTCGATCATGTCGCGAATGCGGGTCGTCACGCTGCGCGGCGTGATGCCTAAAGCGAGGTTGTGCGCGATCTGCTTGACGCGCCGGCGCTCGGTTTCGCCGATGGCGGCCTTCATGCTGTCGGTCATGCGGTCGGCGTAGAGGATGGCGCGGCCGTTGATGTTGCGCGCCGCGCGGCCGATGGTCTGGATCAGGCTGCGTTCGGCACGCAGGAAGCCTTCCTTGTCGGCGTCGAGGATGGCCACCAGGCTGACCTCGGGCAGGTCCAGACCCTCGCGCAGCAGGTTGATGCCCACCAGCACGTCGAACATGCCCAGGCGCAGGTCGCGCAGGATCTCGACCCGCTCGACGGTGTCGATGTCGCTGTGCAGGTAGCGCACCTTGACGCCGTTGTCCGAAAGGTACTCGGTCAGCTGCTCGGCCATGCGCTTGGTCAGCGTGGTGATCAGCACCCGTTCGTTGGCGACGACGCGGGTGCGGATCTCCTGCAGCACGTCGTCCACCTGGGTCACGGCCGGGCGCACTTCGACCTCGGGGTCGACGAGGCCGGTAGGGCGCACGACCTGCTCGACGATCGCGCCGGTGTGTTCCTTCTCCCAGTTGCCGGGCGTGGCCGAGACAAACACCGACTGCCGCATCTTGCGTTCGAACTCCTCGAACTTCAGCGGCCGGTTGTCCAGCGCGCTGGGCAGGCGGAAGCCGTATTCCACCAGCGTCGTCTTGCGCGCGCGGTCGCCGTTGTACATGCCGCCGAACTGTCCGATCAGCACGTGGCTCTCGTCCAGGAACATCAGCGCGTCGGGGGCCAGGTAATCCACCAGCGTCGACGGCGGTTGGCCCGGCTCGGCGCCCGAGAGGTGGCGTGTGTAGTTCTCGATGCCCTTGCAGTGGCCCACCTCCTGCAGCATCTCGAGGTCGAAACGCGTGCGCTGTTCCAGGCGCTGGGCTTCCACCAGCTTGCCGCTCTTGACGAACTCGTCCAGTCGCGTGCGCAGCTCGTCCTTGATGGTCGCGATGGCGTCCACCACACGTTCACGCGGCGTCACGTAATGGCTGCTCGGGTAGACCGTGAAGCGCGGCACCTTCTGCCGCACGCGCCCGGTCAACGGGTCCAGCAGTTGCAGGCTCTCGACCTCGTCGTCGAAGAGTTCGATGCGCAGTGCCAGCTCGCTGTGCTCGGCCGGGAAGACGTCGATGGTGTCACCGCGCACGCGGAAAGAACCGCGCGAGAAGTCGATCTCGTTGCGCTTGTACTGCATGCGGATCAGCTGCTGGATCACGTCGCGCTGGCTCAGCTTGTCGCCCACGCGCAGCGTCATCACCATCTTGTGGTAATCGGCCGGGTTGCCGATGCCGTAGATGGCGCTGACGCTGGCCACGATGATCACGTCGCGGCGCTCCAACAGGCTCTTGGTGGCGCTCAGGCGCATCTGCTCGATATGCTCGTTGATCGCGCTGTCCTTCTCGATGAACAGGTCGCGCTGCGGCACGTAGGCTTCGGGCTGGTAGTAGTCGTAGTAGCTGACGAAGTACTCGACCGCGTTCTTGGGAAAAAAATCGCGGAACTCACTGTACAGCTGCGCCGCCAGCGTCTTGTTCGGCGCAAAAACGATCGCCGGCCGGCCCAGGCGCGCGATGACGTTGGCCATCGTGAAGGTCTTGCCCGAGCCCGTCACGCCCAGCAGCGTCTGGTACTGCAGACCGTCCCGGATGCCCTCGATCAACTGCGCGATGGCGGTGGGCTGGTCGCCTGCCGGCTCGAATTGCTGCAAGAGCTGAAAGGGCGAGCCTGGAAAGCTGACGAACTCGCCCGTGCGGGGCGCTTCGGCGTCGGTGGCCAGTTCAGCCAGTGCACTCATGCGGGTTTTCCCTATGGGCGGAGATTTAGAATCGGCGGTCTGCGCACAACAATCGGGCGGCCGTCGGGCAACCCGCAAGGGTAGCGCAGCCGCCAGCACAGCGCAGCGCGCCCCGCCGTACACCGCCCTACCGCTTCAGGAACATCCCATGACCAGCTCCCTGTTCGTCGCCGTCGAGATGGCCCCGCGTGACCCCATCCTGGGTCTGAATGAACAGTTCAACGCCGACCCCAACCCCGCCAAGGTGAACCTGGGCGTGGGCGTCTACTTCGACGACGAAGGCAAGCTGCCGGTCCTGCGCTGCGTCGCCACGGCGGAAAAGCTGCTGCTCGAGGTGCCCAAACCCAAGGGTTATCTGCCCATCGATGGCATCGCCGTCTACGACAAGGCGGTGCAGGGCCTGGTCTTCGGCGCCGACAGCGACGCCGTCACCAGCGGCCGTGTGGCTACCATCCAGGCCCTGGGCGGCACTGGCGGCCTGAAGGTCGGCGCCGACTTCCTCAAGCGCTTGCGCGCCGGCGCCACGGTGCTGATCAGCGACCCGAGCTGGGAAAACCACCGCGCGCTCTTCACCAACGCCGGCTTCGACGTCCAGACCTACCCCTACTACGACGCCGCCACCCGCGGCATTCGCTTCGGCGCGCTGATGGACACGCTGCGCGGCGCGCCGGCGGGTACCGTCGTCGTGCTGCACGCCTGCTGCCACAACCCGACGGGTTGCGACCTCGACGTCGCACAATGGGAACAGATCGCCGCCGCCTGCGCCGAACACGGCTTGGTGCCCTTCCTCGACATGGCCTACCAGGGCTTCGGCAAGGGCATCGCCGAAGACGGCGCCGCAGTGCAGTGTTTCCTGGCCACTGGCCAGCCGTTTTTTGTCTCGACCTCGTTCTCGAAGAGCTTTTCGCTCTACGGCGAGCGTGTTGGCGCGCTCAGCGTCGTCTGCAGCAGCAAGGAAGAGACGGCGCGTGTGCTGTCGCAGCTGAAGATCGTCATCCGCACCAACTACAGCAACCCGCCGACCTTCGGCGCCCAGATCGTGGCCACCGTGCTGACCACGCCCGGGTTGCGCGCGATGTGGGAAGAGGAACTGGCCGGCATGCGCGAGCGCATCCGCGCCACGCGCTACGAGTTGGTGACGCAGCTGCACGCCGCAGGCGTGCAGGGCGACCTGTCCTACATCACGGCACAGATGGGCATGTTCAGCTATTCGGGGCTGGCCAAGGAACAGATGCAGCGCCTGCGCAGCGAGTTCGGCGTTTACGGCGTCGACAGCGGGCGCATCTGCGTGGCGGCGATCAACAGCCGCAACATCGGCGCCGTGGCGGCGGCGGTGGCTCGCGTGATGCGGTAGCCGGTCGCCCGGTGGTCACCTGCGTGACAGCGGAAGCAAACTGGGCCGCGGAAGCCCGTGTTTTTGCTCTATGGCGCAGGCGCCCGGCGCTGCAAGATGGCGCTCGAGGGCCTGAGCGGGCCTAATATTGCTGCAGTGCAGCAATATTAGGCGTACAGTCGCTTACCGGTGAGACAAGCAAGCGCCAGCATGGCGCTGCAGCCGGGCCTGCAGAACGGAGCTTTCGATGCTGTATCAGATCTACGAGACCCAACGTGCGCTGATGGCGCCCTTTTCCGAGTTCGCCAGCGCATCGGCGAAGCTCTACGACCACCCGCTGTCGCCCTTTGCGCACACGCCGATGGCCCAGCGCATCTCGGCCGGGTTCGATCTTCTGCACCGCCTGGCCAAGGAATACGAGAAGCCGCCCTTCGGCATCACCGCGGCCACCGTCAACGGTGTCGAGGTTGCGGTGCAGGAACAGGTGGCGTTGAAGAGGCCCTTTTGCCGCCTGCTGCGCTTCAAGCGCTTCACCGACGACGCCGCCGCACTGGCCACCATGAAGGACCAGCCCACGGTGCTGGTCGTGGCACCGCTTTCGGGCCACCACTCGACGCTGCTGCGCGACACCGTCAAGAGCCTGCTGCACGACCACAAGGTCTTCATCACCGACTGGACCGACGCCCGCATGGTGCCGCTCGCGGAGGGTCCCTTCCACCTCGACGACTATGTCGAGTACGTGCAGGAATTCATTCGCCACGCCGGCTCGGACAAGGTGCACGTGATCTCGGTCTGCCAGCCGACGGTGCCGGTGCTCGCAGCGGTGTCGCTGATGGCCAGCCGCGGTGAACCCACGCCGCTGACGATGACCATGATGGGCGGCCCCATCGACGCCCGCAAGAGCCCCACCGCGGTGAACAACCTGGCGATGAACAAGAGTCACAACTGGTTCGAGACCAATGTCATCTACCGCGTGCCGCAGAACTTCCCGGGCGCCGGGCGTGCCGTCTACCCGGGCTTCATGCAGCACACCGGCTTCGTGGCGATGAACCCCGACCGCCACATGAGCAGCCATTACGACTACTTCCGCGACCTCATCCGTGGCGACGACGACAGCGCCGAGGCGCACCGCCAGTTCTATGACGAATACAACGCGGTGCTCGACATGCCGGCCGAGTACTACCTGGACACGATCAAGGTCGTGTTCCAGGACTTCGCGCTCGTCAACGGCACCTGGACGGTGAAGGGCGAACTCGTCAAGCCGCAGGACATCACGACGACGGCGCTGCTGACGATCGAAGGTGAACTCGACGACATCTCGGGCGCGGGCCAGACCCGTGCGGCGCACGACCTGTGCGAGGGCGTGCCGAAAACGCGCCAGTTCCACTACGACGCGGTGGGTGCCGGTCACTACGGCATCTTCTCGGGCCGCCGCTGGCGCGAGAAGGTCTACCCCGAGGTGCGCGGCTTCATCGCCCGCTTCGACCAAGCCAGCGCGGCCGGCGTATCGGACAACGTGACGCCGCTGCCGAAGAGGTCGCGCGCCCGATAATCGGCGCGTGCCCATCCCGAAGCTCGCCGACCTGCTCGAAGCCGCACTGCCGCAGACGCAGTGCACACGCTGCGGCTACCCCGACTGCCGCGCCTACGCCGAGGCCATGGCCTCGGGCGAGGCCGACATCAACCGCTGCCCGCCCGGTGGCGCCGAGGGCATCACACGGTTGGCGCTGATCAGCGGCCGGCCGGCCAGCCGGCTCGATGCCAGCCACGGTAGCGAGGGCCCGCGCCAGCTGGCCGTCATCGACGAGGCCTGGTGCATCGGCTGCACGTTGTGCATCAAGGCCTGCCCGGTGGACTGCATCGTCGGCGCGTCCAAGCTGATGCACACGGTGATCGCGCCGCTGTGCACGGGCTGCGAGCTGTGCATCCCGGTCTGCCCGGTGGACTGCATCGCGCTGGTGCCCGTGACCGGCGGGCGCACTGGCTGGCAGGCCTGGAGCACGGCGCAGGCCGACGAGGCGCGCGAGCGCTACGCCTTCCACCGCGAGCGCCTGGAACGCGACCAGCGTGAAAACGACGTGCGCCTGGCCGCAAAGGCCCGCGACAAGCTGGCCGATCTGGCCGCGCACAGCCGCCTTACCGACCCCGAAACCCTGGCCGCCAAGCGCGCCGTCATCGAGGCCGCGCTGCAGCGCGCCGCCGCGCGCCAGAACCCGGCCACCACCGTAGCCAGCACGCCCGATGAAGTCTGAGGCCATCGAAGCCTTTTTCGCCACGCTGGCCGCCGCCAACCCGCGGCCGCAGACCGAGCTGGAGTACACCAGCGTGTTCGAGCTGCTGGCGGCGGTGCTGCTTTCGGCGCAGGCCACCGACGTCGGTGTCAACAAGGCGACGAAACGCCTGTTTGCGCTGGCGCCCACGCCGCAGAAGATGCTCGACCTGGGGCTCGAACAGGTCACCGAGCTCATCCGCACGATCGGCCTGTTCCGCACCAAGGCCAGGAACCTGCTCGCTACCTGCCGCATCCTCGTCGAACAGCACGGCGGCGAAGTGCCGCGCTCGCGCGCGGCGCTGCAAGCCCTGCCCGGCGTCGGCCGCAAGACGGCCAACGTGGTACTCAACGTGGCCTTCGGCGAGCCGACGGTGGCGGTCGACACGCATGTCTTCCGCGTCAGCAACCGCACCGGGCTGGCGCCCGGCTGCACGCCGCTGGAGGTGGAGGCCGGGCTGTTGAAACGTGTGCCGGCGAACTACCTCGTCGACGCCCACCACTGGCTCATCCTGCACGGGCGTTACCTCTGCACCGCACGCTCGCCGCGCTGCGGCGACTGCGCCGTGCGGGTGTGGTGCGATCATGGCCGCCGGCTCGGCGCTCCTACAATCGGCGCCGGGAACAAGGGGTGACATGGCCAAGCTGGACGACCTTGCCGAACGCGTGGACCGCCTGGTGCTTCGGCACCAGGAGCTCAAGCGCAGCAGTGCGCTCATCGAGCAGCAGCTCGTGGCGGTGACCGCGGAACGCGACAGCCTGCGCTCGCGCCTGGCCGCCGCGCGGGCGCGCATCGACGCGCTGCTCGAACGCCTGCCCGCCGAGGCCACGGCCAGCGGCACAAAACGCAGCGCGCCGGGTGAAGGCGCATGAAGCAGGTCGAAGTCTCCATCCTTGGGCAGGTCTACATGCTGGGCTGCCCCGAAGGCGGCGAAAAACTGCTGGCCGCGGCGGTGGCCAGCGTCGACCGCGAAATGACCACCATCCGCGACTCGGGCAAGGTGCGCGCGCGTGAGCGCATCGCTGTGCTGGCGGCGCTGAACCTGGCCTACCAGCTGGCCGAACGCAGCAGCGCCACGCCGCCGCCGGCTGCGGCCACCGCAGCGGCAGACAGCTCGACCGAGGGCAGTGCCGCGCTCGACGCACTGCTGCGCCGCGTCGATGCCGCGCTGGCCGACGATGGCCAGTTGCTGTGAAGTCCCGCATGCCCGCCGGGCCAAGGTCGAGGTCTAGAATCACTTCGTCCGTCGTGTGTTTGTGAGCCCTATATGTCCTTGAGCCGATGGTCTATGACCAAGGGCTTGGAACATCGCCTTGCAGGCGTGATCGTCTCGCGTCAGATGAACCCAATGCTTGGCTGACCTCGCCCACCTGAACTCCCCTTAGGTTCAGGCACACGGTTCACTGCACGCGGCGGACACCTTTCCTTCTCTTCACTTCCAAAGACTGGTTCATGCCCGGCTACTGGCTGATGAAGAGCGAGCCCGACGAGGCTTCCATCGACCACCTCGCCCACGCCCCGCGTCAGACGCTGCCGTGGACCGGCGTGCGCAACTACCAGGCGCGCAACTTCCTGCGCGACGCCATGCAGGTGGGTGACGGCGTGCTCTTCTACCACTCATCATGCCCCACGCCCGGTGTCGCCGGGCTGGCACGCATCAGCGGCCCGCTGGTGCCCGACGCCTCGCAGTTCGACCCGCACAGCCCCTACTTCGACGCCAAATCCACGCCCGCTGCACCCCGCTGGCTGCTGCGCGACGTGACGCTGGTGCGCAAGAGCCGCCTGCTGAGCCTGGCCGAGATGAAGACCAGCCCCGCCCTGGCCGGCATGCGGGTGCTCAGGCGCGGCAACCGGCTGTCGATCACGCCGGTGACGCCGGCCGAGTGGCAGGCCGTGTTGGCGCTGCTGGACGACTGAAGCCCTTGGGCCTCGACTTCACGTTGGTGGCCGAACTGCTGGCCCTGGGCACCGTGGTCGGCTTCCTGGCCGGGCTGCTGGGCATCGGCGGCGGCATGATGATGGTGCCGGCGATGACGCTGATCCTGACGCAGCGCGGCGTCGAAAGCGGCCTGGCGGTGAAGATGGCCATCGCGACGTCGATGGCCACCATC
>JBBRBW010000109.1:0-14183 GCA_038205425.1 Burkholderiales bacterium | reverse complement strand
CTTCGCCACCCACTACTTCGAGCTCACCGAATTCCCGGTCAAGCACGACCGCGCGGTGAACCTGCACGTCGGCGCGGTGGAGAGCGGGCACGACATCGTCTTCCTGCACCAGATCGAGCCCGGCCCGGCCAGCCGCAGCTACGGCGTGCAGGTGGCGCGGCTGGCCGGCATGCCGGTTTCGCTGGTGCGCCAGGCGCGCGCCACGCTCGAAGCGCTGGAGGCCAAGGCACAGGCGGGCGCAGCGCAGGTGGACCTGTTCGCGCCGCCACCGGCGCTGCCGGCCGCCGAGCCCACGGCCGTGGAACGGGCGCTGGCCGAAATCCAGCCTGATAGCCTCACGCCGCGGGAAGCGCTCGAGGCGCTGTACCGCATCAAGCAGCTCCAGAACGAAAGCAAACCATGACCTACTGCGTCGGCATCCGCCTCAACGCCGGCCTCGTGTTCCTGTCCGACAGCCGCACCAACGCCGGCCTGGACGCCATCAGCACCTTCCGCAAGATGATGGTCTACGAAAAACCGGGCGAGCGCTTCATGGTCATGCTCTCGGCCGGCAACCTCAGCATCAGCCAGAGCGTGCGTGAACTGCTGCAGGTGGAAAAGCTCGACGACGGCACCGAGGCCGGCCTGACGATCTGGAACGCCACCAGCATGTTCGACGCCACGCGTGTGCTCGGCGCCACCGTGCGCCGCGTCTACGAACAGGACGGCGTAGCGCTGAAAAACGCCGGGGTCGACTTCAACGCCAGCATGGTGTTCGGCGGCCAGATCAAGGGCGAGGCGATGCGCCTCTTCCTCGTCTACAGCGCGGGCAACTTCATCGAGGCCACGCGCGAGACCTGCTTCTTCCAGGTCGGCGAAAGCAAGTACGGCAAGCCGATCCTCGACCGCGTGCTGACGCCCACGACACCGCTGGACGAAGCCGCCAAGTGCGCGCTGGTGTCGATGGACAGCACGCTGAAGAGCAACCTCAGCGTGGGCCTGCCGCTGGACCTGCTGGTCTACCGCGAAGGCAGCTTCGCCAGTGGCGACCACGCCTGCATCGACGACCGCAACCCCTACTTCCAGATGATCCACAGCACCTGGGGCCAGCGCCTGCGCGAAGTTTTCGAGAGCATCGACGACCCGCGCTGGGACGGCGGCGATGCCGCGCATCCGCTGATGGTGAAGAGCGAACGCTACGAGGCCATGCGCAAGATCACCAAGCCCGCAGACCGCATCGTCTAGCGGACAGCAGCAGCATGCCGACCGCCAGGCTCAGACAGGTGGCGGGTTCGGGCAGCGGCGTGGCGAAACCGCAGCTGCCGTCGCCGATAGGCGGGCACGGGCGATCCGCAGCACTTCGGCCTAGAGCCTGGCGTGAGCGCGGTCGGCTGCTTCGGCGCCGCCGACGTGGGCCTGCGGCAGCTGCAACGTCAACGCTGAGGCTCGGGCATGCGGCCAAGTCTGGCGCGGTGTGCGTCCTGGCCCGGGGCACACTGCAGGTTCACGCCGCTACGCCCTGCCCTTGCCCACCCCATGCCCGGAACCCTCGTCTTCAGCCACGCCAACGGCTTTCCTGCCGGCACCTACCGACTGCTCTTCGAGGCCTGGCGCGACGCCGGCTGGCGCGTGGCAGCGATCGAGAAGTTCGGCCACGAGCCTGCCTTCCCCGTCACGGGCAATTGGCCGCGACTGCGTGAGCAACTGCTGCAGTTCATCGCCGCGCAAGGCGGCCCGGTGCACCTGGTGGGCCATTCGCTGGGCGGCTACCTCAGCCTGATGGCCGCCTGCCGGCGGCCGCCGGCGCTGCGCGACCGTGTGCGCAGCGTGGTGCTGATCGATTCGCCGGTGCTCACCGGCTGGCGTGCGCACAGCGTGCAGATGATGAAGCTGGGCGGCATCTTCAAGCGCTTCACACCCGGCCGCGTGTCGCAGCGTCGGCGCTGGCAGTGGCCTGCGGCCGAGGCGGCGTTGGCCCACTTCCAGTCCAAGGCCGCGTTCGGGCGCTGGCACCCCGAGGTGCTGCGCGACTACATCGCAGCGGGCATGGAGGCCGACCCCGACGCGCTGCCGGGTGCCGTGCGCCTGGCCTTCCACCGCGACATCGAGACCGCGCTCTACAACACGCTGCCGCACAACCTGGGCCGCATGCTGCAACGCCACCCGCTGCAGCTGCCTGTGGCCTACCTTGCTGGCACGCGCTCTGTCGAAGGCCGCCAGGTCGGGCTGGCGGCCACACGCGCGCTGGTTCAAGAGCGCATCGAGTGGATCGACGGCAGCCACCTGTTCCCGATGGAGAAGCCGGCCGAGACGGCCGCGGCGGTGCTGCGCCACCTGCAATCTGTGGAGGCCGCGCGCCTGGCCCGGCCGCCCAGGCCGGGCAGCCTTCAGTCCTCGTAGCGCCCCAGCCGCACGGCGGTGCCGCCCGGCTTCAGGTTGCGCGTGCCGGGCATCACCAGCACGGTGTCGTCGTAGGGCGTGACCCAGACCTGGTCGCCGTCCTGCACGATGGGCGTGCCGGCTTTGGGCACCACCGCCAGCCCCACCGGCGGCACCAGGAAGCGCAGGCCTGTGCTGCGCGCGACCACGGCCTCGGTCACGCGCACCAGGCGCTGCTGGGGCGGCAAGGGCAGGCGGGCATGAGCCTGCACCCAGGCCGCGTCGGCCAGGCCGGTGAGGCCGAGGAAGCGCACCAGCGCGTCGATGGCCACCTCGGCAGCCAGGCTCTCCCAGTGCTGGCCGCATTCGATGAGCAGCGCCCGCCGCGGGCTCGCCGGGTCGCCGAAGGCACCCCGGTCGACCATGCGCAGTCCGGCGGCGTGGCCGGTGTCGACCAGCAGGTCGGCCGGCACGCCCAGTTCACGCGCATAGGCGGCGTTCTTGTCGACGGTGCCGCACACCATCAGCGGGCGGCAGGGCTCGCTCATGCTGTGGATGTCCAGCAGCAGCTCGGCCTCGTCGACGAAGGGCCGCAGCAGCCGCGCGCGACGCAGTTCCACCGAGTCGCGCGGGCCGAAAAGTGTGTCGTCGGCCCAGACGCGGTTGTAGTCCTCGTCGATGCTGCGCGACGCAAAGGGCTGGGTCGGGTCGAAGCGCTGGTAGGCCTCGACGTTGGCGAAGGCCAGCGTCAGCTGCCCGCGCAGCGGACGCCAGCCCTGCTGCACCTGCTGCAGCAGCCAGTCCAGCGCGATGGCGCCGCAGATCTCGTTGCCATGGGTCAGCGCCTGCACCATCACCTTCTGGCCGGGCCGCGCAGCCTCGAAGACGTGGACCCAGGGTACGACGCTGCCGCCCTCCTGCCATGGCGTGATGTCGGGGGCTTGCAGTTCGATGGGTGGCAGGGTGTCGGGCATGGTCAGGCCGGTTCGGGCGTGGGGTCGAGGTGGGCGTGGAAACGCTGGTGCACAGCGTCCAGCAACGCCATCAGATGCTGCTGCAGCCGGTCGAAACCGGCAGTCAGCTGCAGCGTGGCGGCATCCATGTAGAGGCGCTTGTTGATCTCCAGCTGCAGGCTGTGGCGGCCGGCGGCGGGGTCGGCGTAAGCGCGCACGAGCTCGACGCCCTTGAAGGGGTCGTTGACCTTCACGTCGTAGCCGAAGCCGGCGAGGCGCTCGCGCACGAAGGCGGTGAATTCGGGCGCGCAGCTGGTGCCGTCGCGGTCGCCGAGCACGATGTCGGCGCGCGCCACGCCGGCACCGCCCTCACCCATCAGGCCGCTGACGGCGTTCATCGAATGGCAGTTGACGTGGTGCACGACGCCGAAGCGTGCGTGTGCCGCGTTCAGCAGCCGCTGCAGCGCCTGGTGGTAGGGCCGGTGGTAGTGGTCGATGCGGTGCTGCAGTTCGGCCACCGACAGCGGCCGCGCGTAGATGGCACGGCCGTCGTCCAGCGTGCGCCACACCAGCGCCTTGCCGATACGCGCCTTGCCGCTGGCCTGCACTTCGCCCGGCCAGGGTGCGTCCAGCAGGCCGGGGTCGATATCGGCGGCGTGGCGGTTGGCGTCGATGTAGGTGCGCGGGAACTGCGCCGCCAGCAGCGGCACGCCGCGGGCGGCGGCGGGCGCCCACAGCGCGTCGATGTGGCAGTCCTCGCCGTCGCGCAGGTCGGCTGCGGACAGCGCGGCGCCGAAGTCGGGCGGCATGTGGAAGCCGGAGTGAGGCGAGTCCAGCACCAGCGGCCGGCGCGGCGCGGCGCCGTCCGCGCCGTGCACGGTGAGTACGTTTTCGAGCATGTCCGCGAGTATCCATCGTCGCCGCGGCCGCGCACGGTGGCAGGGTCCTTGCTAAGGTGAGGGTGCACCAGAACGCAGGTGCACGCCGGGCAGCCCCCGGCCACGGAGGCCGCGTTTGCAGGCCGAAGAACCCGGCATCCTCATCGAACAAACCCGTCCCGGAAATCCGCCGCGCACCGCCTCGGGGCGACCCCGATGGCCTTGCCCCGGCCAGCCGATAGCATGCAGCGCGGCCCGAGGTGACCCGCCCGCCGGCCCATGCAGCAGCCCCGACACCCGAAACACGGCCCCAGCGGCCGACGCCAGGAGAGAAAAATGGAAGAACGCGAACTGCGCCACCTGATCGAAGACGTCCGCTGCGGTGCGCTGCCGCGGCGCGGCTTCATCCAGCAACTGGTCGGACTGGGCCTGAGCGCGCCGATGGCTTCGATGCTGCTGATGCACGCCGGCGTGGCCAACGCCCAGCCCAGCTTCGTCTACACACCCACCAAGCGGGGCGGCGGTGGTGCGCTGAGGGCGCTGTGGTGGCAGGGCGCGACGCTGCTGCAGCCGCACTTCGCGACCGGCACCAAGGACCAGGAAGCCTCACGCATCTTCTACGAACCCCTGGGCAGCTGGGACAAGGATGGCAACCTCGTGCCCATCCTGGCCGCCGAGGTGCCCAGCCGCGAAAACGGCGGCCTGTCGGCCGACGGCAAGAGCGTCACCTGGAAGCTGAAGAAGGGGGTCACCTGGCACGACGGCCAGCCCTTCACCGCCGACGACTGTGTCTTCACCTGGGAATACGCGAAAGACACGGCCACCGCCGCGGTGACCAACGGCGTCTACAAGGACGTGACCGTCAACAAGGTCGACAGCCACACCGTGCGCGTGAGCTTCGCCAAGGCCACACCCTTCTGGGCCACCGCCTTCTGCGCCACCGAGGGCATGATCCTGCCCAAGCACCTGTTCGGGCCCTACGCGGGCGCGAAGTCGCGCGAGGCGCCGGCCAACCTGGCGCCCGTGGGCACCGGTCCCTACGTCTTCGTCGAGTTCAAGCCCGGTGACATCGTGCGTGGCAAGCTGAACCCGAACTACCACATGCCCAACCGGCCCTACTTCGACACCATCGAGGTCAAGGGCGGCGGCGACGCCGTGAGCGCGGCGCGCGCCGTGCTGCAGACCGGCGAATACGACTACGCCTGGAACCTGCAAGTCGAGGACGAGGTGCTCAAGCGCATGGAAGTCGGCGGCAAGGGCAAGGCCCACGTGGTGCCCAGCGGCGACATCGAATTTGTGCAGCTCAACCCCACCGACCCGGTGGCGGAAGTGGACGGCGAGCGCAGCAGCATCAAGACCACGCACTTCGCCTTCAGCGACCCCGCCGTGCGCGCGGCGATGGCGCTGCTGTGCGACCGCCAGAGCATCCAGGAGTTCATCTACGGCCGCACGGGCGTGGCCACCAGCAACTTCGTCAACCAGCCGGCCAAGTTCCGCAGCCCGAACACCCGCTTCGAGTTCAACCTCGAGAAGGCCAACGCGCTGCTCGACGGCGCCGGCTGGAAGCGCGGCGCCGACGGCATCCGCGAAAAGGGCGGCAAGAAGATGCGCTTCGTCTTCCAGACCAGCATCAACGCCACGCGCCAGAAGGCGCAGGCCATCATCAAGCAGGCCTGCGGCCGCGCCGGCGTCGAGCTGGAACTGAAGTCGGTGACGGCCAGCGTGTTCTTCTCGTCGGATGTCGCCAACCCCGACACCTATGGCAAGTTCTACGCCGACATGCAGATGTACACGACAACCATGAACCAGCCCGACCCCGAGCGCTTCATGGACCAGTACCTCACCAAGGAGGTCTCGAACAAGACCAACAAGTGGCAGGGCCGGAACATCGTGCGCTACCGCAACCCCGAGTACGACAGCACCTATGCGCAGGCCGAGACCGAGCTCGACCCGGTCAAGCGTGCCACGCTCTTCGTCAAGCTCAACGACCTGCCGTGCAAGGACAACGCGGTGATCCCGCTCATCAGCCGCCCGCGTGTGCGCGGCGCCAACCAGAAGCTGATGACAGCCCTGACCGGCTGGGACCTCGACTTCTCCGGCCTGCAGCACTGGTACCGGGAAGCCTGATGGAAAACGACGTCGACGAGACCGAACTGCACCGCTGGGTGCAGCACGTGCGTGACGGGCAACTGCCGCGCCGCGACTTCATCGGCCGCCTGGCCGCCTTGGGCATCACCGCGCCGATGGCAGGGCTGATGCTGATGAACGCCGGCGTGGCGCAGGCACAGGCCGGCGTCTACAGCTACAAGCCCACAAAAAGGGGCGGCGGCGGCACGCTGAAGCTGCTGCTGTGGCAGGGCCCGACACTGCTGAACCCGCACTTCGCCACCGGCACCAAGGACGAAGAGGGTTCACGCATCTTCTACGAGCCGCTGGCACGCTGGGACGCCGAAGGCAACCTGCAGCCCATCCTGGCGGCCGAGATCCCGAGCCGTGAAAACGGCGGCCTCACTGCCGACGGCAAGAGCGTGCTGTGGAAGCTGAAGAAGGGCGTCACCTGGCACGACGGCGCGCCCTTCACCGCCGACGACGTGGTCTTCAACTACCAGTACGCCACCGACCCGGCCACCGCCGCCGTCACTGCGGGCGCCTACGCCGACCTGAAGATCGAGAAGGTCGACTCGCACACCATCCGCGTCGTCTTCGTCAAGCCGGCGCCCTTCTGGCCCGGTATCTACAGCACGTCGCAGATGATCCCGAAGCATGTCTTCGCGCCCTACTCGGGTGCGAAGTCGCGCGAGGCGCCGGCCAACCTGAAGCCGGTGGGCACCGGGGCCTACAAGTTCGTCGACTTCAAACCGGGCGACATGGTGCGCGCGGCCATCAACCCGACCTACCACCAGGCCAACAAGCCGCACTTCGACGCCATTGAATTGAAAGGCGGCGGCGACGCGGTAAGCGCCGCACGCGCGGTGCTGCAGACCGGTGAGTACGACTACGCCTGGAACCTGCTCGTCGAGGACGAAGTGCTCAAGCGCATGGAAAGCGGCGGCAAGGGCCGCGTGGCCTTCGCCGCCGGCGGCAGCACCGAGGCCGTCTACCTGAACGCCGCCGACCCGAACATGGAAGTTGATGGCGAACGCTCCAGCGCGAAGAGCAAACACCCGCTGTTCAGCGACCCGGCGGTGCGCAAGGCGATGGCGCTGCTGATCGACCGCACCGGCATCCAGGAGTTCATCTACGGCCGCACCGGCGTGGCCACGGCCAACTTCGTCAACAACCCGGCGCGCTTCCGCAGCCCGAACATGAAGTTCGAGTTCAACGCCGACAAGGCCAACGCGCTGCTCGACGGCGCAGGCTGGAAACGCGGCAGCGACGGCATCCGCGCCAAGGACGGCAAGAAGCTCAAGCTGCTGTTCCAGACCAGCATCAACGCGTCGCGCCAGAAGGCGCAGGCCATCATCAAGCAGGCCTGCGGCAAGGCGGGCATCGAACTGGAACTGAAGACGGTGACGGCCAGCGTCTTCTTCAGCAGCGACGTCGCCAACCCCGACACCTATGGCAAGTTCTGGGCCGACATGCAGATGTACAACGTCGCCCAGGGCCGGCCCGACCCCGAGCGCCACATGCAGCGCTTCGCCTCGTGGGAATTCGCGCAGAAGGCCAACAAGTGGCTGGGCGTGAACCTCGTGCGCTGGCGCAACGACGAGTTCGATGCCGCCTTCCGAGCGTCCGAGATCGAGCTCGACCCGGTCAAGCGTGCGGCGCACTACATCCGCATGAACGACATCGTCTGCGGCGAAGGCCATGTCATCCCCCTGCTCTACCGGCCTTCGGTCACCGGGCTGGCGAGCAAGCTGATGGCACCGCTGTCGGGCTGGGACGTCGACATGGGCTCGCTGCACGACTGGTACCGCGAAGCCTGATGGACGGCCGCCGGCGCACGCCGACTTCGACCGACGATCTGCCGCGCTGGATCGAGCACGTGCGCCAGGGGCGCCTGCCCCGCCGTAGCTTCATCGCGCGCCTGGCCGCGCTGGGCGTGCCGGCGCCGATGGCCGGCCTGGCGCTGCTGCACGCGGGCGTGGCGCAGTCGGCCACCGCCTACCCGGGCACGAAGCGCGGTGGCGGCGGCACACTCAAGCTGCTGTACTGGCAAGGTCCGACACTGCTGAACCCGCAGTTCTCGAACGGCTTGAAAGACTCCGAGGCCGCGCGCATCTTCTACGAACCGCTGGTGCATTGGGACGCCGACGGCCAGCTGCAACCCGTGCTGGCGGCCGAGATCCCCAGCCGCGAAAACGGCGGCCTGGCCGCCGACGGCAAGAGCGTGCTGTGGACGCTGAAGAAAGGCGTCACGTGGCACGACGGCAAACCTTTCACGGCCGACGACGTCATCTTCACCTGGCGCTACGTCACCAACCCGGCCACCGCGGCCGTCACCGCAGGCGCTTACGAAGGTGTAAAGCTCGAGAAGGTCGACAGCCACCGCGTGCGCGCCGTCTTCGAGCGCCCGTCTCCCTTCTGGCCGGGCACCTATTCGGTGGTGCGCATCATGCCGCGGCACGTCTTCGAGGCCTACGCCGGCGCCAGGTCGCGCGAGGCGCCGGCCAACCTGAAGCCCGTCGGCACCGGGCCCTACCGCTTCGTCGAGTTCAAGCCCGGTGACCTGGTGCTGGGTGAACTGAACCCGAACTACCACCTGCCCAACCGGCCCTTCTTCGACCGCGTGGAGCTCAAGGGTGGCGGCGACTCGGTGTCGGCCGCACGCGCCGTGCTGCAGACCGGCGAATACGACTACGCCTGGAACCTGCAGGTCGAGGACGACGTGCTCAAGCGCATGGAAGCGGCGGGCAAGGGCCGCGTCGAGTTCCTGGCCGGCGGCGGCGCCGAGACGGTCTACCTCAACACCACCGATCCCGCCACCGAGGTCGACGGCGAGCGCGCCAGCCCGAAGAGCACCCATCCGCTGCTGAGCGACCGCGCCGTGCGCCAGGCCCTCGGCCTGCTGATGGACCGCAACGCGGTGCAGCAGTACATCTACGGCCGCGCCGGGGTGGCCACGGCCAACTTCCTGGTCAACCCGGTGCGCTTCCGCAGCCCGAACATCAAGTCCGAGTACAGCGTGGAGAAGGCCAATGCGCTGCTCGACGCCGCGGGCTGGAAACGCGGGCCCGACGGCGTGCGCACCCAGGGCGGACGCGCGCTGCGCTTTGTCTTCCAGACGACGAGCAACCCGCTGCGCCAGAAGACGCAGGGCCTGATCAAGCAGGCGGCGCAGAAGGCCGGCATCGCGATCGAGCTGAAGAGCATCAGCGGCAGCGTGTTCTTCTCGGCCGACGAGGGCAACCCCGACACCTCCGGCAAGTTCTGGGCTGACATCCAGATGTACACCACCGACCAGGGCTCGCCCGACCCGCAGCGCCACATGCAGCGTTTCATCTCGGCCGAGGTTTCGTCGCGGGCCAACAAGTGGACGGGCCTCAACATCACGCGCTGGCGCAACGCCGCCTACGATCAGGCGTTCCGGGCCGCCGAGATTGAGCTCGATCCGGTCAAGCGTGCCGCGCTGTTCATCCAGATGAACGACCTGGTGTGCGGCGACGGTTATGTCGTGCCGCTGATCTACCGCCCCAACGTGTCGGCCCTGGCCGGCAAGCTCGTGGCGCCCCTGACGGGCTGGGACAACGCGACCGGCGCCCTGCACGATTGGTACCGTCGCCCCTGACGCGCCTTCCCCGCCGCACCCCCACCGAGCCGCCATCTTGGGCCCCTACCTCCTCCGCCGCATCCTCATCGCGTTGCCCAGCCTGCTGGGCATCAGCGCCGTGCTTTTCACCGTGCTGGCGCTCGCGCCGGGCGACCCTTTCGAGGAACTGGCCACCAACCCCAACGTGCCTGCCGAGGTGAAGCAGATGCTGCGCGCCAAGTTCGGCCTCGACGACCCGGTCTGGCAGCGCTACTTCCGCTGGCTGGCCGCGATGCTCCAGGGCGACTGGGGCTACAGCTTCATCAGCCGCGTCGACGTCGACCAGCTCATCCTGCAGCGTGTGCCGGTGACACTGGCCGTCATCGGCGCCTCGCAGGTCGTGGCGCTGCTGGTTGCGCTGCCCATCGGCATCATCTCGGCGGTGCGGCCCTACTCCTGGTTCGACCGCATCTTCAGCACGCTGGCCTTTGTCGGCTTTTCGCTGCCCACCTTCTTCACCGGCATCCTGCTCATCCTGCTGTTCAGCATCACGCTGGACTGGCTGCCTTTCGTCTACCGCGCCGATATCGCGGCCACGGGCTGGGAATGGTGGTGGCTGCACATCAAGCAGAGCCTGATGCCGGTGATGGTGCTGGGCCTGTTCCAGGGCGCAAGCTGGATGCGCTACGTGCGCAGCGCCGTGCTCGACGTCATCAAGCTCGACTACGTGACCACGGCGCGCAGCAAGGGCCTGCGTGAACGCGTGGTGATCATGAAACACGTGGTGCGCAACGCGCTGATCCCGGTCGTCACGCTGGTGGCGCTGACCATGCCTGCGGTGTTCGGGGGCGCCATCGTCACCGAGCAGATCTTCCGCATCCCGGGCATCGGCAGCCTGCTCATCGACGCCATCCTCCGCAACGACACGCCAGTCATCATGGCCGTGACCTTCGTGTTCAGTTGCCTCGTCATCCTCTTCAACCTGATTGCCGATCTGCTGTATGGCTGGCTCGACCCCCGTATCAGTTTCCGCTGAGCCCCCCAGCCCCCTCGGGGGGCCGGGCGGCGTACCCGCCGCACGGGGGGCCAGGATCACCGGCACGTCCCCCTGGGCCGAGGCCTGGCGGCGGTTCCGCCGCCCCAAGATGGCCGTCCTCAGCCTCGTGCTGCTGCTGCTGATGGTGGCGCTCGTCTTCCTGGGCCCGCTGGTCTGGCGCGTGCCCATCAACGACATCGACTTCACCGCGCGGCTGGCCACACCGAGCTGGAAACACCCGATGGGCACCGACGACCTCGGGCAGGACATCTTTGCGCGCATGCTCTACGGCGGCCGCATCAGCATCGCGGTGGGCCTGGCGGCGATGACGATGGCCATCTTCGTCGGCGTGCTCATCGGCGCCATTGCCGGCATCTCGCGCGGCTGGATCGACACCGCGCTGATGTGGCTCACCGACCTCTTCCTCAGCCTGCCGCAGCTGCCGCTGCTGTTGCTGGTGATCTACCTCTTCCGCGACAGCCTGAAGGCGGCCTTCGGCGTCGAGATGGGTGTCTTCATCCTCATCGTGCTGGTCATCGGCGGCTTCCGCTGGATGCCGGTGGCGCGCCTGGTGCGGGCGCAGTTCTTCAGCCTGCGCGAGAAGGAATTCGTCGAAGCCGCGCGGGCCCTGGGGGCATCGGTGCCGCGCCAGGTGCTGCGCCATATCCTGCCGAACAGCCTGGGGCCGGTGATCGTGGCCGGCACCATCGACGTCGCCGCGGCCATCATCGCCGAAAGCACGCTGAGCTTCCTGGGCCTGGGCTTCCCGCCCGACATCCCGACCTGGGGCCGCATCCTGTTCGACAGCAAGGACTACCTCGACATCGCGCCGCATTGGGCGCTGTTCCCGGGGCTGGCCATCTTCCTCACCGTGCTGACCATCAACTTCATCGGCGACGGCCTGCGCGACGCGCTCGACCCGCGCAAGGTGATGTGATGCCGATGCTGGAGATCAAGGGCCTCAAGACCCACTTCAAGACCGACGACGGCTGGCTGCACGCCGTCGACGGTGTCGACATGGCCATCGACGCCGGCGAGACGCTGTGCGTGGTGGGTGAATCGGGCTGCGGCAAGAGCGTCACCGCCAAGACGGTGCTGAAGCTCATCGACATGCCGCCCGGCAAGATCGTCGCCGGCCAGGTGCTGTGGCAGGGGCGCGACCTGGTGCCGCTGCACGCGGCCGAGATGCACAAGATCCGCGCCAAGGAAATCGCCATCGTCTTTCAGGAGCCGATGACGAGCCTGAACCCGGTCTACACCGTCGGCGAGCAGATTGCCGAGAGCGTGCGCCTGCACGAAGGGCTGAGCAGGAAGGAGGCGCTGAACCGCGCCGTCGAGATGCTCAAGCTGGTGCACATCCCCACGCCCGAGCGGCGTGTCAGCGACTACCCGCACCAGTTCAGCGGCGGCATGCGCCAGCGCGTGATGATCGCCATCGCGCTGGCCTGCAGCCCGAAGCTGCTGATCGCCGACGAGCCGACCACGGCACTCGATGTCACCATCCAGGCCCAGATCCTGGACCTGCTGTCCGAGCTGAAGAGTGAGCTGGGCATGGCGGTGATGCTGATCACGCACGCCATGGGCGTGGTCGCCGAAGTGGCACAGCGTGTGGTCGTGATGTACGCGGGCAAGGTGGTCGAAGAAGCGCCGGTGGAAGAACTCTTCGCGCGGCCGCGGCACCCTTACACGCAGGGGCTGATCCGCAGCATCCCGCGCATCGACATGGCGGCCACGCACAAGGTGCGGCTGGAGGCCATCGCAGGCACCGTGCCCAAGCTGGTGGCTGCGCAGAGCGGCGGCCTGCCGCCAGGCTGCCGCTTCGCGCCGCGCTGCAAGTTCGTGACGCCCGCCTGCACCGCAGAGACACCGCCGCTGCGCGACGTCGGCAATGGCCACAAGGTGGCCTGCATCCTGGAAGTGGCACCGTCATGAGCGAACCTCTGCTCAAGGTGCAGAACCTCGTCAAGCAGTTCCCCATCAAGGGCGGACTGCTCGGCCGCGAGGTCGACCGCGTGCACGCCGTCGACGGCGTCAGCTTCGAACTGCAGCCCGGCGAAACGCTGGGCGTGGTGGGTGAGTCGGGCTGCGGCAAGAGCACCACCGGCCGCTGCATCCTGCGCCTGATCGAGCCCACCTCGGGTGAGGTCTGGTTCGAGGGCAAAAGCGTCACGAATGCGAACAGGCAACAGCTGCGTGCGATGGCGCGCGACATGCAGATCATCTTCCAGGACCCCTACGCCAGCCTCAACCCGCGCATGACCGTGGGCGCCATCGTCGGCGAGGCGCTGACCATCCACAAGCTGACGAAGACCGCGCACGAATACGAAGACCGCATCGTGCATCTGCTGGAAACGGTGGGCCTGTCGGCCGACCACATGCGGCGCTTTCCGCACGAATTCAGCGGCGGCCAGCGCCAGCGCATCGGCATCGCGCGCGCGCTGGCCGTCAGCCCGAAGCTGATCGTCTGCGACGAAGCGGTGAGTGCGCTCGACGTGTCGATCCAGGCCCAGGTCATCAACCTGCTTGAAGACCTGCGCGAGCAGTTCAAGCTGAGCTACATCTTCATCGCCCACGACCTCAGCGTCGTCGAGCACATCAGCCACCGCGTGGCGGTGATGTACCTGGGCCGCATCGTCGAGATCGCGCCGGCCAAGGCGCTGTACACCGACCCCAAGCACCCCTACACCGAAGCGCTGCTGTCGGCGGTGCCGATTCCCGACCCCACCGTCAAGCGCAAACGCATCCCGCTGCAGGGCGACGTGCCCAGCCCCATCCGCCCGCCGCCGGGTTGCCACTTCCACACCCGCTGCCCGATCGCGCAGAAGGGGCTGTGCGATGTCGAGAAGCCGCAGCTCAAGCAGACCGGCGAAGGCCACTGGGTGGCCTGCCACCTGCGCGGCTGACAGCGAAGCGGGCCGGCTCGGCACGGCGCAAGTTCGCAGGCGGGTTTCGGACCGTTACGGACGTTGGCGAAGTCTTGAGCTGTCCCGGCCTTTCGAGGTGCGCTGCATAACGTAGGCCGGGGTTTCGGCCCGGCGGCCGACTCCCTTTCTTTGCGGGTGCAAAAAAAGGAAGCAAAGAAAGCACCTTCAATACGGCACACCTTTTGAGCCGTTGTCATCGGTCGCTGCGCTCCGGCCGCTGCTGCGCGCGATCTCGCGAAGCCTCGCTCGACAGACGGGCCCGGCCGGCCCTGCGCAGATCGACCACCGAACTGCTGTCGAAGGCTCGGCGCACGGCCTGGCGAGGCAGCCGCGCACACTTCACCA
>JBBRBW010000108.1:0-14268 GCA_038205425.1 Burkholderiales bacterium | reverse complement strand
CAAGCTCACTTCGTTCGCTGCCCCCGAGGGGCGTCTCAGCGCCTTCGGGCGGCCGTGCGGCGCTGACATGCCCCACGTCACCAACCGCGGCCGCGGCCGCCGCTCGATGAACGAGATCAACATGGTCCCGTTCATCGACGTCATGCTGGTACTGCTGATCATCTTCATGGTCACCGCACCGCTCATCACCACCGGTGTTGTCGACCTGCCCACGGTGGGCAAGAGCGCGCAGCGGCCGGGCAGCGTGATCGAGGTCATCGTCGGCACCGACGAGAAGCTGCGCCTGCGCATCGACCAGCAGGAACCGGCTGGCGTGGCGCTGCCGCAGCTGGCCGCACGTGTGCGCGAACAGCAGCGCGGCGACGCCAACGTGCCGGTGGTCATCAGCGCCGACAAGAGCGTCCGTTACGAAAGCGTGGTGCGCGTGATGGACACGCTGCAGCGCGCCGGCGTCAAGCGCGTCGGCCTGTCGGTCAAGCAGGGCGCCAGCTGACGGCCATGGCGCAGGCCGGTGCCCTACGCATGGCGCACGACACGCTGCTGCCGCGCCCGCCCGGCGGCAACGGGCCCGGCGCCGTGCTGGCGCTGCTGGTGCACGCCGGGCTGGTGGCGGCGCTGACGGTCTCGGTCGACTGGCGCGCGCGCACGCCCGACGTGGTGAGCGCCGAACTCTGGGCCAGCGTGCCGCAGGCCGCCGCGCCGCCGGCCGCCGCGGTGGCGCCGCAGCCGG
This sequence comes from Burkholderiales bacterium, assembly GCA_038205425.1. Lineage (GTDB taxonomy): Bacteria > Pseudomonadota > Gammaproteobacteria > Burkholderiales > Burkholderiaceae_C > Rubrivivax. The sequence continues at coordinate 13,538 of JBBRBW010000108.1, read as the reverse complement.
CACCCACCCCGCCGCCATCACCACCCTCACCACCGCCCTCACCACCCCCTGCACCCCGCCCGACACCAACACCGGCGCCGGCGCCGGCGCCCGTGCCGGCACCGCCGCCGCCCAAGCCTGCAGCCAAGCCCGCCGAACCCGATATCACGACCCAGCGCGCCGAACGCCGCAAGGCCGAGGCCGAGCGCAAGAAGGCCGAGGCCGAGGCGGAGGTGGATCGCAAGCGCCTGGCCGCCGACAAGAAGCGCGCCGACGACGAGAAGCTCAAGCGCGAACAGGCGGCGCAGGCCGCGCAGGCCGCCCGCGAGGCCCAGGCCCAGGAACAACGCCTGGCCAGGCAGCGCGAGGAAAACCTGCGCCGCATGATGAGCCAGGCCGGCGGTGCCACCGCGCCCGCCACCAGCACCGGCGCCGCGGCGCAGAGCGCGGCACCTTCGGCAGCCTACACCGGGCGCCTGGTGGCGTTGATCCGCGGCAACCTGGTGTTCACCGGCAGCACGCCCGACAACAACGCCGCCGAGGTGGAAGTCAGCGCCGCCGCCAGCGGCACCATCATCGCGCGCCGCCTGCTCAAGAGCAGCGGCCACAAGGACTGGGACGACGCCGTGCTGCGCGCCATCGACCGCACGCCTGCGCTGCCGCGCGACGTCGACGGCCGCGTGCCTTCACGGCTGGTGATCACCTTCCGGCCACGCGAGTGAGGGCGGCGCCGCGCCGCTACCCGCCGCCGGCGCGGTGAAGCGTGCGATGAAACCGCGGTCGATGCGGTCCTTGCACCACCAGGCCATGCCGCCGAACACCCGCTCGGGCAGCGACAGCCCGCCCCACACCGTGATGGCACGACGCCCGCCGCAGGACAGCAGGTTGAGCGTGCGCGCCTGCGGCCGGTAGGGCTGCAGCGGCGCGCCTACGACGGCCCGCCGAAGGTTCAGCGCCAGCGGCGGCCCGGCACGCACGGCGTACACGCCGCTCTTCGGGTGCGGCAGGTCATCGCGCGTGGCGACGTCGCCGGCGGCGAAGACCTCGGGGTGCGAGGTGCTCTGCAGCGTCGGCCCGGTACGTACAAAACCGCGCTCGCACAGCGCCAGGCCGCTGCCGGCGAGCCAGGCCGGCGCCTCGGCGCCGGTGGCCACGAGGGCCGCGTCGCAGGCCAGGCGGACGCCGCTGGCCAGTTGTACGGCGCTGGCCTCGACGGCCACCGCAGCCTCGCGGAACACGGTGATGCGGTGTGTCGCGAGCGCTCGTGCCCCGGCGCGCAGCACCGCCGCCGGGTAGCCGGCCAGCGGCTCGGGGCCGCCGGTGACCAGCGCCACGCGCACCCGCTCGCCAGCGGTGCCGCTGGCGCGCCCCTGCAAGCGATGCTGCAGCGCCAGCGCCAGTTCGAAGCCCGCGGCACCGCCGCCCAGCACGACGACGTCGAGCGCCTGCTGCGCCGCGGCTTCCAGCAGGCGCTGCTGGCCCTGCACGAAGGCTTCGATGGGCCGCACGAAGAGCGCGTGTTCAGCGGCGCCCGGCAGGCGCTCGCGCCGCTGCACCGAGCCGGTGTCGATGGACAGCAGGTCGTAAGCGGCCGTGCGCCCGTCGGCCAGATGCACACACCGCGCGGCGGTGTCCAGCGCCACCGCCATGCCGGGAACGAGGCTGACACCGGCCGCAGCGGCCAGCGGCGCCAGCGTGATGCGGCACTGCTCGGCCGTGTAGTGCCCGGCCACCAGCCCCGGCACCATGCCCGAGTACACCAGCGCGGCGTGCGGCGTCACCAGCATCACCTCGGCGCCGGCCAGGCGCCGCTGCGCCAGCGCCGCCAGCACCTGCAGGTGCGCATGGCCGCCGCCCAGCAGCAGCAGGCGCTTCATGGCGCAAAACGCAGCGCGGCCACGTGGGCGACGGAGTGGCCCCCGGTGTTGTCGGCATCGGCGCCGACCCCCACCGCCGCCAGCGGCGGCGGTGCCGCGGCCTCGTCACCGAAGGCGCGCACAAAGTCGGCGGCGATGTCGCGCGACTCGTCGAGCCAGGTGCCGGTGGCGTCGGCCGCATTGCGCAGCACGATGTAGCGCACGCGGCGCGAGAACACGTTGTCGACGACGCTGCCGGTGGCCTCGGCGGCGCCCCACACCCAGCACAGCGTGGCCGCGGGCAGCGGCTCGCCGGTACGCGCGCGCGCCAGTTGCAGCAGCAACCGCTCGCCCAGCGGCAGGCGCGACAGCGGCAGGTCAAAGCTCAGGCAGACCTTGGCCGCCACATCGTCGCCCGCCTTGCTGCGCAGGTCGGTGCCCGGATTGGGCTGCTGCAGGCGCCAGGCCCATTGCAGCCGGCGCGGCGGCGTGCCGGCCACCGCTTCGTGCACCAGGTTGCCATAGGACGCCTGCGCCTCCATGCGCAGCGCGGCGCGGCCGTCGACGGTCTCGGGCGTGAACCGCGTCGGTGGCGGCTTCTGCGCCGGCAGCGCGGCGACCCGCCAGCCGTTGCCCAGGGCGCTGCCATCGACCAGCGGTGGCAGGCTCGGCACGGCCGGCTCGTCGGCGATGGCGGTCGAGGCCAGCGCCGCCGGCAGCAGCACCGCCGTCAGCACCACCGCGGCAGCGCGGCCCAGCCCACGCCAGGCCAGGCCGGCGGCCTGCCTGCCCGGCCTGCACCGCCCCGTCCGCCGCGGCGCCATGTTCAGAGGCGCTCCTGCGCCGTGACGACGATGGGCGTGAGGTCGGCGGGCACGAGGTCGCGCCGGCCGCTGTCGTCGACAAAACGCAGGCGCAGCGTGTAGGCCGCTGGTGGCAGGAACAGGCTGACCTGGGTGGCGCCATGGCCCAGGTCGATGGCCTGCACAACACGCCCGCCATCGCCCAGCACGTCCAGCAGGAAGTGGCCCAGGCCTTCGCCGCCGCGCCCCTTGGGTGCGACGCCGAAACCGTCGACCGCCAGGCGCACGTTGAAGGGGCTGACGACGGGTTCGGTATCGCGCAGGTTGGTGATCACGGCGCGCCGGCCCTCGGCGCGCGGGCGCGCGCGCTCGTCCTGGTACCAGGCCTTGCAGGTGGTGGCGAAATTGTCCGGGTCGATGCGCAGCGGGGCCTCGGTGCGCGGCCCGGTGACCTGCAGGCGCAGTTCGGGGCTGAACACGAAGTAGGGCCGGTGGTCGTGGTCGGCGAACAGCAGGCGCAGCGTGTGCTTTCCGGCCGGCAGCGCCAGCGTCGTGCCGGTCTGGCCCTTGCCGAAATGGCGGTGGAAGTCGTTGAAGGGGATCTTGTCGCCGGGGTTGTTGGGCAAGCGTGTGTTGAGCAGCACGTGGTGGTGGCCGGCCTTGGGGTGCGGCTGGCCGGCCGGAATGACGCCCATGCCGCGCACCGCGAAGTCGACGCGAAAGGGCGAGCGCACGACATCGCCGTCGCGCAGGTTGGCCACTTCCACCGCGGTGGGTTCGTTCAACCGGACCTGGGTGCGTTCACGCGTGTGCTGCAGCCAGCAGCTGCGTTCCTGGGGGTCGCGCGGCAGCGGCTCGGCGGCCAGCGGCGTGACGGCGAGGGCTGCGGCCAGCGCGGCCAAGGGCTGCCAGGGCAGGTGCGGACGGGCTTGCGGCATCGGCATGAAGAGCAGGTGGGAAAAGAAACTCGGATTCTTGCATCGCGGATGCGCGCCGGAGCCCTTCGACGCAGGCTGGGGCCTCACACCCAAGGGGGGCGCTACGGGCTCTGCAATGCACATGGCGGCCCGCTGCTCATCGTGTGAGAGTTTTTAGAACCTGCCCGAGCAGCGCGTCCAAAGGCGTCCGGTCGAGACGCAAAGCACAGCCATAGCGCCGACTATGACGAGCATTTGCAGCCACGAGCGGGCGTCTTCGGGCGTGACGAGCGGGCATGGGCGAAGGGCTCTTACACGCTCAGGCCGACGGGCTCACGGCCGCCAGCCCCTGCCGCTGCAGCGTGGCGACGAGCCAGGCCGCGAAGTCGAAGGCGGCGCCGCCGGCCTCCAGGGCCAAGGCCAGCGGTTGTCCGGCGAGCACCGCCGCGGTGAAGCGGCTCTGGGCGTCGTCGAGCGCCAACACCACCGGCTGCCAGCCCTGGCGTGCGACGAGCGCGTTTTCGCCACGGTCGGCGGCGAACGCGGCGCGCACGGTGGCAAAACGGTCGTCGCCGCCGTTGCCGTCATCGCCGTCGGAGGGCCCGCGGTGGGCCTGCCAGATCGACACCACCGGGTGCGGCGAGCGCAGCAGCGCTGTGCCCGGCACCAGCCGCAGCCACAACGCAGCGGGGTCGTGCGAGGCCAGCAGCGGCAGGCCCTGCGGCGCGCCGGCGTTGGCGGCGCTGGCCGCTTCGTGCAGGGCCCATTCCAGCCGCGCCACGTCGGCCAGAAAGGGCTCGTCGGACAGACTCTCGGCGTCGGCAACGAAGTCGGCCAGGCCGCCGCCCCACAGCGCGATGTCGCCGGCCTGCGGCGGCTGTCGGCGCCAGAAGTGGCGCGCCAGGCCGGCGAAGCTGTCGGCGCCCAGCAACTGCTGCAGCGTGGGGTAGGCGGCCGCCAGCGCGCGTTCGGCCAGGGCCCCGGCGTTGGCGCGGTAGGCGGCCAGGCCGCGTTCGATGCCGGGCCCGCGGGCCGGCGCGCGCAGCCAGCCGCCCACCACCGCTGGCCTTGCGTCGCCCAGCAGCGCGCGCAGCAGCATCTGCTGGCGCAGCGCTTCCTTGTCGGCGGGGTTCATGGCGTGGTGGCGCATGCGGCGCCCAGGGCTTGCGCAGCCGCGACGTCGACACACACGGCATCGGCCAGCGCGGCTTCGTTCAGCAGCACGTGCAGTGGCGGCAGGGCGGTGTCCCATTCCACCAGCGTGGGGCGCGGGCCCAGGCGCTGCACGGCGTGGCGGAAGACCCGCCACACCGGCGCGTGCACGCGGCTGCCGTGGTCGTCGATGACGATGTCGCCGGCGTCGGTGTAGCCGGCGAGGTGGATCTCGCCCACGGTGTGGGCATCGATGGCGTCGACCCAGCGGCAGGCCGCGGCGGCAGCCGCGTTGTCGTCCAGGCCGTCGTTGAGCGCATTGACGACGAGGTTGTTGACGTCCAGCAGCAAGCCGCAGCCGGTGCGGCGCGCCAGCGTGTTGAAGAAGTCGGGTTCGGCGATGCGGTCGTCGGCCCAGTGCAGGTAGGCCGAGAGGTTCTCCACCAGCAGCGGCCGCGCCAGTGCGTCCTGCACACGCTGCACGTTGTCGGCCAGGATGGCCAGCGCGGCATCGGTGTAGGCCATGGGCAGCAGGTCGCTGCCGTGCACCACGGGCCCGCCGCGCCGGCGCGGGGCGCGCGAAAACGCCGCGTGGTCGCTGACGCGCACGGGCTCGATGCGCCGCACCAGCGCGGCCAGCGCGCGCAGGTGCTCGGCGTCGACACCCGCCGCCGAACCCAGCGCAAGCCCGACGCCGTGCAGGCTGACCGGCCAGTTCACGCGCGCCGCCTCCAGCACACCCAGCGCGGCACCGCCGGCGCCGAAGTAGTTCTCGGAGTGCACCTCGACAAAACCCAGCGGCGGCGGCGCCGCCAGCAGGGCTTCGAAGTGCGGCTGGCGCAGGCCGATGCCGGTGCCGGGGGTCATGGGCTCGGCCGACGCAGCACGGGAGGCGTCGCCTGCGCTCAGGTCTTCTTCGCCTTGGCCTCGTCGGCCGTCATGCCCTTCATCTGCTTGCAGGTGCCCTTGGCGACGTACTTCCACTCGTCGGCGCCGTTGTCGACCTTGGCCTGGCCGGCGCAGGAGTGCGAACCCGACAGGTTGGCGCAGTCGTTCTGGCCCGCCTTGGCGATGCCGAAACATTTCTCCTTGCCCTTGCTGTCCTGGGCGTGGGCCGTGAGGCTGCCGAAGAGGCCCAGGGACAAGGCCGATGCAAGGGCGGAAGACACGATAAGACGCTGGTTCATGGGGTGCAACTCCTGGGCGGTTGATGGGGTGTGGCGACCTGCTGCCCCGCAGGACGAACAAGAGCGTAGTCGAGTTCGCGGGCCGCACCTTACCGCGCGTCGCGTGGCAGCGCTGGCGGCAAGGCAATCCGTCGGGTTCGGCCCGTCCGCGTGGAATCGCGTTCGGGCCTTCGCCAGCCGAGCAAGCCCTTCCGGGCTTGCACGTGCGGGCTCAGCCCTCTCGCGTGAAATCGCCTTCGGGCCTTCGCCAGCCGAGCAAGCCCTTCCGGGCTTGCACGTGCGGGCTCAGCCCAGCGCGCCGCCGCCACCCGGTGTCTCGATCACGAAGACGTCGCCCGGCGCCATCTCCGCGCTGCCGATGTGGGCCAGCGTCTCGACGCGCCCGTCGGCGCGCTCGACGCGGTTGATGCCCAGCGCGCCGGGCTGGCCGCCCGCCAGGCCGAAGGCCGGCACGACGCGGCCGTTGCTCAGGATGCTGGCCGTCATCGCTTCGAGAAATCGCACGCGGCGCACGCCGCCGTCGCCGCCACGCCAGCGGCCGGCGCCGCCGCTGCCGGCGCGGATGGCATAGCTTTCCAGATGCACGGGGAAGCGGAACTCCAGCACCTCGGGATCGGTGAGGCGCGAATTGGTCATGTGCGTCTGCACGACGCTGGTGCCGTCGAAGCCGCCGACCGCCTTGCCGCTGGCATCCTTCACCAGGCCGGCGCCGCTGCCGCCGCTGATGGTCTCGTAGTACTGGTGCGTGTTGTTGCCGAAGGTGAAGTTGTTCATCGTGCACTGGCTGGCGGCCATCACGCCCAAGGCGCCGTAGAGCGCGTTGGTGACGCACATGCTGGTCTCGACGTTGCCCGCCACCACCGCGGCCGGCGGGTTCGGGTTCAGCATGCAGCCTTCGGGCACGACGACGTGCAGCGGCTTCAGGCAACCGGCGTTGAGCGGGATGTCGTCGTCGACCAACGTGCGGAAGACGTAGAGCACGGCAGCCATCGTCACCGCCTTGGGCGCGTTGAAGTTGTTGGGCAGCTGCGCACTGGTGCCGGTGAAGTCGATCGTCGCTTCACGCGCCATGGTGTTCACCGTCACCTTGACGGCGATCTGCGCGCCGTTGTCCAGCGGCAGCGTGAACTGGCCGTCCTTCAAGGCCGTGATGACGCGGCGAACGCTCTCCTCGGCGTTGTCCTGCACGTGCTGCATGTAGGCCGCCACCGTCGTGCGGCCGAACTGCGCCACCATCGCGCCGAGCTCGTCCACGCCCTTCTGGTTGGCGGCGATCTGCGCGCGCAGGTCGGCGATGGTCTGGTCGGGGTTGCGTGCCGGATAAAGGCCCGATCCCAGCTGGGCACGCAGCTCGGCTTCGCGCAGCACACCGTCGCGCACGAGCAGGAAGTTGTCGAAGAGCACGCCTTCCTCGGCGATCGAGGTGCTGAAGGGCGGCATCGAGCCCGGCGTGATGCCGCCGATGTCGGCGTGGTGGCCACGGCTGGCGACGTAGAACGACGGTGCGGCGTCGCCCGGGTCGGTTTCGGATCCGGGTTTCCCGGTCTGAAACGCGCCCCCTCGGGGGGCAGCGACCGCAGGGAGCGTGGGGGCGTCAAGGTACACCGGCGTCACCACCGTCACGTCGGGCAGGTGCGTGCCACCGTGGTACGGGTCGTTCAGCACGTAGACATCACCCGGCTGCATCTGCGGGTTGCGGGCGATCACGGTCTTGATGCTCTCGCTCATGCTGCCCAGGTGCACCGGCATGTGCGGCGCGTTGGCGATCAGCTCGCCCGCAGCGCTGAAGAGGGCGCAGCTGAAGTCCAGCCGCTCCTTGATGTTCACCGAGTAGGCGGTGTTCTGCAGCCGCAGCCCCATCTGCTCTGCGATGTTCATGAAGAGGTTGTTGAAGACCTCGAGCATCACCGGGTCGGCCGCGGTGCCGATGGCGTGTTGTGTGGCCCGTGGCACCACACGCTGCAGTTCCAGCGCACCGCCGGCGCGCAGACGGGCCTGCCAGCCGGGCTCGACCACGGTGGTGGCGTTGCGCTCGGCGACGATGGCCGGGCCGGTGACGGTGGCGCCGGGCTGCAGCGTCTCGCGCACGAACAGGGCCGCGTCGTGCCAGCCGCCGCTGTGCATGCGCACACGAGCGTCGGGCTCGGGCGCGTGCGGCACGGGCTCGTCAGCCACCTCCACCACGGCGGAGGCCTCGCCGGCGCCGACCGCTTCGACCGACACCGCCTCGATGACCAGCGCGCGTCCCGCCATCAGGAAGGCGAAGCGCTGGCGGTAGGCGGCCTCGAAAGCCTGCCGGATGCCGGCCACGCTGTCGCAGGGCACGGGCAGCGCGGTGTCGGTGCCCTGGTAGCGCACGTGCACAACGCGCCGCGGCGTGATGCCCTCGGCGGCGACGCCCTGCGCCGCCACCTCGGCCACGGCCGCGGCCGCCAGTTCGTCCAGCCGCAACTCGGCGGCGGCCAGCCCGGCCTCGTCGAGTGGCAGTTCCAGCGAAGCCTCGCGCATCGCGATCTGGTCGGCCAGGCCCATGCCGTAGGCGCTCAGCACACCGGCCAGCGGGTGCACAAACACCCGTTCCATGCCCAAGGCATCGGCCACGCCGCAGGCATGTTGGCCGCCGGCGCCGCCAAAACACTGCAGGGTGTACTGCGTGACGTCGTAACCGCGCGCCACGCTGATGCGCTTGATGGCGTTGGCCATGCTCTGGATGGCGATCTGCAGGTAACCCTCGGCCAGGCCCTCGGGCGTGGTGGCGTGGCCCGTGGCCTGCTGCACCTCGGCGGCCAGCGCGGTGAACCTGGCCGCCACGCCTTCGCGGTCGAGCGGCTCGTCGGCATGCGGGCCGAAGACTTTCGGGAACCAGGCCGGCTGGATGCGGCCCAGCAGCACGTTGGCGTCGGTCGTCGCCAGCGGCCCGCCGCGGCGGTAGCTGGCCGGCCCCGGGTTGGCGCCCGCGCTGGCCGGGCCGACGCGCAGCCGCGCGCCGTCGAAGCCGAGGATGCTGCCGCCGCCGGCGGCCACGGTGTGGATGCTCATCATCGGTGCGCGCATGCGCACGCCGGCCACCTGCGTTTCGAAGGCCCGCTCGAACTCGCCGGCATAGTGGCTGACGTCGGTGCTGGTGCCGCCCATGTCGAAGCCGATGACCCGGGTGTGCCCCGCCGCGACGGCCGTGCGCACCATGCCCACGATGCCGCCGGCCGGCCCGCTCAGGATGGCGTCCTTGCCCTGGAAACGCCGGGCCTCGGTGAGGCCACCGCTGCTCTGCATGAAAAACAGCCGCACACCGGGCATCTGCGCCGCGACCTGGTCGACGTAACGCCGCAGGATGGGGCTGAGGTAGGCGTCGACGACCGTGGTGTCGCCGCGCGACACCAGCTTCATCAGCGGGCTCACTTCGTGCGACACGCTGACCTGCGTGAAGCCCAGTTCCCGCGCCAGCCGCGCCGCGGCGGCCTCGTGCGCGGTGAATCGCCAGCCGTGCATGAAGACGATGGCCACGGCGCGGATGCCGGCATCAAACGCCGCCCACAGCCGTTCTCGCAGGTGGGCTTCGTCCAGCGGCTGCAACACCTCACCCAGTGCGCCGACACGTTCCTGCGCCTCGATCACCCGTTCGTAGAGCATCTCGGGCAGCACGATGTGGCGGTCGAACAGCCGCGGCCGCGCCTGGTAGGCGATGCGCAGCGCGTCGCGGAAACCCCGCGTGGTGACGAGCAACGTCCGGTCGCCCTTGCGTTCGAGCAACGCGTTGGTGGCCACCGTGGTGCCCATCTTCACGCAGTCCACACGATCGGGCGTGATCGGCTGGCCGGCGGGCAACTGCAGCAGGCGGCGCAGGCCTTCGACGGCAGCATCCGCGTAGTGCTCGGGGTTCTCGCTCAGCAGCTTCAGCGTCTGCAGTTCGCCCGCCGGCGAGCGGCCCACGACGTCGGTGAAGGTGCCGCCGCGGTCGATCCAGAACTGCCAGCGGGGTGCGGTGGGATTCATCTTGGGGTCCTCGTGGGGTCCTCGGCAGGAAGCGGCCGGGCCCCCGGGTGGGGCGGCGCGGCCGGGGCCCGATTACAGCAGGGCCGCGCCGCCCGGCCACGCCGCCGGCCTGCGGGGAAGCCCCGGGCCGCCCGGCGCCTGGCACGCCCTATGCTCCCAACCCGCATCAACATCCCCGGGAGTCAAGCCCATGCACCCTTTCAGCGCCCTGCACCGCCGCCAGGTCCTCGCGGCCTCCGCCCTCGTCGCTTTCGGCGTGAGCGTCAGCTTCAGTGCCCAGGCCCAGACCAAATGGGACCTGCCGGCCGCCTACCCTGCGACCAACTTCCACAGCGTCAACCTGCAGCAGTTCGCCGACGACGTCGATAAGGCCAGCGGCGGCAAGCTGAAGATCACCGTGCATGCCAACGCGGCGCTCTTCAAGGCGCCCGAGATCAAGCGCGCCGTGCAGGGCGGGCAGGCGCAGATCGGCGAGATCCTGCTGCCTGCTTACCAGAACGAATGGCAGGTCTTCGGTGCCGACGGCGTGCCCTTCCTGGCCGACAGCTACGACGAGGCGGCCAAGCTCTGGAAGGCGCAGAAGCCGGTGCTCGACAAGAAGCTGGGCGAGCAGGGCCTGATGGTGCTGTACACGGTGGCCTGGCCGCCGCAGGGCATCTACACCAAGAAGCCGCTGGCCTCGGCCGCCGACCTGAAGGGCATCAAGTGGCGCGCCTACAGCCCGGCCACCAGCCGCATCGCCGAACTGGTGGGCGCGCAGCCCGTGACCGTGCAGGCCGCCGAATTTGCACAGGCGCTGGCCACCGGCGTCGTCGAAAGCACGATGACCAGCGGCGCCACCGGCGTCGACAGCAAGCTCTACGAGCACCTGAAGTACTACTACGACACCCAGGCCTGGCTGCCGAAGAACGCCGTCATCGTCAACAAGGCCGCCTTCGGCGCGCTCGACAAGCCGACGCAGGACGCCGTGCTGAAGGCCGCTGCCGACGCCGAAACCCGCGGCTGGGCCGCCAGCCGCCGCGTCAACGGCGAAACGATCGAGAAGCTGAAGGCCAACGGCATGCAGGTGCTGCCGCCGCCGCCCGCGCTGAAGGCCGACCTGATGAAAATCGGCGACACGATGCTCAAGGAGTGGGTCGAGAAGGCCGGGCCCGAGGGCAAGGCGGTGATCGACGGGTTCCGCAAGTAGTCGCGCATGGAAGCGGGGGCGGCTTGCGGTCCGATGCGGACGTTCACGTGTGTCCCGACATTTCGAGGTGCGCTGCATAACGTACCTCGAAGGGCCGAGACAACGCAGCAAGACGTCGCGAACGTCCGCATCGGGCCGAAACCGGCCGCAATGTCCAGGACCCGCTGAATTGCGCCGCCTGCTCGACACCCTCTACGACGGCGCCGCAGCGCTGGCGGCGCTGTGCATGGTCGGCCTGCTGGCCATGGTGCTGCTGTCCATCGTCAGCCGGCAGCTGCACTTTCACGTGCCGGGCACCGATGCCTACGCCGGCTACCTGATGGCCGCGGCCGGGTTCCTGGCGCTGGCGCACACGCTGAAGAAAGGCGAGCACATCCGCGTCACGCTGCTGCTGAACCGCCTGCAGGGGCGTGCGCGGCGTTGGCTCGAGATCTGGGCGCTGGCCGCCGCCAGCGCGCTGGCCCTGTTGAGCGCCGGCTTCAGCGCCCGCCTGGTCTGGCAGTCGCGGCTGTTCAACGACATCTCCACGGGCAACGACGCCACGCCGCTGTGGCTGCCGCAGCTGGCGATGGCTGCCGGCACCGCCATCCTGGCCATCGCCTTCGTCGACGAACTGGTGCTGGAACTGCGCGGCCGCTGTGTGCAAGACGGCAGCGGCGAAGCGGCGCACAACGAATGAGCCGCGCCCCGTTCCGATGAGCGACCTGGCCGTCACCGCGCTGCTGATCGCATCACTCTTCCTGATCCTCGGCAGCGGCGTGTGGATCGGCCTCACGCTGTCGGGCGTGGCCTGGATCGCGATGGAGCTGTTCAGCAGCCGCCCCGCCGGCGACGCGATGGCCGTCACCATCTGGGGCAGCGCCAGCAGCTGGACGCTGACGGCGCTGCCGCTCTTTGTCTGGATGGGCGAGATCCTGTTCCGCACGCGCTTGAGCGACGACATGTTCCGCGGCCTGGCGCCGTGGATGCAGGCACTGCCCGGGCGGCTGCTGCACGTCAACGTCGTCGGCTGCGCCATCTTCGCGGCGGTGTCGGGCAGCAGCGCGGCCACCTGCGCCACCATCGGCAAGATGAGCCTGCCCGAGCTGAAGCGCCGCGGCTACCCCGACGGCATCAGCGTCGGCAGCCTGGCCGGTGCCGGCACGCTGGGCCTGCTGATCCCGCCTTCGATCATCATGATCGTCTACGGCGTCAGCGCCGAGGTCTCGATCGCCCAGCTCTTCATCGCCGGCGTGCTGCCCGGGGTGATGCTGGCGCTGCTGTTCTCGGGTTACCTGGTGTTCTGGGCGCTGCGCCATCCCACGCTGGTGCCACCGCGCGACCCCGTGCTGTCGCTGGCGGCCAAGCTGCGTGAATCGCGCCACCTCATCCCCGTGATGCTGCTGATCGCCGCGGTGCTGGGCAGCATCTACAGCGGTGTCGCCACCGCCACCGAGGCCGCGGCGCTGGGCGTGCTGGGCTCGCTGATGATCTCGGCCGCGCAGGGCACGCTGACCTGGAAGACCTTCATCGGCTCGCTGATGGGCGGCACGCGCCTGTACTGCATGATCGCGCTGATCCTGGCCGGCGCCGCCTTCCTGACGTTGAGCATGGGCTACATCGGCCTGCCGCGCCACCTGGCCGAGTGGATCGCCACACTGGGCCTGTCGCAGTGGCAACTGCTGGCGGCGCTGATGTTGTTCTACCTGCTGCTGGGCTGTTTCCTCGACGGCATCAGCATGGTGGTGCTGACGATGGGCGTGGTGCTGCCGACCGTGCAGGCCGCCGGCATCGACCCGCTGTGGTTCGGCATTTTTGTCGTGCTGGTGGTCGAGATGGCGCAGATCACGCCGCCGGTAGGCTTCAACCTCTTTGTGCTGCAGGCCATGACGAAACGCGAGATCGGCTGGATCGCGCGCGTCACGCTGCCCTTCTTCTTCCTGATGGTGGCGGCGGTGGCGTTGATCTACCTGTTCCCGCAGATCGTCACCTGGCTGCCGCAGCAGATGCGGCGCTGAGCCCGGCAGGCGCCCCACGGCGCCACTGTGAAACTGGGCGGTCTACACGCCGCTTATCCGGCCGTCGCGTGAGGTACGCGTCCGTAGCATGGATTCGATCCGCGGGCACCGCCTGCTGCACGACCGACCATGTCGACCGACTCCGACCCCGCCACGGCCTTGGCAAGCGCACCGCGCCGCGACAAGCTGCGCCTGGGCGACGTGTTGGCGCAGCAAGGCCTGGTCACGCAGGACTGGGAGCGCACGACGCGCCAGGCGCTGGGCAACCTCGATCCGCAGGAGCCGCGCCGCGTCATCACCGTGGGGCCGGCAACGAAGGCCGCGGTGGCGCCCGCGGTGCCTGCTCTGGCCGTGCCTGCGACGCCGGTGGCGGCCGTAACAACCGTGCCGGCCGCACCGGCCGCTGCGGCGCCCGCGTCACCCGACAAGTCGGGCAGGCCGGCCGCGGGGGGGGGGGGGGGAAGA
>JBBRBW010000107.1:0-14337 GCA_038205425.1 Burkholderiales bacterium | reverse complement strand
GAACGCGAGAGCCACCAGGTGTGGGGGCGGCGGTACCTGATGTCGATTGCCGAGGAGGACGACAAGCCGGGGGTGAAGCTGGGTCACCGACATCTGATCTTGCGGGTTCGACCCGGCAGTTCAGCGCAGAAGCGTGCCGAGGTGATGCACGACTGGCACAAGACGCTGCTGCACGCGGCCGTGCCCGGCCTGATCAGCAAGTGGGAAGGCAAGCTGGGCGTCCGCGTCTCGGGCTACTTCCTTCAGCGCATGAAGACCAAGTGGGGCAGTTGCAACCCCGGCAAGGGCCACATCCGCCTGAACACGGAACTGGTGAAGAAGCCCAAGGACCTTCTGGAGTACGTGGTGGTGCACGAGATGGCCCATCTGCTGGAGCCCAGCCACAACGAGCGGTTTGTTGCGATCCTTGACCGCCACTGGCCGCAATGGCGTGAATCGCGGGCTGAGTTGAACGAGCTGCCTTTGGGGTCAGGAGACTGGCGGGAGTGAACGTATTGACCGGCGTTTCCAGACTGGTCGGCGTCACGCGGGTCTGTCTGTTGAGTGACTGCAGCCGCGCCAGCCAGTCAGTCGTCTATGAGCGGAATAGCTTCCGATGCACGGATTCGATATCGGCAGCGGTGATATCGACAGCGTCCTTCACACTCAAACTGCGCTTTATGAGGGCCAGATCGCGATGGAACGAGGGCGCGCCTGAACCGCTATAGATTGCAGGCATCAGAAGAAACGCTCCGCTGCGCCGATAAGCGGTGAGGAAGCGCGACAAATTGACATCGTTCTCGGGATGCATGATGTGCGTGCGCGATGCGACCATCGACAGACTTTCATCGTTCTGCGGCTTCGACGTGACGATCATTCCGTAATGCGGCGGGTGCTCCGGCGAGAACTTACGAACGATGCCGATATAGATTTCTTCGTCCTCGTCAACCTCGCCGAACCGCTCGCGCCAACGCTCAAAAATCCTCATTCCGGCATCGGCGTCCGTGAACATCAGCCCGAACCAAGGTGGCTCATCTGGGCCCATATCACCGTAAGCGGCGCCGATCCATTTCGCGCGATCCCAAAGGTGCACGTCAATCACGGATCGAACGCGCATGTCGCGATGGTCATGGACTGCCGGGCGAGCTGACGACCAATCCTCGACGCGCTTCCGCGACTCGCCGCGCCGCATCGCGTTAGCCGAGCGGACGATACGCGGCCTGGTCGGCAGAACGTCATAGCGTTCCGGTGAATGCCTATCCCAGGTGGCAAGACGTGACACGCCGCCGAAGATTCGCGAGCGGCTAAGGCAAACAGATCCCACCATGGCGACGCGATCGATAGCCGCGTCGTTCTCGAGCAACCGCGACAGCGCGTCGTTTGGATTGTTGACGTGGCAAGTACAAGAGAACACCGCGCCGGCCACCTCCAACAGCATTTCGTGATGGTCGTCGTATGACGATGCCGGGCCCGGAACCAGGCTGCGGGGCCATTGCACGGTCAATCCCGTTCGATCGGCGTCAATCGAAACCTCGTGCTTGGCGACATTGGCCTCAACGATGCGGACGCTGAAGCGTTCAATGTGCGCCGCGGCCTCGATTTCATAGGCTGTGGCGAAGAAGGCTTCGATGACGCCGACAGCGGCCTCGGCCACTGTGATCGATGTGTCCGTTGTGTCGTGCACGACATCTACGCGGACCCCAAGGACCGAGGTGGATAAGGTCTGCCTGCTTCCGGCGTTAAAGACGGTGGGACGCCACACCGCGTCCGCGGCAGGCTGATCGGCCAGCGTTTGAAAGAGCTGAGCCACATCCGATGCCGATTCTTCCGCAGGAATCGACCCGTCGGACCGCAGAAGGTCTTCATAACCGAGCGCATATAGCAGTGCGGTCCGGCTGACGAAGAGCTGCAGCCCCTCCAGGATGTCCGGCGCCGTGCGAAGCTCTTCAAGGTCGGTTTCACCGAGATTGATGATCTGGCAGGCGAGCACCCCGTCCAAGTCCCGCAAACGTTCCTGAGCGGCTTTCGCCGATTCATCGCTGAAAGGTAGTGAGGAGAGACAGCCGCGCGCAATCTGGATCGCCTCCAGCGCCTCCGGGAAATGCCTCAGTTCGACCGCGACCCATGCACCGATCATCAACGTCGGGAAGATCGTCGCGGAAACGTCTCCGGATTCATCGCCTTCGATGAAGAGGCTTGCCACCGCCGTCGTGAAGGCTGTGCGCGCCGCCCAAAGCAGGCCCGCGCTGCTATAGGCGATCGCGAGGAGTGACATCGCTTCGATAAATTGCTCGGCGTATTCCTTCTTGCCCAGCCGTCGACCGGCCTTGCCGAGGAGACGGATCATCTCCATGCTCTGCTCTCCGTCGGCGAGCTGCTTGGCGCGTCTGAGAAGGATCAACGCGCCCTCGCCTTCGCTGGTTCTCTTGCTGACGAATTCGGCGGCCTGATCGACAAGATCACGGTAGCCACGGTCGTCCCCGGCAAGTTCGCCGAACACTTGGATCATCTTGACGAGCTGGGACCCGTCGAACTCGCCCAGTCCTTCCGCCTTCACAAGTACGTCTGAGAACTCAGGCCATAACGAGGGCAGCTCGACGGCGGCGTCATTGACCATTGCTTCATTGACTCTCACGATTAGCAGCGACGTGCGCGCTTGAAGGGCGTTG
Organism: Burkholderiales bacterium; assembly: GCA_038205425.1. Lineage (GTDB taxonomy): Bacteria > Pseudomonadota > Gammaproteobacteria > Burkholderiales > Burkholderiaceae_C > Rubrivivax. The sequence continues at coordinate 11,689 of JBBRBW010000107.1, read as the reverse complement.
TTTGGTCGCTCGGGTTCCTTCGCCATTTGCTCGAGCCGCGCCTTCAACCGGGCGACGCGCGCGTCCAGTTGCGCCTTTTTTCGGGGCCAGCCGTTCCGGAAGACTGCGTTGAAGAGCAACTGCGCGAGGTTGCACAGGAACTCTAAGTTCTTGGCGTTGTCGTCTCCAAGGACCTCGGCTTCGAATTGATCGTATCCTGCAACCACAGCGTCGATGTCATCGAACCACCAGAAGGCTGTCCACAGCAATTCGTAGCGCGCCTCAAGCTTTTGGCGCCGGGTGCCACCGTCATCGGCGACACGAACGGCCCTAAGGAACCGGCCCTCAACATCCGTTCGCGGCAGTCCGAGGCTGCGCGAAAGCTTGGCGGCAACCAAGGCCTCCGTCGCGCGGTGCATGGCCATGCCCTCGAAGGCCGTCGGATCGTTGAGCTCGCGTTCGATGTCGGCCAGTTGTTGCGATCGGGAATAGTCCGCCGGCCCGAGCTCGCTCTCGGTCGCTTCCTCGCCGATCCCGAGAAAGTTGAACGCGAGGTCTCTGCGGTTCTTGTCGACAACTTCGTCAATGATCCACGCCCGATCCAGGATCGTGACCTGCACATCGTGTTCACGCGAGAGCTCGTCCTCGAGGCGCGCCCGGTCTTTGGCGCGCGCTGCCCGCGACGTGACAAAGAAGACCTTCTGGTAACCGCGCCCGGTGGCGACGATTCCCTCGACGTCGGAGCGCACCTTTTCGGCCCATTTACGCTTCGCACTGAAAGCGAAAGCCCAGCGCTCCCGGCCGCCATTGGCTTGGCCGACGACGTACTGCAGATTGGCGATTTCATCGGCAACCGGGATGGTTTCCGTATCTGCCTTGCTGTCGCCGCCCCCTTCGGGACCAGTCGCAGGCCGCAGATTTGGGCAGATCGTGCGCTCACAAAGCTTGCGGCAGAAAATCTCGAAATCGTGAGTCTGATTGCGCTCTGTGATCGTGTCGAGGTGGTGCGACAGGATCTCGGGTTTCAGCCGGTGCGATGTCCGCGAGGCGGAGTCCGAGTAGAGCTCGGGCCGTAGCTGGCGCATGTATTTGGACGGCTTCGGCACTTCTCCCATCGGATTCTTCTCCACGTCGAGCGCATCCTTTCCCTGATGTTTGCCTGCCCACACCCGAGCGATCGACGGGGCAAGTCAGTCCAGACCGGCCTTCCTGAATGGCTGCGGAACAACGCGTGCAATCGCCAGAGGTCGGGCGTGGCCTCTGCCAGGGGATCGTAGCCGGTGGGCGGACGGGCGGGCGGGCATGCTCCAAGCGAACGAGGCTGCGCGACGCGCTGCGAGCGCGGCACGCGGATATCCTGCTGTAGTTGCTGACAGGCTTGATCTGGCTGTGGAGACCACGATGACCGACAGGAAGGAGATCGATGCCAGCACGGCCGAGCGACTCTTGGCTACCTGGCGAGCGTTGCGTAAGGGCAAACTGAAGGTGGCCCCGCAGTTCCGTGAACTGGCGGAGGAGTTAATGGCCGCGCCGCTGACCGTGGTGGGCCTTGTCGACACGAGCCGCTTGTCCGAAAGGGCACTGTCCTTCGGCCGCACCTCACGCATGGCACTCGCCCTCATGACGCAGCGCGAGCCGGAGCCGCCGTCCCCGTCATCCTTGCCCATGCCTGAGGCTCAGCCCGAACTCTTCCGGCTGTTCGCGCAGCTCTTTGCCGCCCTGACCGGCAGGGCCGTCGAACTGGTCGCGAACAAGCAGGAGATCAAGGACCGGATGCTCTGGCGCCTCGAGCACGAGCCCGACGCGATTGCCAACGCTGCGAACACGGCATCCGATGAGCTGGCGGCGTTTTACAGCGCCAACGCGGTCAAGCTCTTCCAGCACGCGAAGACGCTTGGCGGCATGCGCCTGGTGACCGGCGGGCAGCGCACCTTCGGTCCGTCTGCGCTCAATGCCGTCCGCATTACGGGTCTCTACGCCGACACGCAGCTTCTCCCAGATCCGGTGTACCCATTTCTGTCGGCCGACCTGCACCTGAACGCCAAGCACCTCCAACTCGCGCACGCCCTCTTCTACATCCTCCAGTTGCGCCCTCTGGTCGACGCCGAGCTGCCCGTTCCGGCGGTGTTTGTCTTCCCGAGCTTTGAAGAAGGCCTCGAAGAGAACGATGCCCACACCAAGCATGGTATGGAGCAACTGGTTGTCCGGATGGTTGCTCCCCTCTGCGATGGCAGCATTACGTCGGTGGGCGAACTGTTCGAGTATGCGAAGAAGCATGGTGAGCCGTTTGCGCAGGCGCTACTGGCAAGCGGGCTCTTCATCCCGCCAGGCGCGCAACCCGATCAACGGCTTGGCGTGACGGAGGCAGTGAAAGCGTACTTCGCGGCGCTCGAAGGTGTGCGGTCCGAGGAGATGCTCGCAAAAATGAAGAAGCTGCCGACCGGCGTTCTGCTTCTGAACGGTGTTCTCGAGCGCGTTCGTCCGCACTATCACCTGCTCGAAAACGCCACCGAACTCGGGGCGCAGCCTTTGCTCTCGCAGCGCGCACACTGGCACTACTTCGAGATGTGCGCCCAGGCGAAGGCCGAAGACCTGCGGCGCAAGAGCGTCCTGTCCGAGCAAGCGTTTCAGACCCTTCGGGCCGTTCAGGATGACAGCCTGTCCTGGCTAGCGACGATCCCAATCCAGACGCTCACCGAGCTGATCGTCAACAACGAGCATCGCTGGCTCCGCGAAGAGCTGAACAAGTACACGGCGCAGCTCGCTGGCAGCGCGGCCATCGATTCCAACGAAATGGTGCGCGAGGTGAGCTTTGGCCTAGCTTCATTGGTTCAGCGGCAGCAGAAGGCCATGAGGGACATCGAGCGCAAGTACGCGCCGAAGAAGGTGGCTGCGTACCTCGGTGGCGGATCAGGCCTCGCCATGGCGGCGGCCGCCGCGTTTCTTCCAAGCCTCTCCCCACTTCTCGGCGTTGCGATTCCTGTCGCTGCGGCTGCAGCGGCAGTTGGTGGCGGCGTTCTTGGCTTCGGCACGGAGAAAATCGGAGAAAAGGTGGAGAAGCGCCAGGCTGAGCGCTCGATGCTCGGCGTCCTGGCGACAGTGCGTCCCACCTGAGGCGGCCCGGCTTCCAGCGTTGTCGGTTTGGTCCGCGAGACATGCGCAGGACATGAGCCATAGGCTGGGTCTCGAACAGCCGTGGCCCCGGCACACCCTCAATTTTCGTCGGGTAGAAGCTTCGAAGTCACCGGTGGTGGCGCCTAATGCGCCGCACTAACGACGAATGCCGGCAAGGCAGCCGATAGCGTGAGTCCATTGCTCGATGCCGAGCGACTGCACCCGCTGCCTTGCGGTCATCGAACCGCGCGTGGCGAAGTGAGGAATCGGGGGCGACGCTCTCGTAGCGGGACGTGACAGCATTGGCCCAGATGACGCCTGCAGCGCTAGAACCCTGGCTCAGATACAACCGCGGCATCGCCCCAACTCCAGCACTCCGCCAGACGCAGTGCCCAGGACCACCCTCCAAGACGCACCGCAGGATTAGTACAGGCAAGCCGTCAAGCCGTTGCTCGAACCTGTTTTCGACTTTATTGTTCTGTTTACGACTTTAATGTCTTGTTTACGACTATTTTTGGTCAGAACAACGAGTCAGCCCCAACCCCGCCGTCACTCCACCGTCACGCTCTTGGCCAGGTTGCGTGGCTTGTCGACATCGGTGCCGCGCGCGCACGCGTTGTGATAGGCCAGCAGCTGCAACGGCACCACATGCAGGATGGGGCTCAGCGTGCCGTAGTGCTCGGGCATGCGGATGACGTGCACGCCGGGTTCGTTTTCAATGCGCGTGTCGTCGTCGGCGAACACGTACAGCTGGCCGCCGCGGGCGCGCACTTCTTGCATGTTGCTTTTCAGCTTTTCCAGCAGCGCGTCGTTGGGCGCCACCGTTACCACCGGCATCTTGTCGGTGACCAATGCCAGCGGTCCGTGTTTCAGTTCACCGGCCGGGTAAGCCTCGGCGTGGATGTAGCTGATTTCCTTCAGCTTCAGCGCGCCTTCCAGCGCAATGGGGTAGTGCAGGCCGCGGCCCAGGAACAGTGCGTTGTCCATGCGCGCAAAGTCGTCGGCCCAGGCCATCACCTGCGGCTCCAGTGCCAGCACCGCCTGCAGCGCCACGGGCAAGTGGCGCAGGGCCTTCAGTTCCCTGGCTTCTTGCTCGGCACCGAGCCTGCCGCGCGTTTGTGCCAGCGCCAGCGTCAGCAGGTACAGGCCGGCCAGTTGGGTGGTGAAGGCCTTGGTGCTGGCGACGCCGATTTCCACCCCGGCGCGCGTGATGTAGGCCAGCTTGCATTCGCGCACCATGGCGCTGGTGGCCACGTTGCAGATGGTCAGCGTCTGCTCCATGCCCATGCTGCGCGCGTGTTTCAGCGCGGCCAGGGTGTCGGCGGTTTCGCCGCTCTGGCTGATGGTGACGACCAGCGTGCGCGGGTCGGGCACGCTGTCGCGGTAGCGGTATTCGCTGGCAATCTCCACGCTGGTGGGAATGCCGGCGATGCTTTCCAGCCAGTACTTGGCGGTCATGCCCGAATAGCTGCTGGTGCCGCAGGCCAGGATGAGCACGCGGTCGATTTCTTTGAAGACGCGGTAGGCGCCGTCGCCAAACAGCTCGGGGCTGATGCCGGCAACGCCCTCCAGCGTGTCGGCCAGCGCGCGCGGCTGCTCGAAGATCTCTTTTTGCATGTAGTGGCGGTAGGGGCCCAGCTCGGCCGCCCCGCTGTGCGCGTGCACGGTGCGCACCGCGCGCTGCACCGCCTGGTAGCGGCTGACGTTGCCACTGTCGGTGCCGCTGAAGTTGCCGCTTTGGGCGCCGCTTTGGGCGACTGATGCCTGGGCGCTGCTGATCCAGTACTTGCCCAGCTGCAGGTCGACCACGTCGCCGTCTTCCAGGTACACGATCTGGCTCGTGACACCGGCCAGGGCCATGGCGTCGCTGGCCAGAAAGTGTTCACCTTCGCCCTTGCTGCCGGCGCCGGCGGCATTTGTAGAACCCGCCTCGCCCACACCCAGTATCAGCGGGCTGCCGTGGCGGGCACCCACCACGCGCTGTGGTTCGTCGCGGCAAAACACTGCAATGGCATAGGCGCCGCGCAAACGCGGCAGCGCCTGTTGCACGGCCTCCAGCAGGTCACCGTTGTACAGGCTGTGCACCAGGTGGGCGATGACTTCGGTGTCGGTCTGGCTGGAAAAGACGTAGCCACGGCCTTGCAGTTCGCGGCGCAGTTCATCGTGGTTTTCGATGATGCCGTTGTGCACCAGCGCGATCTTGCCGCTGGCCGCTGCAGCTGCGTCTTTGCCCAGCGTCGGCCCCGCACTGAAGTGCGGGTGCGCGTTGTGCACCGCCGGCACGCCGTGCGTGGCCCAGCGGGTGTGCGCAATGCCGGTGCCCGAGCCGATGCCGTCGGCAGCCACATTGGCTTGCAGCTCGGCCACGCGAGAGGTGCTGCGCGCGCGCCTGAGTTCGCCCCCCTGATGCACGGCCACGCCGCAGCTGTCGTAGCCGCGGTATTCCAGCCGTTTCAGGCCTTCGATGAGGATGGGAACGATGTTGCGCGTGCTGACGGCGCCGACGATGCCACACATGTTGTGCTGCCTTTGCGTTGTTGCAGGGGGCGGATACTAGGCCCGGTGCGATGATGATTTATTCCAAACTTCAGGCACTTTGTGGCATTTCGTTTCTCTTTCTTCCCGCGACATCAATTTCTTGCACACAACAAGAATGGATCGTTCTAATATTTCATCATGGAACTCGACGCTACCGATCTGCGCTTGTTGGAAGTGCTGCAACGCGATGCTTCCCTGACCAACCAGGAACTGGCCGAGCGGGCCCTGACTTCACCAGCCACCGCACTGCGGCGCGTGCGCCGCATGGTGGATGACGGTCTTATCGAACGCAGGGTGGCTTTACTGAACCCCCACCGGCTGGTTTCGGGGCTGACAGCGCTGGTGGAAATCACGCTGGACCGACAGGGCGCCGAGCATCTGGATGCCTTTGAAGCGCGCGCGGTGGCCGAAAGCGCGGTGCAGCAGGTGTGGCGCGTGTCGCCGGGCCCGGACTTCGTGCTGGTGCTGTTCGTGGCCGAGATGCCGGCGTATCACGCGCTGGTGCAGCGGCTGTTCACGCAGGACGCCAACGTGCGCAACGTGAAGGCCTTCTTCAGCATCAAGCGGGCCAAGTTCGACCCGCGCATCGAACTGGTCAAGGCGGGTTGACGGCAAACCCGGCCGCAAACCCGGGCGTTATGCGCGTGGCAGGGCCAGACACAGCCGCGTGCCGCCCAGCGGCGACGGCAGCGTGTGCAGACGCCCGCCATGCAAGGCGGCAATGCGCTGCGCGATGGCCAGGCCCAGCCCGCCCATGCCGCCGCCCGCGTGGCGCCGCACGGCAGGGTCGCGCACCGACGTGCCGGCGTCCAGGCGCCGCTTCAGTTCCTCGGGCAGGCCAGGGCCCTTGTCTTCCACCAGCACCGAGACTTCGCGCTCGCTGCACTGCAGGCTGACCAGCACCGACTCGATGGCGGGCGTGTGGCGCACCGCGTTGTCGATCAGATTGGTCAGCGCCCGCTCGATGAGTTGCAGGTCGCCCACCAGTTCAACGGCACCCGGCGCCAGGCCGGTCAGGGTGACGCGGCTGGGCATCGCCAGCAGGCCGAACTTCTGCACCGCGTCGGCCACCAGTTCGTCCAGGCGAAAGCGCTCGCTGTGCAGCACCTGGTCCATCGACTGCAGCGTGGCCAGCTCGAACAGTTGCTGCGTCAGGTGGCGCAGCTTGTCGCTTTGCGCCAGCGCGGTGTCCAGGTGCTGGATGGCCCGTGCGGGCTCGGGCGTGCCGGTGCGCAGGGCCTCCAGGTGGCCGTGCAAGGCCGTCAATGGCGTGCGCAGATCGTGTGCCACGTTGGCAATCACTTCGCGGTGTGCGGTGGCTTGGCGCTGTTGCTGGTCGTGTTGTGCAGCCAGTCGGTCAGCCATGCCGTGGAAGCTTCGGGTCAGCGCAGAGACCTCGTCGCTGCCGTGAGCCCAGGACTCGCGACTCTCGCCGGTGGGGTGCAGCCGCCCAGGCGCAGGGGGCCGCGGTGCTGCCGTGAAGGCGCCTGCGCCAGCGCCAGAACCCGCATCACCGCCACCGGCGGGGGCCGGCAGATCGAACACGGCCATGTCGTGTGCCAGTCGGTCCAGCGGCCTGGTCAGTGCGCGCACCGCCAAGGCGCCGACCAGCAACGCCACCAGCAGGCCCACTGCTGCCGCCCAGGCCACGCCGCGCCAGATGCGCACGGGGCTCAGTCGGGCCGCAGCGGCGGTGCGGTCAGGACCGTCCAGCACGATGTACAGATAGCCGGCCTGGCCACCGGCGCCGGGGGCAAACATCGCGGCGCTGAACAGTCGCTGCGCCGCGCCACCCATCGGGTCGGTGCCGTACAGCGGCAACGGCGCGCCGGCCAGGAAGCCGCGCAGTGCCCGGGTATCGACCTGCGGCTGGCGCACCATGCCGGGCTCGCCGATGTAGCTTTGCACGCGGCCGGCGGGGTCCAGCAGATAGACCTGGATGCCGGGGTTGACGGTCATCAGCATGCGCAACAGTTCCTGCCTGGGCGCGGGGTCGTCAGGCGTGCCACCGCCCAGCTCGGGCCAGTGCTGCACGATGTGGTCGGCCAGGCCGTAAGACAGGCGCTGCAGCGCTTCGTGTTCGTTGTCAGCGGCCACCCGCGACGCCAGCAGGCCCACCAACAGGCCCCAACCCAGCAGCAGCGACGCCAGCAGCACCACCAGCCGGGCCGGCAGCTTGTGGGGCAATAGGCGCAGGGTCAATAGGCGCAGGGGTAACAGACGAAAGGGCAACAGGCGCTGAGCCAATGAGGATCTGTTCATGAAGGCGTGCTCATGCGGGCGTGCTTATGCGGGCGTGCTCATGCGGGTGTGCTCATCAGGCAACCTCCGTGCTGCGCACTGCGGTATTCGCCTTGGGACAGCCCGGCGTGCTCATGCGGCCGTGTACCCCCGGCTCATGTGCGTGCAGCAGGCTGTGCGCTGCCCCAGGCCGTGCGGCCAACTGCTGCACCGGCGGCCGGCAGCACGGGCACGTTGAAGCGGTAGCCCAGGCCCCAGACGGTTTCTATCAGGCGGGTTGGCGATTGCTGTGCCGCGGGCTCAGCGCAGGCATCGCCTTCCAGCTTGGTGCGCAGTCGGTTGATGTGCGAATTCACGGTGTGCTCAAAGCCGTCGTAAGCGTCGCCCCAGACCCGCTGCAGCAATTCACTGCGGCTGAAGATCTGCCCCTGGTGGCGCGCCAGGAAGTGCAGCAGGTCAAACTCGCGCAGCGTCAGGTTCAGGGCCAGCCCCGCCAGGTGGGCTTTGCGTTGCAGCACGTCGATGTGCAGTTGGCCGGCCTGCAGCACGCGGCCCACCGGTTGGGCCTGCAGCTGCGCCTGCAACTGGTCCACGCGGCGCAACAGGGCGCGCACGCGGGCCGTCAACTCCAGCATCGAAAAGGGTTTCGGCAGGTAGTCGTCGGCGCCCAGTTCAAGCCCGAGCACACGCTCGGCTTCGGTGGTGCGGGCGCTGAGGATGATGATGGGCACACGACCGGTGCTGCCGCTGTGCGTTGCGCGGGTTTCACCAGATACGCCCGTTGAGGCGGTCGCGGCGGTTGCACCAGGAAACGCAGGGCCCGCCTGCAGGGCCTGTGACTCTTTTGCACGCAGGCGGCGGCAGATCTCGAAACCGTCGGTGCCCGGCAGCATCACGTCCAGCAGCACCAGATCCCAGCGCTGACTTTCGATGCGGCGCAGCGCCTGGTGGCCGTCGGCCGCGTGCTCGACCTCGTAGCCGGCGCCGCGCAGGTGCAGGGCCACCACCTCGGCCACGGCGGCATCGTCTTCAACCAGCAAGAGTCTCGGAGCGGGCGTCATCGGGTGGTCCTGCAGGGTCGGGCGTCCTGGTGCAGCGCCAGCCCCGCATGGGGCGGGCGAAACTGAAGGCGAAACTGAAGGCGAAACGGACGCTGAAGCGGGCTGGGTCGCGGCCTGGCCCGGGCTTCTTACAGCGCAGCCTGGCCCGAGCTTCTTGTAGCGCGGCCTGGCCGGGTTTCTTGCAGCGCGGCCACGCCGCGCGCAGCCCGCGGGTCAAGCCCGTCGGGCCTGGCGGCGCGTGGCGCCCAGCGCACCCAGGGCCAGCATCACCAACGCTGCACTGGCCGGCTCGGGCACGTTGCTGTTCAAGACCTGGAATCCGATGCGGAAGATCTCGGTGTCGGCGCTGATGTTGTTGTTGAACACATAGCCGGCCCCGGTGGCCAGGCCGTTGTTGGCGCTGAGCTCGGAGAAGTTGAACGAGACGACGCCGTTTTGCGGCGTGCGCAGGTCGTTGTTGCCCACGAAGGCTGCGGCAGCGGGGTCGGTGGCTTCCGAGCCGGCATCCCAGATCTCGTCGGCGGCCTGCGAGATTTGCGCGATCAGCAGCTGGCCTGCAGCATCGAAGACCAGATATTCGGTCGGGCTGTCGTTGCCGATGAAGTGGTCGTTGCTCGGGATGAGCATCGAAGCGAAGGTGAAGTAGCGGTTGACCGCCGTGTCCACCACCAGGTCCAGGGTGCGCGTGACCCCGGCCAGCACCGGCCCACCGGCGCCGACCGTGCCCCGTGTGGCGAGCGGCTCTGCGGCCATGAAGGCGGGTTGCCAGTCAGCACCCGTGCCTCCCTCGGCCACCGAGATGATGGGCGCAGTGGCCGCGGTGCCGACATTGAAGGCATCGAACAGGCCTTGGCCGAAGCCGACGTGCAGCGGCGCGAACGCGATGCCGTTGGCCGGCGCGACGTTGCTGAAACTGACCCTGACGTTGACCAGCGCAGCCTGCGCGGCGCCGATGGCGCCGAACAGGCACAACGACAGGCACAGCGCCAAGGGCGCTTGACGAGACCGTGAGCGGGACTTCTGGAACATGTTCATCTCCTGGGTTGTGAACGGGTTCCACGGATGCTAGGAAGCAGCCCTCACGCGAGCATCACCGCCACTTCACGGCGCCGTGAACTCTCTGCATTCGGGGGGGGTAGTCCCAGCCGCGTGCAGGCCGCGTGCAGGCCGCGCTTGAGCCACGCTCGGGCCGTCCTCAGGCAGTTTTCAGGCCGCGCGCACCACCGCCAGGCCCTTGAGGTATTCGCCCTCGGGAAACACCAGCGTGGTGGGGTGGTCACAAGCGCCTTCCAGCCGCTGCACGATGGCGCCGTCCACCTGCGCGTCCACCGCTGCGCCGGCCACGATCTTGTGGAACAGGTCGGCGTTGACGCCGCCGCTGCAGCTGAAGGTGAGCAGCAGGCCACCCGGCGCCAGCAGCATCAACGCCAGGCGGTTGATGTCCTTGTAGGCGCGCGCGGCGCGGTCGGCGTGGGCAGCAGTGGGGGCGAACTTGGGTGGGTCCAGCACGATGGCATCAAAGCGCTGGCCTTGCTGCAGGCTGTTGCGCAAGAACTGGTTCACGTCGGCGTCGAAGCAGGCGCTGCGGCTGTCGTCGAAGCCGTTCTGGCGCACATGCTGCTGCACACGTTCAAGGGCAGGCGCCGACGAGTCGACGCTGGTGACGTGCTGCGCACCGCCGGCCAGCGCGGCCACCGTGAAGCCGCCCGTGTAGCAGTAGGCGTTGAGCACGCGCTGGCAGCCCAGCTGACGCACCCAGCGCGCCAGCAGCGCGCGGTTGTCGCGCTGGTCGAGGTAGAAACCGGTCTTGTGCCCGCCAGCCACGTCCAGCGTCAGCTGCCAGTCGTGTTCGGTGATGGTGATGTCCGTGGCGCCGTCGTCACTGTCCGGCTTGCGCAGCCAGCCGGTCCGCGGCGGCAGGCCTTCCAGCGCGCGCACGCTGGCGTCGCTGCGCTCGTACAGGCGCTGGCAGGCTGTGGCGCCCAGCAGCACATCGGCCAGCGTGTCTTTCCAGCGCTCAGCGCCGGCGGACCCGAACTGCGCGCACAGCGTGGCGCCGTAGCGGTCTACCACCAGCCCGGGCAGGCCGTCGGCCTCGCCATGCACCAGGCGCACGCCGCTGCTGGCGATGGGCAGGCGCGCGCGCAGCGCCACCGCCTGTGCTACCCGGCGTTCGAAAAACGCGCGGTCGATGCGTTCTGCTTCGTCGAAGCTCCAGGCGCGCACGCGGATGCTGGACGCCGGGCTGCAGGCGCCCCAGGCCAGAAAGCGGCCGTCGGCCGCTTCCACACGCACGGTTTCGCCAGGGTCGGCGCTGCCGCGCGCAATGCTGCCTACGAACACCCAGGGGTGCCGGCGCAGCAGCGAACGCTCTTTGCCTTCGCGCAGGCGGATGGACTTCATCCCGCGCCCCCCTTGCGGCGCGCCCGCGGGTGCGTTGCGTCGTACACCTTGGCCAGGTGCTGGAAGTCGAGTTTGGTGTACACCTGCGTGGTGCTGATGCTGGCGTGGCCCAGCAGTTCCTGCACCGCACGCAGGTCGCCGCTGCTCTGCAGCACATGGCTGGCAAAGCTATGGCGCAGCATGTGCGGATGCACCCGCGTGGGCAGCCCGCTGCGCTGCGCTTGAGCCTGCAGCCGATTTCGCAACTGGTTGGGCGTGAGGCGGCTGCCGCGCTGGCTGACGAACAGCGCCGGCTCGCCCACGTCGGCCAGCAAAGGGCGCTGCGCCAGCCAGGCCTGCAGGGCGACCAGCGC
>JBBRBW010000106.1:0-14590 GCA_038205425.1 Burkholderiales bacterium | reverse complement strand
GATCGACGAGATCGCCGCCGCCAAGCTGGCGCTGACCGGGCTGGCGCCCGAGGTAGGCGCGCTGATGCCGGCCGAACTGAGTGGCGGCATGCTCAAGCGCGCCTCACTGGCACGTGCGCTGGCGCTCGACCCCGAGCTGCTCTTCCTCGACGAACCCACGGCCGGGCTCGACCCGGTCAGCGCCGACGGCGTCGACCAGCTCGTGCGCCGGCTGCGCGACGGTTTCGGCCTCACGGTGGTGATGGTCACGCACGACCTCGACACGCTGTGGCAGGTGAGCGACCGCGTGGCCGTGCTGGCCGAAGGCCGCGTGCAGGCCTGCGCGCCGATGGCCGAGCTGGCGCAGCAGGCGAACCCCACCGTGCGCGCCTATTTCGACGGCCCGCGTTCGCGCGCGGCACGCCAGCAGGCCGGCGTGGTCGACGCTGCCGCCCAACGCAGACCCCAGGAAGCCCCCGCATGGAAACCAAGGTGAACTACGCCCTCGTCGGCGCCTTCGTGCTGACCCTCGGCGCCGCGTTGATCGCCGGCGCGCTCTGGCTGGCCTCGGGCGGCGCGTGGCAGAAGAAGGTGGCGCTCTACCTCGCCATCGTCGACGAGTCGGTGGCCGGGCTGAACATCAACGCGCCGGTGAAGTTCAATGGCGTCGACGTCGGCCAGGTGCGCGACATCCAGCTCGACGCCACCAACCCCGAACGTGTGCGGCTGCTCTTCGCCATCGAGCGCGACACGCCGATCAAGACCGACACGCTGGCGATGCTGAAGACGCAGGGGCTGACGGGCATCGCCTATGTCGAACTCAGCGGCGGCGCGCAGGACGCGGCGCCGCTGGGGCCGACACCCGGCGAGGCCTATCCGGTGATCACCACCAAACCTTCGTTGAGCGCGCGCCTGGAGAACGTGCTCACCGGCGTGCTGGCCAAGCTCGACCGCACCTCGGGCACCATCGACGCCGTGCTCAGCGAGGCCAACCGCGCCGCCTTCAGCAGCGCGCTGGCCGACATTGCCGCCGTCACGCACACGCTGTCCGCGCGCAAGGACACGATGGACCGCGGCCTCGTCAGCGCCGCGCGGGCCTTCGACCAGGCCGCGCGTGTGGCGACGCAGGCCGGCCCCGTAGTCGAACGTGTCGGCCGCGGCGCCGACGCGCTGGAAACGATGGGCAAGGAGACCACGCTGGCCAGTCAGCGCGCCGGCCAGACGGTGGTGGCCGTGGGCGCCGACCTGCAGCGCTTCAGCGCCGAGGCCCTGCCCGAACTGCAGCGGCTGATGGGCGAGATGAGCACGCTGTCGGTGTCGCTGCGGCGCCTGAGCGAGCAGACCGAACGCAGCCCGAGCAGCCTGCTGCTCGGCCGCGGCGAAACGCCGGCCGGGCCAGGCGAGGTGGGTCGAGGATCCCCGGCCGCCGCGGCACCCGGCGAGACCGCGGTGGTGGCGCGATGAGCGCCCGCCGTCTGCTGCCTCGAGGTCTGCTGCCACGCGGCCTGCGCACCGGCACCACGGCCGCGTTGCTGGCCACCACCCTGCTGGCCATGCTGCTGGCCGGCTGCGGCAACCTGCTGCCCAAGCCCGCCGCACCGCCCATCACCTACACACTGGAAGCCGGCACCGAGGCCGGCGCGCAGCCCGCCGCGGCCGCGGCCTCGGCGCCGACGCTGGCCGTCAGTGCGCTGCAGGCCGCCGCCGGCTACGACAGCGCTCGCATCGTTTATATGCGTCAGCCGCAGCAGCTGGAGGCCTATGCGCAGAGCGTCTGGGTCGACACGCCGGCGCGTTTGCTGGCGCCGCTGCTGGTGGCCGCGCTGCAGCGCAGCGGCGCCTACGCCGCGGTGGTCTCGGCACCGAGTGCGGCGGCCAGCACGCTGCGGCTGGACACCGAGCTGCTGCGCCTGCGGCAGGACTTCGAAGGCGGCGCCAGCACGGTGACGCTGACCCTGCGCGCCACGCTGGTCGACGGCGCCGCGCGCCAGGTGCTGGGCAGCCGCGACTTCAGCGCCACCGTGCCCGCTGCCACGGCCGACAGCGCCGGCGGCGTGCGTGCGGCCCAGGCCGCTACACGCCAGGTGCTGGCCCAGCTGGCAGAGTGGTGCGCGGCCGCCGCGAGCCGAACAGGTTCGCGTACACCCAGGTGAACTCGGCGCCCAGCAGGAAGATCTGCGCCGACCAGTAGACCCACAGCAGCACCACCACCAGCGAGCCCGCGGCGCCGAAGCCCGACACCGCCCCGCTGCGGCCGACATACCAGCCGATGGCCATCTTGCCCAGCGTGAACAGCACGGCGGTGAAGAGCGCGCCGGTCCAGACGTCGCGCCAGGCCACCGGCGCACGCGGCATCACCTTGTAGATGCCCGCGAAGAGCGCGGCCACCAGCGCAAAGCCGACCACGGCATTGACCAGCGCGGCGCTGTCGAGCCAGGGGCCGAACATCGGGTTCCACCAGCGCTGCAGCGTCGCCAGGCCCGCGCTCAGCACCAGCGAGACGGTGAGCAGGAAGCCGATGGCCAGGATGAGGCCGAAGGACAGCAGGCGCTGGCGCAGCAGCGCCACCCAGCCACTGGCGCCGGGGCGTGCCGGCACGCGCCAGATGCGGTCCAGCGCGTCCTGCAGTTCGGCGAACACGGTGGTGGCACCCACCAGCAGCAGCAGCACGCCCAACGCGGCCGCGGCGCGGCCTTCGGCGGGTTGGTCCAGGCTGGCCAGCAGGTCCTGCACGGCGCCGGCGCCGCGTACACCCATCAGGGCGCTGAGCTGGGCCTGGATCTCGCCGCGTGCGGCGTCGCCGCCGAACACCAGCCCGGCGACCGAGACCACAATCAACAGCAAGGGCGCCAGCGAAAACAGCGTGTAGTAGGCCAGCGCCGCGCCCATGCTGAGCACGCCGTCGGCCAGCCAGGCCGTGCCGACGCCGCGGGCCAGCTGCCAGGCGGCCTGGGCGGTGAAGTGGTGCTCGTCGCGCGTTTCGGACATCGTGGCCTGCGGCAGTGGTCCGCGATGGGCGTGCGCAGGGCGGCACGGCGGCATGCTGGCGGCCGCGACCTCAGCCGTCTGTGCGCTGTGTGACGCTGTAAGGCGCTGCCTGACACTGTCTGACGCTGCCTGACGCTGCCGGCGGGCGCCCCTCGCCGCAGGCCGCCACGCCGCCACGCCGGCCTGCCGTCCTACAGTCCGGCGGGGCGCGGGCCGCTGGCGGCCGCGGGCGGCCTTGGGCACGATGGATCACATCGATACACCACCTGCCCCTGTCGTCCCTGCTGCCGCCGCGTCCACCGAGCCGCTGCTGCTGGCCCCGCCCCCGGCGCCGACACGTCATCGGCGCCTCTGGGCATTGACGCTCGCGCTTCCCGTGGCGCTGCTGGCCGCCTTCGCGCTGGGCGAGGTCGCCGGCTGGCCCTTCTTGCGCGCGCCGCTGGAGCGCACGCTCGCCAGCCGCCTGGGCCGGTCCGTGGCGCTGGCGTCGGACGGGGGCGCCTTCAGCGTGCGTTTCCTGGGCGGCTTGCGCCTGCAGGCTTCGCGACTGGTGATAGGCGCGCCCGACTGGAGCAGCACACCGCACCTGCTGGACGGGCAGGACGTATCGCTCGAACTCGGCTGGGGCGCACTCTGGGACGCCTGGCGCGAACCCGGCGCCGCGGCGCTGCGCATACGCCGCCTGGACGCGACCCGCCTGGACGCCCATGCCGAACGCCATGCCGACGGCCGCGTGTCCTGGCAGTTCGGCCCGGCGCCGAGCGCCTCGTCACCAACCGCCGCGCCGCTGCCGCAATTCGGCCGCCTGGGCGTGGCGGACGGCACGCTGCATTACACCGACGCAGCGAACGGCACCGCGGTCGATTCCAAGCTGACGCTGGCCGAAGGCAGCGCGCCCGACGTCGCGCCGTCCCGCTTCACGCTCAGCGCCGGCGGCCGTTACGAGCGCCTGCCGCTGAAGCTGGAACTGCAGTCGGGCGGCCTGCTGCCTTACCTGGCCGACGAAGACGCCCCCGAACCCGTGGCGCTGAAGGTGCAAGCCACGCTGGGCCGCGCCACGCTGGCCTTCGAAGGCACCACCACCGGCCTGCTGCAAGGGGGCGGGCTGAACGGCCACTTCCGCCTGCGGGGCCCTTCGCTGGCCGCGGTGGGCGACCCGCTGCGCGTGACGCTGCCCACCACCGCGCCCTTCGTCGCCGAAGGTGAGCTGCAGCGCCGCGGCGTCACCTGGCTGGCGCAGGTGGCCCAGGCCACCGTCGGCGGCAGCCGTGTGCGCGGCACCTTCGCCTACCAGGCCGGCCCGGGCAGGCCCGTCCTGACGGGCGAGCTCAGCGGCCCGCGCCTGCTGCTGGCCGACCTGGGGCCCGCGGTGGGCACGCCGGTGGAAGGCGCCGCCGCGCGCGGCGGTGGCAAGGTGCTGCCGACACGGCCCTTCGATCTGGCCGCGCTGCGCGTGATGGACGCCGATGTGCGCATCAAGCTCGACGAGCTCAACCTCGACACACCCAAGCTGGAGCCGCTGCGGCCGCTGCGCGCCCACCTGCTGCTGAAGGACGGTGTACTCGAGATCGCCGAGCTGGACGCACGCACCGCCGAGGGCGCCTTGACCGGCCGCGTGCAGCTCGACGGCCGCAGCGACACCGCGCAGTGGAAGGCCGACGTGCGCTGGTCCGCCGTGCTGCTGCAGCGCTGGCTGCGGCTGGCCCGCAAGGAGGGCGAGCCGCCGTGGTTGACGGGCCGCCTGAACGGCAACGCCACGCTGCAGGGCCAGGGTCGCTCGACGGCGGAGATCCTGGCCAGCCTGCAAGGCAACGTGCGCACCAGCCTGGGCGGTGGCACGCTGTCGCACCTGGCGGTAGAGGCCGCAGGGCTCGATCTGGCGCAGGCGCTCGGCGTGCTGCTGCGCGGCGACAAGTCGCTGCCCGTGCCCTGCGCGGTCGCCGATCTGGAGGTGCAAAACGGCGTGCTGCAGCCCCGCACGCTGGTCGTGGACGCCTCCGACTCCGTGCTTTGGATGGACGGCTCGCTGTCCCTGGCCACCGAGAAGATGGACCTGCGGGTCGTCGTCGCGCCGCGTGACTTCAGCCCGCTGGCGCTGCGCACGCCGCTGCGCCTCACCGGCCCCATCTCCGCGCCAACCGTCACGCTGGCGCGCAACCCGCTCACCGGCAAGGTCGGCGCGGCGCTGCTGTTGGCGCTGGTGAACCCGCTGGCGGCCTTGCTGCCGATGCTGGACCCGGGCAACACCGAGGGTGCCGAGCAGCACGCCGCCGGCTGCCAGGCGCTGGCCGGGCGCATCGCGGCCAGGCGCTGAGTGCCGATCGCTTGCCCGGACGGCCCGCCTGCGCGTGGGCTGAAGGCGCGGCCTTAAGCTTGCAGCCGGGCGGCGCAGTGCCGCCGCGCCACAAGGAAAACCGCGATGCACAGCGCCAGCCCAGCCCCCAAAGCCATGCAACTGCAGGGCGCACCGGTGCTCGTGGTCGGCGCCGGCATCATGGGCACCGGCATCGCGCAGGTGGCGGCGCAGGCCGGGCATGCGGTGCGGCTCTACGACACGCGTGAAGGCGCAGCCGCCGCGGCGCGCGAGCGCCTGGCCGCCACCTTCGAAGGCCTTGTGGCCAAGGGCCGGCTCGATGCCACGGACGCGCAGGCCACGCTGGCGCGCATCCAGGCCGCAAGCACCTTGGATGCCGCGGCCGGCGTGGCGCTGGTGGTCGAGGCCATCGTCGAGGACCTGGCGGCCAAGCGCGCCCTCTTCCGCCAGCTCGAGGGTTTCGTCGACGCCGGCTGCGTGCTGGCC
The DNA here is from genome assembly GCA_038205425.1 of Burkholderiales bacterium. GTDB lineage: Bacteria > Pseudomonadota > Gammaproteobacteria > Burkholderiales > Burkholderiaceae_C > Rubrivivax. The sequence continues at coordinate 8,823 of JBBRBW010000106.1, read as the reverse complement.
ACCAATACCAGTTCGATCTCGGTCACCGCCATCGCCGGCGGCCTGGCGCACCCGGGCCGCGTCGTCGGCATGCACCTCTTCAACCCGGTGCCGCTGATGAAGCTGGTGGAGGTGGTGTCGGGGCTGCAGACCGACAGCGCCGTAGCCGAAGCCATCTTCGAACTGAGCCGCGCCTGGGGCAAACAGCCGGTGCACACCCGCAGCACGCCGGGCTTCATCGTCAACCGCATCGCACGGCCCTACTACGCCGAGACGCTGGCCCTGCTGCAGGAACAGGCCGCCACGCCGGCGGTGCTGGACGCCTGCCTGCGCGCCGCCGGCTTCCGCATGGGGCCTTGCGAGCTGATGGACCTGATCGGCCACGACACCAACTTCGCGGTCACGAACTCGGTCCACGAGGCCAACTTCTTCGACAAGCGCTACCAGCCCAGCGCACTGCAGCGCGAGATGGTGGCCGGCGGCCTGCTGGGCCGCAAGAGCGGGCAAGGTTTCTACCGCCACCCCGACGACGGTGGCACGGCGCTGCCGGTGGCGCTGCACGAAGCGCCGGCGACGGCGCGCGAGGTCACCGTGCACGGCGAAGGCAGCATCGCAGACCAGCTGGAGCAGGCGGCGACCGTGGCACTGGCGGCGCAGGGCTGGGGCCCGGCGCGGCTGCGCGCCAGCGACTGGACAGGCGTGGAAATCGACGGCGCGCGCCTGGTGCTGACCGACGGCCGCACCGCCACCGAAGTGGCCGCCGCCACCGGTGTGGCCCGGCTGGCTGTGTTCGACCGCCCCCAGCCCCCCAGCGCACCCGGCTCGGCGCTGGCCTACGCGCTGGCCGAACAAGCCGACGCCCGCTGGCGCAGCCAGGCGCCGGCCTGGCTGGCGGCGCTGGGCCACACGCCGCTGGCGCTGGCCGATGCACCCGGCCTGGTGGTGGCGCGCACGCTGGCGATGCTGATCAACGAGGCCGCCGATACCGTGCTGCAGGGCGTGTGCACGGCCGAGGGCGCCGACGCGGCGATGAAGCTGGGCGTGAACTACCCGGCGGGGCCGTTCGAGTTCCTGGCGCGCTGGAGCGTGTCCGAGGTGGTGGCGCTGCTCGACACGCTGGACCACCACTACCGCGGCGAGCGCTACCGCGTCAGCCCGGGGCTGCGCCGGCGCGCGGCGGCAACACCACCGCCCCGCACGATCGGCGCCTGAGCCGCCAACTTTCACGCCTGCGCCGGCGGCGGCCCGTGGGTACACTCCACGCCCCCATGACCACCGGCATCCACATCACCGACATCGAGGCCGCCATCAACTGGTGGCGCGAAAGATCGCCCTCGCCCGACGGCATCACCGCCTGCGCCGAGGTGCGTGCGCTGGCCGAGGTCTACGCGCTGATGGTGTACTACCGGGAGACGCTGTGCGACGAGGCCAGCATGCCCAAGAAGGCCGCCGACGCCTGGCTGGCGTGGTACGCCAGCACGCCCGACGCGCCCTGTATCGCCATCTGTTCGACGAGCCAGGGTGACGAGGTGTGCAAGGGCTGCGGCCGCAGCTTCGAGGAAGTGCAGCACTGGCCGGCCTACACGCCGGCCGAGAAGCGCAGCGTGTGGCGCCGCATCACGATGGAGAGCACGGCCTGGCGCTTCAACCGCTACGCCGAGCGTGCGCAGCGCGCCAGCGGCGTCGACCACCCGCCGCCCGAGATCTTCACACCGGCCGCGCCCCAGGCCGGCCCGGTTTGAGCCCGCCGCCTGGCCCGGCGGCCGCCACGGCTGCAGCCGCCGCAGTGCGGGTGGCGCACCCGCGCGGCAACTGGGTCGACAGCGCCAGGCGCATCGCGCCCTTGGCCTGGCCGGTGTTCATCGGTCAGATCGCGGTGCTGGCCTTCGGCACCATCGACACGCTTTTCGTCGCCCGCGCCTCGGCCACCGACCTGGCCGCGCTGGCGGTCGGCTCGGCGGCCTACATCACGGTTTTCATCGGCTTCATGGGCGTGGTGCTGGCGCTGGCGCCCATCGTCGGCCAGCTGCACGGCGCCGGCCGCGACGGCGAGGCCGGGCACCAGGTGCACCAGGCGCTGTGGATCGCGCTGGCGCTGTCGCTGCTGGGCAGTGCGCTGCTGGTCTTTCCCTACCCCTTCCTGGCGCTGGCGCGTTCAGGCCCCGAGGTCGCCGAGAAGGTGCGCGGCTACCTGCTGGCGCTGGCCTTTTCGCTGCCGGCCTCGCTGCTGTTCACGGTCTACCGCGCCTTCAACACCGCGGTGTCGCGGCCCAAGGCGGTGATGGTGCTGCAGGTGGCCGGGCTGGCGCTGAAGGTGCCGCTGTCGTGGGCGCTGGTGTTCGGCCTGCCGTCGCTGGGCATCCCGGCGCTGGGCGTCACGGGCTGCGGCATCGCCACCTGCATCGCGATGTGGGCGCAGGTGCTTGCCGCCGCCGCACTGGTGCGGCGCGACCCCTTCTACGCCCGCTTCCGCCTCACCGGCCACGGCCTGCACCCGCCCCACCGGGCGGCGCTGCTGGCGCAATTGCGGCTGGGCGTGCCGCTGGGGCTGTCCATCCTGGTCGAGGTGACGGGTTTTGCGTTCATGGCCATCTTCATCTCGCGCCTGGGCACCACGCCGATAGCCGAGCACCAGATCGTCGCCAACATGGTGTCGCTGCTGTTCATGATGCCGCTGGCGCTGGCCAACGCCACCGGCACGCTGGTGGCCCAGCGCATCGGCGCCGGCGACGTGCGCGACGCACGCCGCCTGGGTTGGCACGGCCTGCTGGTGGGTATCGGCGTGGCCACGCTGATGGGCGGCACGGTGTTCGTGTTCCGCGAGCCCGTGCTGGGCTTCTACACCCAGGACGCCGCCGTGCTGGCCGCGGCGCTGCCGCTGGTGGCCTGGCTGGTGGTGTTCCACATCGCCGACGCGGCGCAGACCGTCGCCGCGTTTGTGCTGCGCGCCTACAAGATCGCCACCGTGCCGGTGCTGATCTACGTCGCGGCGCTGTGGGGCGTGGGGCTGGGCGGGGGCTATCAGCTGGCCTTCAACGTCTCGGGGCGCGTGCCGGCCGGGCTGCAGGGTGCACCGGGCTACTGGTTCGCGGCCACCTGCGGCCTGGTGGTCGCCGGCGTGGCGCTGAGCGCCTTCATGGTCTGGGTGTTGCGCCGCCAGGTCGAGCGCCGCGAGCCCGACGCCGCGATCTAGCGGAGGTCTTTCAGCCCGGCAGTTCGAGCACGAAGCAGCTGCCGCCGTCTGCACGCGCCTCGCAGCGAACACGCCCGCCGTGGCGTTCGGCGATCTGCCGCACCAGGCTCAGGCCGAGACCGGCGCCGCCTTCACGCTCGGCATGTCCGGGCAGACGGAAGAAGGCTTCGAAGATGCGTTCGCGGTAGGCCTCGGGCACGCCCGGGCCGCGGTCGCAGACGCGCAGTTCGGCGCCGCCGCCGGCGCGCGGTGCCACCTGCACCTCGATCTCGCCGCCGCCGTAGCGGCGTGCGTTCTCCAGCAGGTTGCGCACGGCGCGGCGCAGCAGGCGTTCGTCGCCCTTCAGCTGCAGGTCGGCGCCTTGTGCAGTGGCGCCGACGCGTGCTGCCTCCTCGGCCGCCAGGCCGAGCAGGCCCACGGTGACGTGCGGCTCCAGCGACGCGCTGGCGTCCAGGCGGCTGGCCAGCAGCACCTCTTCGACCAGCGCGTCGAGTTCGGCGATGTCGGTGTGGATCTCGCTGCGCAGGGCCTCCCGCTGCGCGGGCTGCGCGTCCTCGATCATCGCCACCGCCATCTTCAAGCGCGCCAGCGGTGAACGCAGTTCGTGGCTGGCGTTGGCCAGCAGGCTCTGGTGCGAACGCAGCAGCGCCTCGATGCGCGCCGCGGCACGGTTGAAGCTGGCGCCGACGGCGGCCACCTCGTCGCGGCCATCTTCGGCCACACGCTGGTGCAGCGCGCCGGCACCGAAGGCCTCGACACCCTGCTTCAGCGCCTCGAGCCGGCGTGTCAGTCGGCGCACCACCGGGAAGGCGCCGCCGGCGACGGCCACGAAGAGCACCACCAGCAGCAGCACCATGCCCAGGCCATCGGGCCAGGGGCGTGGCGCCGCCGGCCAGGGCGGGCGGCCATCGCCGCCCGGGCGGGCGCCGCCGGGACGGCGCCCGCCCGTCGTGCGTGGCACCCACAGCGTGCGGCCGTCGTCGAAGCGGATCGGCTGGACACGCCCGCCGGGCAGGCCCCCCGGCCCGGTGCTGTCGGCCTCGCGCCGCGCGTAGCTGTCCGAGGCGCCCAGGCGCGTGCCCTGCGCATCGTCCAGCGCCATCGGCAGGCGCAGGCGCTGCGACCACTCGCGCAGCGCCGCCACCTGCTCGGCGGCGGAGGCGTCGGCCGACGGCATGGCGCGCTGCAGCAGGTCGCCCCAGGCCTCGGCGCGTTCACGCAGCGCGTCCTGCATCACCACCCGCTGCTCTTCGCGTTGGCCCTCGAAGTGGCGCTGCACCACCCAGCCCGAGACCACCGCGAACAGCGCCAGCGCGGCGACGACGGTGAGGTAGATGCGAAGGTAGAGCGAGCGCATCAGCCGCGCCGCAGCGACGGGACGGACCAAGGCCTTGCGCGGAACCGGCTCTGCCGGGCCGCTGCAAGAGCCCCCCCGGGGGGTAGCGAACGAAGTGAGCTCGGGGGCACTACTCCATGTCCTGCTTCTTCGCGAACACGTAGCCGCTGCCGCGCACCGTCAGCACCCGTTTCGGGTCCTTCGGGTCGTCCTCGATGACGGCGCGGATACGCGAGACGTGCACGTCGATGCTGCGGTCGAAGGCCTCGAGCGGGTGGCCCTTCAGCGCGTCCATGATCTGGTCGCGCGAGAGCACGCGCCCAGGGCTGCGCGCCAGCACGGTGAGCAGGTCGAACTGGTGGCTGGTGAGGTCGCAGACCTCACCGCCCAGCCGCGCCTGGCGCGCGCCGAGGTCGACTTCCAGGCGACCGAAACGCAGCAGCTCGTCGTCGCCGGCGTCGGGCGCGGCACGGCGCAGCAGCGCCTTCACGCGTGCCAGCAGTTCACGCGGTTCGAAGGGCTTGGGCAGGTAGTCGTCGGCGCCGAGTTCCAGGCCGACGATGCGGTCCATCGGCTCGCCGCGTGCCGTCAGCATCAGCAGCGGCAGGCGGCGCGTGCGCGGCTGGCCGCGCAGTTCACGCGTGAAGTCCAGCCCGTCGCCGTCGGGCAGCATCAGGTCGAGCAGCAGCGCATCGTGCTGCGTTTGCCTGAGCTGTTCACGGCCGGCCGCCAGTGTGGCCGCGGTGTCGACCTCGAAACCGTTCTGGCGCAGATAACCGCCCACCATGTCGGTGAGACGGGTGTCGTCGTCGATCAACAGCAGACGGCTCATCGGTCAGGGCCTGCAGTGGGTGCGGTGGAGGGGTTCGCCAACGAAGACGGTGGCGGAGCCAGCATAACCCGGCCCCGCCACCGCGGCGGGCTCAGCAACGCGGGCTGCGCATCAGCGCGCCGGCTGGCCGTCCAGCGCGCCACGTTCGGCGCGGTGGCGTTCCATCATCGAGCGCCGCTGCGCCATGCGGTCGGCCAGCGTCTTGCGCTGCTCGGGCGTCAGCACGGCGGCCACGTCCAGCCGCATCTGCAACTTGCGCTGGCTGGCCTGGTCGTGCTGCGCCAGCATCTGCTGGCGCAGCGCCTCGGCAGCACGCGCGTCGACCGTGGGCTGGGTGAACAGCGCCTGGTTCTGTTCGTGCAGCTTGCGCCCGGCTTCGTGCTGGGCACGCCGATCGGCCTGCGCGGTTTCGGTGATCTTCTTGATCTGCGCGCGCTGCTCGGGGCTGGCGCCGACGATGTCGAGCATGCGGCCCATCCAGCGGCTGCCGTCCATGCGCATGCCGTGTTTGCCGTGCTGGCCCATGCCCGGGCCGCCGTGTTCCATCATGCCCATGCCCGAGCCGCCATGGGGGCCCATGCCGGGGCCGCCGGCGGGCTGTGCCATCGCGGTTTGCGCCAGCGTGCCGATGAAGGCCAGGGTGACCGTGGCGACCAGCATGCGCAGCGGGCGTTGCGAATGGCGCGGGGGGGTCGTTGTGGTGGGGGCGGTGCGGGTGTCCATCTGTCTCTTCCTAGGTGGGTTGACGATGGAAAGGATGCTGCGCCGCCAGGGTATCCGCCCCGTGCGCGGGCGGTAAAGATCTGTGTCAGCCGGCGGGCTCGATGCGCACCAGCCGGCGCTGCAGCGAGAAGCCGCCCGCGGCGCTGCGCAGGTCCAGCCGCAGCAGCACGCCGCTGACGCGGTCGATGACGATGGCGCCGTCGACACGCGTGCTGGCGTCGCCTTGCTGGGCGTCGCCGAAGAGCTCGATCACGGCGGCGTCGAAGCGCCGGCCGGCCACTGTCTGCGGGCCCACCGCCACCACCTGGCCGCGCATGCGGGCGCGGGCCAGCGGGTCGCCGGCCACCAGCAGTTCACCGGCGGTCACGGCGCCCAGCGTCATCTCGCCGTGCAGCAGCCGCGGCCACAGCAGCGCGCCCGCAGGCGCCCGGGCGATGTTGCCGGCGCGGTCCTGGAGCCACAGGCCGTCGCCCAGGCCCGGCGCCGGTCCGGGCTCGACGTCGCGGTACTCGGTCTCGCCGCGGCGCAGCGCGCTGACCGCCAGCTTCCATTCGCGCGCCGGGCCGCGGGCTTCAGGGCGGTCCTCGTAGACCAGCCGTTCGCCCACGGCCAGCGGCAGCGCAGCGGCGCGCGCTGCCGACAGGCCTTCGGCCGGCGGCGGGCAGCCCTTGTTGCGCGACGCGGTGGCCAGCGCTTCGTAGCGGCCCTTCAGGCGCGCCAGGTCGGCGGCCTCCAGGCCGTCTGGCCGCATCGCGAACAGCGCCGGCCAGAACACCGTCACGCCGACGCCCAGGGCCAGGATGTTGTTGCCCACGCGCTCGTCCAGCGACCAGGCCACGTCGGTGGCGCGCTGCTGCACGAGGTCGCTCTCGTCGTCGATGCGCGCGCACTCCCAGGCCATGAACTCGGCCGGGCTGGCGGGCGCGGGTGGAACGTCCACGGCACGCGTGGCGCAGCCCGCGACGCCGGCCGCCAGCGCGGCCATCAGCAGCTTGTGCTTGAGATTGAGGCGAAGTTTCATCGCGGCCAGGATTGTGCTTCTTCCGCAGGTCGGCAGTGCCGCAGGGCGCGGCGACGGCGCGTCGCTGGCCCCAAACCGCCGCATCCTATGATCGATCCATGGGAGAACAGGACGATACCGAGACGTTCATAGCGCGCTGGTCGAAAGTCACCGGCACCGAGCGCGCGAACTACCAGCTCTTCATCACCGAACTGTGCGGGCTGCTGGACGTGCCGCTGCCCGAACCGGCCAGCGACGACACGGGCGAAAACGCCTACGTCTTCGAGCGCCGCATCACCTTCGCTCACGGCGACGGCCAGCAGAGCTTCGGCTTCATCGACTGCTACCGCCGCGGCGCCTTCGTGCTGGAAGCCAAGAAGGTGAAGGCCGGCACCGGCACCAAGGGCTTCGACGACGCGCTGCTGCGTGCCCGCACCCAGGCCGAGAACTACGCCCGCGCGCTGCCGGCCGGGGACGGTCGCCCGCCCTTCGTCATCGTGGTGGACGTGGGCAACGTCATCGAGCTGTATGCCGAGTTCACGCGCAGCGGCGCCACCTACACCCCCTTCCCCGACCCCCGCAGCCACCGCCTGCCGCTGGCCCGCCTGCGCGAGCCGGCCATGCGCCAGCGCCTGCGCAGCCTCTGGCTGGACCCGATGGGTCTGGACCCCAGCCGGGTCAGCGCCGAGGTCACCCGCGACGTGGCCACCAAGCTGGCGCTGCTGTCGCGCGACCTCGAGGCCGAGGGTCACGGTTCCGAGCACGTGGCGGCCTTCCTGACGCGCTGCCTGTTCAGCATGTTCGCCGAGGACGTGGGCCTGCTGCCCAAGGCCGCCAACGGCGAAGGTGCATTTGTCCACCTGCTGCGTCAGCACCGCGAAGACCCCGCGGCTTTGCGGCACATGCTGCGCGCGCTGTGGACCGACATGGACCGCGGCGGCTTCAGCGTGCCGCTGGCCAAGCCCGTGTTGCGCTTCAATGGCAAGCTCTTCAAGGGCTCAAGCGCCGACGCGTACGTGCTGCCGCTGTCCACGCGGCTCGTCAACGGCCTGCTGGACGCGGCCGAATCGAACTGGCGCGAGGTCGAGCCAGCCATCATCGGCACGCTGCTCGAGCGTGCGCTGGACCCCGCCGAACGCCACGCGCTGGGTGCGCACTACACACCGCGGGCCTACGTCGAACGCCTGGTGCTGCCCACCGTGGTGGAACCGCTGCGTGCCGACTGGGCCAACGCCCAGGCCGCGGCGCTGCTGCTGGCCACCGAGGCCAATGCCCTGGAAGGTAAGAAGCGCGAAGACAAGATGGCCGATGCGCGCTCCGAGCTGCGCCGCTTTCACCACCAGCTGTGCACCACACGCGTGCTCGACCCGGCCTGCGGCAGCGGCAACTTTCTGTACGTCACGCTGGAACATCTGAAGCGCCTGGAGGGCGAGGTTTTCAACCAGCTCGACGAGTTGGGCGACACCCAGGGCAAGCTGGGGCTGGAAGGCGAGACGGTGACGCCCAAGCAGTTGCTGGGCATCGAGATCAACGAACGCGCCGCCGCGCTGGCCGAGCTGGTGCTGTGGATCGGCTACCTGCAATGGCATCTGCGCGCCACCGGCAGCGCCACCGTGGCCGAGCCCGTGATCCACGACTACGGCAACATCGAACACCGCGACGCCGTGCTGGCCTACGACGGCCAGGAGCTGATGCGCAATGCCGCAGGCGCGCTGGTGCAGCGCTGGGACGGCAAGACCTACAAGACCCACCCCGTCACC
>JBBRBW010000105.1:0-14705 GCA_038205425.1 Burkholderiales bacterium | reverse complement strand
CCCAGCGAGTGGTGCCTGGAGGCGAACTCGCTGGCCATCCAGGTGCTGGGCGGCTACGGCTACACACGCGACTTCATGGTCGAGCAGTACTGGCGCGACAACCGCCTGAACATGATCCACGAGGGCACCCACGGCATCCAGGCGCTGGACCTGCTGGGCCGCAAGGTGGTGATGAACGGCGGCGCGGGGCTCAAGCTGCTGGCCACGCGCATCGCCGCGACGGCCGAACGGGCTGGCCCTGTCGAAGGGCTGGCCGAACCCGCCAACGCGCTGGCCGGGGCGCTGCAGGCGCTGGGCGCGGCCACGCAGAGCGCCTGGGCCACCGGCGTGCCCGAGGAGGCACTGGCCAACGCCACTCCTTACCTGCAGGCCTTCGGCCACGTCGTGCTGGCGTGGATCTGGCTCGACGTGGCGCTGGCCGCGCAAGGCCATGCCCTGCAGCCTGGCAAGATGGCAGCCATGCGCTACTTCTACGCCTACGAGCTGCCCAAGATCGACGCCTGGCTGCGTGTGGTGGCGCGCCGCGAAGCGCTGCCGCGCGATATGCAGGACAGCTGGTTCTGAAGCCGCCGCCCGCGATGAAGCCTGCCACTGTGGAAACCCTGGTCTGGGTGCTGGTCTACGGCGGCCTGATCGCCGTCAGCGTGGGCGTCTTCCTGCTGCGCGGCGGCGCGCCCGGCCTGGGCTGGGCGCTGGTGGCGCTGGGCACCGTGGCCGCCGTGGCCGGGGCCGGTCTGGTGGTGGCGCGCGCGCGCATGGCGGCGGCAGCGCCCGAACCCCAACGCCGGCCACCGAACTGAGCCCCGAAGCCGACCCCATGCATGCCGCCTTCACCCCTGGCGCCGACGAGCCGGTGTTCAGCGAACCCTGGCAGGCCCACGCCTTTGCGCTGGCGGTCTCGCTGCACCGCCAGGGCCTGTTCACCTGGACCGAGTGGGCGCGGGCCCTGGCCGAACAGATCGCCGCCGCGCAGGCCGCCGGCGATGCCGACCACGGCGACACCTACTACCAGCACTGGCTGGCCACGCTGGAGCGCCTGGTGGCCGCCAAGGGCGCCAGCAGCCAGGCCGAGCTCGAGACCTACCGCCGCGCCTGGGACCACGCCGCCGACCGCACGCCGCACGGCCAGCCCATCGAACTGCGGCCCGAGGACTTCGGCTGAACGGGCGCGACTAACATCGGTCGCTCTTTCTTCGAGGGCCACCCGTGAGCACCAAAGTCCTGTTCGGCTTCCACGCCGTCACCGTGCGGCTGAAGACGGCGCCGGCGTCGGTGGCCGAAGTCCACGTCGACAGCGCCCGCCGCGACGCGCGCATGCGCCAGTTCGTCGAGCGCGCGCGTGACGCCGGCGCCCAGATCATCGACAGCGACGACGCGCGCCTGGCGCAGCTGGCCGGCAGTTCGCGCCACCAGGGCGTGGTGGCGCGGGTGACGGCGCTGCCGCCGCGCCATTCGCTGGACGAGGTGCTCGACGAGGTCGAGGGCCCGCCGTTGGTGCTGGTGCTCGACGGTGTCACCGATCCGCACAACCTGGGCGCCTGCCTGCGCGTGGCCGACGGCGCCGGCGCCCATGCCGTCGTCGCGCCCAAGGACCACGCCGTGGGCCTGAACGCGACAGTGGCCAAGGTCGCCAGCGGTGCGGCCGACACCGTGCCCTACCTGATGGTGACCAACCTCGCGCGCACGCTGGCCGACCTGAAGGACCGCGACATCCGCATCATCGGCACCAGCGACGATGCCGAAGCCACGCTCTACGACGTCGACCTGAGCGGCCCGGTGGCGCTGGTGCTGGGTGCCGAGGGTGCCGGGCTGCGGCAACTGACGCGCCGCCACTGCGATCAACTGGTGCGCATCCCCATGGCCGGTGCGGTGGAAAGCCTGAACGTCAGCGTGGCCGCCGGCGTCTGCCTGTACGAGGCACTGCGCCAGCGCCGCGGCGCCTGACCTGACGGCAGCCACCGTGGATCTGCTGAAGTCGCTCGGTTGCGAGAACATCTGCATGCTGGTGCGGGTGGCCGCGGCTGAAGGTGTGCGTGCGCCGGGCTGCATCACCCGAAGCTGGGCGAAGCGGGCGACAAGATCTTCGGTACGAACTGAGGCGAGGCCCCGCCTTCAGCGCAACAGCGCCGCGGCCAGCCCGTCCAGATAGACCGGGTCGCCGTGGATGTCGCCATGCCCGGCCTCGGGCACCGGCAGCCACTCGGCACGCGGCAGCAGCGCGCGCAGGCGTGCGCTGTGGCTCGGCGCGATCAGCGTGTCGCGCAGGCCATGGGCCAGCAGCACGCGGCCCTGCACACGTGGCAGCACCTCGTCGATGCGCAGCGGGTAGCGCAGCACGGCGCCCGGCACCCAGCGGTAATGTTCGGCGGCCAGTGCGGCCAGGCTGAAGTAGGGCGAGACCAGCACCGTCAGCTCGGGCTGCACCTCGGCCGCCAGCGCGGCGGCCAGGCCCGTGCCCAGCGAACGGCCGTAGACGATGCGCTTGCGTCCGGCGTACAGCGGCGCCAGCTGCGTCCAGGCGGCGCGCACGTCGGCGTGCAGTTGCGCCTCGCTCTCGATGCCGCCGCTGCTCTTGCCGAAGCCGCGGTAGTCGAGCATGAAGAGGTCGAGGTTCAAGCGCCTGTAGTAGTCGATGTTGACGAACCAGGTCTGCAGGCTGCCGGCGTTGCCATGCAGGAAGAAGACCACGCCATCGGGCCTGGGCAGACGCAGGTGCAGGGCATTGAGCCGCGCGCCGGGCACGTCGACCCAGACTTCGTGCACGTCGGCGCGCTGCTCGAAACGGTACCCGTCCGGCAGCGTGTCCGGGTGGAAGAGCAACCGCTCCTGGCCCCACCACAGCGCAGCGACGACGGCGGCGTAGAGCGTCAGCGCGCCGGCGGCGGCGTACAGCAGTGCGCGGCGCCAGCCGGCTGCAGCCATCGGGCTAGACCCAGCCCATCACACCGGCGACAGCGCCGGCCGCGATGGGCCACAGCGGGCTCCAGGCGGTGCGCAGCATGAACACGATGGTGCCCGCCACCAGCACCCCGGTGGCCCAGCTCGGGTGCGTGGGCGCAAGCAGGATCCAGCCGGTGGCGGCCAGCAGGCCCAGCGTCAACGGCGCCATGCCGGTGGTGAAGGTGCGCAGCAGCCGCGACTGGCGGTTGCGTTCGCCCCAGCGCGAGATGCCGTAGGCGAGCAGGGTGCTGGGCACCAGCGTGCCCAGCATCGTGGCCAGCACGCCGGCCAGGCCCCCGATGTTGAAGCCGATGACGGCGACGAACAGCACGTTCGGCCCCGGCGCGGCCTGCGCCAGTGCCACCGACCCAGTGAACTGCGCGTCACTGAGCCAGCCGTGTTCACGCACGACGAAGCGCTGCATGTCGGGCGCCGTGGTGATGGCGCCGCCCACCGCCAGCAGCGACAGCATCGCGAAGTGCGTGAACAGCAGCCCCCAGTCGGCGGCCGACAGCGCCAGGCTGCCCACCAGCAACTCGCGCATCAGGCCAGCTTCCGCCAGGCCAGCGCCATCGACGCGCTGCCCAACCCCAGCACCACGGCGGCCAGCGGCCAGCGCAGCACCGCCACCGCCAGCAGCGTGAGCACGACGAAACCAGCGCACAGCGGCACGCCGAGCCGGTTCTTGCGCAGCCCGCCGGCCAGCCGCCACGCCGTCGACAGCACCAGCCCGGCGGCCACCACGCCCATGCCGCGCAACGCATCGCCCACCGCCGGCATGCCCTGCATTTGGCGCACCGCGACGGCCAGCACCAGCACCAGCAGCAGCGGGGCTGACAGGATGCCGCCGAGGGCGGCCAACGCACCGCGCCAGCCGAAGCAGCGGTCGCCGAAGATCAGCGCCAGGTTGACGATGTTCGGCCCCGGCAGCACCTGGCTGATGCTGAGCAACTCGAGGAAACCGTCGCGGCTGAGCCAGCGCTCGCGTTCCACCAGTTCCCGCTGGGCCACCGGGATCACGCCGCCGAAACCCTGCAGCGCCAGCCGGTTGAAGGCCATGAACAGCGCGCGCGGCGACGCTGGGCGCAGCGTGGGTGGTTCGTCGGCGTCGGCCACGCCGGCGGCGCGGCCCATCAACGAAGCACCTTCAGCGCCTCGGGGTTCACCAGGTTGGTGGGCTCGTTGTTGATGAAGTTGATGACGTTGCGGAAGGCGGCGCCGAAGTACATCTCGTAGCTGTCCTGCTCGACATAACCGAGGTGCGGTGTGCACACGGCGTTCTCCAGCCGCAGCAGCGGGTGGCCTTGCAGGATGGGCTCGCTCTCGAACACGTCGACGGCAGCCATGCCGGGGCGGCCGCGGTTGAGCGCCGCGACCAGCGCGTTTTCCTCGATGAGCTCGGCGCGCGAGGTGTTGATGATGAGCGCGGTGGGCTTCATGCGGCTCAGCCCGTCGAGCCGCACGATGCCGCGCGTGCTTTCGTCCAGGCGCAGGTGCAGCGAGAGTACGTCGCTGCTCTCGAAGAAGGCCTCGCAGCTCTCGGCGGCGGCGTGGCCGTCGGCGATGGCGCGGGCGCGAGAGGCCTCGCTGCCCCACACCTGAACCTGCATGCCGAAGGCGCGGCCGTAGCCGGCCACCAACTGGCCGATCTTGCCGTAGCCCCAGATGCCCAGGGTCTTGCCGCGCAGCACCATGCCGATGGCGAAGTTCGGCGGCATCGAAGCCGATTTCAGCCCGCTTTGCTGCCAGGCACCGTGCTTGAGGTTGCCGACGTACTGCGGCAACCGCCGCATGCTGGCCATGATCAGCGCCCAGGTCAGCTCGGCCGGTGCCACCGGCGAGCCGACGCCTTCGGCCACTGCGATGCCCAGCCGTGTGCAGGCGACGACGTCGACATGCGAGCCGACGCGCCCGGTCTGAGAGATCAGCTTCAGCCGCGGCAGCTTCTCGAGCAAGGCGCGCGGGAACTGCGTGCGTTCGCGGATCAGCACCAGCACGTCGGCGTCGCGCAGCCGCACGCTGAGCTGGCCGATGCCCTTCACCGTGTTGGTGAAGACCTTGGCGTTGAGGGGCTCCAGCAGCCTGGCGCACTCGAGCTTGCGCACGGCGTCCTGGTAGTCGTCGAGGATGATGATGTTCATGGCGTTCGGGTACTTCATTCTGCCCTGTCCGGCGCGCTGCGCCCGCCGGCGCTAGCATCCTCGGCCCTACGTTGCGGAGATTCCCGATGAGCCTTTCCCTGCATGCGGCCAGCGTGCCCGCCCTCGTCCTTCAGCTCGGCGCCATGCTCACCTGGCTCGACAAGGCGCAGGCGCACGCCGAGGCGCGCAAGTTCGACCCCAACAACTATCTCGGCCTGCGCCTGGCGCCGGACATGCTGCCCTTTACGCGGCAGATCCAGATCGCGGCCGACTTCGCCAAGGGCTGCGTGGCCCGCCTGGCGGGGCAGGAGGTGCCGAAGTGGGACGACAACGAGGCCTCGCTGGACGACCTGCGCGCGCGCATCCGCAAGACGATCGACTACGTGCAGTCGGTGCCGGCGGCGCAGATCGACGGCAGCGAGGCGCGTGCCATCGTGCTGCCGATGCGCGTGGGCGATCCGCTGCACTTCACCGGCCAGGACTACCTGACGCAGTTCGTGCTGCCGAACTTCTACTTCCACGCCAGCACCGCGTACGCGCTGCTGCGCCATGCGGGCGTCGAGGTGGGCAAGCGCGACTTCCTCGGCTGAAGCCGAGATCCGGGGCGGCGCCACGCAGCGCCGCCCGGCGGGGTTCAGCGCGCCGCCGTGCGCGCCTGCCCGGGCGCGGCGCTGCCGGCCTGGGCGCGCCGCACGGGCCCCGCCTTGGCCTTGGCCTTGGCCGCCAGCTTGGGCTTGGCCCACGCCTTCTGGGCCTGTCGCAGGGCCGGGGCGGCCTTCTGGTGCGCCACCGTCTTCGCGCGCGACGGCGCGCCCTGCACGCCGACGACGATGGTCTGCCCGGCCTTGAAGCTGGATTGCGGCGTGACGCCGTTCCACACCGCCACCTGGCTGCGGCTGACGCGGTAGCGCCGGGCCACCGCGGCCACGCTGTCGCCGCGCCGACCGGCCTTGAACGACACCGTGCGCAACGCGCGTTCCTCGGGGGTGAGCAGCAAGTGCGCATGGTCGGCGATGTGCTCGGCGACGTCGGCGTCGGACGACTCGTCGCGCGGCACCAGCAGCGTCGACCCGGCCTTCACCAGCATGCGCGGCGGGATGTGGTTCACCGCCAGCAGCTCACCTTCGCTCATGCCGATCAGGCGCGCCGCCTCGGCGGGCTTGAGCGTCTTCGGTGCCACCCACGCCGTCCAGCTGGCCAGCGGTCGCGAGTAGACCGTCAGTTCACGCACGAAGCGGTTGGCGTTGTCGTAAGGCAGCAGCACCTGCGGCGTGCCCGCGGCCAGGATCACCGGCTTGTTCATCTGCGGGTTGAGCTGCTGGAACTCGTCGAGGCTCAGGCCGGCGAGCTCGGCCGCCAAGCCGACGTCGATGTCGCGGTCGATGGGCACGCTGATGAAGAAGGGGTGGTTCTCCAGCGGCAGCAGCTGCAGCGCGAAGGCGCCGGGCTGCAGCACGATGTTCTTGACCGCCTGCAGCTTGGGCACGTACTCGCGCGTCTCCTGCGGCATGCGCAGCGCGTCGTAGGTCGTCGGCAGACCGGCGCGGCGGTTGCGGTCGATGGCGCGCGCCACGTTGCCCTGGCCCCAGTTGTAGGCGGCCAGCGCAAGCTGCCAGTCGTCGAAGAGGCCGTGCAGGCGCTGCAGGTAGTCCAGCGCAGCGCGTGTGCTGGCCAGCACGTCGCGGCGGTCGTCGCGGAAGAGGTTCTGGCGCAGCTCGTAGTCCTGTCCGGTGGCGGGCATGAACTGCCACATGCCCGAGGCCGCGGCGCGCGACATCGCCTGCGGGTTGAAGGCGCTCTCGATGAAGGGCAGCAGCGCCATCTCGGCCGGCATGCCGCGGCGCTGCACTTCCTCGACGATGTGGAAGAGGTAGCGGCCGCCGCGTTCGGTCATGCGCTGCACGTAGGCGGGGTCGCGGGCGTACCACTGCTCCCACTTGCGCACGAGCTCGTTGTCGAGGTCTGCCATCGCGAAGCCTTCGCGCACACGCTGCCAGAGGTCGCCGCGCACGGCGCGGTCGCGCGAGTCGAGCCGGCGGCGGGGCACGGCGGGTGCAGCGGCATCGGCGGCGGGTGCAGCGGCATCGGCGGCGGCCGCAGCGACATCGGCGGCGCTGACCGGCGTCACGGGTTCGGGCAGCGTAACGGGCGTGGCAACCACGGGTGGCGGCGCGCTGGCTTCGGGGGCCGGCAGCGTGGCGCAGCCGGCCAGCAGCAGCGCGGCCAGTGCGGCGGCGGTCAGGCGGGCGTGCCCGCTTCGAAGCACGGCATTCAAGGTCATCGAAATCGGTTCTTCCATTCGCGCAACGCGGCAAGCACATTCACGGCATCGTTGCCGTCGGCACCCTGCGCCCGGGCAGCGGCGACGACAGCCGGCTCGGTGCAACGCAGGAAAGGGTTGATCTGACGTTCCAGACCAATGCGCGAGGGCAGCGTGGGCAGGCCCTGGCCGCGCAGGGCCTGGCAGTACGCATCATAGGCCGCACGCTCGGTGTTGCCCGGTTCCACCGCCGCCGCGAAGCGCAGGTTGGCCAGCGTGTACTCGTGTGTGCAGCACACTTGTGTATCGGCAGGCAGCGCCGCCAGTCGCGCCAGCGAGGTGTGCATCTGTAAGGGTGTGCCTTCAAACAGGCGGCCGCAGCCGGCCGAAAACAGCGTGTCGCCGCAGAACAGCAGCGGTGCGTCGGCTGCGCCTTGCTGCACGTAGGCGATGTGCCCGGCGGTGTGGCCAGGCACGTCGATGACGCGGAAACGCAGGCCCAGCACCTCGACCGTGTCGCCTTCGTGCAGTGGCACGAAGGGCGCGGGGATGCGCTCGCGCGCCGGGCCCCACACCGGTCCGCGCAGCCGCGGCCGCAACGCGTCGACGCCGCCGACGTGATCGGCGTGGTGGTGCGTCACTAGAATGCCCGCGAGCTGCAGACCCTGCGCGTCGAGCGCCTGCAGCACGGGTGCCGCGTCACCCGGGTCGACCACCACGGCCTGTGTGCCGTCGTGAAGCATCCAGACGTAGTTGTCGGCGAAGGCGGGCAGCGCTGAAAGATTCATGACGCGAGACGAGTCGATCGAGGAATTGGGGGCCTGGCTGCACACCGCGCCCGGCCGCTACATGCTGGCTTGGGAACAGGCGCGATTGGACCACGCGGTGGCCGACGCCTTCGGCTTTCACGCGCTGCAGCTGGGGCTGCCCGAACTCGACGGCCTGCGCGCCAACCGCATGCCGCACCGCTGGGTGGCCAGCGACACGCTGATCGTGCCCGAGTCGCTGGCCCTGCCGCCGCTGGACAGCGAGCTGCTGACGACGCAGGTGCCGCACGAGCCTATCGCGCTGCACTGCGAGTTCGATGCACTGCCCTTTCCCAACGCCAGCATCGACCTCGTGGTGCTGCCGCACGCGCTGGAACTGGCCCGCGACCCACACCACACCCTGCGTGAGGTGGAACGGGTGCTGGTGCCCGAGGGCCGGGTGGTCATCGCCGGCTTCAACCCGGCCAGCCTGTGGGGCCTGCGCCAGCGCGCCGGGCGCGTCAAGCACGGACTGGGCATCGACCGCCACGGCCCGCTCTACCTGCCGCGTGCCGGCGAGTTCATCGGCTACTGGCGGTTGCGCGACTGGCTGCGCCTGCTCGGCTTCGAGGTCGAGGCCGGCCGCTTCGGCTGCTGGCGCCCGCCGTTGCGCAGCGAGAACTGGCTCGAACGGTTTGCCTGGATGGACCGTGTCGGCGACAACTGGTGGCCGGTGCTGGGCAGCGTCTACTTCCTGCAGGCCGTCAAGCGTGTGCGTGGCATGCGCCTGATCGGGCTGGCGCGCAACGAGAAGCGCAAGATTGCGGCCGCGCCGGCGGTGGTGGCTCACCGGCAGCGCCCGGCGGTGCACGGTCGCGCCGAAGGCGGGGCCGAGATTCAAGTTGAAATGGAAACCTGATGTCCGACGTGGTGATCTATGCCGACGGCGCCTGCCGCGGCAACCCCGGCCCCGGTGGCTGGGGCGCGTGGATGCAGAGCGGCGC
The DNA here is from genome assembly GCA_038205425.1 of Burkholderiales bacterium. GTDB lineage: Bacteria > Pseudomonadota > Gammaproteobacteria > Burkholderiales > Burkholderiaceae_C > Rubrivivax. The sequence continues at coordinate 5,614 of JBBRBW010000105.1, read as the reverse complement.
GCACGAGAAGGAAATCTACGGTGGCGAGAAGCTCACGACCAACAACCGCATGGAGCTCACCGCGGTGATACAGGCGCTGGCCTCGCTGCAGAAGCGCTGCACGGTCACCGTCTACACCGACAGCAACTACGTCAAGGACGGCATCACCAGCTGGATCCACGGCTGGAAGGCACGGGGCTGGAAGACGGCCGACAAGAAGCCGGTGAAAAACGTCGAACTCTGGCAGCGCCTGGACGAGCTCAACGCCGCGCACAGAGTGCAGTGGCGCTGGGTCAAGGGTCACTCCGGCGACCCCGGCAACGAGCGCGCCGACCGGCTGGCCAATCTGGGCGTCGACAGCGTGCTGGCCTGAAGGGGCTGTCGCAAGTCACGCCGGCCCGTCCGGCCGCGCAGCAGGGAAAGCGACGAAAAGCTAAAGTCGCGAGTTACGCCTTGTAGCCTGAGTCCGAAAGCAGCCTTTGAAGAAATTGCACACCGCCGTGGCCGTGATCGGCCTTGCGGCCGCCGGCATGGTCGCCTGGTGGTGGCAGAACACACCGAAGTCTGCACAAGGTGTGGCCAGCGTCGCGGCGCCCGGGCCGTCGGCGGTGCCGCGCGGTGGTGGTGCCGGCGGGCCCGCCCCGGTGGAGGTGGCGCAGGCCCAGGCCACCACACTCACCGATGACGTGCAGGCCGTCGGCTCCTTGAAGTCGAACCAGGGCGTGATGCTGCGCCCCGAAGTGAGTGGACGGGTCTCGAAGCTGGGCTTTGCCGATGGCCAGCGCGTGCGCCGCGGCCAGCTGCTGGTGCAGCTCGACGACACCTTGCAGGTGGCCCAGCTCAAGCAGTCCGAAGCCCAGGCCAGCATCGCGCGCACGAACCTGCAGCGCAGCCGCGAACTGCTCGGCCAGGGCTTCGTCAGCCAGAGCGCGGTCGACCAGAACGCCGCCAGCCTGGAGGTGGCCGAAGCCCAGGTCGCGCTGTCGCGGGCGCAGCTGGCTCGGCTGAAGGTGCTGGCGCCCTTCGACGGCACGGCCGGCCTGCGCCTGGTCGACGTCGGCGACTACATCAAGGACGGGGCCGACATCGTCAACATCGAGGATCTGTCGTCGCTGAAGGTGCAGTTTTCGGTGCCCGAACGCACCGTCGACCGCCTGCGCCCCGGCCAGCCGGTGGAGCTGGCCGTCGACGCCCTGCCGGGCCGCAGCTTCAAGGGCCGTGTGCAGGCCGTCGATTCGCAGGTCGACGCCAACGGCCGCGCGCTGCAGGTGGTGGCCCAGGTCGAGAACCCTGGCGCGCTGCTCAAGCCGGGCATGTTCGCGCGGCCGCGCGTGGTGTTCGCGGTGCGTGAAGGCGCCATCGTCGTTCCCGAAGAGGCGTTGGTGCCGCTTGGCGGCAAGCAGGTCGTGTTCAAGGTCGTCGAGGGCGCCGACGGCAAGAAGACGGCGCAGCGTGTCGATGCCCGCATCGGCCTGCGCCTGCCGGGCAAAGTCGAGGTGCTCGATGGCCTGAAGGCCGGCGACAGCGTTGTCACCGCCGGCCACGAACGCCTGCTGCGCGGCAACAACCTGCCGGTGCGCGTGATCGACCTGGCCAAGGCCGGTGGCCCGCCGGCCGCGAGCGACGGCAAGCCCGCGGGCGGCCCGGCGTCGGGCGCGGCCTCCGGCATGCCGGCCGGCGCCGCCCAGCAGACGCCGGCGGCCAGCGGCGCACGCGCCACGCCGGCCTGATCGGCCGCGCCGTCCGGCCCCAGAGCGAAGAGGAACCCCATGCGCCTGTCCGAAACCTCGATCCGCCGTCCGGTGCTGGCCAGCGTGATGTCGCTGCTGCTGGTGCTGGTCGGGCTGGTCTCGTTCAAGGAACTGACGCTGCGCGAGTACCCACGCATCGACGAGCCGCTGGTCAACGTCAGCACGCGGCTGCTTGGCGCTTCGTCCGAGGTCATCGAATCGCAGGTCACCAAGCCGCTGGAAGACAGTATCGCGGGCATCGACGGCGTCGAGATCATGACCTCGGTGTCGCGCACCGAAAGCAGCCAGATCACGGTGCGCTTCAAGCTCAGCAAGGACCCCGACACTGCCGCGGCCGAGGTGCGCGACCGCGTGGCCCGGGTGCGCGGCCGCCTGCCGGATGCGGCCGACGAATCGATCATCAGCAAGGTCGAGGCCGACGCCACGCCCACCATCTGGCTGGCCTTCACCAGCGACACGATGGGGCCACTGGAACTGACCGACCTCGTCAACCGCGTCGTCAAGCCACGGCTGCAGACCATCACCGGCGTCGCCGACGTGCAGATTGGCGGCGACCGCCGCTTCGCGATGCGCATCTGGGTCGACCCCGACCGCCTGGCCGCCTACCGGCTGACGGTGCAGGACGTGGAGGACGCGCTGCGGCGGCAGAACCTCGAAGTGCCGGCCGGGCGCATCGAGAGCCAGCAGCGCGAATTCAGCGTTACCGCGCGCACCGACCTGAACACGGTGGCGCAGTTCAACGAGGTGGTGCTGAAGAACGTCGGCGGCAGCATCGTGCGCCTGCGCGACGTGGCGCGTGTCGAGGAGGCCGCTGCCAGCGAACGTTCGCGGGTGCGGCTGAACGGCGTGCCCAGCGTCAGCACCGGCATCATCCGCAACGCCACCGCCAACCCGCTGGAAGTGGCCGACGGTGTGCGCGCGTTGATGCCGCAGATCCAGCGCGACCTGCCGGCTTCGGTGACGGTGCATCAAGCCAACGACAACTCGGTTTTCATCGACCGCTCGATCAAGGCCGTCTACACCACGGTGGCCGAAGCCGTGGTGCTGGTGGCGCTGGTGGTCTTCGTCTTCCTGCGCACGCTGCGCGCGTCGATCATTCCGCTGTTGACGATTCCTGTCAGCCTGATCGGCAGCTTCGCGCTCATTGCGCTGGCGGGCTTCACGATCAACACGCTGACGCTGCTGGCGCTGGTGTTGGCCATCGGCCTCGTGGTCGACGACGCCATCGTCGTGCTGGAGAACATCTACCGCCACATCGAAGGAGGGCTGGAACCCTTCCAGGCCGCCATCAAGGGCGTGCGCGAGATCAGCTTCGCCGTGGTGGCGATGACGCTGACGCTGACCGCGGTGTTCGCGCCGCTGGCCTTCACGCCCGGACGCACGGGGCGGCTGTTCGGCGAATTTGCGCTGACGCTGGCCGGCGCCGTGCTGGTGTCGGGCTTCGTTGCGCTGACGCTCACGCCGATGATGTGCAGCAAGCTGCTGCGCCATGCCGCCAAGCCGACACGTTTCGACCGCGGCATGGAGCGGCTGCTCGTCGCGCTGTCCAACGGCTACGCCGTCGCCCTGCGCTGGTCGCTGGGCCGGCGCTGGCTGGTGGTGCTGGTGATGCTGGCCTCGGCCGGTGGCAGCTATGCGCTGTTCACCAACGCCAAGAGCGAGTTGTCGCCGATGGAAGACCGCGGTGTCATCGCCATGCCGATCCGCGCCCCCGACGGCGCGACGCTGGAATACACCGCGCGTTACCTGGACGCCATCGACCGTATCACCTCGCAGTACCCGGAGTTCGACCGCCGCTTCACCTTCATCGGCGGTGGCCAGGTGTCCAGCGCCTTCGGCGTGCTGCGCACGGTCGACTGGGCCGACCGCACGGTGACCACGCAGCAACTGCAGCAGAAGCTGCTGCCGCAGCTGATGGCGCTGCCCGGCATCAGCGTCTTCCCGGTGACGCCGCCCAGCCTGGGCCAGGGTTTCCGCTCGCGCGCCGTCAACTTCGTCATCGTCAGCGGCGACAGCTACCCGAACATGGCGCGCGCAGCACAGACCATCATCGCCGAGATGCAGAAGAACCCGGGCATCGTGCAGCCCGACAGCGACCTGCAGCTGAACAAGCCCGAGATCTTCATCGACGTCGACCGCGCGCGCGCGGCCGACATCGGCGTTTCGGTCGACACCGTGGCGCGCACGGTGGAAAGCATGCTCGGCGGCCGCGTCGTCACGCGCTACAAGCGCGACGCCGAGCAGTACGACGTGCTGGTGCAGACCGCCAGCAGCGGCCGCAGCACGCCCGAGGACATCGACAAGATGTTCGTGCGTGGCCGCAACGAGACCATGGTGCCGCTGTCGTCGCTGGTGAAGGTGCGTGAATCGGTGAGCCCGCGCGAGCTGAACCACTTCAACCAGCGCCGTTCGGTGAGCATCACGGCCAACCTGGCCCCGGGTTATTCGCTGGGCGAGGCGCTGGCCTTCATGGACGCCACCGCCGCGCGTGTGCTGCCCGAGGGTTACGCCACCGAACTCAACGGCGTCAGCCGTGAGTTCAGGTCCTCGTCGGGCGCCTTGGGGGTGGTCTTTGTGCTGGCGCTGTTGTTCATCTTTCTGGTGCTGGCGGCCCAGTTCGAAAGCTTCGTCGATCCCTTCGTCATCCTGCTGGCGGTGCCACTGAGCATGGTGGGTGCGCTGGCGGCGCTGCAGTTGTCCGGGGGCACGCTCAACGTGTTCTCGCAGATCGGCCTCATCACGCTCGTCGGCCTGATCACCAAACACGGCATCCTGATCGTCGAGTTCAGCAACCAGTTGCGCCAGCAGGGCCGCGACGTGTTCGATGCCGTGACCGAAGCCGCGGCGCTGCGCCTGCGGCCCATCCTGATGACCACAGGCGCCATGGTGCTGGGCGCGCTGCCATTGGCGCTGGCCAGCGGCGCCGGCGCCGAGAGCCGGCAGCAGATCGGCTGGGTGATCGTCGGCGGCATGAGCGTGGGCACGCTGCTGACCATCTTCGTTGTGCCGACGATCTACACGCTGTTCGCGCGCAAGGCTATCCCGGGTGAGATCAAGACGCCGGCGCTGGACGAAAGCGCGGCTGCGGCCGGCGCGGACTGAGGGCGCGGCAAGGGCGTTCCGGGGCGGACGGCCCTGAAGGCTTTCAGGACTGCGGGTGGGCGGGCGCCCCCTAGCCGCAATCGGCACGCGCCGCCGCGGCGCGGGTACGATGGACCATGCTCGCCCCCGACGCCGACGCCCCGAGTTTTGAGTCGCTTTACGCTGAACTGCGGCGCATGGCCCGGCGCGAGCTCTACAAGGGCGGGCAGGCGGCGCAGATCTCGCCGACCACGCTGCTGCACGAGGCCTATCTGCAGATGTCGGGCCGGCCCGGCCTGCAGTTCACTGACCGCGCGCACTTCATGGCCTACGCGGCGCGCGCCATGCGAGGCATCGCCATCGACCACGCCCGCGCACGCGGTGCGCAGAAACGCGGCGGTGGACTGGACATCACGGCGCTGGACACCTTTGTGTCCGACAACGCCATGGCACCCGCCGACGCCGCCGCCGAAGACCTGGAACACATCGGCCAGGCCGTGGAGCGGCTGGCCGTCATCGACGCGCGCCTGGCCGAGCTGGTGGACCTGAAGTTCTTCGCCGGGCTGACGTTTGCCGAGATCGCCGCGCTGCGCGGCGGCTCGGAGCGCACCGCGCAGCGCGATTGGGACAAGGCCCGCGCGCTGCTGCACGGGCTGCTGCAGGCCTAGGAGCCTGTCGGGCTTTCACGCCTACCGCAATGGGGCGGTGACCGAGACAATGGCGACATCGATTTGCCAGGCACCCATCCCATGAGCCGCTTCATAGCTGTCGACCGAGAAACCGCTTACCTTCTGCCACCGTCG
>JBBRBW010000104.1:0-14724 GCA_038205425.1 Burkholderiales bacterium | reverse complement strand
GGGCCGCGCCGCCACCAACGACCTGGTGCGCAGCAAGATCAAGATCAAGAGCCTGAACTTCATGCGCGGGCGCACCTTCCTGAACAAGTTCGTGCTCATCGACGAGGCGCAGAACCTGACGCCCAAGCAGATGAAGACGCTGATCACGCGCGCCGGGCCGGGCACCAAGATCGTCTGCCTGGGCAACCTGGCGCAGATCGACACGCCCTATTTGACCGAGGGCAGTTCTGGCCTGACCTATGCCGTCGACCGCTTCAAGGGCTGGCCGCACGGCGGCCATGTGACGCTGGCACGTGGCGAGCGTTCACGCCTGGCCGATTTCGCGTCCGAGGTTCTCTGACCCTGCGCAATACGCGGACCGGCTGCGCGGGCGCACACTGCCGCGCATGAAGCTCGCTCGATTCCTGCCGCTGGTGCCTGTGCTCGTGGCCGCGCTCCTGCTGGGCGGCTGCGCCGTCGTCCCGCCACAGCCCGGAACGGCCCGCGCCGACGTGCTGCGCACCTGGGGCACGCCCACAGCCCACCACGCGCTGCCGGACGGCAACGACCGCCTGGAGTACGCCACCGGCCCCTACGGCCGCACGACCTGGATGGTGGACCTCGACCCCGCGGGCCGCGTCAAACAAGCCCGCCAGGTCCTGAACGAAGCCGAGTTCGAGGCCGTGATGGCCACCCCCGGCCTGCGCCGACCCGGCGTGCTGCGCCGGCTGGGCGCACCGGGCGAACGCCGGCCGCTGGGCTGGCTGGGCGGCGAGATCTGGTCGTGGCGCTACCCGACCAACGACTGCCTGTGGTTCGAGATCTCGCTGTCCAAGGAGGGCCGCGTCACCGGCGCCGGCTACGCCACCGACCCGCGCTGCGACGCACCGCCCGACCGCAGTTGAGCCGCCGTGGCCGCCATGCCACCGGCCTCACGGCGCGCGCAGGCGCAGGAAGCTCGCAAAACGCGGCAGTCCACCCTCGGTCCTGCCGCTGTAGCTGTAGGTGAGCCAGCTTCCCGGCGCCGGCGGGTTGTCGCGCTGGGCATCGCTGAAGCCGGTGCCGATCAGGAACTGCCGGCCCTCGGGCGTCTGCACCCGCAAGGCCCCCATGCGCCCGGCGTGGCGCCCGCGGCCGGGCACGGCGGCCAGCACCACAGCCTCGGCGTCGTGCAGCGGCTTGAGCTTCTGCAGCACCGGGTTGCGCCCGGTGACATAGGGCGCGTCGGCGCGATGCAGCATCAGGCCTTCACCGCCCTGCTGCAGCACTTCGGCCAGCCGGCGCTGCAGCGCGGCGCGGTCGGGCAGCCGGTGCTGCGCTGCCGCCTGCAGGCCCGTGAAGTCGACGTCGCGCGCCAGGCGTTCCAGCGCAGTCGCCCGATCGGCGTAGGGGCCCGATGCGCCTGGCAGCTCGAAGACCATGTAGCGGATCTGCCGCCAGGCGGCCTCGTCGGGCCGCTGGCGGCGCACGGCGCCCGACAGCGCCTCGAAACGCCCGCGGCCGAGCCACAGCTCGCCGTCCAGCGCCAATGGCGGCAGGCGCCGCAGGAACCAGGCCGGTGCCGCCACCTCGCCGCCGCCGCGCAGGCGCAGGCGCCGGCCGTCCCACAGCGCTCGCACGCCGTCGAGCTTTTCGCTGACGAGGTAGGCCGCAGGGTGAATGTCCGGCGCGGCGTCGACGGCCAGCAGCAGCGGCAACGCGTCGCGCGCCGGCCGCGCCGCCGCGCAGGGCAGCAGGGGTGACAGCGCCAGGGCCGCCAACAGGCGGCGGCGCCAGGGGAAGTTCGGTGGCATGGCAGGCCTCCTTGCATCGAAGAGGCCTGCAGTCTTCAACGCCGGCGCAGGGGCGGCCATCGCCCTGGAGCGGGAAGCGAGGCGCTCCGCGGGGCCCCCGTGCCGGGGCCCCACAAACGGGGTGCGCTTGCCGCGCGCCGGTTCCGCGCTCCCAGATCAGCGCGCCGCGAACAGCTCGCGGATCTGCTGCACCGCGCTCTGATCCTCGACCGTCGACAGGTCGCCGGGGTCGCGGCCTTCGCAGATGGCCTGGATCACGCGGCGCAGCATCTTGCCCGAGCGTGTTTTCGGCAGCGCGTTGATGAAACGCACGCGCGACGGCCGCGCCACGGCACCGAGCTGGTTGTCCACCACCTTCATCAGTTCGCCTTCCAGTGCCAGCGCGCCCTCGGGCGTGGCGGCGCGGCTGGCGTCCTTCAGCACGACGAAGGCCATCGCCACCTGGCCCTTGAGCTGGTCGGCCACGCCGACCACGGCCACCTCGGCCACCGCGGCGTGGCTGGACAGGCTTTCCTCGATCTCGCGTGTTCCAAGCCGGTGGCCGGCGACGTTGATGACGTCGTCGGTGCGGCCCAGGATGAAGTAGTAACCGTCGGCGTCGCGCACGCCCCAGTCGAAGGTGCTGTACAGGTAACGGTCGGGCTGCTGCACGCCGTCCACCACCTTGCCGCGCACACGCGTCCAGTAGGTCTTGACGAAACGTTCGTCGTCGCGCCACACGGTCTGCATGCAGCCTGGCGGCAGCGGGCCTTCGATGACGACCACGCCCTTCTCGTTGGCACCGGTCAGCTCTTCGCCCGTGCCTTCGTCGATGAGCTTGACGTCGTAGCCGTAGACGGCCTTGCCCGGGCTGCCGAACTTGCTGACCGCGGGTTCGACACCGTTGCACAGGCTCAGGATGGGCCAGCCGGTCTCGGTCTGCCAGTAGTTGTCGATGATGGGTCGGCCCAGCGACTCGGAAATCCACTTCGCGGTGGGCTCGTCCAGCGGTTCTCCGGCCAGGAAGAGCGCGCACAGGCTCGACAGGTCGTGCTTCTTCAGCGCCGCCGGGTCCTGCTTCTTCAGCACGCGCACCGCGGTGGGAGCAGAGAACATCGAGGTGACCTTGTACTTCTCGACCAGGCTCCACCAGATGGCGGCGTCGGGGCGGGTGGGCAGGCCCTCGTACATGATGGTGGCCATGCCGGCGATCAGCGGGCCGTAGATGATGTAGCTGTGGCCGACGACCCAACCGATGTCGCTGGTGCTGAAGTAGGTTTCGCCGGCATGGCCCAGGTAGATGTGCTTCATGCTGGCGGCCAAGGCCACCGCGTAGCCGCCGGTGTCGCGCTGCACGCCCTTCGGCTTGCCCGTGGTGCCGCTGGTGTAGAGCGTGTAGCTCGGGTGCGTGCTGTCCAGCCAGACGCAGGGCACCGGCGTGTCGGCATGGCCGTCGCGCCAGACGGCGTAGTCCTCGTCGCGCCCTTCCACACGCTCGAAGGCGCTCAGGCCGCGGTCGACCATCAGCACCTTGGCCGGCTTGTGCACGGCCAGCTTGATGGCTTCGTCGAGCAGCGGCTTGTAGGCCACGACCTTGCCGCCGCGGCTGCCGGCGTCGGCGCTGACGATGACGGTGGGCTCGGCGTCGTCGATGCGTTGGCCCAGGCTGACGCTGGCGAAGCCGCCGAAGACCACCGAGTGGATGGCGCCGATGCGGGTGCAGGCCAGCATCGCGAACGCGGCCTCTGGGATCATCGGCATGTAGATGAGCACACGGTCGCCCTGCTGCACGCCCAGGCCCAGCAGTGTGGCGGCCATGCGCTGCACCTCGGCGTGCAGTTCGCGGAAGGTGTAGGTGCGCTCGACGTTGGTTTCCGTCGAGACGAAGATCAGCGCCGCCTGATCGGGCCGCGTCGCCAGGTGGCGGTCGACGGCGTTGTGGCACAGGTTGGTGGTGCCACCGACGAACCACTTCGCGAAGGGCGGGTTGCTGTAGTCGCAGACCTGGGTCGGCGGCGTGTGCCAGTCGACGAGCTGCGCCTGTTCGGCCCAGAAGGCGTCGCGCTCGGTCAGCGAACGGCGGTGGAAGTCGGCGTAGCCCATGTGCTGTCTCCTGGTTCCGGGGTTCGGATGGCTGGCTGTTGCCGCCTGATGCTGGGGTGCCCCGTGCAAGGCATCATTCTCGGCCGCGCCCTTGCACCCGCCTGACACCCCTGCGGCGCACTTGCTGGCGCACTTGCTGGCGCGCTTGCTGGCGCGCTTGCTGGCGCACTTGCTGGCGCACTTGCTGGCGCGCGCCGCCAGCTCAGATGCGCACGACGATGCGCCCGCGCACCTGGCCGGCCATCAGGCGCTGCGCGGCGGCCACGGCGCCTTCCAGGGGCACCTCCTCGACCATGGTCTCGAGCAAGGCCGGGTCGAGGTCGCGCGCCAGCCGCGTCCAGGCCTGTACACGCAGCGCCAACGGGGCCATTACGCTGTCGATGCCGGCCAGTGTGATGCCGCGCAGGATGAAGGGCGCCACGCTGCCCGGCAGGTCCATGCCCTGCGCCAGGCCGCAGGCGGCGACGACACCGCCATAGCGCGTCTGCGCCAGCGCGTTGACCAGCGTCTGGCTGCCCAGCGCGTCGACCACCGCCGCCCAGCGCTCCTTCTGCAGCGGCTTGCCCGGTGCACCGAGCTCGGCGCGGTCGATGACCGCGGCCGCTCCCAGGTGCTTCAGGTAGTCGGCCTCCTGCGTCTTGCCGCTGGCGGCCACCACGCGGTGGCCCAGCCTCGCCAGCAGCGCGATGGCCACGCTGCCGACACCGCCGGTGGCGCCGGTCACCAGCACCTCACCGGCGCCCGGCACCAGGCCGTGGCGTTCCAGCGCCAGCACACAGAGCATCGCGGTGTAACCGGCGGTGCCGATGGCCATGGCCTGGCGCGGCGTGAAAGCCGCCGGCAGTTTCACCAGCCCGTCGCCCTTGAGCCGCGCCCGTTCGGCCATGCAACCCCATGCCGTCTCGCCCACGCCCCAGCCGTTGTGCACGAAGTGGTCACCGGGCTGCCAGGCGGGGTGGCTGCTTTCGAGCACCGTGCCGGCGCCGTCGATGCCCGGCACCATGGGCCAGCTGCGCACCACCGGCGCCTTGTTGGTGAGCGCCAGGCCGTCCTTGAAGTTCAGCGTCGAGTACTCGGGCTGCACCAGCACGTCGCCCGGATTCGCGGGCGGCAGCCGGTTGTCGTCCAGCGTCGTGACACCGGCGCGGAAGCCGGCGTCGTCCTTCTCGAGAAGCAGGGCCTTGAACATTTCGTATCCGTGGCGGTGGAAATGCCTGCCATGCTGCCACGTCCGCGTCAAGTTGACGTGCCGCCCCGCACTGCTATCCTGCGCCGCCAATGCCCTTGACACCCAAGACTTCCTTCCTGCTGCTGATCCTGGCCTGCCTGGCTCTTCCAGTGCATGCCGAGCCCGGGGCCGAACCGGCGGCCGCGCCGGCGGCCGATCCGGTGCTGCAACTGCTTCAAGACAAGGGCCTGCTCTCCAGCTCTTCGCAGATGGCAGCGCAGATCGAGGCCAGCCCGCTGCTGCAACAGATGCGCGACCGCGCCACCGAACTGGTGATGGCGTCGATGAATTTTCTCGGCGTGCGCTACCAGCGCGGCGGCAACGACGCCGATCAGGGTTTCGACTGCAGCGGCTTCACCCGCTACGTCTTCGAGCACAGCCTGGGCCTGGTGCTGCCCCGCCGCGCCGACGAGCAGGCGCGCCAGGCCGGTCTGCTGAGCGTGGGCCGCAACGAGCTCAGGCCCGGCGACCTGGTGTTCTTCAACACCATGCGGCGCGCCTTCTCGCACGTCGGCATCTACGTCGGCGAAGGCAAGTTCATCCATGCTCCGCGCAGCGGCGCCGAGGTGCGTATAGAAGACATGCGCCAGGCCTATTGGACCAAGCGCTTCAACGGCGCGCGGCGTGCCGAAGTCTCCTTACCGCTGACCCTGACGCCGAACTGAGGCCGCACGTGCAATCCCGGAAGGGCTTGCACGGCTGGCGAAGGCCCGAACGCCATTTCACGCGTGAGGTCTGAGCGTGTGCCAACCGTCACAATGCCGACATGGGCGAAAACATCATTCCCTTGGCCGACCTGCGCTACGCCGCCGCCGTGCCGCGTGTGCCCGGGGCGGGCCATGCACCCGGCGGCCTGCTGGCCGACCGCCTGGGCCGGCCCTTGCGCGACCTGCGCATTTCGGTCACCGACCGCTGCAACTTCCGCTGCAGCTACTGCATGCCGAAGGACGTCTTCGACAAGGACTACAAGTTCCTGCCGCACAGCAGCCTGCTGAGCTTCGAGGAGATCACGCGGGTGGCGCGTCTCTTCGTTGCGCACGGCGTGGTCAAGCTGCGGCTGACCGGCGGCGAGCCGCTGCTGCGCAAGCATGTCGAGCTGCTGATCACGCAGCTGGCGGCGCTGCGCACACCGCAGGGCGACGCACTGGACATCACGCTCACCACCAACGGCTCGCTGCTCGAGCGCAAGGCGCAGGCGCTTGCCGACGCCGGCCTCAGAAGGGTGACGGTGAGCCTGGACGCGCTGGACGACGGCATCTTCAGGCGCATGAACGACGTCGACTTTCCGGTGGCCGACGTGCTGCGTGGCATCGACGCCGCGCTGAAGGCCGGGCTGGCGCCGATCAAGATCAACATGGTCGTCAAGCGCGGCACCAACGAAGACGAGATCGTGCCGCTGGCCCGCCACGTGCGCGAACACTACGGCCCCGGCGTGGTGCTGCGTTTCATCGAGTACATGGACGTCGGCGCGACCAATGGCTGGCGCATGGACGAGGTGCTGCCCTCGGCGCAGGTCGTCGAACGCCTGTCGGCGGCATTCCCGCTGCAGCCGCTGGAGGCCAGCGCGCCGGGCGAGACCGCGCAGCGCTGGCGCTATGCCGATGGCGGCGGCGAGATCGGTGTCATCAGCAGCGTGACGCAGGCCTTCTGCGGCGACTGCAACCGCTCCCGCCTGTCGACCGAGGGCAAGCTCTTCCTGTGCCTGTTCGCCAGCCGCGGCCACGACCTGCGCGCGCTGCTGCGCGGCCAGCGGCCCGACGGCGCCGCCTGGAGCGACGAACAGATCGCCGCGGCCATCGGCCTCATCTGGTCGGAACGCGACGACCGCTATTCGCAGCTGCGCAGCGCGCAGGCCGCGGGCGCCGACACCGGCGAACGGCGCGTCGAGATGCACTACATCGGCGGCTGACGCCGGCGCGCCCACGCCCTGGCGACACCGCGGCGGGTTCGGCGTTGGCGGCGGTGAGGTGTGCAGGGCGAATCTCGTGGAAGCCGGGGTCACGGCAGGCGCGCGCATCCCGTATAAACCGCGACAGCGTCACCTGAAACTATGATCAAGCCACAGGGCGCGGCAGGCTCCGGCCGCCGCGCCCTGTCCTTTTCCCTTGCCTCGAGGACCCGATGGAACCGTCTCTCATCCGCATGCTGGGCAGCGCCGCCGACGATGCCGTGGCCATCACGGCGCCTGGCCGCCCGGCCCTCGGCTTCGGCGCATTGCGCGCCCTGATCCAGCGCACGCTCGGCAGCTTGAACGCGCTGGGCATCGGCCGCAATGACCGTGTCGCCATCGTGCTGGCCAATGGCCCCGAAATGGCCACCTGCTTCCTCAGCGCCGCCTGCGGCGTGACGACGGCACCGCTGAACCCGGCCTACCGTGCCGACGAATTCGAGTTCTACCTGTCCGACCTGCACGCCAGCGCGCTGATCGTCGAGCACGACAGCAACTCGCCCGCCATCGAAGCGGCCACCAAGCTCGGCGTGCGCCTGCTCGACCTGGTACCTGGCAGCGCCGCCGGCGACTTCACACTGCGGCCCCGCGGCGGCGACGGCGACGCCGGCGTTTCGGGTTCCCACGGCGCAGGCGAAACAGCCGCCACCCACGGTGGCACGGCGCAGCCCGACGACATCTCGATGGTGCTGCACACCAGCGGCACCACCTCACGGCCGAAAATCGTGCCGCTGTCGCAGCGCAACCTCTGCGCCTCGGCGCGCAACATCGGCCGTACGCTGCAGTTCACGCCCGGCGACCGCGGCCTGAACATCATGCCGCTGTTCCACATCCACGGCCTCATCGCCGGCGTGCTGGCGCCGCTGGCCGCCGGCTCGCAGGTTTACTGCACGCCCGGCTTCAACGCGCTGAAGTTCTTCGGCTGGATGGACGAGGCCAAGCCCACCTGGTACACGGCGGTGCCGACCATGCACCAGGCCATCCTGAGCCGCGCCGGCAAGAACGCCGAGGTCATCAAGCGCCACCCGCTTCGCTTCATCCGCAGCAGCAGCAGTTCGATGCCGCCACAGGTCATCCGCGAACTGGAAGAGGTCTTCGGCGCGCCGCTGATCGAAAGCTACGGCATGACCGAGGCCTGCCACCAGATGGCCAGCAACCCCCTGCCGCCAGCCGAGCGCCGGCCCGGCAGCGTGGGCCTGGCGGCCGGTCCCGAGGTGGCCATCATGGCCGACGACGGCAGCCTGCTGCCGCGCGGCGAGACGGGCGAGATCGTCATCCGCGGCGACAACGTCACCGCCGGCTACGAGAGCAACCCCAAGGCCAACGCCGAGGCCTACACGAACGGCTGGTTCCGCACCGGCGACCAAGGCGTGCTGGACGCCGAAGGTTATGTCAGCCTGACCGGCCGGCTGAAGGAGATCATCAACCGCGGCGGCGAGAAGGTCAGCCCGCGCGAGGTCGACGAGATCCTGATGGACCACCCCGCGGTGGCCCAGGTGGTGTGCTTCGGCATGCCGCACCCCAAGCTGGGCGAGGAGGTGGCCGCCTGCGTGGTGCTGCGCGAAGGCCAGAAAGTCACCGAGCGTGAGTTGCAGGACTTCACCGCCAAGCGCGCCGCCGACTTCAAGGTGCCGAAGAAGATCCTCTTCATGGAAGAGATCCCCAAGGGCGCGACCGGCAAGCTGCAGCGCATCGGCCTGGCCGCCAAGCTCGGGCTGGGCTGAAGCCCGCGGCCCCCGCCGGCGTCAGCGGGCGGAACGCTGCGGTCGATGCCTAGGGTAATCCTGAATCTTCAAGGCTCTTCGATAAGGAAAGCCTGAACAACGGCGCCAGAACTTGTGAATAGTCGGGCCCGGAAGCGCCGGATACATTCAGTTCGGGACGCCTTGCACAGCCCCTCACGTCCGCCGCAACCCCAGCCCGACTGCGGCGGTCCCCACAGCATGTGACTTCCCTCTGCATCCAGGAGACGACATGAACTGGTCCCCGAACCGCCCTGCCCGCGCCGCCGCGCGCCCTGCCCCGCTGCGGCGTGCACTGGCGGCGCTGCTCGCCGGCGCCGCCGCGCTGGCACTGGCCCCCGCCGCCCGCGCCTGGGAGCCGGCCAAGCCGGTGGAATTCGTCGTACCCGCCGGCACCGGCGGCGGGGCGGACCAGATGGCGCGTTTCATCCAGGGCGTAGTGGCCAAGAACAAGCTGATGAACCAGCCCATCGTGGTCGTCAACCGCAGCGGCGGCGCCGGGGCCGAGGGTTTTCTCGACGTCAAGGGCGACAAGGGCAACCCGCACAAGATCATCATCACGCTGAGCAACCTCTTCACGACCCCTCTGGCCACCGGCGTGCCCTTCAACTGGCGCGACATGACGCCGGTGTCGATGATGGCGCTCGACCAGTTCGTGCTGTGGGTCAACGAAGAGTCGCCGCACAAGACGGCCAAGCAGTTCTTCGACGCGCTGAAGGCCGGCCCCGACCGGGCGCTGAAGATGGGTGGCACCGGCAGCAAGCAAGAAGACCAGATCATCACCGTGCTGCTGGAAAAGGCCGGCGGCAAGAAGATCGTCTACATCCCCTTCAAGGGCGGCGGCGACGTGGCCGTGCAACTGGTGGGCAAGCACATCGACGCCACGGTGAACAACCCCATCGAGGCCGAGTCGCACTGGCGCGCCGGCAAGCTGCGCCCGCTGTGCGTGTTCGACAAGGCGGCGATGCCCTACAGGGAAAAGTTGACCGCGACGATGTCGTGGGCCGACATCCCGCCCTGCGCGTCGGCAGGCATCCCGGCCGAGTACGTGATGCTGCGCGGCATCTTCATGGCCCCGGGCGTGACGCCGGAACAGACAAAGTTCTACGTCGACCTGCTGGCCAAGGTGCGTGCGCTGCCCGAGTGGAAGGAGTTCATGAACAAGGGCGCCTTCAACCAGACCGCCATGTCGGGCCAGGCCTACTTCGACTGGGTGGCGAAGAACGAGCAGTTGCACCGCGAGTTGATGCGCGACGCCGGTTTCATCGCCAAGTAGGGGCCGGAGCATGTCTGATGCCGAGAAACACGCCAACGCCGTCGGCGTGCGATGGCCCGAGTTGCTCGTCGCGCTCTTCCTCATGGCCCTGGCCGGCCTGGTGCTGGCCGACAGCGTCCGAGTGGGCATAGGCTGGGGCGAGGACGGCCCGCGTTCCGGCTACTTTCCTTTCTACATCGGCCTGGCCCTGCTGGGTTCCAGCGGCTGGACGGCCTTCAAGGCGCTGCGCCACTGGCGCGTGGCCGAGGTTTTCGCCGAGCGTGAGCAACTGCGCCTGGTGATGGCCATCCTGTGGCCGATGACGGCCTACGTGGCGCTGATGACCGTCATGGGCATCTACGTTTCTTCGGTCGTGCTCATCGCCTATTTCATGCTGCGCCACGGCAAACACGGCTCGGCGCTCACCGCCGCGGTGTCGGTGGGCGTGCCGCTGTTTTTCTACCTGGTGTTCGAACGCTGGTTCCTCGTGCCGCTGCCCAAGGGCCCGCTCGAGGCCCTGGTGGGGCTCTGAGAACATGAAGCCCCAAGCTCACTTCGGTCGCGTCCCCCGAGGCGCGCGTCAATGCCTTCGGGCGGCCGGGCGGCATTGACATGGAAGAACTCCAGAACCTGGCCAACGGCTTCGGCGTCGCGATGACGCTGCCCAACATCGGCCTCATGTTCGTCGGCATCACGCTGGGCGTGCTGATCGGCGTGCTGCCCGGCCTGGGTGGCGCCAACGGCGTGGCCATCCTGCTGCCGCTGACCTTCAGCATGAACCCGACCTCGGCCATCATCATGCTGAGCTGCATCTACTGGGGGGCCCTCTTCGGCGGCGCCATCACCTCGATCCTGTTCAACATCCCGGGTGAACCCTGGAGCGTGGCCACCACCTTCGACGGTTATCCGATGGCCCAGCAGGGCCGCGCGGCGCAGGCGCTGACCACGGCCTTCACCTCGTCCTTCGTCGGCGCCATCTTCGCGGTGCTGCTGATCACCTTCCTGGCCCCGCTGCTGGCGAAGTTCGCACTGAAGTTCGGCCCCGCCGAGTTCTTCGCGGTGCAGCTGCTGACCTTCTGCAGCTTCGTGGGCATGAGCAAGGAACCGCCGGCCAAGACCATCGCCGCGATGATGCTGGGCTTCGCGCTGGCCGCCGTCGGCCTGGACGCCGTCACCGGCACGCTGCGCATGACCTTCGGCGTACCCGAACTGCTGAAGGGCTTCGACTTCCTGATCGCCGTCATCGGACTGTTCGGTATCGGCGAGATCCTGCTCACCATGGAGGAAGGCCTGTCCTTCAAGGGCAAGAGCGCAAAGATCAACTTCAAGGTCGTCTGGCAGACCTGGGGCGAGCTGCTGCAGCACTGGAAGATCTTCCTGCGCTCGGTGCTGGTGGGCTGCTGGATGGGCATCACGCCCGGCGGCGCCACGCCGGCCAGCTTCATGAGCTACGGCATTGCGCGCCGCCTGTCGAAAGACCCGAACAGCTTCGGCAAGGGCCGCATCGAAGGCGTGGTTGCGCCCGAAACCGCGGCCCACGCCGCCGGCACCGCGGCGCTGCTGCCGATGTTGACGCTGGGCATCCCCGGCTCGCCGACAGCGGCGGTGCTGCTCGGCGGCCTGCTGATCTGGGGCCTGCAGCCCGGGCCCATGCTCTTCATCGAGCAGAAGGACTTTGTCTGGGGCCTGATCGCCAGCATGTACATCGGCAACATCGTCGGCCTGATCGTCGTGCTGACCACCGTGCCCTGGTGGGCGGCCATCCTGCGCATTCCGTTTTCGATCATCGGGCCTGTCATCATCGTCATCTGCGCCATCGGCGCCTACACGGTGCACAGCTCGATGTTCGACGTGATGCTGATGCTGGTCTTCGGCGTGCTGGGCTACCTGTTCAAGAAGCTGAAGTACCCGATGGCGCCGATGGTCCTGGCGCTGGTGCTTGGCGACATGGCCGAGGGCAGCTTCCGCCAGGCCATGCTGCTCAGCGACGGCTCGCTCAGCATCTTCTGGAGCAACCCGCTGGTGGGCAGCATCGCAGGCCTGGCGATGCTGATGCTGGTGTGGCCGGCCTTCGGGGCCCTGAAAGAGTTCTACAGGGCGCGCGAACGCGCGCCGAGGGGCAGCCCATGAAAATCGCCGTCGTCGGCGCCGGCGCCATCGGGGGTTACCTCGGCGCCAAGCTCGCCCGCTCGGGGCAGGAAGTGAGCTTCATCGCGCGCAACCGCAACCTGGAGGCCATCAACGCCAACGGCTTCAAGCTGATCCTGGAAGACGGCAGCGAGCAACTGGCCCCGGTAGGCCCCAACCTGCGCGCCGTGCAGCGCTACGCCGACGCCGGGCCGCAGGACGTGGTGCTGCTCACCGTCAAGGCGCACCAGGTGAAGGACCTGCTGCCCGACCTGCGCGGCCTCTTCGGCCCGCAGACGATGGTCGTCACGATGATCAACGGCGTGCCCTGGTGGTACTTTCACAAGCTCGCCGGCCCTTACGAAGGGCGCAGCCTGCAGAGCCTGGACCCGGACGGCCTGATCGCGGCGAACATCGAACCCGAACGCCTCATCGGCAGCGTCGTCTATCCGGCCAGCGAACTGGTGGCGCCAGGGGTGGTGAGGCTGATCGAGGGCAACCGCTTCAGTCTGGGCGAACTCGACGGCAGCCGCAGCGAACGCATCGAGGCTTTCGCGAAGGTGATGATGGCCGCCGGCTTCAAGAGCCCGGTGGCGCGCGACATCCGCAGCGAGATCTGGGTCAAGCTGTGGGGCAACCTGACCTTCAACCCGATCTCGGCGCTGACGCACGCCACGCTGGAAGACATCTGCCGCTACCCGCTGACGCGTGAGCTGGCCGCCAGCATGATGCGCGAGGCGCAGGCCGTGGGCGAGAAGCTGGGCGTGGCCTTCAAGATCAGCCTCGAGCAGCGCATCGCCGGCGCCGAAGCTGTCGGCGCACACAAGACCAGCATGCTGCAGGACGTCGAGGCCGGCCGCGCGCTGGAACTGGAGGCGCTGGTCGGCTCGGTGGTCGAACTCGGTCGCATCACCGAGACACCGACACCCGCGATCAGCGCGATCTACGCGGCCACCAGTCTGCTGTCGCGCACGCTGCAGGCGCAGCACGGCCGGCTGCAGGTGCAGGCGGGCTGACACGCCTTCGAGCCCTGCGCCAAGCCAGGCCCGACGCAAGGCCGTGGCAGCGCCCGTGGTCAAGGTGCCAGTGTGAAGCGCACGACGGGCGTCTGCACTTGCAGCCGGACAAGGCGCGCAAGCTGCAAAGGTGACAAGCCGAAGGCCTGCCCGTAAAGCGCGGGGCCGTAGCGATGCATCTGCAGGGCCATGCGAGCGGCTTGCGCATGGTCGTCTTCGGCCAAGCCCAGCAGTTGCTCGAAGGCCACCGCCCAGTGGCAGCGCTCGTAGGCCTGCAGGGCCGTGTCGAAGGCCTGTGCCATGACCAGGTCAGGTCTGCGGCCTGGAGCGGGCGCCACGGCAGCGGCCTGCGCCGACACGCCATCGGATGCGGCGTGCTGTGCCTGTACCGGCGCAGCCATGCACAGCGCCGACGCGCCGATCACGGTCAAGAGCATGAATTTGTGTTGCAGCGTGTTCATCTCGGTTCTCCCAGGATTTCAGTCACATCGAACGGGGTGTTCTTCCGGTACAGGGGCGAGGCATGTCGTCCTGCACAAGGGCTGCTCACGCCACCGCCAGTTGCGGGGCGCGGTGCAGCAGCGCGCGGATGTCCGGCAGCGCCGCTTCGGTGGCGCGACGGCCTGCCTCCACGAGGTAAGGCATGGCAGCGGTGTCGAAGAGCCCGACGCGTCGCTCCAGGCGTGGCACCAGGCTCAAGAGCCGCGTGCCGCCCGCGTTGGCCTCGGCCAGGCGTGCCTGCATCAGGTTGTTGGTCAAAGCCGAAGTCACCTGGGCCAGCAGGCGTGACGGGCCGTCCACGCGGTGCGGCATCGGCGACTCGAAGCCCAGCGCCAGCACGGTGTGGGCATCGGCCGCCGCGCTGACGGGCAGCGGGTCGGCCACGAAGCCGTCGATCAAGCGCCGGCCACCGATGTGCACGGGCTTGAACATGAACGGCAGGGCAATGCTGGCACGCAGCGCCTGCACCAGGCTGCCGCTGCGCAGCACCACACGTTCGCCGGTGGCGGCGTCGGTGGTGGTGACGCGCAAGGCCAGGTGCAGGCCTTCGATGCGCACGTCGCCGAAGGCCTGCTCCAGCCGCTGCATCACCAGGCGGTCGTCGCGCAGCGCGAAGTCGGCGTCGAAGCGGCCCAGGCGCGGCCACAGCATCTGCGGGATGGCACGCCAGCGGCGCTGGCGCGTGACATCGGCCGACCACAGCGTGGTGGCGATGCGCGCGGCCTCTTCCGCGTCGTGCCCGGCGGCGATCAGCGCGCCGAACATGGCGCCGGCACTGCAGCCCACAACCAGGTCGGGCCGCAGGCCTTCACGGGCCAGCACCTCCACCATGCCCAGGGCGGCGATGCTGCGCACCCCGCCGCTGCCCAGCACGATGGCGAAGCGGTGGCGCGGGGGTGGCGACGTCGACAGGAACGACGGGTGCGGTGGAAGTCTGTGCATGGCGGGACCTCGCTGCGGTTGACGGTGCGCGACCCGGAAGTGAGACGCGTCATCAGGTCAATCGCAAAGCCCGGCCCAAAGCCGACACGGCGGTCGAATCAGCGCTGTGCG
>JBBRBW010000103.1:0-14766 GCA_038205425.1 Burkholderiales bacterium | reverse complement strand
CTGTCACGATCCCCAGAAGCAGTTCCAGTATGGGTTGCCGGTGGGCCAGGGCGTGGGAACGGGCTCGCGCCGGGCCATGCCCATCGTGGGCGCCGGCTACAGCCCCTGGCTGTTCTGGGATGGCCGCAATGACAGCCTATGGGCCCAGGCGCTCGGCCCGCTCGAAGATGCGGTGGAGCACGGCGGAAACCGCACACGCTATGCGCATCTGATGGCGGAAAACTACCGCAAGGAATACGAGAGCCTCTTCAAGGCGATGCCGCGGACCGAAGGCCTGCCCAGGGATGCCCGGCCCAACGGCAGCGCGGCCGAGCAGGCGGCGTGGGCGGCGATGGACGTTCGCCAGCGAGAAAACGTGTCGCGGGTGTTCTCGAACATGGGCAAGGCGATTGCAGCCTACGAGAAATCGCTCCAGCACGAGCCTTCCTGGCTGGATCGCTACGTCGATGCGGTGGTTGCCAACGATCCCGCTGCCCAGGGGATGCTGAGGGCGAATGAAGTCAAGGGCCTGCGGCTCTTCATCGGCAAGGCGCAGTGCGT
This sequence comes from Burkholderiales bacterium, assembly GCA_038205425.1. Taxonomy (GTDB): domain Bacteria; phylum Pseudomonadota; class Gammaproteobacteria; order Burkholderiales; family Burkholderiaceae_C; genus Rubrivivax. Next base: position 14,226 of record JBBRBW010000103.1, on the reverse strand, counting down.
GACCTGCCACAACGGGCCGCTCTTCACCGACCAGCAGTTCCACAACTCGGGCGTGCCGCCGCGCAATGCCGCAAGCCCGGACCGTGGTCGCGCCGCGGCGACGGCGAAAGTGCGTGGCGACGAGTTCAACTGCCTGGGGCCGTTCAGCGATGCCCGGCCGGCGCAATGCCAGGAACTCCGGTTCATGGTGAGCGAGGATCCGGCGCTGGAGGGCGCGTTCAAGACGCCGGGCCTTCGTGGCGTGGCACAGCGGCCGCCTTACATGCACGCCGGGCAGATCGCCACGCTGGAACAAGTGGTGCGCCACTATGTGGAGGCACCGCATGCCAAGGTGGGGCACTCGGAGTTGACGCACACGCATGCGAGCAAGACGAAGAGCACGCATGTTGAACGCGCCCCGATCGAGCTGACCGATGCCGAGGCGGCGGACTTGGTGAGCTTTCTCGGCACGTTGAACATGGATAGGCAACCCGCTGTGGCTGCGCGTTGACAGTCAGCGTTGGGTACCGGCTGCGCTCTGGCACTGGAGCAGCTTTGCTCTCAGCAGGTCATCGGCAGGACGCGTGTTGCCACAGCACGCGTTGCCGCCCGCCGCTCCCTGCGGATCAGCCACTCCGCCACCGCAAGATTCACCACCCAAGCCGCGCCCATCATCAGCGCCAGGGTCAACTCGTTCGGCGCCCCGAAGAGCAGCAGAAGGGGAAGCTGGGTCAGCGCCTGCGTCCCGGCGCCGAGGCCGATCGCGTAAGCGCGGCGCATCCAGTTCTGGTGCCGAGCCACGTCCCGTCGCCGGATGGCCAAGGTTCCCAGCACGATCGACACTGCCATGGCGAAGCCGAAGAACAGCCTGAAGGCGTGCAGCAGTGCGCTGTCTGCCGGAACGATCGCGTAGAACATCGCCATCCAGAGCCCAGATAGCGCCGCGAACAATCCCGCGACCACCAGGATGCGGCCCGCGGCGCGGTGCCACTCGGGCCGTCTGCGGCGAAAGTCTGGCGCGAACTGAAAAGCGCCGAGCAGGCTGTAGAGGGTCACACTGACGATGTGCAGCACCACCGGAATGGGCGCGCCGAAGAAGCGTGCGTTGTCCGGCGTGAGCGGCCCGCCGTCAGCAAACAGGTTCGCCAGCATGCTCAGGCGAACCACCCCAGCCAATACCGGAATGAAGGCCAGCGCGAGCAGCCCCGAGGGGATGAGCCAATCGGCTCGGTTGGAGGCGGCCATGGACTCAGAGCGTGAAGTGCAAGCCGAAAACCAGGGCACTGGCCTTGACGTTGTTCGACAGTTTGCCGTAGCTGTCGTAGTTGACCGTCAGGGCGACGTTCGGCTTGGGCCTGTATTCCGCGCCGACACCGAACAACACCGAGGTCTTGCTGCCCATCAGGTTGTCGCTGGCCGACAGAACATTCGTGCCGCTGACCCTGCCGGACGTCACGCCCAGACGGCCATGCAGCGCAAACGACTCGCCCAGGGGCAGTCGGCCAGTCGCTGCGCCGAAGATGCTGCGTGCCTTGCCGTCCTGCTTGAGGCTCGCACCGCCGACGGTGACGTTTTCGCTGAACTTGCCCAGCGCTGCATAGCCCGCCTCGACGCCGAGGTACTCGTTGAAGCGGTAACCGCCGTACAGCCTGGCAGCCTGTCCGTGCTTGTCCGACCCCGACTGCGGCAACGCGCTCGACAGGCCGAAATTGCTTTGGCCGACTTCGACGCGGGCGTACGCGCCGAGGATGCCGTCGTTCGGGGCGGCCTGCGCGGCCAGGGTCAAAGTGCTGAGAAGGGAAAGGACGAAAAGGGATGATTTCATGGGACGCTCTGTGAGGTGAAAAGTTGCTGGTCATCTGACCAATCAACAGGACACGAGCGTAGGGAGCGGGTCCCGGCACGTCGCCGCTCTAAAGAGCGGTTCTGCGCCGGCGGGGGGCGCCAGGGTGGCCGGCCAGGGTAATCCTGGCAGGTCCGGCGGACCGCTCAGGCCGGCAGCAGCTTCAAGGCCAGCGCGCGAGCCACGGCTTCCGTGCGGCGCTTGACCTGCAACTTGTCGAAGATGTTCTGGTTGTGCCACTTGACCGTGTGCAGTGACAAGAACAAGGATTCGCCAATGCCTTGGTTGGATTGACCTTGCTGGATCAGCCGCAGGATGGCCAGCTCACGCTCGCTCAAGGGCTCGACCCCGATGCGCTGCAGATGAGCGAGGTCGATGCCAGGCGCTTGTGTTGAACCCCAGACCGCCAGCAGTTGCGCGGCGTAGTCAGGCAACGTTCCGCGATCAGACAGCGCGGTCAACAGCGTGGCCATGGCTTGGCCTTCATCGACAAAGGTCCGAACGAAACCGCCTGGCTCGCCTACCAGCAGTGCCTCGCTCAAGACCACCAAGGCTTCGTCCAGGCTGGCCAGCGCATGCAGCGCCATGGCTTGCGCCACCATGGCTTTGAGTGCTTCATCGGCCCGGCCAGCTTGTTCCATTCGGGTGCGGTATGACACCAACAGCGGCAGCGCCTGCTCTGGGTGCCCCTGTGCTGACAATGCGTTGGCCGTAGGCACCGGGAGTTGGTGCCGCTGCGCCAACTCGAGCGCCGCAGCGTGCTCGCCGCGGCGAACCAGATCCTGTACCTGAAGGCAGGCAATCTCCTCCAGGCGGCTCGTGAACCGCCGTGTGTGCGCGGCGATGGCAGCGTTCGCCAACACCGTGCTTGCCTCGGTGAAGCGGTTGCGCACTCGAAGAACTCGCGCGGTCATGGCGTCCGCGCTCAGGCCCGCGCCTGACTCCATGGGCTCCGCCAGCTTGCTGCTGCGCCGGGCGTGCGACTCGGCTGCATCCAGGTCATTCCATTCATAGAAGATCCGCGCCAGCCCCAGGTGCGCTTCACAGGCCACCGAATGCGTGGGATCCGTCAACTTCTGCAGGATGCTCCGGTAGGTCTTGGCCGCCGCGTGGAGTTGGTTCTCAGCCAGCTGGATGCTGGCCAGGCCCAGGGTCGCCACCACGGTGAACATGAAGTTGCCGGTGGTCTGACCCGCAGAGAGCACGTATTCGTAGGCCTGTTTGGCCGCAGTGCGATTCCCCTCGAACTGATAAGCCACACCCTGGGCGCAGTGCACAGCGGTGCGCGCGGCCTGGTTGTGCGGATGCAACTTCTCGAAGGCCTTCTGCGCCTCGGTGTGTATCGATGGCACATCGTGTTTCGCCACCGCCACCCAGGCCTTCAGTGCGGCGACTTGTCCCCAAAGGTCTCGGGGATCTTCATCGTCAGCGGCATGCTTCAAGGCCTGCACCGCACTTTGGAGCTTCACCGCCATCTGGTTGGGGTAACCCGAGATCATCAGCGACCACGCCAGCATCACCCACAGGCGGGGATGGCTGTCGAGCACGCTGTGGGGCAGCGCCTGGAGCGACTGAACGACGGGCGCCATGGCGCCACGGAAGTACAGCGGCATGCCGGCACCGTCGATCAAACGGGTTGCGCGATCGATGTCGCTGGCAGCGAAGGCTTTCTGAAAGGCCTCGACAGCCTGACCATTCGCTTCATACCACTCGCTGGCGCGAATCAGCAGCGGCGCGGCCGGCTCGCGCTGCGCCAGCCGCTGGCGCAACAGCTCGGCAAAGAGGTGGTGGTAGCGATACCAGCGCCGCTCGGTGTCGAGCGGAACGACGAAGAGGTTGGCCTGCTCCAGGTAGGCCAGCATGCTGTGACCTTCGCGGTCTTGCATCACCGCGTCGCACAACTCTGGGCACATCCGGTCGAGGATCGAGGTGCGCAACAAGAAGGACTGCACGGCGGGTGACTGGCGGTGCAGCACCTCTTCCAGGAGGAAGTCCTGCAAGAAGCGATGACTGCCCGTGAACGACTGGATGAAGTGTTCTGGGTCCTTGTTGTCCCGCAAGGAGATGGCCGCCATCTGCAGTCCGGCAACCCACCCCTCAGTGCGCGCCGCGAGCACCGCGACGTGAGCGGCTGACAGCTTGAGCGCCATGGTCTGATCAAGGAAGGCTGCCGCTTCGTCCGCACCAAAACGCAAATCTTCCTGGCGCAGTTCCGTCAGTTGCCCTCGCGCGCGCAACCGGGCCAGGGGCAACGCAGGTTCAGTACGCGTTGCCAGGGCGACGTGCATCTGCGGTGGCAGGTGGTCGATCAGATAGGCCAGTGCTTCATCCACGGGCTCGCACGCGACCAGGTGGTAGTCGTCCAGCACCAGCAGAAGGGCTTGGAGATCCTCGGCAACTTCGTTGAGCAGTGCGCTCAAGACGGACTTGGCCGACGGCGGCGGCGTGGTCTGCAGCAGCGCACACGCGCCTGCCCCGACGCTGGCATCGACGGTTTGCACCGCGGCCACCAGATAGGCCAGAAACTGCTGCAGGTCTCGCTCGCCTGGGTCCAGAGAGACCCACACGCAGGGACGATCGCAGCCGGCCGCCCACTCACCCAACAACGACGACTTGCCGAAGCCAGCCGGCGCGCAGACCAGCGTCAGTTTTCGGGCCATGCCTTTGTCAAGTTGCTCGACCAGCGCTTCTCGCGACACCGCCTGGGCGACGCGCTGGGGAGCGAACAACTTGGTGACCAGGATGGGCGTTGGCATGCCCGACTATGCGGTCATTAGCCCCAGACCGTCAGAGTTCATCCTGGGACCTGCGCGGGCGCCTGCGGCACGCCGGCAGGTCGACATACGGTCCGAACCCTGGCTCAGGGTTTCAGCGCCACTCTGAAGAAGCCCACGACCGACGCGTTGAACTCGCGGTGAAAGGCCACCCTGTCGAAGCCGGACTGACTGCTGCACAACGGGGGCGCCATCACGGCAAAGCGCGGCATGCATGGCGCCAGAAAGTCGAAGTGGCCGGCCTTGGGCACCTCGCGGTAGTCCAGCGGCTTGGGCAGCGCCGCACGCACCGCTTCGGCATACCAGGGGTGTGGCAGCACGACGTCATCTTCTGCGCGCCAGAGCTGGATGGGCACTGAAACGGCCGCGAGCGACTCGGGGGTGAAGGTGAACCCGAGCGCCGGCGCCACCACCACGGCCGCGCGCACGCGTGCGTCACGGCCCGCCTGGACCACTGCCGTCCCCATGGCCGCCGTTGCAGTCGGCCGCCGGGCAATCAACTGGCATGCGTAGTGACCGGGGTGTTGCTGGCAATGCGGGGCGATGCGCCCCAGATCAGCGGCACCGCCCACCACGGCCAATGCGGTGAAGCCGCCCGACGAATGGCCGAACACACCAATGCGTGTGGCATCGATGCGGCCTCGGCCAGGCCACTTCGTCAGCATGTGGTCGATCACGCGGCTGACGTGGCGCGGGCGATCCATCATCGACGTCTCCCTGCTCTGATCGGCATAGTTGTCGCCGGTGTGCGCGACAGCAGCGACGACATAACCCGCCTGGGCCAAGGCGACCGCCGTGTCGTGGTGCGAAAGAGAAGCACCCCCATTGCCATGCGAGATCACGATCAGCGGCAAGGCCTGGCCTGCGACCGCGCCGCCGCGAGCGATGTTGAGCGTGAATGGCCCGAGATCGACCTGCTGTGCCACCGCCTCGGTGGGATACCAGACCGCCACCTCCAGCGGTTTGTCCGCGCCGTCAGCGGCCTGCAGGGTCTCGAAGCCAGCAGCGAGCGGTGCTGCCGCCAGCACTGGCGACAGCAGAACGGCAGCAATCCAGAGGAAGGCCGAACGGGCCAGGCGAGAAATGAAGCTGGGGGTCATGACGCGTGGCTTCAGACGCGACCGGGTCATCGGCTGTTCAGGGCCGGTCATGGCCGCTATTGCCGCTATTGCCGCTATTTCCGCTATTGCCGATGTGGCCTCGGGTCCTGATGGGTAGAGATTGAGTTGGGGTTGCATGGTGTGATCCTTGTGATGTCAAAGTGAGATTGGTTTGCCGCGACCAGCAGACCACCGCGACGACGAACGTAGGATGACAGCAGCAGGGGCACGGGTCAGCTTCAGCAGCGCCAGCGCGCGGCCCAGAAACAGCCCGCTGAGGCCGCCGTAGAGCAGCGCCAGCGGCAGCAGCAGTTCGGGCGCACTGCGCCAGCCGGGGTTGATCGCCATGCCCACGTTGGCGGCGTAGCGCAGCGAGAAGATGCCCAGGATGAGCAACATCGGCATCCAACTGCCGGGCAACTGAAGGCGTTGTTCGGCGGGCAGCCACTCTGCGCCGGCCTGCGCCGGCCTGCGCCGGGCGGCCGGCCAGCAGCGCAACGCCCGCGCCCAGCGCCGCCAGCCAGACCAGCGCGGACAGCGGGAGCGCCATGAAGCCAGGCGACATCGACCACAAGCCCAGTCCGAGCAGCGCCAGCGGCAGCATCAGCAGGCGCGAGGGCGCCAAACGGCGCTGGCGGGTTTGAGAAACGTCCAGCGCCATCAAGTCGGCCAGCAGGCCCCATACCCAGACGGGGTGTGCGAGAGGATGTTGACGATCATGGGGGGTGCTCCGGCGGCGGGTTGAAGAGGGCGTGCCGGTAATGTGGCGCCGGCCCGCCGCCGTTGCCAGGGCCTGACGACAGGGCGGCGCGCCGCGGCGCGGAACGCCGCTGACAGGGCGCGAACCGAAGCGGTGCGGGTCGAATTCAGCGCCGGCGCGAGAGGGTCTGGCCTAGCAACGCGATGGCGAGGGCAACGACGACCAGAACCGCTGCCACCGCGAACGTGGCCCGCATCCCGGCCATAAGAGCCAGCGGACTTGCCGTCATCAGGTTCGAGCTTGCGGCACCCAGCGCGAACACCGCGCCCATCACGGACGCACCGGTGATGAGCCCGAGATTGCGCGACAGGTTGAGCAAGCCCGACACGACGCCTCGCTGGTCAGCGCGGATGTCCGTCATGACGGCCGTGTTGTTCGCCGCCTGGAACAACGCGAAGCCGGCCGTGATGACGGCAAGCGGTGCGACGTAACCCGGGATGCCCAGGCTTGTAGGCATCATGGACAGGATGCACGCGCCGGTCAGCATGGCGATAAGCCCGGTGATGGTCACACGGAAGGCGCCGAACCGGTCGACGAAGCGGCCGGCCGGCATGCCGGTCAGTGCGGCGACGATCGGGCCCGACGACATGACCAGTCCGACCTGCGCCGCGTCGAGCCCGAGTGCGCCGGAGAGATAGAACGGACCCACCACCAGCGTCGTCATGACCACCGTCGTGACAAGCGAGCTCATGGCAAAGCCCGCGCTCAGCATCGGATTGCGAAACAGGGCCGGGCGAATCAAGGGCGAAGCGACCCTGGCCTGGGCGAACACGAACAGGCCAGCGCCGAGCACCGCCGCGAACAGCAACGCCAGGTTGACGACGCCAAAGCTGCCGCGTCCCATCGTCATCGCGAGCGCATAGGCGGCGAGCGTCAGGGTCAGCAGCACCGTGCCCACCGTGTCGAAGCCAGCACCCTTGGTCTTCGGTCCTGCGTCATCAGCGGGCAGATGGCGATGCGCGAGAACCAGCGCCAAGACACCCAGCGGCAGATTGATCAGGAATATCGCGCGCCAACCCCATCCGGCGATGAGCACGCCGCCCAGCGTGGGGCCGAGCGCGGTGCCCACCGCGGACATGGTGCCGAGCAGGCCCATCGCGCTGCCGGTCTTCGCCTTCGGCACCGTCTCAGCGACGAAAGCCATGGTGAGGGCCAACATGGCGGCCGCGCCGAGGCCCTGCACCGCTCGGGCGGCAATCAGCAGCCAGAGCGTGGGAGCGATGCCGCACAACACCGATGCGACCGTGAACAGGAAGATGCCGGCCAGCAGCAACCGCCGGCGGCCGATCAGATCCGCGACCCGTCCGACGGACACGATCAGGGCCGTTATGGCCAGCAGATAGGCCAGCACCACCCACTGCACTTGCTGGAAAGAGGCGTTGAACGCCTGCGCCAGCGTCGGCAGGCCCACATTGGCGATGCTCGTGCCCAGCGAGGACAACAGCGTCGACAGTGCAAGGGTGGCGAGCGCCCACCGAACCGCGGGTGCCAGTGGCGAAACTTCAGCGGCCGTTGCGCCTGACCCTGCGATGATTGATTTCAACTTGGACTCCATGTTCTGCCGACTCCCGGGAAGGGGTCGTCTGGAGTCTGGTGTTTCGCCGGACATGGCGGAAGGCGCGCCGTTTGCAATTTGTTCGTGCGCCAGACGCCACATCACGGTCAAGCCCGGCTATGGTCGGTGCATGCCGCTGCCCGATCTGAACCTGCTGGTGACGCTGGACGTGCTGCTCGCCGAAGGCGGCGTGGCGCGCGCGGCCCGGCGCTTGCGGCTCAGCCCATCGGCCATGAGTCGGTCACTGGCCCGCTTGCGGGAGACCCTGGGTGATCCGCTGCTGGTTCGCGCTGGCCGTGAGCTGGTGCCGACGCCCCGAGCGCTCGAACTCCGCGAGAAGGTGAGCCAGCTCGTCCAGGACGCAGAAGCCGTTCTGCGGCCGACGGAGAAGCTCGACCTCAAGCAACTCTTCCGAACGTTCACGCTGCGAACCAGCGAAGGCTTCGCAGAGAACTTCGGACCGGCGCTGATTGCTCGTGTAGGAGAAGACGCACCCGGGGTGCGGCTTCGATTTGTGCAGAAACCCGACAAGCACAGCGCGCCACTTCGCGAGGGCGCGGTGGATCTCGAGACCGGCGTCGTCGAGAAGACGACCGCGCCTGAATTACGGGTGCAGGCGCTGTTTCGCGATCGGTACCTGGGCGTCGTGCGAACGGGACATCCCCTTACCCAAGGCGAGATCACGACCGCTCGATATGCGATGGGCAGGCACATCAGTGTGTCGCGGGAGGGCTTCGAGAAGGGGCCTATCGATGAAGCCTTGCAACCGTTCGGTCTGGAACGGGTGATCGCCACCATCGTCAGTGGCTTTGCGACTGCGGTGGCTCTGGCTCGGGGCTCTGACCTGATCGCCACAGTTCCCGAGCGTCACACGGGAAACCTGCGCATCGGCATGCACAGCTTTGCCCTACCGGTCACCACACCGGAATTCACGGTTTCAATGCTTTGGCACCCACGGCTGGACGCCGATCCAGCGCATCGCTGGCTGCGTGGGTGCGTGCGCGACGTTTGCGCTCAGCAACTCACCAACTCGGCGACGCAGGGAAGGGCCGTCGAAGCTTGAGCAGTGCCGCTTTGCACTTCCTGACCGTTGCACCAACGCGGTGCGGCTTCTGCTGCAAAGTGTCCTGTATCAGCCAGCTCGAGGACACAATTTTGGGAGCGGTGAGGAGCCCCGGAGTAGCCCTTCACCAGCGACTGCAGATGGCCGAGGGCGGGTGCCTCGGTAGGCGAAACAGACGCCACTTTGCTGACGTTCGAGACCAGATCTGATCGGCCGGTTTGGAGCGAGCCGTTCCGCGGGACGGCCGTCGTCGGTCGGCCAAGAAGCGACCTTCACGACGGTCGGCTTCCTCGCAGTCCACTTGATCATCTACAGACAGGGCATTGCGCGCCCTGCCGGACCGCCGTCACGGCCGTTTCCGCAAGTCAACGGCAGCCGCATCAAACACGACAAGCTGCTGGCCTTCTTTCAGCGCAACTACGGCTGTGACGACAGCGGTGCGTGGTTCTTCCAGAACGGGCCACAGCGCGTCTACTTGCAACTGGAGGCTGCGCCCTGTGTGGCGCGTGCACGAAAGAACGCCGAGCGGCAGCCGGCCGCTGGTCTCGCACGCCGGCCTGCCGGTGGTCTTCAAGAGCACCAGGCTGTGCGAAGCGGCCCGGCTCCTCCTGGACGCCGACATCGGCTTCGGCCTGCTGCACAGCCTGGACACGGGCCTGAAAACGGGCCTGGCGCTGCAGGCCGTTGAAGCCGGCGCCTGGCAGCCCCAGACCCTGCCCTTTGCGCAGATGCCGGCGCGCTTTGGCTATGTGCTGGCGCCCTGCCCGGCTAATGCACCGGCGTCTGATCGGGCGCCCACACCGCACTGACGTCCAGACCTGGGGCCGCGTCGCGGATGCGCAGCTCACCGCCATGCGCCTGCGCCACCAGGCGGCACAGGGTCAGGCCCAGGCCCACGCCGCCAGCGGTGCGGGTGCGCGCGTTTTCAGGGCGGTAGAAGGCCTGGCCCAGCTGATCGCGTTGCTCTGGCGTCACGCCTGGCCCCTGGTCACGCACACCCAGCGCCAGGCGGCCGTCGGCCTCGCGGCGCAGGTAAGCCACGGGCGCTTGTGAGGCACCGGCGCCGTGGCGCAGAGCGTTGTCGACCAGGTTGCGCAGCATCAGGCGCAGCCGCGTCGGGTCGGCCTGCACCGTGCCGACCTGCTCATCCAGCTCCAGCATCACGCCGCGCCCTTCGAATTGCGTGGCCACCACACCACGCACGAGCGTGGTCAGGTCCACCGGCTCAGCCTGCAGCGCGGCGTGTCCCTGCGCCAGGCGTTCGCTTTCCAGCAGGTTGGCCAACAGGTCGCGCAATTCGGCCAAGTCGTGCAGCAGCGCGTCGCGTGTGTCACTTTCGTCCAGTAGCTCGGCGTTCACCCGAGCTCTCGTGAGCGGGCTGCGCAGCTCGTGGCTGATGGCCAGCAGCAGCGCGCGCTTGGCCTGCAGCATGCCGTGCAGGTTGGCCGCCATGCCGTTGATGCGCATGGCCAGGGCGCCGAGCTCATCCGCGCGCTGCACGGCAATCGGCGGGTCGAACTCGCCGCGGCCGAAGGCCTCGACGCCGGCGCCGATGCGCTCCAGCGGCTTCAGCAGCCTGCGCATGTACAGGTAGGCCAGCGCCGTCAAGCTCAGCAGCACGGCCAGCGTGGCCCAGCCGAACAGGCGCGGGCGCAGGTGGTCCGGTGGGCGCGCCAGGCCGAAGACGATGCGGTGGCCGTCGGCGCTGCGGCGCACCAGGCCCCAGCCGGCGCTGCCCAGTTCAGCGGTTTCGGCGGCGTCATGGTCGTCGATACCGAACCGCGGGCCATGCCCGTGGCGGTCGGGGCCTTCGTGGACCGTTTCGGGCGGCTCGACGAACTGCCGCAGCGGACCGTCCACCCGAACCGTGACTGGCAGCCGCTGCGTCAGCGCGCGCGCGCGGGCCGGGTCGGGCGGCGAGCCGAGATCGGCGGCCAGGCGATCGGCGTAGTCGCTCACCAGTGGGCGTGCATAAGCCTGCCAGCCGTTGCGCAGAAGCTGCTGCATGCCGGCCACGAAGACCGCGCTGGTGGCCAGCGCCAACAGCACAAAAAGCAGCAGCAGCCGGCCCTTGATGGAGAAGGTCAGCGCATCGCGCCGGCGGCGGCGCACCGCTGTTGGCGTCGGCCCTGAAGCGCTCACTGAAAGACCCTTCGCTCTTCGCACTCGGTTTGGAGTGCTGGGGGGCGGCCCGGCGCGCTCAAGCCGGCACCCCGGCAAAGAGGTAGCCGGCGTTGCGCAGCGTGCGGATCACGTCCAGCGGCTCGAGCTTGCGCCGCAGCCGGCTGACAAGGATGTCGACCGCTCGGCTGTGGATGTCTTCGGCCGCATGGCCGCGCAGACTGGCCAGGATGTCGTCACGGCTGAACACGCGGTGCGGTGCGCGCGCCAGCAGCACCAGCAGCTCGAACTCGGTGCCGGTCAGCTCGACCGGCTGGCCCTGGCACTTCGCGCTGCGCCGGCCCAGGTCGATCTGCAGGCCCTCGAAGTCCAGCGTGCCGGCTGGCGCCGAAGCGCTGCCAGAGGCAGCCGCCGCCACGGTTGCTGCCGGCGCGCGGCGGCGCAGGATGGTCTGGATTCGCGCCAGCAACTCGCGCGGCTCGAAGGGCTTGGGCAGGTAGTCGTCGGCGCCCAGCTCCAGGCCCACCACGCGGTCCATCACATCGCCCCGCGCGGTCAGCATCAGGATCGGGATGTCGGCGTGCTGCCCGGCCTCGCGGCGAATGGTGCGGCACAACTCGAAGCCGTCCATCTCGGGCAGCATGATGTCCAGGATGGCGGCGTCGAAAGCGCCGGCCTGCCCCGGCTGGCGCGCGCGCTCGCGCAGCAGCGCCAGCCCCTGGCTGGGCCGTGTGGCCTGCGTCAGCTCGAAGTCGACGCGGCGGAAGTAGGCCGCCAGCGGCGGCCCCAGCCGTTCGTCGTCGTCAATCAGCAGCAGCTGGCGCATGGCGGGCATTGTGCGGCGAGCCAGCGGCGCGAGTTCGCGAACGGCTGCGGGCAGCCTTGCAGGTGCCCGCAGCGCTGATGGCATTCACGCTGTCAACAGCGTCACGGACTCAGTCGTCGTCGCGCTCGGCGCCCAGGCCGGCGTGGTGCTCGCCACCGCTGCGCAGGCCGTGTCGCTCACCACGTTCACCGCGATCGCCGCGATCGTGACCACTGCCGCGCTTGGCCATGAACTCGCGCAGCTGTGCCTGCTGCTCGGGCTTGAGGCCGTCGTAGAAGTCAGCCATGGCGGTGATCATCGTCGGCGCGCCACTTTGCAGCGCGGAGATCTTGTTGCTGGCCAGGGCACCGGCGCGGGCGCGGTCGAAGGTCGGGCCGGCCACCAACGACTGCAGGTCAGCACGCGGGTCGGTGTCGCCCTTCAGGGCCTGGCGTTGCGTGCGCACCGTATCGCCCAGAGTGACTAGGCGCGCCTTTTGCGTGGCGTCGAGGTTCATCTTGCCGGCCACGCGGTCCACCATGCGGGCCTGCATCTGCACCGCGTCGGCTTCGCTGAAGCCGCCACGATGCCAGCCGTAGCCACCGTCGCGGTGGGCCCAGGCACCGAGGCCGACCAGCAACGTGGCGGCGACCGCGCTACCGATGAGGCTTCTCTTGATCCAGGTTTTCATGATCGTGATCTCCAAAGTCGTTGAACAGAGCTTCATGCTCGCGCTCAGCGCGGCGCTTGTCCTTTCTGTGCCGTATCGCTGCGTAACGTTTCTTGTCGGCGCGGCCGCTGCAGCGGCGGTGCCTGCGTGACCGCAGCCCCCACCCCTGATGCGCGGCTTCGTCGCTGCGCGCTTGCCATCGGCGGCCACAGGTCTAGGCTGGCGGTTTGGCACTGATCACTGGCGCCACCCAATCCCCAAAAGGGGAAAAGAGCGTCCAGGGCCGGCGAGCCCGCGACCAGCAGCGTCCAGGCACCAGGTTCGGGCACCCGGCTGGCCAGGCTGATGCGCAGAAACTCGGTCGGGTCCGAGTTCAGATTGCGCCCGCCCGTGCCGGGATAATTGTTGTCGTTGATGACCAGCAGGGTGTTGGCCGGCCGTTCCGCTCAGGCTCTGATTCGTTGCCTAGAGTTGAACTTGACGAGTTGCCACGACATACGACACGTCGCCGACTCATGTCGACTTCTCCGCCTGGATTTGACACGTCCTGGCATCCTGTCGACCGGATGAACCTGTCCGTCTGACCCGCCCCCTTCCAGGCGTTCCAGCAGCAGAGACAACGGGCCGATACGCGCTGCTACCATTTGCAGCAGGGGCATCAGCCCCGATCAGGGCCTGTGCGAGACGCAGGGTCCATTTCCCGGACAGGTTGGCTTGATAGCGCTTTGCGCCCAAGGCCGTCTCTGGCCGGCAAACATCCACTTCCCGGAGGATCGAAAGTGAACAAATCATTTCTGATGTTTGGCGTCATCGCTGCAGCGGCCATGACGGCGTGCGGCAAGAAGGAAGAAATGCCCGCGCCTGCCCCGGTGCCCACATCGGTGCCTGCGCCAACACCCGTGGCCGATGCAGCCTCCGCTGCGGTCGCCGAGTCGGTTGAAGCCGCCAAGGCCATTGGTACCGCTGCATCCGTTGCCGCCAATGCCGCCGGCGACTCGGCGTCTGCGGCAGTCGGTGCCGCCATTGGCGCAGTCAAGGACGCTGCCGCGCCGGCGAAGAAGGAAAAGAAGGGCGGCTGCTGAGGCGGTTCAGATCCGCACGCAGTCCCGGCCTTCGCGCATGCGCTGCGCGGTCTGTCCGTAGACCGACGCCGTGCCCGATCGCTGCGCTGATCTGCACTTCGCGCTCTGCTTCCCTCAGCCCATGGACGGCCCGAGCTTAGTTCGTTCAAAGGCCACTTTTCCCCAGACGACAGGGTGGCCGGGTCCATCGATCGAGGCTTTGAGTGCGGTTCTTGTGATCGACGGTCGCTTGCTTGCGACTGACGGTGGCCGCGTGAGGATCTTCTCGATGACATGCGTTTGCCGGACCGCCGCGATGATCTGCAACTCGCTGAGAAGCTGTCCGCCGCCAGCGCCGTCTGGCCGCCCCATCTTGAACAGCTGAGCCCATCGGTTAACGATCGTGCGCATCAAGGAAATAGGTGGACACGATGGCGGAAGAGAGAGTCGCCCTGCGCAGGCGACACAGTGCGCAGTTGAGGGCGATGGTGCTGG
>JBBRBW010000102.1:0-15173 GCA_038205425.1 Burkholderiales bacterium | reverse complement strand
CGGGGCTGTTGGCCGGCGTCGACGAGGCCGGCCGCGGGCCGCTGGCCGGGCCGGTGGTGGCCGCCGCGGTGATCCTCGACGACCTGAATCCGATCCGGGGTCTGGGCGACTCGAAGGTCATCAGCCCGCGCCGACGCGAGGCGCTGTTCGATGAGATCCGCGGGCGTGCGCTGTGCTGTGCCATCGCCAGCGCAAGCGCCGAGGAGATCGACCGCCTGAACATCCTGCAGGCCACGCTGCTGGCGATGCGGCGTGCCGTCGAGGCGCTGCGCCTGCTGCCGCACCGCGTCGTCGTCGACGGCAACCGCGTGCCGGTGCTGAAGATGCCGGTGGCCGCCGTTGTCAAGGGCGACGCGCTGGTGGCCGCGATTTCCGCGGCATCCATCCTGGCCAAGGTGCACCGCGACCGCCTCTGCCTGGCGTTGCACGCGCAGCATCCTCAGTACGGTTTCGACGCGCACAAGGGCTATCCGACGGCCGAGCACCTGGCGGCGCTGCGCCAACATGGCGCCTGCCCCGAACACCGCCGCAGCTACGCGCCAGTGCGTGCCGTGTTGCCCGAGGCATGAGCGCGCCCGGCCGCTCGCAGGCGCGAATGCCGAGGCGCGCAGCGCTTAGGCTAGTCCCGTGAGCGAGCCGCAACACATCACGTCGCGCGACAACCCGCTGCTTGTGCGCCTGCGCAAGCTGACGCAGGACGGTGCCGGCTACCGGCGTGCGGGCCAGGTGTGGATCGAGGGTGAACACCTGTGCACCGCGCTGCGCGAACGTGGCGCCGCCGCCGTGCAGGCCGTGGTCAGCGAGGACGCGTGGGCGCGCCCCGCCGTGCGTGCGCTGGCGGCCTGGGCGCCGCGCGTCGCGCTCGTGCCGGCGGCGCTGTTCAAGGGCTTCAGCGGGCTGGAATCGCCGGCCGCGCTCGGCTTCGTCATCGACACCCCGGCGCAGCTGGCCCTGCTGCCGCAGGCGGCGGCGGTGGTGCTCGACCGCGTGCAGGACCCGGGCAACGTCGGCAGCATCCTGCGCACGGCCGCCGCCTTCGGCGTGCCGCAGGTGCTGGCGCTGAAGGGGACGGTGGCGCTGTGGTCGCCCAAGGTGCTGCGTGCCGGCATGGGCGCGCACTTCGGGCTGCGCCTGCTGGAAGGCCTGGATCCCGATGCGCTGGCCGCGCTGCAGGTGCCGCTGGTGGCCACCAGTTCACACGCCGGCGCGCTGCTGCCCAGAGCGCCGCTGCCGCAGCCCTGCGCCTGGGTGCTGGGCCACGAAGGGCAGGGCGTGCACGCGGCCCTGCTGGCGCGCTGCGCGCTGCAGGTGCGCATCCCGCAGCCCGGGGGTGAGGAGTCGCTGAACGTCGCCGCCGCCGCTGCCGTCTGTCTGTATGAATCGGCGCGGCGTAACGCCTGACGGCATGCCGGCCGCGATCAAGCGGCCGCCGAGGAACCGGCTCCGCCGGGCCGCTGGCGGCGGCCCCTGGGGGGAGCGCCGCAGGCGCTTCGGGGGGGGATCAGTAGATCAATCGGTCGGGCCGCAGGTCGCGCAGGATCGTGGTGGCGATCTCCTCGATCGACTTGTGCGTCGAACTCAGCCACGAGATGCCCTCGCGGCGCATCATGCCCTCGGCCTCGCTGACCTCGTAGCGGCAGTTCTGCAGCGAAGCGTATTTGCTGTCAGGCCGCCGTTCGTTGCGGATCTGCGCCAGGCGCACGGGGTCGATGGTCAGGCCGAAGCACTTGCGCTTGTAGGGGGCCAGCGGCGTGGGCAGGCGGCCGCGGTCGAAGTCCTCGGGGATCAGCGGGTAGTTCGCGGCCTTCACGCCGTGCTGCATGGCCAGGTAGAGGCTGGTCGGCGTCTTGCCGCTGCGGCTGACACCGAGCAGGATGACGTCGGCGATGTCGAGGTTGCGCGCGCTCTGGCCATCGTCGTGGGCCAGGCTGAAGTTGATGGCCTCGATGCGGTCGTGGTACTCCTGACTCTCGCTGGCGTCGCTGAAGCGGCCGACGCGGTGGTTGCTCTTGACGCCGAACTCTTCCTCCAGCGGCTCGACAAAGGTGCGGAACATGTCCAGCACCATGCCCTTGCAGTGGTCACCGGTGACGATGGCGCGCACGTCGTCGTTGACCAGCGTGATGAAGACGATGGGCCGCTTGCCTTCGTTCGCCGCCGTCTCGTTGATCTCGCCGAGCACGACGCGTGCCTTCTCGACGCTGTCGATGAAGGGCCGCCGCACGTGGCGCGGCTTGGTCGGGAACTGGTTGAGGATGGAGTTGCCGAACGTCTCGGCGGTGATGCCGGTGCCGTCCGAGACAAAGAAGACGCTGCGTTCGGTCATGGATGCGCTGTCTTGGGGTGCGCGCCGGGGCTGGCGACCGCCCCATCATAAGGACGAAGTCCTTAGAATCAGGCCAACTTTCCGCCTTGCCGCCCCGCCTTGAACTCCACGCGCCCGCCCGTAGAAGAACAACATGCCGCCGCGTGGGCATGGCCCGCTGACCTGCCTGCGGAAGCACCGGTTTTGTCACATCACGGAGCTTTCCCATGTCTTCAGCCCTCTTGGCGACCCCCGTGGGCGCCAACCCAGAACTCACGACCGCCCTGGTCGCCCCGTTTGAACAACTGAGAATGACCGACGTCGAGGTGGTGGGCGGCAAGAACGCCAGCCTCGGCGAAATGATCAGCCAGCTTGCCGCCACCGGCGTGCGTGTGCCGGGCGGCTTCGCCACCACCGCGCACGCCTTCCGGGTGTTCCTGCAACACGGGGGCTTGGCGCTGCGCATCCAGGACAAGCTGTCGACCCTGAACGTCGAGGACGTGAACGCCCTGGCCGCGGCCGGCGCGCTGATCCGTCGGTGGATCGTCGACACGCCCTTCCCGGCCGAACTCGAAGCGGCCATCCGAGCGCAGTTCACGCGCCTGAGCGAAGGCAATCCGGGCGCGAGCTTCGCGGTGCGTTCATCGGCCACGGCCGAGGACATGCCCGATGCGTCCTTCGCCGGCCAGCAGGAGACCTTCCTCAACGTGACGGGCATCGACGATGTCCTGCATCGCATGAAGGAGGTCTTCGCCTCGCTCTACAACGACCGCGCCATCAGCTACCGCGTTCACAAGGGCTACGCCCATGCCGACGTGGCGCTGTCGGCCGGCGTGCAGCGCATGGTGCGTTCCGACCTCGGCTCGGCCGGCGTGCTGTTCACCATCGACACCGAATCGGGCTTCCCCGAGGTCGTTTTCATCACCAGCAGCTACGGCCTCGGTGAACTGGTGGTGCAGGGCGCCGTCAATCCCGACGAGTTCTACGTCCACAAACACACGCTGAACGCGGGCCGCTTCGCCGTCATCCGCCGCGTGCTGGGCAGCAAGTTGCAGCGCATGGAATTTGCACCCGTCGGCAAGGCGGCCGATCCCTCACAACCCCGCAAGCTGGTGCACACCGTGGACACGCCGCCCGAGCAGCGCAACCGCTACTCGCTCAGCGACGCCGATGTGATGGAGTTGGCGCGCTACGCGCTCATCATCGAGAAGCACTACGGCCGCCCGATGGACATCGAGTGGGGCAAGGACGGCGTCGACGGCCAGCTCTACATCCTGCAGGCGCGCCCCGAGACCGTGAAGAGCCAGGGTCACGGCAAGGTCGAGCAGCGCTTCCGCATCAAGGGCGACCGCACGAAAAACACGGTGCTGGCCGAAGGCCGCGCCATCGGCCAGAAGGTAGGCACGGGGCCGGTGCGGCTGGTGCGCAGCACCGCCGAGATGGACCGTGTGCAGCCCGGCGACGTGCTCGTCACCGACATGACCGACCCGAACTGGGAGCCGGTGATGAAGCGCGCCAGCGCCATCGTCACCAACCGCGGCGGCCGCACCTGCCACGCCGCCATCATCGCGCGTGAACTGGGCATCCCGGCGGTGGTGGGCTGCGGCCACGCCACCGACAAGCTGCACGAGGATGCGCTGGTCACGGTGTCCTGTGCCGAGGGCGACACCGGCTACATCTACGACGGCCTGCTGGAAACCGAGATCAGCGAAGTCGTTCGCGGCGAGATGCCGTACTGCCCGATCAAGATCATGATGAACGTCGGCAACCCGCAGCTGGCCTTCGATTTCGCGCAGATGCCCAACAGCGGCGTTGGCCTGGCCCGTCTGGAATTCATCATCAACAACAACATCGGGGTGCACCCGAAGGCCATCCTCGACTACCCGAACATCGACGCCGACCTGAAGAAGGCGGTGGAGAGCGTGGCGCGCGGCCACGCGTCGCCGCGGGCCTTCTACGTCGACAAGCTGGCCGAGGGCATCGCCACCATCGCCGCGGCCTTCTGGCCCAAGAGCGTGATCGTGCGGCTGTCGGACTTCAAGAGCAACGAGTACCGCAAGCTCATCGGCGGTACGCGCTACGAGCCCGACGAAGAGAACCCGATGCTGGGCTTCCGCGGTGCCAGCCGCTACATCAGTGGCGACTTCAGCGACGCCTTCGCGATGGAGTGCGAGGCGCTCAAGCGCGTGCGTACCGACATGGGCCTGAACAACGTCGAGATCATGGTGCCCTTCGTGCGCACGGTGAAGCAGGCCGCCACCGTCAAGCAGATGCTGGCCGAGCGCGGCCTGAAGCGTGCCGCCGACGGCGGCACCGACGGGCTGCGCCTGATCATGATGTGCGAGGTGCCCAGCAACGCCATCCTGGCCGAGCAGTTCCTCGAGCACTTCGACGGCATGTCCATCGGCAGCAACGACCTCACGCAGCTGACGCTGGGCCTCGACCGCGACAGCGGCATCGAGCAGCTGGCCGGCGACTTCGACGAACGCGACCCGGCGGTGAAGGCGCTCATCTCGCGCGCCATCGCGGCCTGCCGCGCCACCGGCAAGTACATCGGTATCTGCGGCCAGGGCCCCAGCGACCACCCCGACTTCGCCGACTGGCTGGCCCAGGAAGGCATCGTCTCGATCTCGCTCAACCCCGATACCGTGATCGACACCTGGCAGCGCCTGGCCGCGCGCTGACGGCCGCCGCGGCGTCGCACGCGCGGCGTCGCCGGCCGGGTTTGCCCCGCTATCGATAACCCGTCCGCTGCCTGGCGCCGCGGGGCCTTGCACCACAATCGCCGCCATGCGCGACACGCCCAGCAACCGGCTCTGGTCGGCCACCACCCGGCTGACCGGGGTGCTGCTGCTGACCTGGGCGCTGGTGAGCGTGCTCGGGCCCTGGTTCGCGCGCGATCTCAACCAGTGGCAGGTGCTGGGCTTTCCACTCGGCTTCTGGGTCGCGGGGCAGGGCGCCTTGCTGGCCTACCTGCTGATCATCGTGATCTGCATCGTGCGCATGGAACATCTCGAGGCCCGCTACCAGCGTGAAAGCGCCGAGCGCGACCGCCAGGCCCTCGACGCCCTTGCGCCGCCGGCCGTGAAAACGTGATCGGCCGGCGCTACATCCTCTTCCTGCTGGGCTTCGCCACACTCCTCGGTGTCATGGCCGCGGCCGAGAGTGCGGGGCTGCCGCGCAGCTGGATCGGCGCCACCTTTCTCGTCGTGACGGTCGGCGTCTACGCCTGCATCGGCTTCCTCTGCCGCACCGCCGACGAGGCCGAGTACTTCGTCGCCGGCCGCCGCGTGCCGGCGATGTACAACGGCCTGGCCACCGCCGCCGACTGGATGTCGGCGGCGTCCTTCATCGGCACCGCTGGTGTGCTCTACCTGCACGGTTTTGCAGGCCTGGCCTACATCCTGGGCTGGACCGGCGGCTACGTGCTGCTGGCCGTGCTGCTGGCGCCCTACCTGCGCCGCTTCGGCCAGTACACGGTGCCGGACTTCCTTGGCGCGCGCTACGGTGGCCAGCTGCCGCGGTCGATAGGCGCGCTGTCGGCAGTGGCCGTGTCCTTCGTCTACCTGGTGGTGCAGATTTACGGCGTCGGCCTGATCACCTCGCACCTCACCGGCTTCAGCTTCGAGCTCGGCATCTTCGTCGGCCTGGGCGGCGTGCTGGTGTGCTCTTTCCTGGGCGGCATGCGCGCCGTTACCTGGACGCAGGTGGCGCAGTACATCGTGCTCATCGTCGCCTACCTGGTGCCGCTGACCTGGTTGTCGGTCAAGCAGACGGGCAACCCGCTGGCGGCGCTGTCCTACGGCGTGCAGCTCGAGCGCAATGCGGCTCGCGAACGCCAGCTCACGCAGGACCCGGCCGAGCTCGAGGTGGCCCGGCGCCAGAGCGAACTGGCCGCCGAGGCCGAGCGCAAGCTGCAGGACGTGCGCGGTGCCATGGCCCGCGACGCGCAGCTGCAGACGCAGCGCATCGCCGAACTTCGCGCAGCCAACGCGCCGCTGCTGCAGGTGCAGCGCGCCGAACGCGAGTTCGTGCAGCGGCCGCGCAGCGAGGACGAGGCGCGAGCACGCTACGAACGTGAACACGAGCGCGCGCTCGAGCGTGCCGCGCCGCTGGCCGGCATGCCGCCGCAGACGCTGCCTTTCGCCACCGGCGACCCCACGGGCGACGAAGCCTCACGCCAGCGCTTCGACACCGAGCGCCTCAACTTCATCGCCTTGCTGCTGTGCCTGATGATGGGCACCGCCGCGCTGCCGCATGTGCTGACACGCTACTACACCACGCCCTCGGCCTCGCAGGCGCGGCGCTCGGTCGGCTGGTCGCTGTTCTTCATCATGTTGCTCTACCTGGCGGCGCCGACGCTGGCGGTGCTCGTCAAGTACGAGGTGTTGCACAACGTCGTCGGCCTGCCGATCAACGAGTTGCCGCAGTGGGTCGGCCGGTGGTCCAAGCTGGACCCCAACCTGCTGTCGGTGCGCGACCTCAACGGCGACGGCCTGCTGCAGCTGGGTGAACTGGCCATCGGCGGCGACATCGTCGTGCTCGCCGCGCCCGAGATCGGCGGCCTGCCCTACTGGGTGAGCTGCCTGGTGGCCGCCGGCGGCCTGGCCGCGGCGCTGTCGACTGCCGACGGGCTGCTGCTGACGATCGCCAATTCGCTGTCGCACGACATCTACTTCCGCCTCTTCAGGCCGCGTGCCGCGGCGGTGTCGCGTGTCATCGCCTCCAAGATGCTCGTGATGGTGGTGGCGCTGCTGGCGGCGCTGATCGCGGCATTGAAGCTCACCGACATCCTGCAGTTCGTCTCAGCCGCCTTCTCGCTGGCCGCGGCCGCCTTCTTCCCGGCGCTGGTGCTGGGCATCTTCTGGCGCCGCACCAACCGTGCGGGCGCGGTGGTCGGCATGCTCACCGGCCTGGGCGTGTGCAGCTGGTACATGGCCAGCAACCTGCCGCTGCTGCGGCGTTTCCTCGGCATCACGCGGCCGCTGGCCGACTGCCAGTGGTTCGGCATCGAGCCCATCGCCGCGGGCGTGTTCGCGGTGCCCGCCGGCGTGCTGGTGATGGTGGCGGTGAGCCTGCTGACGCGGGCGCCGGACGCCGCGCAGCTGGCCCTCGTCGACCGCATGCGCGTGCCGGCGCCGGACGAACGCTAGAGGACGGGCGGCACGGGGCAGGGCCGTTCTGCAGGCCCCGCGGTGCTATACTCGCCGGCTTTCCTTGCCGCACCCGTCATGTCGACGCATCGGGGCGGCTTCCACCACCGAGCCTTGCCGCGACCCACGCCGTGGGCCGCGCACCGGCCGGAATCCACAAGGAGTATTCATGCGTCACTATGAGATCGTTCTGCTGATCCATCCGGATCAAAGCGAACAGGTTCCGGCCATGCTGGAACGCTACAAGACCCTGGTCACCGCCGGCGGCGGCAAGGTCCATCGCGTGGAAGACTGGGGCCGGCGCCAGCTGGCCTACATGATCCAGAAGCTGGTCAAGGCGCACTACCTGTGCCTGAACATCGAGTGCGGCATCGAGACGCTGACCGAGATCGAGACTGGCTTCCGCTTCAACGACGCCGTGCTGCGCCACCTGACGGTGGGCAAGGCCAAGGCCGAGACGAACCCCTCGATCATGATGAAGGCCGTCGAGCGCGAGGAAGCCCGCAAGGAACGCCAGGAGGCCACGGCCTGACAAAGCCTGCGGCGTCCGCCGCCAGCGGCCCTGCGCTGCAGCCCGGCATGAACCGGCTGCTGCTGTCGGCCCAGCTGGTGGAGAGGGCGGCGCTGCGTTACACGCCCGCCGGTGTGCCGGCCCTGGACTTGAGCCTGAAGCACGAGTCCCTGGTCAGCGAAGACGGCCAACCCCGCCAAGTCTCGATGGAGATGCGAGCGGTGGCGATAGGGGCGGTGACGAAGGGCCTGCTGGCTGCCGAGCTGGGTTCGATGGCGCTCTACACGGGCTTCGTCACCAGCGCACGCAACGGACGCGGTTTGCTGTTCCACATCACCTCGGTCGAGCCCCTGAGCCCTGCCGATCCGGATCAACTGCAATTGAATTCAAAACGGAGCTGACTATGCCCCCGCCACGTGGTAAAGGTCGTTTTTCCAAGGACAAGCGCCCCAAGCGCAACAACCAGTCGCTGCTGTTCCGCCGCAAGCGTTTCTGCCGCTTCACCGTCGCCAAGGTCGAGGAGATCGACTACAAGGAAATCGACGTGCTGCGCGATTTTGTCGGCGAGAACGGCAAGATCACGCCCGCGCGCCTGACCGGCACGCGCGCCTACTACCAGCGTCAGCTGACCACCGCCATCAAGCGTGCGCGCTTCCTGGCGCTGCTGCCGTACTCCGATCAGCACAAGGTCTGAGGAGCACCCCATGCAGATCATTCTTCTCGACAAGGTCGCCAAGCTCGGCAACCTGGGTGACGTCGTCAACGTCAAGCCGGGTTACGCCCGCAACTACCTGATCCCCGGCAAGATGGCGCGCCGCGCCACCGAAGCCGCGATCAAGGAATTCGAGGGCCGCCGCGCTGAACTCGAAAAGGTCGCCGCCGCCAAGCTGGCCACCGCGCAAACCCTGGGCGAGCAGCTCTCGGGCAAGACGGTGCGCATTGCGCAGAAGGCCGGCGTCGACGGCCGCCTGTTCGGCAGCGTCACCAACCAGGACATCGCCGATGCCCTGACGAAGATGGGCCTGGCGGTTGCCAAGAGCCAGGTGCGCCTGCCCAACGGCCCGCTGAAGACCGTGGGCGAGCATCCGGTCTCGGTGTCGCCGCACGGCGACGTGGTGGCCGAGGTCACCGTGCACGTGGTGCCGCAGGTCGACTGAGGACGTGAGCCCGTGCCTGCGCATGGGCGAACGCATCAGGAGGGGCCCGAGTTCTGCGAGGGCGCGCCCGGCACGGGGACTGACCCGAGAGTTTCCCGTCTCAAGAACGAAGGCCGGCACCCGCCGGCCTTCTGCATTTTGGGCGGCAGAAGTTGTCCCGTGCTGATCACGCCCTGCCCACAGGCCAGTCCACAGGTTTGTCCACAGACGCAGCCGTTGCGGGCGGCCACCCGCCGCTTTCCGGCCCTACCATCGTTGCTGACATGAGTACGCTTTTCGACCCCCGCAACGCCGCCCCGCAACGTGACGAAGAGGTGGCCCGCCTGCGCGTGCCGCCGCACTCGGTGGAAGCCGAGCAGAGCGTGCTCGGTGGCCTGCTGCTCGACAACCTGGCCTGGGACCGCGCCGGCGACCTGCTCACCGACAGCGACTTCTACCGCCACGAGCACCGACTGATCTACGCCGCCATCGGCGCGTTGGTCACGCAAAGCAAGCCGGCCGACGTCATTACCGTCTTCGAGCAGTTGCAGGGCCTGGGCAAGGCGCAGGACGTCGGCGGCCTGGCCTACCTGAACGCGCTGGCGCAGAGTGTGCCGAGTGCGGCCAACATGCGGCGCTACGCCGAGATCGTTCGTGAACGCAGCATCCTGCGCAAGCTGATCGCCGCCAGCGACGACATCGCCACCAGTGCCTTCAACCCCGGCGGCCGCCAGGTCAGCACCGTGCTCGACGAAGCCGAGAGCAAGATCTTCCAGATCGGCGAAGAAGGCTCGCGCCAGAAGCAGGGTTTCCAGGGCATAGGCACGCTGGTGGTCCAACTCATCGACCGCGTGCAGGAACTGCATGACAACGGCGCCGAAGAAGTGACGGGCGTGCGCACCGGCTTCTACGACCTCGACCGCTTGACCGCCGGCCTGCAGAAGGGCGACCTCATCGTGCTGGCGGCGCGCCCGTCGATGGGCAAGACCGCCTTCGCGCTGAACATCGCCGAGCACGTGGCAGTGCAGGAAGGCCTGCCGGTGCTGGTGTTCTCGATGGAAATGGGTGCCTCGCAGCTGGCGCTGCGCCTGGTCGGCAGCTTGGGTCGCATCAACCAGCAGAACCTGCGCACTGGCCGCCTGGACAGTGGCGAGTGGGAACGCCTGACCGACGCGGTGGAGCGTCTGGGCCAGGTGCAACTGCTCATCGACGAGACCGTGGGCCTGACGAGCAGCGAACTGCGTGCCCGCGCCCGCCGAATGGCGCGCCAGTTCGGCACGCTGGGCCTCATCGTCATCGACTACCTGCAGCTGATGAGCGGCAGCAGCGGCAGCGACGAAAACCGCGCCACCGAGCTGGGCGAAATCAGTCGCGGGCTGAAGGCACTGGCCAAGGAGCTGCAGTGCCCGGTGATCGCGTTGTCGCAGCTGAACCGCAGCGTCGAGTCGCGCAACGACAAGCACCCGATGATGAGCGACCTGCGTGAATCGGGCGCCATCGAGCAGGACGCCGACATCATCATGTTCATCTACCGCGACGACTACTACAACAAGGACAGCAAGGAACCGGGCGTGGCCGAGATCATCATCGCCAAGCAGCGCAACGGCCCCGTCGGCGAGGTCAAGCTGACCTTCATCAAGCCGCTGACACGCTTCGACAACCTGGCGCCGGGCAGCGGCAGCGGCGAGTACTGAGCCACGAGCGGCGCCGCTGCGGCGCCGGGCGCACGGCGCTTGCGCTGGAATGGCGTGCTGTATATATTTACAGTATGCGAACCGCGCCTCTGCCCCCTGCCGCCGCGCTGATGTTCGTGCCCCGGCACGGCGCCGAAGTGCCCCTGAAGGGCCGCGGCACCGCCTGGGTCATTGAACACCGTTTCGACGCCCAGGCGCGCAGTGACTTCGACGACGGCTGGGGCACGCTGCAGCGGGCCGCGCTGGCCGAGCAGGCCGGGCCGGTGACGCAGGTACTGGAAGAGAACGTGCGCGGCATCCTGTCGGGCAACGACTCGCCCGACATCGGGTTCGACCTCTCGATCAACCCCTACCGCGGCTGCGAGCACGGCTGCGTCTACTGTTATGCGCGCCCTACGCACAGCTACCTGAACCTGTCGCCCGGGCTCGACTTCGAGACGCGCATCGTCGCCAAGGTCAACGCCGCCGAACGCCTGCGCGAAGCGATCTCGGCGCGCGGCTACACCCCGGGCCACCTGAACATCGGCTCGGTCACCGACGCCTACCAGCCCGCCGAGCGCCGGCTGCGCATCACGCGCTCGGTGATCGAGGTGCTGGCTGAGGCGCGACACCCGTTTTCGATCATCACCAAGAGCAGCGGCGTGGAGCGCGACCTCGACCTCATCGCGCCCATGGCCGCGCAGCGCCTGGCGGCGGTCTACGTCTCGATCACCACGCTCGACACCGAACTGGCGCGCAAGCTGGAACCGCGTGCGGCGTCGCCGCAGCGGCGGCTGCGCACCATCGAGGCGCTGGCGCGCGCCGGTGTGCCGGTGGGCGTGAGCGTGTCGCCGGTGATTCCGTTCCTGAACGAGCCCGAGCTCGAACGCATCCTGCAGGCCGCGCGCGACGCCGGCGCCAGTTCGGCCTTCAGCATCGTGCTGCGCCTGCCCTGGGAGGTGAACCCGCTGTTCCAGCAGTGGCTGCAGCAGCACGTGCCCGAACGCGCGGCGCGCATCATGGCCCGCGTGCGCGACATGCGCGGCGGCAAGGACAACGACAGCCGTTTCGGCACCCGCATGACCGGCCAGGGCCCGTGGGCCGAGCTGCTGCGGCAGCGTGTGCGCAAGGCCTGTGCACGCCTGGGTCTGAACCAGCAGCGGGTTGAATTCGACTTCTCGCGCTTCCGCGCGCCGCCGGCGCAGCCGGGGCAGGGCCAGCTCTTTTAGCGCAGGCTCAGGCGGCCGCGTTTGCGGCCGCGATTGCGGCACGGCTTGCGGCAACGCTGGCCGCAGGCGGGGGTGCAGCCGGGTCCTTCGCGACTTCCGGGGCTCCGGCCGCAGCGGGCACGGTGGCGGCAGCCGCGGGGGCCGTGTCGGCCGCGGCGGCGCCACGCAACTGCAGGCCTCCCGGCGAGCGGCCCGAACGCTGGATGCCGGCGATGTGACCGCCCGAATGCGCGCTGCGCCGCAACAGGGCCAGCGCGCGTGTCGCCAGTGCTTCGGCGTCGGGCATCGCCGCGGCATGGCGGCGCGTCAGCAATGCGGCCATTTCCAGCAGCTTGGCGTTGAGTGTCAGTTCACCCTGTTCCAGCAGCATGGCGACGGCCGCTGCCGGGTCGCCCTGCATCGACCGTTCCATCGCCTGTTCGGTGACGGCCAGCAGCCGCGCCTGGCAGGCCCGCACCGCCGTCGTCGCTACCTCGGCGCGCTGGGCCGAGGCCACCAGCGCCTCGCCGATGGCCTTGCTGACGCAAAAGCGCATGGCCGCGTGCTCGAGCAGGGCCTCGTGGTCAACCGCCGGCCGCACCTGGGCGGGCACCCGCGCCCACAGGCCGAGCACGAGGTTGGCGGCCTCGAGATCGAAGTCGTCGTCCTTCACGCGGGCCGCCAGTTCACGCAGTGCGGGCAGGGCGGCCTCGGGCTGCGCGCTCATCAGGCTGCCCAGGGTGTCGGCGATCTGCTCCAGGCGGCGCAGCCGGCCCGTGTCGGGCCAGCGTTCGCGGTAGCGGCGCAGCTGCTCGCGCAGGGCCGCGACCCCGCCAGCGTCGCCGCGGTCAAAACGCAGCACGGCCAGCAGCAGCAGCGTCAGCGCGTCGAAGAGTTTGGACTGCACGCCCATGCCCAGCGTGCGCTCCAGCCACTTCAGCGCTTCGTCGGCCTGGCCCTGGTAGAAGGCCAGTGCGCCGGCGTGCTGGGCGCGCAGCAGGCAACCGGGTGTCAGCTCGGCTGCCGTGCGGTATTCGCCCAGCGCGCCGTCGAAGTCGCACTGCTCCACCAGCAGGCGGCCCATGAGATCGTGGGCGTCGGCCGAACCGGCGTCGTTCGCCAGCGCGGCCGCCACGGTCTTGCGCGCCGCGCCGTTGTCGCCCAGCGCCAGCAGCGCACGGGCCAGGCCGAGGCGGGCCCAGGTGGCGTCGGGAAACTGCTGCGACAGGCGCTCGAAGAGCTTGCTGGCGTCGGCGGGCCGCTCCATCGTGAGCAGCAGTTCGGCCGCCAGGCGACCGCAGTAGACCCAGTAGGGCGCCTTCTCCTGGAAGCGTTTGACGGCACGCACCAGTGCGGTTTCGTTCTCGCCGGCGTCCAGCGCACGCAGCACGTCGCCGAGCTCACGCTTGCGGTTGCGTGCTTCCAGCAAGCGTGCACCGAGCGCCGCCGCGGTGTAGGGCCGAACCAGGAAGCCGTCCAGCGCCGACTCGGCCGCCTCCATCACCTGGATGTAGCTGGCCTGCGCGGTGACCATCAGGAAGACCGTGCTGTGCGGCAGCAGGCGCTCGCGGCGCAGCTCGTCGAGCAGGTCCTGGCCGGAATAGTCCGAGCCCTCGAACTCGCGGTTGCACAACACGATGTCGAAGCGCTCGCGCTCCAGCAGCAGCCGTGCGTCCTTGACACGCGCGGCCTGCGTGACATGGCCGACACCGGTGTCGCGCAGCTGTGCCGCGCCCACGCTGCGCAGCAGCGGGTTGCTCTCGATGAGCAGGGCGCGCGCCAGGTGGATGTCGCGGTCGATCATGGCGCGTCAGCCCCGCGGGGGGCGCGGCGGCCGGTCGGCACGTCGGGCTGGGTGGTGGGCGGTCATGGGTCAGGGGCCAAGGAGGGTCCCCTGACTATCGGCGCTGCCGCCACCGAACTTGAACCGGCGGCGGCGCCTATCGACCCGGCCTACTTGAAGAGGTCCTTGACCTTGTCGGTCCAGGTCTTCGAGTTGGGCGAGTGGCGGTCGCCGCTCTTCTTGAAGCTCTCGTCGAGTTCCTTGAGCAGCTTGCGCTGGTGCTCGGTCAGCTTGACAGGCGTCTCGGCGCTGACATGGCAGTACAGGTCGCCCGGGTAGCTGCTGCGCAGGCCCTTGATGCCCTTGCCGCGCAGGCGGAAGGTCTTGCCGTGCTGCGTGCCTTCGGGCAGTTCGATCTCGGCCTTGCTGCCCAGCGTCGGCACCTCGATGGTGCCGCCGAGTGCCGCGGTGGTCAGGCCCACCGGCACGGTGCAGTGCAGGTCGTCGCCGTCGCGCTCGAAGATCTCGTGCTGCTTGACGCGGATCTCGATGTAGAGGTCGCCCGCCGGCCCACCGTTGGTGCCCGGCTCGCCGTTGCCGGCGCTGCGGATGCGCATGCCTTCGTTGATGCCGGCCGGGATCTTGACCTCCAGCGTCTTCTGCTTCTTGATCTTGCCGGCGCCGCTGCAGGTGGTGCAGGGCTCGGGGATGATCTTGCCGCTGCCGTGGCAATGCGGGCAGGTCTGCTGGATGCTGAAGAAGCCCTGGCGCATGTGCACCGTGCCCGCGCCGTTGCAGCTGGCGCAGGTCTTGGCGCTGGTGCCGGCTTTGGCGCCGCTGCCCTTGCAGGTTTAGCAGCTGTCCCAGCTGGGGATGCGGATCTGCGCGTCTTTGCCGTGGGCCGCTTCTTCGAGCGTGATCTCCATCGCGTAGCTCAGGTCGGAGCCGCGGTAGACCTGCTGGCCCGGGCCACCGCGCCGGCCACCGCCGTTGAAGATGTCGCCAAAGATGTCGCCAAAAGCCTCGGCAAAGTTGCCGAAACCCTCGGTGCCCGGGCCGCCGCGGCCCATGGCGCCGTTGGGGTCAACGCCGGCGTGGCCGTACTGGTCGTAGGCCGCGCGTTTTTGCGGCTCAGTGAGCATCTCGTAGGCCTCTTTGGCCTCCTTGAATTTCTCTTCTGACTTCTTGCTGTCCTCGCCCGCGCCATGGTTGCGGTCAGGGTGGTGCTTCATGGCCAGCTTGCGGTAGGCCTTCTTGATGTCGTCCTCGGTGGCGTTCTTGGGCACACCCAGGATGTCGTAGTAGTCGCGCTTGGCCATGGCAGTTGTTATCAGCTCTTTGAAAACGAAACCGCCGCGTTGAGCGGCAGACCAAGTCTGCCGTTCGAACGCGGCGAGATATCAC
>JBBRBW010000101.1:0-15399 GCA_038205425.1 Burkholderiales bacterium | reverse complement strand
TCGGCGCGCGCAGTGAAGTGGTGGAAGGCGTGATCGTCGAAGAGAACAGCGTCATCAGCATGGGCGTGTACATCGGCCAGAGCACCAAGATCTACGACCGTGCCACCGGCACCGTCAGCTACGGTCGCATTCCCGCCGGCAGCGTGGTGGTGTCTGGCAACCTGCCCAGCGCCGATGGCAAGTACAGCCTGTATTGCGC
This sequence comes from Burkholderiales bacterium, assembly GCA_038205425.1. Lineage (GTDB taxonomy): Bacteria > Pseudomonadota > Gammaproteobacteria > Burkholderiales > Burkholderiaceae_C > Rubrivivax. The sequence continues at coordinate 15,200 of JBBRBW010000101.1, read as the reverse complement.
AGTGATCGTGAAGAGGGTCGACGCGCAGACACGCGCCAAGACCAGCATCAACGAACTGCTCAGAGCATGAACAACAACCTCGTGAGCCGCGACCAAGTTCATGCACGGATCCGGCTCTGCCGGTCCGTCGCATACGCCCCCTTGGGGGATCGCGAGCGTAGCGAGCTAGGAGGCACCTGAACATGGCCAACAACCTCGAACGCGTATTGCGCCTGATGGCGGAGAAGAGTGCGTCGGACGTCTACATGTCGGCCAACACGCCCATCCTCATCAAGATCAACGGCCAGATCCTGCAGCTGTCGGACCAGGTGCTGACCACGCACCAGACGCGCCAGCTGCTGGCCGAGATGCTGGCGCCACAGCAACTCGAAGAGCTGGACGACACGGGGGAACTCAACGTCGGCATCAGCGTCTCGCGCGTGGGCAGCTTCCGGCTGTCGGCCTTCAAGCAGCGCGGCAGCATCGCCGCCGTCATCCGCTGCATCCCGTTCGAGATCCCGGCGCTCGACTCGCTGGGCGTGCCGCCGCTGCTGGCCCAGCTGGTCACCGAAAAGCGCGGCCTGATCCTGATGGTGGGTGCGACCGGCACCGGCAAGAGCACAACGCTGGCGTCGATGCTGGAGTGGCGCAACCAGCAGATGACCGGCCACATCCTCACCATCGAGGACCCGATCGAATTCCTCTTCAGCAACAAGAAGAGCATCATCAACCAGCGTGAAGTGGGGCGCGACACGCAGAGCCTGCAGATCGCGCTGAAAAACGCGCTGCGCCAGGCACCTGACTGCATCCTGATCGGCGAGATCCGCGACCGCGAAACCATGAGCGCCGCGCTCAGCTACGCGCTGTCGGGCCACCTGGTGCTGGCCACGCTGCACGCCAACAACAGCTACCACGCGATGGGCCGCATCATGTCCTTCTACACACCGGAGGCGCGGCCCACGCTGCTGTCCGACCTGTCCTCGGGCGTGCGCGCCATCGTCTCGCAGCGCCTGCTTCGCAGCAACGCCGGCGGCCGCGTGCCGGCCGTGGAAGTGCTGCTGAACACCAAGCTGGTGTCAGAGCTGATCGACAAGGGCGACATCTCGGGCATCAAGGAAGCGGTGGAGAAATCGTTGGCCGAAGGTTCGCGCACCTTCGAGTCCGACATCGCGCGCCTCATCGCCGAAGGCGTGGTCTCGCGCGACGAGGGCTTGGCCTACGCCGATTCGCCCACCAACCTGCTGTGGCGGCTGCAGAACGAGCAGGCGCCGGCCTCGCGCATCGTGGCCAAGAAGGAAGAGAACGAGGCCGCCAGCTTCACCGAGATCGCCATCGACGTGCGCCCGGAAGAAACCCGCTCGGGCGGCAATCCGACCTGGTCGGCCACCAAACGATGAGCACCGGCGACACGCTGCGGCTGGCCGAGGCGTTGATCGCCTGCCGCTCCGTCACGCCGGCCGATGGCGGCTGCCAGGCGCTGCTGACGCAGCGGCTGCAGGGCGCGGGATTTGCCTGCGAAGCACTCGACGCCGGCCCGCCGGAAGCCCGCGTGGCCAACCTGTGGGCGGTGCACGACGCGGGCATCCCCGGCCCGACCCTGGTCTTCGCCGGCCACACCGACGTCGTGCCCGCCGGCCCGCTGGAACGCTGGGCCAGCGACCCCTTCGTGCCCACGCACCGCCCCGGTCCGAATGGCAACCGCCTGTATGGCCGCGGCGCCGCCGACATGAAGGCTGCCGTGGCCGCGATGGCGGTGGCGGCGAGCGAATATGCCGTCGCCGACCCGCAGCACCGCGGGCGCGTGGCCCTGCTCATCACCAGCGACGAGGAAGGCCCGGCGCTGCACGGCACGCGCCACGCCGTCGAGATGCTGCAGGCGCGCGGCGAGAAACTCGACGCCTGCATCGTCGGCGAGCCGACCTCGGTCGACCGGCTGGGCGACATGGTGAAGAACGGCCGCCGCGGCACGTTTTCGGGCCGGCTGCGCGTGATCGGCGTGCAGGGCCACATCGCCTACCCGCAGCTGGCTAAGAACCCGCTGCACACGCTGGCGCCGGCGCTGGCCGAGCTGGTGGCCCTGCACTGGGACGCCGGCAACGCCTTTTTCCCGCCGACGAGTTTCCAGGTCAGCAACATCCACGCCGGCACGGGTGCGCTGAACGTCATTCCCGGCGACCTGCTGCTCGACTTCAACTTCCGCTTCAGCACCGAGTCGACTCCGGCCTCGCTGCGCCAGCGTGTCGAGGCCGTGCTGCAACGCCACGGCGTCGAACACGAACTGCAGTGGACGCTGGGCGGCGAGCCCTTCCTCACCACACCGGGCACGCTCAGCGAAGCGCTGCTGGCCGCCATCGGCAGCGAGTGCGGCCTGACCCCCGGTCTCGGCACGGAAATGAGCACGACGGGCGGCACCTCCGACGGCCGCTTCATCGCCCGCATCTGCCCGCAGGTGATGGAGTTCGGCGTCATCAACGAAAGCATCCACAAGATCGACGAGTGGGTCGACGTGGCGGCGCTGGAGCCGCTGAAGCAGGTCTACCGGCACACGCTCGAACGGTTTCTGGCATGACCGTGCTGGAACTCGTGCAGCAGGCCGAGGCCGCGCTGCTGGCGGCCGGCGTGCACTTCGGCCACGGCACCACCAACGCCTACGACGAAGCCGCCTGGCTGGTGCTGTGGCGACTGGGGCTGCCGCTGGACGCCCTCGACGCGGTGGCCGGTCAGGACGTGGCCCCGGTGCAAGCCGAACAGGTGCGCGCGCTGGTGGCCGAACGCATCCACACGCGCAAGCCCGCGGCCTACCTCACTGGCGAGGCCTGGCTGCAGGGTGTGCCGTTCTACGTCGACGAACGCGCCATCGTGCCGCGCTCGCTGATCGCCGAGCCGCTGGCCGAAGGCAGCATCGACGTCTGGCTGACCGAGCGAACAAAACACGTGCTCGACCTGTGCACCGGCAACGGCAGCCTGGCCGTGCTGGCCGCGCTGGCCTGGCCCGAGGTGACGGTGGACGCCACCGACCTTTCCGCCGACGCGCTGGCCGTGGCCGCGCGCAACGTGCAGCGCCACGGCCTGGCCGATCGCATCACGCTGCTGCAGGGCGACGGTCTGGCCGCGGTGGCCGGCCGGCGCTACGACCTCGTCCTGTGCAACCCGCCCTACGTCAACCGGCGGGCGATGGCCGAACTGCCGGCCGAGTACCGCGCCGAACCGGCGCTTGCGCTGGACGGCAACCTGCACGGCGGCGACGACGGCATGGACTTCATCCGCCGCCTGCTCGCCGAGGCCCCGGCCCACCTGACCGGCGACGCCGTGCTGGTGCTCGAGATCGGCCACGAACGGCCGCACTTCGAGGCCGCCTTCCCCCTGCTGGACGTGGTGTGGCTGAGCACCAGCGCCGGCGACGAGCAGGTGCTGCTCGTCACGGCCGAAGCGCTGCGCGCGCACCAACCCGAGACCCCATGATCCAGATCTCCCAAGTGACCTTGCGCCGTGGCGTGAAGGTGGTGCTGAGCAACGCCAGCGTCACCCTGCAGCCGCGCGAGAAGGTCGGCCTCATCGGCCGCAACGGCGCCGGCAAGTCGAGCCTGTTTTCGCTGCTCACGCACCGCCTGCAGTCGGATGCCGGCGACGTCGACATCCCGCCGCGCTGGCGTGTCGGCGAAGTGGCGCAGGACGTGCCCGAAACCGAGGACGGCGCCACCGACTACGTGCTGCAGGGCGACCTGCCGTTGATGCAAGCACAGACGGCGCTGGACGCCGCCGAGGCCGCCGACGACGGCCACGCGATGGCCGACGCTCACCAGGCGCTGGACGAAGCCGGCGCCTTCGACGCCCGCGCCCGCGCCCAGGCGCTGCTGATGGGCCTGGGCTTTCGCGGCGACCAGCTCGACGCGCCGGTGAACACCTTCTCGGGCGGCTGGCGCATGCGCCTGCAGCTGGCGCGCGCGCTGATGTGTCCGTCCGACCTGCTGCTGCTGGACGAGCCGACCAACCACCTCGACCTCGACGCGCTGGTCTGGCTGGAAGCCTGGCTCAAACGCTACGACGGGCTTATGGTCGTAATAAGCCACGACCGCGAATTCCTCGACGCCATCTGCAACGTCATCGTGCACCTGGACGACCTGCAGCTGACACGCTACACGGGCAACTACACGGCCTTCGAGGAACTGCGCGCCGAGCGCATGAACCAGGCCGCGGCGGCCTTCTCGAAACAGCAGGAACGCGTGGCCCACCTGCAGAAGTTCATCGACCGCTTCAAGGCCAAGGCCAGCAAGGCCAAGCAGGCGCAAAGCCGCGTCAAGGCGCTGGCGCGCATGGAACGGCTGGCGCCGGTGATGACCGCGGGCGACTTCAACTTCGAGTTCCGCGAGCCGCTGAGCCTGCCCAACCCGATGCTGAGCTTCGACGACATCAGCTGCGGCTACAACGGTGTGCCCATCGTCAGGAACTTCAGCCGCAGCGTGCTGGCCGGCCAGCGCATCGGCATCCTGGGCGCCAACGGCCAGGGCAAGTCGACGCTGGTGAAAACGATCGCCGGCGACCTGCCGCTGGTCAGCGGCCAGACGACGCAGGGCAAGGGCCTGGTGATCGGCTACTTCGCGCAGCAGGAAGTGGACGTGCTGCACCTCGACGACGGCCCACTGATGCACATGGTGCGGCTGGCACGCGACGTCGGCCCGCCGGCGCGTGAACAGGAACTGCGCGACTTCCTCGGCAGCTTCCGCTTCGTCGGCGAAATGGTGCAGCAATCGGTCGGCTCGCTGTCCGGCGGCGAAAAGGCGCGCCTGGTGCTGGCCATGCTGGTGTGGCAGCGCCCCAACCTGCTGCTGATGGACGAGCCGACCAACCACCTCGACCTGACCACGCGTGAGGCGCTGTCGATCGCGCTCAACGAGTTCGAAGGCACGGTGATGCTGGTCAGCCACGACCGCGCGCTGCTGCGCGAGACCTGCGACGAGTTCTGGCTGGTGGCGAAAGGCCGCGTCGAGCCCTTCGACGGCGACCTGGACGATTACCAGAAGTGGCTGCTGGAGGTGTCGCGTGCCAACGCGCGTGGCCAGCCCATACCCGATCCGCCGCGCGCTGGCGGTGCGGCACCCGAGACGCCAGCGCCCAAGGCCAAGGCCGCCGCACCGACGCCCACGGCCCAGACCGCCAAGCCGGCTGCGCCCAAACCCGTCGCGCCCAAACCCGCGACGCGCGACGACCGCCAGAGCAACAAGGCGGCGCGCATCAAGCAGGCCGAGGCGACACGCCCGCTGCGCAACGAACTGCAGCGCATCGACGAGCGCCTGGCCAAGCTGGGCAATGAGAAAGCCGAGATCGAGGCCGCGCTGTCGCGGCCCGATGCCAGCGCCGACGCCTACGCCGAGCTCGGCCGCCGCCTGGCCCACGTGGCCGCCGAAGTGTCGATGCTGGAAGAGCGCTGGATCGAGGTGCAGACCGAGCTCGAGGCCAAGCAGTCGGCCTGAATCCCGGTGCCGCGGTGCCGGTCTCTTGGCATCGTGGCTGGGCTCCAACCCTGAACAGCTGTTCGCCTCGGGCTGCTCGGCCGGCTTCAGCGGTGCCATGAAGGCGGTGGCGGCGCGCCAGAAGATCAGCCGCCCGGCCACGGTGTCGATCACCGCCGAGGTCGCCATCGGCCCCATGCCGGGCAAGCCCGGCGCCTTCGGCATCAGCGTGGCCAGGGCCGTCAGCGTGCCCGGCATGCACAAGGCCGCGATGCAGGCCCTGGTGGCCACGGCGCACGAGGTCTGCCCCTACTCCAACGCCACGCGCGGCAACGTCGACGTCACGTTGACGGTGGTCTGACGTGCGGCAGAGGCGACACGGTGGCGCCCCCCCAGGCACGGGGTGGCCACCGTGGTCGGCACGCCGCTGTCACGGCAATGTCACGCGGCAGACATAAGGTCGTCCGACTTTCAATCTGCACGCGTCCACACCGCCGCGCATCGCCATGCTCAATCGACTCTGTGCCACCGCTGTCGCCGCGGCCGCCACCCTCTGTCTTTCCTCCCAGGCCTTTGGCCAGGCGCTCGCCGTATCCAAGCTCTGGGCCACCCCCAGCGGCGCAGGCTTCTCGTCGGAGATCGGCGCCTGGGACATCGGCACGCAGAGCCTGTTCGTGATTGGCGGCAAGGGCATCGAGGTGCTGCGCCTGGACGGCACGGTCGCCGCTTCGTTCGACGCGCTGGCCGCGGGCCTGGGTGCGGTGAACAGCATCTCCATCAGCAACGGCATCGCCGCCGTCGCCTTCAACAACCCGACGGTGCAGAACCCGGGCACGGTGCAGTTTTTCGACACCACCCTGTTCCGCAGCAGCGGAGGTGCGGCGGCGCTGCTGGGCAGCGTCAACGTCGGCGCGGTGCCCGACATGCTGACCTGGACGGCCAACGGCACGCGGCTGCTGGTGGCCAACGAGGGCGAGCGCGTGAGCAACACCATCAACCCTGCCGGCAGCATCAGCCTGATCCAGTTCAACGCGGCAGCGCCGGCTGCGTCCGTCGTCAGCACGCTGGGCTTCGGCGCCTGGGACGGCCAGGAAGCCATGCTGCGCGCCCAGGGCGTGCGCATCCAGGCTGGCGTAGCAGCGTCGATCGCGCTCGAGCCCGAGTACATCGCGGTGTCCGCGGACGGCCGCAGCGCGCACGTCACGCTGCAGGAGGCCAACGCCATCGCCATCATCGACCTGGCGTCGGCCACGCCTTCGGTGACGCAGATCCGAAGCCTGGGCCTGAAGGACTTCAGCCTGCCCGGCAACCGCATCGACCCGTCCGACCAGGACGGCGGCGCGACGCTGCGCAATGTGCCCGTCAAGGGTCTGTACATGCCGGACACCATCGCGTCGTACGCGGTCGGCGGCCGCACCTACTACGTGATGGCCAACGAAGGCGACGCGGCGGTCGACGACAGCGACATCGTGCGCTTCGGCAACGCCGCAGTGACGCTGGACGCCAGCGTCTTCAACGGCGCCACTGCCGAATCGGTGCTGAAGGCCAACAGCGTGCTGGGCCGCCTGAACATCGTCAAAAACGGCGCCACCGGCGATGGCAACACCACCAACATGACCGAGATCGTCGCCCTGGGCGGCCGCTCGTTCAGCATCCGCGATGACACCGGCGCCCTGGTGTACGACAGCGGCGACACGCTGGAGGCCGCTGTGCTGGCCGCCAGCGGCCTGTATGCCGACGCGCGCAGCGACGACAAGGGCGTCGAGCCCGAAGGCGTGGCGCTGTTCAGCCTGGGCGGGCGCACCATCGCGGCCATCGGCCTGGAGCGCACCACCCGCGGCGTGATCGCGTTGTACGACATCACCGACCCGGCCAATGCCAGCTTCCTGCAGCTGATCGACTCTGGCAGCACGGCACAGGCGCGCGTCGAAGGCATCACGGCGTTCGAGGCCGACGGCCGGACCTTCCTGGTGATGCACAACGAAGACCCGTCGAACACGACGGTGCTGTTCGAAGTCAGCGTGGTGCCCGAGCCCGGCACCTGGGCCCTGATGGCCGCCGGCCTGCTGGCCGTGACCGGCATGGCGCGCCGCCGCCGCCGCTGAAGACAACGCCGCGCCGCGCCTTCAACGCGATGCGGCGATCAGTTCCAGCAGCAGTTCCACGCGCGCCTGCACCGGCGTCAGCGTGCCGGCCGAGGGCAGGGCGTCGGCCGGCGCACCCACCACGCCCCCCAGCAGGCAGCGGCTGGCGCGCCAAACGCACACGCCGGCGGACTGCGCGCGGCGGGCTGCCCCCGACAGCTCGGCGTGCACGCTGCCGTTGCCCGTACCCGCGATGACCAGCCCCCGTGCGCCAGCGGCCACCAGCGCGTCGACGCTGGCCGCCCGTGCGCCAGCGTGGCTGGTGACGATGTCCACCACCGGCCAGGTGGCGGCGTCGCCCAGGCGGGTGGCGGCCGCATGCGCTGGGGCGGCGGGCCAGCCGCGCAAGGTGCGCACTTGCCCGTCCTCCACCAGGGCCACGGGGCCCTCGTCGCCCGAGCCGAAGGCGTCGACGCGGTAGCCGTGCAGCTTGCGCAGGCTGGCGCCGGCATGGACCACGCCACCCAGCACCGCCAACACGCCCCGCGCACCGGGCGCGCGGGCCACGGTCACGGCGTCGAACAGGTTCTGCGGTCCGTCAGGCGACAACGCCGTGGCCGGGCGCATCGCCGCCGTCAGCACCAGCGGCTTGGCCGGCGCCACGGTGCGGTGCAGGAAGTAGGCGGTCTCCTCCAGCGTGTCGGTGCCGTGCGTGACGACGACGCCGGCCACCTCCGGACGCGCCAGATGGAAGGCCGCTCGATCGGCCAGACGCACCCAGGTGGCGTGATCCATGTCGCAGCTGTCCAGCCGCGCCAGGGTTTCGGCCTCCAGTGGCCAGCCCTGCAATGCCGGCACGGCCGCAACCAGGGCGTCGGCACCCAGCACGCCGGCCTGGTAACCGACATGGCGGGCGGCGTTGGCTGCCGTGCCGGCAATGGTGCCTCCAGTGCCCAGGATGACCACCACGCCGGGGGGGCTGCCGTCAGTGCTTTGCATTGGCACGCTTTCTGGATGAAAATACAGTCACTGGACAGAATTCCAGTGCCTTGATGGGGACCCGATGGAAGAAAGCCCGAAGCTCACCGCCCGCCAGCAGCAGATCCTCGACTTGGTGCAAAGCGCCATCGAACGCACCGGCGCGCCGCCGACGCGGGCCGAGATCGCCGCCGAACTGGGCTTCAAGTCGGCCAACGCCGCCGAAGAACACCTGCAGGCGCTGGCGCGCAAGGGCGTCATCGAACTGGTGGGCGGCACCTCGCGCGGCATACGTCTGAAGTCTGACACGTTGCGCGCCATGGCCGAGGCCCGCCTGGCACCCTGGGGCCAGCAGTACATGCTGCCGCTGCCGCACATCGCCCAGCTCACCTTGCCTCTGGTCGGCCGCGTGGCCGCCGGCAGCCCCATCCTGGCGCAGGAACACGTCGACCAGACCTATTTGATGGAAGCCTCGATGTGGACGCGCCGGCCCGACTACCTGCTGAAGGTCAAGGGCATGAGCATGCGCGACGCCGGCATCCTCGACGGCGACCTGCTGGCGGTGCAGAAGGCCAAGGACGCCAAGAACGGCCAGATCGTCGTTGCGCGCCTGGGCGACGAGGTCACCGTGAAGCGCCTGCGCCGCACCAGCAAGGGCATCGAACTCTTGCCCGAGAACCCCGACTTCCAGCCCATTCACGTGCCGCTGGGCGCCGAGGACTTCGAGCTCGAAGGCATCGCCGTCGGGCTCATCCGCAACACGATGCTGATGTGAACATGGGCGCCCTGCACACCCACACCCCCGCTGCCGCGCGCCCGCCGAAGGCGCCACCCCCGCGCAAGGCGCGGCTGGCCGCCGAATGCGAGAAGCTCGAGCAGCTGCCGAACATCGGCCCGTCCATCGCCGCCGACCTGCGTTCGCTGGGCATCCAGCAGCCGCAGGAACTGGCCGGGCGCGATGCCTACGCGCTCTACCAGGCGCTGGGCGAGAAGACCGGCCGCCGGCAAGACCCCTGCGTGCTCGACACCTTCATGGCCGCCACCGCCTTCATGGAAGGTGCGCCGGCGCGGCCCTGGTGGGAATACACCGCGCTGCGCAAGGCGCGCTACGGCGTGGTGTAGCCGGGATTCAGCGGGGCGCGGGCAGCACGCGCAGTAACTGCGGCGCTGCGCCGCCCTCGGCGGGCCCGCGCGGCCACAGCGGCACCGCCTGCCCCTGCACCCAGGGCTGCAGGAAGCTGCGGTACAGCGGCGAAAACACGATGCCGCTCTGCCCGCTGGAGAGCATCACACGCGACTGCCGCGGGTCGGCCACGTCGTAGAGCGCACGCAGGCTGGCGCCATGGTCGCTAAGGTAGCGCTCGCCCGTCACGCCATCGGGCCGCAGGTTCACACGCGTGACGTTCACCGTCTGCGTATCACCGCCCACCGGCGCGCGCAGCTCGAACAGCGCGGCCAGCACGGGCACGCGGCTGAACGGCCGGTGCTCGGCGCGCACCTGGTGGGCACGGTCCCAGCGCCACGACGCAACATCATCGCCTTGCAACTGGCGCAGTTCCTCCAGCGCACGGGTGAGCGCGGCGCCGGCCTGCTCGGCGCAGCTCTCGGCCAGCGGTGTGCGGCGGTCGTCGCACCAGGCGGCGTCGTTGCGCTGCAGCACGCCTTCCAGCGCGTCCTGGAAGTGGCGGCCGGCGAGCGACTTGTCCCACAACGCCGGGCTCACGTCGTCGGCGAAGATCGCCTGCGCCAGCTGGCGCTGCCAGGCCCACACGATCAGCGGCGCGGCCCGGTCGGCGGCCATCGTGCCGTCGAAGCCCGCGAGCGCGGTCTGCGCCGCCGGCGCCAGCGGGTGCACCGACCTGGCCTTCAACAGCCAGGGCAGCAGCGCCGGCGCGGCCAGCGACTTCACGTCGGCCTGCACCGCCGCCAGGTCATCGAGGCTGTGCCGCGGCTTCGCGGTCAGCAGCTGTTCAATGCGCTGCTGGCGGTAGGGCAAGGCCCATTCGCTGGTGAGGTAGTGCAGGTAGCCCGGCGGCGTGATGCGCTGGTTGGCGGTGGCGATGAAACCGCGTTGGGGGTCGGTCTCGCGCGGCGTCTCGTCGGCCGGCACCCAGCCCGCCCAGTCGTAGCGCGCGTCCCAGCCGGGTGCGGGCGCCAGGCCGCGCAGGTCGTTGTCGGAGCGGCGCAGCGGCACGCGGCCCGGTGCGATGAAGCCGATGTGGCCGTCGGCGTCGGCCACCAGCATGTTCTGCATCGGCGCCACCCAGCCGCGCGTGGCCAAGAAGAAGCCGGCCACCGACGTCGCGCGCTGCATCGCCAGCGCCGGGCCGATGGGGTCGTTGTCGGCGTCCAGCGCCGTCCAGCGCAGCGCCAGCACGTGGCTGGGTTTGTCGCGCGGGCCAAGCACGTCGGGTGTGCTGCCGGCGTCGCTGATGACGGGGCCGTGGCGCGTGCGGCGCACCGTCATCGTGACGTCGGCGCGACCCTTCACGCGGACCGTCTCCGTGGCCGTCTCGAAGGCGGCCCAGCCCTCGGGTGTGCGGTAGCGCGTGGCGTCCTGCGGATCGAGCTGCTCGAGGTACAGGTCCTGCACATCGGGCGCCGTGTTGGTGTAGCCCCAGGCGATGCGTGTGTTCTGCCCCAGCACCACGCCCGGCAGGCCGGGCAGCGTGGCGCCGGCCACCGGCAGGCCGCTTGCGGCACCGTCGACCACCAGGCGCGCGAAGTACCACAGTGCCGGTGTGCTCAGCCGCAGGTGCGGGTCGTTGGCCAGCAGCGGCCTGCCGGTGCTGCTGCGGCTGCCGGCCAGCACCCAGTTGTTGCTGCCCACACCCTGCACGCCGCTCTCGGGCGCGATCTGCTCCAGGCGCTGCCAGGCTGTGGCCACGGCCCCGCCGTCGAGCTTCAGGCCGCGGTACAGCGCGGCGTAGTCGGTGGACGCCAGCGGCTGCTCGCCGGGATAGGGCGGCAGCAATTCGTTGATGCGCGCCACCGGCATCTGCAGTGCCAGACGCAGGCGCAGCAGTTCGGTGGTCCAGTTGCCGCCCAGGTCCCAGGCCATCATCAAGGCCCAGGCCAGGCTGTCGACGGGGTCCCACGGTTCGGGCGTGAGGCCCAGGATCAGCATCTCCGGCGGTCGCGCCTGGCCACCGTCGCGCAGCACGGCGTTGATGCCGTCGGCATAGGCCTGCAGCGCCGCCTTCGACGCCGCCGGCAGCTGCTGCCACTGCGCCGCCGCGGCGCGGCGCACGCCCAGGGCGCGCAGGAAGCGGTCGGTCTCCAGTGCGCTGGGGCCGAACACCTCGGCCAGCCGCCCGGCAGCGATGCGGCGGTGGGTCTCCAGCTGCCACAGGCGGTCTTGCGCATGCACGACGCCGAGGCCGAAATGGGCGTCGTGTTCGCTGGTGGCATGCACGGTCGGGATGCCCTCGGCGTCGCGCTCGATGCGCAATTCGGCCGCCGCGCCCGCCAGGTGCAGGCTGCCCTGCGTGCGGGGCAGTGCGCGGTAGCCGTAGACCACGGTGATGCCCAGCACCAGCACCGCCAGCGCGCACAGCGCCCAAAGCCCCCGCCACAGCCACTTCAACACGTCTGCCCCCTGCAAGTTCGCCCGGCGCGAAGGCTAACGCGCCCGGCCGCCCGCTGCCCGGCGGGCGCTGTCCACCCCGTGCGGCGCTGAACTGGCGCGCGAAGACGCCGCTCTTCGGCGCATTGCGACCCGCGCGCCCGGGCGAGCATCGGCCTCAGGTTGTCGTCAACCGGTCCGATATCACCCTCATGCTCAGTTCCTTGTCCTTCCCTTCACGCTGGAGCCGCCGCAGCACGCTGTGCGACCCGAGCAGCCTGCGTGTGGAAGCCTGTCCGCCTGCGCTGCGCTTCGCGCCCGCCGGCGGCCTGTGGCAACGGGCAATGTTCTGGCTGCTGGCACCGGCCCCGCACGCAGCCGCCGCGGCGCCGAACCAGCTGCCGGCCGTGCGCGACGACTTCCTCGACACGCTGACCGACATCCGCGGCGACGAAGCCGACACGCTGCGCCGCCGCATCCGCGACGCCCGCACGCTGCGCGAGCTGTGGCACGCACGGGCCGAGATCTACCGTGTTGTCGGCGTCGCCCACAGCCAGTGCCACGCCGAAGAACGGCTGAACCTGCTCAACCGCCACTTCCCCACCCGCGCTCCGCGCTCCCAGTTCGCCGCACTGTGATGCAAGCCCACACCTCCAGCAGCGCGCCGCGCGACTTCACCCCGGGCGCCGGCCTGCCCGGCGACCGCAGTGCCCGCCTTGCCGCGCGCCAGGCCTTCGTTTCGCTGAAGCGCAGTTTCCTCGACGCGCTGGAAACCGTGCCCGCCGCCGAGTGGCTGCGTGTGCAGGTACGCGCCGCCGAGGAGCCGGTCGACCTGTGGCTGCTGCGCGCCCCGGTGTTCGCGGCCCTGGGCCGCATGGACGCCGACTGCCGCAGCCACCGCCAGCGCCTGCACCGCAGCCTGGACACCATCTTCCCCGACCTCGAGACCGGCAGCGCCTTCATGCCGCTCTGACAGGCCCCCAGGCTTGCCGCGCTTCGCGCCTGCGCCACCCCCCATGGGGATCACGGCCGCCTTGAGCCGCCCCGGCGGCGTCCGCGCAACTGACGGCTTTCAGGCCTTCACGCGCGCCTGGAAGGTGCGCTTGAACTTCTCGACCTTGGGCGCCACCACGTAGGCGCAGTAACCCTGGCCCGGGTGCTGCGCGAAGTAGTGCTGGTGGTAGTCCTCGGCGCGCGAGTAGTTGCTGAGCGCCTGGACTTCCGTCACCACGCGGCCCTCGTGCGCGGCATTGGCCACCGCCAGCACGTCGCGCACCACGGCCTCCTGCCCGGCGCTTTCCAGGTAGATCCCGCTGCGGTACTGGGTGCCGATGTCGTTGCCCTGGCGGTTGGGCGTCGTCGGGTCGTGCACGACGAAGAAGATCTCCAGCACCTCGCGCAGGCTGATGCGCTCGGCGTCGAAGCTCACGCGCACCACTTCGGCGTGGCCGGTGCTGCCGCTGCACACCGCCTCGTAACTGGGCTGCAGCACGTGGCCGTTGCAGTAGCCGCTTTCCACCGCCAGCACACCGTCGACGAGCTCGAACACCGCCTCCACGCACCAGAAGCAGCCGCCGCCCAGGGTGATGACCTGCTGATCCATCTGCACGCTCCTTGTTGCCAGCGTTGGCGGTCGTCGGCGACGGCCAGTCCTTACACTTGCGGACGATTATCAGGAGCGTTATCGATGGCCACCCGTTTCAACTGGGAAGACCCTTTCTTCTTCGACAGCCAGCTCAGCGACGACGAACGTGCCGTGCGAGACGCCGCCCACGCCTACTGCCAGGAGCGGCTGCAGACGCGGGTGCTGATGGCCGCGCGCCACGAGACCTTCGACCGCAGCATCATGAGCGAGATGGGCGAACTGGGCCTGCTGGGCAGCACCATCGAAGGCTACGGCTGCGCCGGCCTCAACCACGTCTGCTACGGCCTGGTGGCGCGCGAGGTCGAGCGTGTGGACAGCGGTTACCGCAGCGCGATGAGCGTGCAGAGCTCGCTCGTCATGCACCCCATCCATGCTTACGGCAACGAAGCGCAGCGCCAGAACTACCTGCCCAGGCTCGCCAGCGGTGAATGGGTGGGCTGCTTCGGCCTCACCGAGCCCAACCACGGCAGCGACCCCGCCAGCATGCTGACGCGCGCCAAGCCGAAGGACGGCGGCTACCTGCTCACGGGCAGCAAGATGTGGATCACCAACAGCCCCATCGCCGACGTCTTCGTCGTCTGGGCCAAGCTGCAAGACCCCGACGGCCGGGTCGGTGGCCAGGAGAGCATCCGCGGCTTCATCCTCGACAAGGGCATGGCCGGCCTCTCCGCACCCAAGATCGAAGGCAAGATGAGCCTGCGCGCCAGCATCACGGGCGAGATCGTGATGGACAACGTGTTCGTGCCCGAGGCCAACCTGCTGCCCAACGTGGGTGGACTGAAGGGCCCTTTCGGCTGCCTGAACAAGGCGCGCTTCGGCATCGCCTGGGGCGCACTGGGCGCGGCCGAATTCTGCTGGCATGCCGCGCGCCAGTACACGATGGACCGCCAACAGTTCGGCCGCCCGCTGGCCCAGAACCAGCTCATCCAGAAGAAGCTGGCCGACATGCAGACCGAGATCACGCTGGGCCTGCAGAGCGTGCTGCGCGTCGGCCGGCTGATGGACGAAGGCCGCGCCGCGCCCGAGATGATCAGCCTGATCAAGCGCAACAGCTGTGGCAAGGCGCTGGACATCGCACGCATGGCGCGCGACATGCATGGCGGCAACGGCATCCACGACGAATACCACGTCATCCGCCACATGATCAACCTCGAGACCGTCAACACCTACGAGGGCACACACGACGTGCACGCGCTGATCCTGGGCCGCGCGCAGACGGGGCTGCAGGCCTTCTTCTGAAGCTGCACCTGGCCGGCCGCCACAGCCGCACATGAACGAACTGCTGGTCACCCTGGGCCTGGAGGCCCACAAGCCGCTGCTGACGGTGCTGCTGCTGCCCCCCGTGCCCTTGCTGCTGCTGGCGCTGGTGGGGGCCTGGCAGATGGCGCGCAGGCGCGTGCTGGGCTGGACCCTGTTGCTGCTGGCGCTGACGGGGATGTGGCTGCTGGCCACCGAGGCCGTGGGCGGTGCGCTGACGCGCAGTCTGCTGGACCCGCCCC
>JBBRBW010000100.1:0-15565 GCA_038205425.1 Burkholderiales bacterium | reverse complement strand
AGGCCCAGGTGGTGACCAACGCCAGGGTGCTTGCAGAGACGCTGATCGAGCGCGGCCTGCGCATCGTCAGCGGCCGCACCGAGAGCCACGTGATGCTGGTGGACCTGCGCCCCAAGGGCCTGACGGGCAAGGAGGCCGAGACCATCCTGGGCGCCGCGCACATGACCTGCAACAAAAACGGCATCCCGAACGACCCGCAGAAGGCGATGGTCACCAGCGGCATCCGCCTGGGCACACCGGCGATGACCACGCGCGGCTTCAAGGAAGACGAGGCGCGGCAGACGGCGCACCTGATCGCCGATGTGCTGGACCAGCCGCACGACGAAGCCAACCTGGCCGCCGTGCGCGCCAAGGTGGCGGTGCTGACGCGCGACTTCCCGGTGTACCGATGACCCCCAGGCTTGCGGCTGCGCCGCTGCGCTGCCCCCCGAGGGGGCGTCCGGCCGCCTTGGGGCGGCCCGGCGGCGGCCGATTCTGAAGCGGCATGCGCTGCCCCTTCTGTTCCCACGAGGAAACGCAGGTCGTCGAGACCCGCGAATCCGAAGAAGGCGACGTCATCCGGCGGCGGCGCAAGTGCCTGCACTGCGAGAAGCGCTTCACGACCTACGAACGCAGCGAGATCGCGATGCCCGCGGTGGTGAAGAAGGACGGCTCACGGGTCGAGTTCGACCCCGAAAAGCTGCGCGCCAGCATGAGACTGGCGCTGCGCAAGCGCCCGGTGAGCATGGAACAGATCGACGCCGCGGTAGAGCGCATCCAGGACAAGCTGCTGGCCACCGCTGCGCGCGAAGTGCCGAGCACGCGGCTGGGTGAACTGGTGATGCGCGAGCTCAAGCGAATGGACAAGGTGGCCTACGTGCGCTTTGCGTCGGTCTACCGCGAATTCGAGGATGTGGACGCGTTCAGGCAGCTGATTCGGGACATCTGAGGCGGGGGCCCCCGCCCGGGGGAAGGCGGGGGTGCCCACCTCGGAGCCGTGCCCCGGGCCCGCCTGAAGGGGAAGCGCCGGCGCGCCATGGTTTCTACAGTGTGGACACACCCAGCCCACACGGAGCAGCCATGCAGACAGCACAACGCGGATGGACCCTCGTCGAGGCCCTCATCTCCCTGTCGATCACCGCCATCGCCCTGGGCGCGGCGGTGCCGGGCTTCGAGGCGGCGCGCGAACGCCGCCACCTCGACGGCGCTGCGGCGCAGTTCGAGACCGACCTGCAACTGGCCCGCGGCCTGGCCGTGCTGCACAACCGCACCGTGCGTGTCAGTTTCGGCACCGACAGCGCCGGCAGCTGCTACGTCGTGCACAGCGGCGGCCCCGGCGACTGCACCTGCAACGCCGGCGGCGCGGCCACCTGCAGCCCCGGCGCCGAGGCGCTGCGCAGCATGGGCTATCCCAGTGACCTGCCCATCACACTGACGAGCAACGCGGCGTCGATGGCCTTCGAGCACGTGCGTGGCACCGTGACGCCGACCAGCACCGTCAGGATCACCGGGCGCGGCCGCGCCGTGCACGTCGTGACCAACATCATGGGGCGGGTGCGCTCGTGCTCGCCGACCTCGGCCGTGCCGGGTTATCCGGCCTGCTGAACAGGCCCCTGCAGACGGGGGGTGCCGTGACCAGCGGCAGCCAGGGCACGACAAGCGGTCTTCACGTTCACTAACACGCCGCCGGAGAATCGGGCCGTGAAAGTTCCACATTCGACTTCCCCGGGCCGGCGGCGCACGTCGCAAGGCTTCACGCTCATCGAGCTGATGATCGCAGTGGCGATCGTGGCCGTGCTGGCCAGCATCGCCTACCCCGCCTATCAGGACTCGGTGCGCAAGGGGCGGCGTGCAGAAGCCTTCACCGCGCTGTCGACGCTGCAGCAGGCGCAGGAGCGCTGGCGTAGCAACAATGCCAGCTACACGACGACGCTGGCCAACACCGCATCGGCGGCCTCGGCGCCGAACGGCCTGGGCGTCGTGGCCGGCACGTCGTCGGGGCTGTACACCATCAGCGTGTCCAGCACCAACGCCACCGACTACACGGCCACCGCCACCGCAAACACGGGCACCAGCCAGGCCAGCGACGGCAACTGCAAGGTGCTGGGCGTGAAGATGGCCAGCGGTACGCTCAAGTACGGATCAGGGGCCTCGTCCATCGACTGGACAGCGACCAATCCCGACGCTGGCAAGTGCTGGGCCCGATGATGAAACGCACCGCCGGCATCACGCTGATCGAACTGCTGGTCGTGATCGCGGTCATCGGCGCCATCCTCGTGCTGGCGGCGCCGGCGTTCAGGGACATGATCCTGATGCAGCGCTTGCGGGGCGTCAGTTCTGAGTTGGTGACCGACATGCAGTTTGCGCGGGCGGAAGCCGTGGCGCGACGGGACTTCGCCCGCGTGTTTTTCAAGTCCGACACAACAGCGAGCTGCTACACGATCTACACCTCGTCGGCCAACAACACCCGCTGCGACTGCCTCCTGGGGCCGGGGGCTGCCTGTACGGGCACGGGCACCATGGTCGAGATCAAGACCGTGAACGTGCCGACAAGCAGCGGCGTCACGGTGAAGCCTCAGACAGGGCAACCGGTCGCCTTCGCCTTCGACTGGCGCACCGGTGGCATCTACCTGATACCCACCGACAACGTCCCGCGGCCACTCGACCTGTTCGTCGCCGAGACCTTTATCGACGACAGCCGCAAGCTGGCGACGAGGCTGAATGCCGCGGGCCGTCCGCTGGTGTGCAAGCCCAGCGGCTCCACGATGACAGAGACGTTGTGTCCATGAACCGTCACCATTTCTCGCACCCTGCTGCAAGGTCGCAGCGTGGTTTGTCGCTCGTGGAGCTGATGGTTGGCATCACGGTTGGCCTCTTCGTCGTGGCCGCGGCCGCGACGCTGGTCGCGAACCAGCTCAGCGACAACCGGCGTCTGCTGCTCGAAACCCAGGTCCAGCAGGACCTGCGCGCGACGATGGACATCATCACGCGCCAACTGCGTCGCGCCGGCGCTGCCACACCGAACAACGTCGAGTCGGGCATTGCGGCTTCGCCTGTCGCGGGCGGCGCCAGCAACCCCTTCGGCACGATTTCGCCAGTGACCACCGCTTCCAGCGAGACCACCTTCAGCTTCTACTTCGACGCCAGCCAGCAGGGCCCTTACGGCTTCAAGCTGGAAGGGGGGATCGTGAAGACCTTGATCCCCCGCGCTACGGGGACTCCCCAGTGGCAGGAACTGACCGATCCGAACACCGTCATCGTGACGTCGTTTTCCATCACGCCGCGTACCGTCACCAGCACGCCGCTGCCTTGCTCCAAGCTCTGCCCTCCCGACCCGTCCGACCCCACCGGCCAGTACTGCTGGCCCAAGCTGATCGTGCGCAGCTACATCGTCGACATCCAGGCCCGCGCCAAGAGCGATCCCGGCGTACAGCGCGCGCTGCGCAACGATGTGCGGGTGCGCAACGACCTGGTCCAGTTCAACGGCCCCACCCCGACGAGCCCGGTATGTCCCGCCTGAGGCCGACCCTGTCCGCCACGGTGGTGTCCCGCACGACGGCACGCATGCAGAGGCCATGGCCGTCGCGTCAGGCCGGTGCAGCGTCGCTGATCGTGGTCATGGTGCTGTTCTTCCTGATGTCGCTGGTGGCGGCCTACACCAGCCGCAACCTCATCTTCGAGCAACGCACGTCCGTCAACCAGTACCGGTCGACGCAAGCCTATGAAGCGGCCGAGGCGGGCCTGGAATGGGCGATGACCATGCTCAACAGCGGACGCATCGGCTCCACCTGCCTCGAAGCCGGCGCCACGACCGCCGACACCAGCTTCCGCCAGCGCTACCTGAGCATCGACGCCACCACCGGCAGGGTTACAGCGGCTTCGAACTCGCTGTGGCCGAGCTGCGTCTCCGATGGCGCCGGCGGCTGGACCTGCAGTTGCCCGAGCAGTGGCGCCCCCAGCCTGACCGCGCCCACGGGCACCGGCGTGTTCCCGGCGTTCCGCGTGCGTTTCACGGCCAACGACCTCACTCGTCCGGGCCTGATCCGCATCGAGTCCAACGGCTGCACGAAACTCGTCGATGCCTGCCTGGACCACCCGGCCACGGCCCAGAACCTCGAAGGCCGCGCCAACGTGGCCACCATCGTCGCACTGACCAGCGCCCTGCCCACACCGCCGGGTGCGGCGCTGTCGGTGCTCGGCAGCGCGGCTCCAGGTTCAACGCTGACGCTCTACAACACCGACCCCGACCTGGGCGGCATCACCGTGCAGGCGGGCGGCAGCGTGGACACCGGCACCTGGACGCTGCGCAGCCTACCCGGCACACCCGGTTCGGCATCGGTGGCGCAGAACGATGCCACGTTGAACGCGCTGTCCGCCGCCCCTGACCGCGCTTTCGCGTCGGTGTTCAGCATGTGGCCTGCCACCTACCGCACGCAGCAGGCGGCGGTCGTCGTAGTTTGCCCGCTGGCCGGCTGCCGCGCAGAGCTGGCCACGGCCGTGGCCATGAACCCCGACCGCGTGATCTGGGCGACGACAACCAACGTCACGGATCCGATCGTGTTGCAGTCCGCCGGCACTATCGGTTCCGCACCAGGCGCCACCGTGGCGGGTCCGGCGGTCATCGTTTTCGACCGGCCCGTCAACGTCACGGCAGCTGGCGTGAGCATCTTCGGCTTCGTCTACAGCCGCGGCGGCGACTGGCAGGGCACCAACCCGGTCGAGATCCAGGGCGCGGCCTTCGTCGGGGGCGATCTGGCATCCACGGCCAACGCCACTGTTGTGATGAACAGCGCCGTGCTCAAGTCGCTGCGTCTGCGCAGTGGCTCATTCGTGCGCGCACCGGGCGGCTGGGACGATTTCCGCGGGAGGGCGCCATGATGCGCAGACAGGCAGGACAACGTGGCGTCTCGCTCATCGAGGCCATCGTGGCCATGGGCGTGATGGCCTTTGGCATGCTGGCCCTGGTGGGCGTGCAAGCCACACTGCGAGGCAGTGGCGACCTGGCACGCCAGCGCACCGAAGCCATGCGCATCGCCCAGGAGACGATGGAAAGCTACCGCGCGTACGCGGCGCTGGCGGGCACGGCTGGCCAGATCGACTTCACCGAGATCACGACGCTGACGCGAACGGCATTGGTGGCCACCGGCACAGCGCTGGAAGGCCGCCTGAACACGACCTTCTACACCACCATCACCGCACCGACCGTCGCCAACTCGGCGGCCATGAAGCCCGTGGCAGTCGCCGTCGACTGGACGGACCGCAGCGGGATGTTCCAGGCCGTCGAGTTGCGTTCGCTGATCGCCGGCGTGCCGCCGGAGCTCTCGGGCTCGCTGGCATTGCCGCCTTCACGCGACCCCTTCGCGGCACCGCGCGGCCGGCACCGCAACGTGCCGTTGGTCGCCTTTTCGCTGCCAGGCGTCGGCCTCAGCGTATTCAAGCCACCCCAGGGCCTGGGTGGCACGGTGGCTTGGGTGTTCAATAACGTTTCCGGCTTGGTCACCGGGCTGTGCACTGTCAGCGCGGGCAGCACGAACGAGACTTTCACCACCGTCCAGGCCGAGAGCTGCGTCAGCGGCAGCACCGCAACCACGGCACAGCTGGTCAGCGGCTACGTGCGCTTCGCCGCCGGCGATCCGGGTGCGGGTGGCAATGCGCAGGCCGAGTCACCCACCGGCAGCATCTTCAATCTCAACATCAGGCTGAACCTGACTTCGTCAGGCCATCCGCAAAACCCAGACTGCTTCGACGACGCCACCGCAGTCGACACAGAGGCTGCATTGCGTCGCGAGGTCGCGTACTACTGTCTCGTCTACAGCAACAGCGCGGGCACCTGGTCGGGCCGCACGCGCGTCAGGGCGCGGCCCTTTGCCTCGTCGTTGGACTGGGACATCGGTACCAATACGGGCGAACGCAAGGTCTGCCGTTACACGCCCCTGTCGGCCGACATCGGTACCAGGAACGTCGATCATCCGCTCGACTACACCGAATCCGGCAGCGCAGCAGGCAGCGGCCTGAGCAACCAGAACTTCCTGGTCATCGAAAACACGTTCAACTGCCCCACCGAGACGCAGGTCGCGGGCGACTTGTTCAACTCGAACACGCGCCTGCACCAGGACGACTCGAGCACTTACGACAATCCGTGAGCGGCATGCGCCTGCAGAAGTCACTGCAACGTGGCGGGCGCTGAACTCGACCGCGCCCGGCTCACCGAGGCGTTGACCCTGGCCGGAGGGGCCATCGGCCTGTCCGACCCCAACCCCCGTGTCGGCTGCGTCATCGGCGACGCCGCCGGCGCCGTCTTCGGCCGCGGCCATACGCAGCAGGCCGGCGGCCCACACGCCGAAGTCATGGCGTTGCGTGACGCCGCTGCGGCGGGCCGGTCCGTCGCGGGCGGCACCGCCTGGGTAACGCTGGAACCCTGCGCGCACCATGGCCGCACGCCGCCCTGCTGCGACGCGCTCGTCGCCGCTGGCCTGCGGCGGGTGGTGGTGGCCGTGGCCGACCCCTACCCGCAGGTGGCCGGCGAAGGCATCAACCGCTTGCGCGCCGCCGGCATCCAGGTCGACTTCGCGCCGCCCGACATCGCCGAGCAGGCCTGGGCGCTGAACATCGGCTTCTTCTCGCGGGTGCTGCGCGGGCGGCCCTGGGTGCGCGTGAAGGTCGCCAGCTCGCTCGATGGCCGCACGGCGCTGGACAACGGCGCCAGCCAGTGGATCACCAGCCCCGAAGCGCGTGCCGACGGCCATGCCTGGCGGCGCCGCGCCGGCGCCGTGCTCACCGGCATCGGCACGGTACTTGCGGACGACCCGCGCCTGGACGTGCGCCGGGTGCCCACGGCACGGCAACCCGTGCGTGTTGTCGTCGACAGCGCGCTGCGCACGCCGCCCACGGCGCGACTGCTGGACGTACCGGGCACGGTCTGGATCGCCACGGTCGACGGCAGCGTGCCGCAGGCGGCAGCCTTGCGCGCACGCGGCGCCGAGATGCTGGCCCTGCCGGGCCCGGGGGGCCAAGTGGATGTCCGAGCCCTGCTGGCGCTGCTGGCCGAGCGTGGTGTCAACGAGTTGCACGTCGAGGCCGGCCAAGGCCTGACGGGTGCGCTGCTGCGCGCCGGGCTGGCCGACGAGGTGCTGGCCTATGTCGCGCCGCTGCTGCTGGGCAGCGGCCGCGGCTGGGTGGCCTGGCCGGGTCTGCAGACCGTGGACGAGGGTTTGCAGCTTCGCTTGCAGGACGTACAGCGCATCGGCCCCGACCTCCGCCTGCGCCTGACGCCGGCACAGGCGCAGCCCTTTGTGGCGCCGCCTTGGGCCAATCCGGCGTCGGAAGCCTTTACACCTGGGGCCACGTCCATGTGAGGGGTGGTGACCTAAGTGTTTGATCTATAGGATCAATTCATCGTTGGTATCGGTCTTGCAGCCGCCTTCGCCAAGGCCCGGAACGGGTCGCGTGGGCTACGGAGAAATGATATGAAGTTCGGGAATCTGGTCAGGTCGGCGTTCGCAGCCTGCGTTCTGGTCACAGCCGCCGCGCATGCCACGCCGTTGTACTTCTTCGGCAACGGACCGACGGCAAACGGCAGCTTCCCTCAAGGGTGCCCCACATCGGTAACGAACTGCGCCCCCATCGCCCAGAAGGGATTGTTCAACGGCGACGTGTTGGTCACGGCGACCGAGACCTTCGAAGGCAGCACGGCTGGTTTTATTGGCGCCAACACCCTGCCCGTTCTCAGCGGCGGCACGCTCGGCCAAGCTGCGCCGCCTGCTGGCTACCTTGGCGGCGCCATCAAAAGTGGTGCTGGCGTGTCAGGTCGGTTCAACACGACCAATGGCGCGAGCGCCGGGAACTGGTTCGAAAGCGACCACGCCTTCACGATCCAATTGACCAGCGCCGTCGGAGCCTTCGGTTTCTACGGCACTGACTTCAATGATTTCGCCGGCATGCTCGAGATCGAGCTCCTCAGCAACGGCAATCGGGTGTACGAGAACGTCTTCACCAACGCCGGCGGTGGCCAGTTGCCCCTGCGCACGAACTCGACCAACGCCCAGGACGGCTCGTTGGTCTTCTTCGGCTTCGCTTCGGACCTTCTGTTCGACCGCATCGTCTTCAAGGTGAGACAGGATCCGAATGTGGGCGTGGGCGACCAGGACTACCTGGGCTTCGACGACATCATGGTCGGCAACCTGCGCACCACGACGCCTCCAAACCCCGCGCCCGAACCCGGCTCCCTCGCCCTCGTCGGCCTGGCCCTCTTCGCCGCCGGCTGGGCCCGCAAGACCCAGCGCCCCGCCTGACGCGGCGGCCACAACTGCCCTCCCCGGCACACAGGCCGGCCCCGCAAGGGCCGGCCTTTTGCTTTGGTGCCCGCCACCTACAATCACCCGATGCCCATTTCCCCCATCCCCGAGCTCGTCGCCGAGCTGGCCGCGGGCCGCATGGTGATCCTGGTCGACGAAGAAGACCGCGAGAACGAAGGCGACCTGGTGCTGGCGGCCGAGCACGTCACGCCCGAGGCCATCAACTTCATGGCGCGCTTCGCGCGCGGCCTGATCTGCCTGACGCTCACGCGCGAACGCTGTGAACACCTGCAGCTGCGCCCCATGGCCAGCCGCAACGGCACCAAACACGGCACGGCGTTCACGGTCTCGATCGAGGCCGCCACCGGCGTCACCACCGGCATCTCGGCCGCCGACCGCGCGCGCACCGTCGCGGTGGCCGTGGCGCGCGACACCAACGCTTCCGACCTCGTGCAGCCCGGCCACGTCTTCCCGCTGCAGGCGCAGGACGGCGGCGTGCTGATGCGCGCCGGCCACACCGAAGCCGGTTGCGACCTCGCCGGCATGGCCGGCCTGATGCCCGCCGCCGTGATCTGCGAGGTCATGAAGGACGACGGCACCATGGCGCGCCTGCCCGACCTGCAGGTCTTCGCGCAGGAGCACGGCCTGAAGATCGGCACCATCGCCGACCTCATCGGCCACCGCAGCCGCAACGAAACGCTGATCGAACGCCTGGGCGCGCGCACGCTGCAGACCCCGCAGGGCGAGTTCCAGTGCACCGCCTTCCACGACAAGAGCGGCGGCCTGCACCTCGCACTCACACACGGCCAGTGGGCGCCGAACGACGAGGTGCCGGTGCGCGTGCACGAGCCCTTCACCGCCATCGACCTGCTCGACGCGCGCGGCAACGGCCATTCCTGGCCGCTGACGGCCGCGCTGCAGACGCTGAAAAACGGCCCTTGCGGCGTGGCGGTGCTGCTGAACTGCACCGGCGACACGGCGGCGCTGATGCCGCAGCTGCTGCCCGAACGCCGCACCGTCGTGGCACCACGCGCGCAGATGGACCTGCGCACCTACGGCGTGGGTGCGCAGATCCTGCGTCACCTGGGCGTCAGCCGCATGCGCCTGCTGGGCAGCCCGCGCCGCATGCCCAGCATGACGGGCTACGGCCTGGAAATCACTGGGTTCACGGCGGCTTGATATGGGGCCCCCAAGCTCGCTTGCGCTCGCTACCCACCAGGGGGGGCGAGTCGGAAGAGGAACAGTCCCTGCGGACTGTTCCTCGCCTGCGAGCGCCAGCGGCGTCCTCGCCGCTGGCCGTCCGCCGACGGCCCGGCGAAGCCGGTTCCGTGGCGGGAAGCTTGGTCAGGCGTTGGCGCATTGCGCACCTTGGTCTCAGGGCAACACTCGCGGCACCTGAGACTCACCCACGGCCGCTGCGGCCGGAAGGACACACCATGAAAGAAGCCGACCAAGGCGATGCCGGCGAACTGATCGGCGAGGGCCTGCGCATCGGCATCGTGCGGGCGCGCTTCAACGATGCGTTGACCTCCAGGTTGGCGCAGGCCTGCCTGGCCGAACTGGAGCGGCTGGACGTCGAAGAGGGCGACATCAGGCACGTCGTCGTGCCCGGTGCGCTTGAGATCCCGTTGGTGCTCAAGGCGATGGCCGAGAGCGGTGACTTCGACGCCCTGGTGGCACTGGGCTGCATCATCCGCGGCGAGACCTACCACTTCGAGCTGGTGGCCAACGAAAGCGGCGCGGGTGTCACGCGCGTGGCGCTGGACACCGGCGTGCCCATCGCCAACGCCATCCTGACGGTCGAGAACGAAGCCCAGGCCTGGGCCCGCGCCGAGGACAAGGGCCGCGACGCCGCCCGCGTGGCGGTGGAGATGGCCAACCTGCTGGAAGACCTGTCATGAGCGAACCGCAGGCCCCCGGTGCGGCGGCGCCGGTGGACGACAAACCCCCGGTAAGGGCCGATGCCCCGCTACCCACCAAACCCGCCACGAAACGGACCGGTCCCAAGTCGGCGCGCCGACGCTCGCGCGAATTTGCGCTGCAGGGCCTTTACCGCTGGCTGATCGCCGGCGGCGACGGCGCCGCGGCCGAAGCCGACGTGCGTGAACTCGACGGCTTCGACAAGTGCGACCGCGCCCACTTCGACGCCCTGCTCTACGGCAGCATCGAGCAGGCCGCCGCGCTCGACGCCGTGCTGGTGCGCCACGTCGACCGCAAGACCTCGCTGCTCAGCCCGGTCGAACACGCGGTACTGATGATCGGGGTCTACGAGCTGATGCACTGCCTGGAGATCCCCTACCGCGTGGCCATCAACGAAGCGGTGGAACTGGCCAAGAGCTTCGGCGGCACCGACGGCCACAAATACGTCAACGGCGTGCTCGACAAGTGCGCCGCCGACCTGCGCCCGAACGAGGCGCGGCCGGTGCGCCGTTGAAGGCAGCGTCTTGACCCGCACCGCCAGCCGGCTCGAACGCATCGAGCCCTTCTGGGTGATGGAATGCGCCAAGGCGGCCGACGTCATCGCGCGCAGCCCGGCCTGCGCCCCGGCGCATGGTGGCACGCCGATGATCTACCTGAACATCGGCGAGCCCGACTTCACCGCCACGCCGGCCGTGCAGCGCGCCGCGCAGGCCGCCATCGCCGCCGGCCGCACGCAGTACACACACGCCACCGGTCTGCCGGCGCTGCGCGAGCGCATCGCCGCCTGGTACGGCACACGTTTCGGCGTCGAGGTCGACCCGGCGCGCATCGTGATCACGGCCGGCGCTTCGGCGGCGCTGCAGCTCGTCACGCTGGCGCTCTTCGAGCCCGGCGACGAGGTGCTGATGCCGGACCCGAGTTACCCATGCAACCGCCACTTCGTCAGCGCCGCCGGCGCCACGCCGAGGCTGCTGCCGGCGGGTGCCGGGACGCGCTTCCAGCTCGACGCCGCCTCGGTGGCCGCGGCCTGGGGCCCGGCCACGCGCGGCGTGCTGCTGGCCTCGCCCAGCAACCCGACCGGCACCTCGATCGCCGCCGACGAGATGGCCGCCATCGTGCAGGCCGTGCGCGCCCGCGGCGGTGTCACCATCGTCGACGAGATCTACCTCGGCCTCAGCTACGAAGAAGCCTTCGGCCACAGCGCGCTGGCGCTCGGTGACGACGTGATCAGCATCAACAGCTTCTCCAAGTACTTCGGCATGACCGGCTGGCGCCTGGGCTGGATGGTGCTGCCGCCCGACCTGGTGGCGCCGATCGAGAAGCTGGCGCAGAACCTCTACATCTGCGCCAGCAGCGTGGCCCAGCACGCGGCGCTGGCCTGCTTCGAGCCCGAATCGCTGCAGGCCTACGAACACCGCCGGGCCGAATTCCGCCGCAGGCGTGATTTCATCGTGCCGGCGCTGCGGCAAATCGGGCTCGACGTGCCGGTCGAGCCCGACGGCGCCTTCTACGTCTGGTTCGACTGCAGCCGCTACCTGGCCCCCGAGACACTGCGCGTCAGCCCTGCAGCGGGGCGCGGCGCCGCCCTGGGGCGACCCGGCGTCGGCGCCAGCCCCAGCCCCAGCGCCAGCAGCTGGGACTTCTGCTTCGACATGATGGACCGCGCCCATGTGGCGCTGACCCCCGGCCGCGACTTCGGCCCGGCGCAGGCCGAACGCTTCGTGCGGCTGTCTTTCGCCAGCTCGATGGCGCAGCTGGAAACCGCCTGCGAACGGCTGGCGCGTGCGCTGCGGTGAACGCAAGACCCGTGACAACGGGTTAAGGCGCGGCAAAGACGGCCAATTCCGGGCCTGCCCGGTGCCCCGGCTCGCGTAAGCTGCTAGACCGTGGCCTATCACCTCTTCCAGCGGCGCCCCAAGAGTGATGGCGCGGTGTCCGAATTCGCCGCGACGGTGCAGTCGCTGCCTGCCGGTGCCGATTCGCGCCCGCTCACCGACAACGGCCTGAGCGTCGATTCGGCGCCGTCGCTGCCCGATTCCGGCGCGCTCGACCCGCCCAGCGACCTGGGCAGCGAGAGCCTGCACGCGCGCGAAGCCGACGTCGAACAGCAGCCCACGCTCTCGCACATCGGTCGCTACGCGCTCAAGGGCCTGCTGGGCACGGGCGGCCTGGGCCAGGTACACGAGGCCTGGGACCCGCTGCTGTCGCGTTCGGTGGCGGTGAAGACGCTGCAGCTCGACGTCGCCACGCCCGAGCGCGTGGCGCTCGACGGCCTGTTCCTGAACGAGGCGCGCGCCGCCGCAGGCCTGTCGCACCCGCACATCGTCACCATCCACGACGCCGGGCTGTCGGCCGGCGGCGTGTACATCGCGATGGAACGCCTGCACGGCTGCGACCTGCGCCAGCGCCTGGGCGGCGGCTGGCAGCCGACGCCGGGCGAAGCCGCGCAGCTGGTGCGGCGTGTCGCCGACGCGCTGGCCTACGCCCACGCCCAGGGCGTGGTGCATTGCGACATCAAGCCGGCGAACATCTTCCTGACCAAGCGCGACAAGCCCAAGGTGCTCGACTTCGGCATCGCCCGCGTGGCCCACAGCGCGGCGCCGCCGGCGCTCGACGGCGCGGTGGCCGGCTCGCCGCATTACCTGGCGCCCGAGCAGTTGCAGGGCGCCGCGGTGGACGCGCGCACCGACGTGCATGCCCTGGGTGTCGTGTTCTACGAGCTGCTGACCTTCCGCAAGGCCTACACCGGCGACAGCGTCGAGCAGATCACCACCGCTGTGCTCACCAACCACCCGGCGCCGGCGCACGAGGTGAAGAGCGGCGTACCGCGCACGCTGTCGAACATCGCCGCCAAGGCGATGGCGCGCGACCCGGCACGGCGCTACCAGGGCGCCGGCGAGATGGCGCACGAACTGCGCCGCTGGATAGACCGCCACAGCGGCCACGAGGTGGTGCCGCCGCCGGCACCCGCGCCCGTACCGTCTGCCGACCCCGGCCACACACGCCCGCGGCGCACACTGAAGCGCCGCGCACCGCACGCCGGCCTGGTGGCGCTGCTGCTCGTGCTGGGCGCCGGCGCCGGGCTCACCGTGGTGATGCGCGCCCGCACGCCCGCGGTGCCTGCCACCACGACGTCACTCGCCCTCACCCCGGCAGCGCCGGCGCCGGCGCTCCCCACGGCTTCCGTGGCCGCCGAGACTGCGCCTGCAACCGCCGGGACCGTTCCAGCGGCCGCCGACACCGTGACCGCGGCCGCCTCGGTGCCCGCGGTCGCTGCCCCCGCGACCCCTGCCCCGCGCGCCGCCGCAGCGCCCGTGCGGGCGCGGGCGGCCGCGACACGCCCGCTGCCCGCCGCGCCCGCGGCGGTGGCCGCGCCCCCGGCCACCGGCATGCTGCAGTTGGCCATCAGCCCCTGGGGCCAGGTCGAGGTCGACGGCCAGGCGGCCGGAACGGCGCCGCCGCTGAGCCAGCTCAAGCTCAAGGAAGGCCCGCACACGGTGACCGTGCGCAACGCCGACTTCCCGCCGCACACCGTCACCGTGCAGGTCAGCGCCGACCGGCCGGCGGTCGTGCGGCACCGCTTCGGACAGTGACGTCATGAAACCCGCCTCGCTGACCCTGCTGGCCCTGCTGGCCACCGCCCTGCTGGTCGGCTGCGCCACGCCGCCGGCCCCGCCCGCACCCAGCGGCGGCCTGGCCGAACTGATGGAGCGGCCCGCCGAGCGCCTGCTGTTCGAAGGCATACGCGCCTACGACGACGGCCAGTACCCGCAGGCCGAGGCCGCGCTGCGCAAGGCGCTGCAGACCGGCCTGCGCAGCGGCCGCGACCAGGCCAGCGCGCACAAGCTGCTGGCCTTCATCACCTGCACCAGCGAACGGCCGGCCGAGTGCGAAGCTGCTTTCCGCGCCGCGCGTGGAGCCGACCCGGCCTTTGCGCTCAGCCGTTCCGAAGCCGGCCATCCGCTGTGGGGGCCGGTGTACCGCAAGACGCTGCCTTAGCGCTGCGGGCCGCGCGCTTGCGGCGCGGCCAGACACACCCGGGCACAAGCCCGCGGCAGGGCGCCATGCGCCGGGCGACATAATCGCCGCCGATGTCGCCCGCCGCACCGACCGCCGCGCCCTTCCGCCATACGCTGCGTGTGTACTGGGAGGACACCGACGCCGGTGGCGTGGTCTTCTACGCCAACTACCTGAAGTTCTTCGAACGCGCCCGCACCGAATGGCTGCGCCACCTGGGCGTCGGACAGCAGACGCTGCGTGAGACCACCGGCGCGATCTTCGTCGTCACCGAGACGCAGCTGCGCTACCACGCCCCGGCGCGGCTCGACGACAGCCTGGACGTCACGGTGGCGCTGCGCCAGCGCGGCCCGGCGTCGATGACCCTGGCCCAGCAGGCCTGGCGCGGCAGCACGCTGCTGGCCGAGGGCGGCATCCGCATCGGCTGCGTCGACGAGGGAACCTTCAGGCCACGCCGCATTCCGAACGAAGTCACCCGAGCCCTATGAGCCAAGACCTGTCGATCACCACCCTCATCCTGCAAGCCAGCCTTGTTGTGCAGCTCGTGATGGCGGGCCTTGTGCTGACCTCGCTGACCAGCTGGACGGTGATCTTCGGCAAGGTCTTCGGCCTCAAGCGTGTGCGCAACAGCAACGACGAGTTCGAACGCGAGTTCTGGTCAGGCCGCAGCCTCACCGAGCTGAACACCGCGGTGGCCGGCAAAGAGAACACGGCACCGATGGAACGTATCTTCGCCAGCGGCATGCGCGAATTCCTGAAGCTGCGCGAAAAGCGCCTGGATCCCGGCGCTCAGCTCGACGGCGCAAGGCGTGCGATGCGCGCCAGCTTCCAGCGTGAGCTCGACGTCATCGAAAGCAACCTCAGCTTCCTGGCCAGCGTGGGCTCGGTGTCGCCCTACATCGGCCTCTTCGGCACCGTGTGGGGCATCATGCATGCGTTCGTCGGCCTGTCGAACATGACGCAGGTGACGCTGGCCACGGTGGCCCCGGGCATCGCCGAGGCGCTGGTGGCCACGGCGATCGGCCTCTTCGCCGCCATTCCCGCGGTCGTCGCCTACAACCGCTTCGCGCGCGACATCGACCGCATCGCCATCCAGCTGGAAACCTTCATCGAGGAGTTCAGCAACATCCTGCAGCGCAACGCCGGGCAGACGGGCGCGACGACCACGATCGCGGGTTCCGGGACTCGCTGACATGAGACTGCCCCAAGCTCACTTCGTTCGCGGCCCCCGAGGGGCGTCTCAGCGCCTTCGGGCGGCCGTGCGGCGCTGACATGCCCCAAGCTCACTTCGTT
The DNA here is from genome assembly GCA_038205425.1 of Burkholderiales bacterium. Taxonomy (GTDB): domain Bacteria; phylum Pseudomonadota; class Gammaproteobacteria; order Burkholderiales; family Burkholderiaceae_C; genus Rubrivivax. Next base: position 62 of record JBBRBW010000100.1, on the reverse strand, counting down.
CGCGGCCCCCGAGGGGCGTCTCAGCGCCTTCGGGCGGCCGTGCGGCGCTGACATGCCCCACG
>JBBRBW010000099.1:0-15627 GCA_038205425.1 Burkholderiales bacterium | reverse complement strand
GTCTGCAGCGCGGCGACCTGCTCGGTGGTGAAGGAGGCGATCTGCGCCGTGGTCATGGCTTGGAACGCGGCGGTGCCCAGGCCGGCCAGCTCGTCGGCGGCGATGACACGCAGCTGCGCGGTGGTCAGCGCGGCGACGCGGTCGGTGGCCAGCGCCGTCAGTTGCGCGCCGCTCAGGGCTTCGACTTGCGCGGTGGTCAATGCTGCCACCTGGGCGGCGGTCAGCGCGACCACCTTGGCGGTGGCCAGCGCGGCGAGGTCGTCGGCTTCGATGCCGCGCACCTGTGCGGTGGTCAGGTTGGCCAGCTGGGCCGTGCCCATGGCGCCCAGCGCTTCGGCGCTCAGTGCGGCCAGGCCGGCGGTGCTCAGGCCCTTGACGGCGGAAGTGCTCAGCGCGGCCAGGTCGGCGGTTTCGAGACTGGAGATCTGCTCGGTGCTGAACTTGGCCACCTGCGTGGAGCTCAGGCCGGCGAACTGCGCGCTGGTCAGCACGTTCAGGCGCTCCGGCGCCATGCTGATGATCTGCGCGCTGCTCAGGCCGGCGACCTGCGTCGACGACAGGCTCGCGAGCGTGTCCGTGCCCAGCGAAGCCAGCTGCTCGGTGCCGAAGGCGCCGATCTGCGTCGAGCTGAAGGCCGCGAACTTGGCGGTGGTCAGCACGGCCAGGTCTTCGGTCTCGAGTGCACGCACCTGTGCCGTGGACAGGCCGGCCAGCTGCGCAGTGCTCAGGCCAGCCACCTGGGCCGTGGTCAGGGCGGCGATGCCGGCGGCGCTGAGGCCGCCGATCTGCGTCGGCAGCAGGCCCGACAGGTCGATCGTGCTGGCGGCATTGCCGGCGAACAGCGCACCGAGCTGGGCCGTGCTCAGCGCGGCCAGCTGGGCCGAGCCGAAGGCGGCGACCTGGGCTGTGCTCAGCGCGTCGAGCATCGCGGTGCTCAGGCCGCGCATCTGCGTGGCCGTCAGCGCGGCGAGGTCGGCGGTCTCGAAGGCGGCAAAACCGGCAGTGCCGATGGTCGTCAGCTGGGCCGCGGTCAGGCCCTGGACCTGCGCCGTGCTCAGTGCGTTGATCTGCGCCGTGCTCAGCGCGTCGATGGCGGCGGTGCTGATGGCGGCCACCTGGCGCGAGCTCAGCGCCGCGTAGTCCTCGGTCTGCAGGCCAGTGATCTGTGCCGTGCTCAGGGCGGCGATCTGGGTCGGCGTGAGAGCGCCGAACTGGGCCGTGCTGAGCAGGTTGACGTTGCTGCCCAGCGACGTGAGCTGGGCATTCGTGAGGCCGGCCACCTGGGCCGCGCCGAGGTAGCTGAAGTCGGCAGTGAGTGCCGCGATCTGGTCGGTCGTCATGGCGCCGATCTGCGTCGCGGACATCGCGCCGAGGTCAGCGTCGAGCTGTGCAACGCGTGCGCCCAGCGCCACCACCTGGCTGGCGCTGAGGCCGGCCACCTGGGCCGACGTGAGCGCGGCCACTTCGCTGTCGTCGAGCGAAGTGATGACGGCGGTACTCAGGGCCTTGACCTGGTTGACGCTCAGGTTCGGAATGTCGGCGGAGCTGAGGGTGTTGAACTGTGCCGTCGTCACGCCCGCCAGCGGGCCGGCGGCGAGGGTCAGGATGTCGGCCGAGGTCAGCGCGCTGCCCAGCACCGAGATCGCGGCGCTGGACAGGCCGTTGACCTGGGTCGAGGTGAGCACGCCGAAGTCGGCGACCAGGCCGGCGACCTGGGCGGTGTTCAGGCTGCCGAGCTGGGCGGCCGTCAGCGCCGCCACCTGGCCGGTGGTGAGCGCGTCGAGGCCGGCGCTGCCGATGCCGTCGAGCTGGTTGGCGGTCAGCGCAGCCACCTGGGCAGTGCTCAGCGCGACCAGCTGGGCGCTGCCGAGGGCGCCGATCTGGGCGCTGTTCAGTGCGGTGATGCGGGCGACGCCCAGCGTGGCCAGGTCTTCGGTGGCCAGGCCGGCGACGGCAGCGGTGCCGATGGCGGCCAGCTGGGCCACCGTCATGGCGTTGATCTGCTCCGTGCTCAGCACGGCGATGTCGCCGCTGTCCAGGCCCGAGATGGCGCCGGTGCTCAGCAGGCGCAGCTGTGCCGTGGACATCGCGACGAGGTCGGCGGTGCTCAGCGACTCACCATAGGCTGCGCCCAGCGAGGCCACCTGGGCGGTGGTCAGCGCGGCGAGCTGCCCATCGGTGATGGTGTCGAGTTTGGACAGTTGCGCGGTCGTCATCGCCGCCACCTGGGCGGTGCTCAGCGCCTGGATCTGGGTCGAGGTCAGGGCGTCGACGGCCGCGGTGCTCAGCGCGCGGATCTGCGCCGTGCTCAGCACCGCCAGGTCGGCGGTTTCCATGGCACCCGCCTGCGCGCCGCTGAGCGCGGCCACCTGGGCCGTGCTCAGCACGGCGATGTCGGCGGTTTCCAGTGCGTCGATGGCTGCGCTGCTGATGGCGCGGATCTGTGCCGTGCTCAGCGCGGCGATCTGCGAAGTCTTCAGCGCCGCGATGGCGTTGTCGCCCAGGCCCGAGATGGCGGCCGTGCTCAGCGCCGCAACCTGCGCGGTCGACAGCGCGGCGATGTCGGCGGTGTCCAATGCCGCGGCCTGCACGGCCGTCAGCTGGCGGATCTGGGCCGTGCCCATGCCGGCCAGTTGCTGTGAACTCAGGGCCTGGATCTGCTGCGTGCTGAGCGCGGCGAACTGCGCGCTGGTCAGCGCCTCGAGGCCGGCGGTGCCCAGCGCCGGGATGTCGGCGGCGCTGATGGCGCGGATCTCGGCGGTGTCCAGCAGGCGCAGTTGCGTGGAGGTGAGTGCACCGACCTGGGCCGAGGTCAGGGCCTCGATATCGGCGGTGGACAGGGCGTTGACCTGGGCCACGGTCAGCGCACGCACGGCCGCGGTGGAAAGCGCCGCGATCTGGTTCGTCTCCATGGCCACGATCTGCGCCGTGCTCAGTGCCGCCACCTGTGCCGAGCCCAGGGCGGCCACGGCCTGGGTGGACAGCACGGCCACATCGGCGGTCTGCATCGCGGCGAGCTGCACCGTGCTCAGTGCCTGCACCTGTTGCGATTCCAGCACCTGCACCTGCGCGGTGGTCAGCGCCTGGATCTGGCCGGTGCTGAAGGCCTGCACCTGCGTGGCCGTGAACTTGGTCACGTCGGTCGGTTCGAAGGCCGCGATCTGGCTGCCCGTGAGCACCCGCAAGCCCGTCACTGGAATGGCTGGCACCTGCGCCTGCGTCAACGCGGCGATCTGCGCCGTGCTGAAGGCCGCCCAGTCCTCGGTCGTCAACGCCGCGATCTGGGCGTTGCCCATGACGGCGATTTGCGAGGTGGTGAAGTTGGGGATCAGCGTGGCCATTTGTCCAGTCCTTTTGCGACGACCGGCAGACCCACTCGAAACTGCACTTGCAGCCCGACCGTCCACCGGTTCATGTCATCGGATATCGGTACCGCTTGGGGGGACTTGAGTGGCGGCAGCGGGCAAGAAGGCGGGGGAAGCACGACTTCTTCGGGCCCCGGGGTCGGGGCCGGGCGTGCTGGGCACGCGGGCGCTGTCCCTGCGGCGCGCAGGGCGCCGGCGGGGCGAGACGCGGGATGCAAGACACCCGGTTCGTCAGCCCGTTTTCGGCCGTGCGGCGGCGAACTTGAGCCGTGCCGCAAACAAAAACGCCGCCTTGCGGCGGCATCGTGAAGCTGTCGACAGTGCGGCCTATTTGCCGGCCGGCACCTTGCCTTCCACACCCTTGACGTAGAAGTTGACGCCGCCGAGGAACTTGTCGTCGGCCACGGCGTCCTTGGCCAGCAATTCCTTGCCGTCGCTGCCGACGAGCGGGCCCTTCCAGATCACGAAGCTGCCGTCCTTCAGTCCGGCCTTGACCTTGGCCACGGCTTCCTGCGTCTCGGCCGGCACGGCGGCGTTGATGCTGACGATGTCGATCGCGCCTTCCTTCACGCCCCACCACACGCTGCCGGTGGCCCAGCTGCCTTCCAGCGCGTCCTTGGTGGCCTTCACGTAGTACGGGCCCCAGTTGATGACGGCGCTGGCCAGGTGGGCTTCGGGTGCGTAGGCCGTCATGTCGCTGTCCCAGCCGAAGGCGAACTTCTTGTTCTTGGCCGCGGTCTGCAGCACGGCCGAACTGTCGGTGTTCTGGAACAGCACGTCAGCGCCCTGGTTGATCAGGCTCTGCGCGGCCTCGGTTTCCTTGGGCGGGTTGAACCACTCGTTGACCCACACCACCTTGGTCTTCACCTTAGGGTTCACGCTCTGCGCGCCGAGCGTGAAGCTGTTGATGTTGCGGATGACCTCGGGGATCGGGATCGAACCCACCACGCCCAGCGTGCCGCTCTTGCTCATCTTGCCGGCGATGATGCCGGCCATGTAGGCGCCCTCGTAGGTGCGGCTGTCGTAGGTGCGCATGTTGGGCGCGGTCTTGTAGCCGGTGGCGTGCTCGAACTTCAGATTGGCGTTGTCGGCCGCCACCTTGAGCATGGGTTCCATGTAGCCGAAGGTGGTGCCGAAGATCAGCTGGTTGCCCTGGCCGGCCAAGTCCCGGAACACCCGTTCGGCGTCGGCGCTTTCGGGCACCTTCTCGACGAAGCTGGTGACCACCCTGTCGCCGAACTCTTTCTCGATGGCCTTGCGGCCGTTGTCGTGCGCAAAGGTCCAGCCGCCGTCGCCGACGGGGCCGATGTAGGCAAACGCGATCTTCAGCGGCGCTGGCTTGGGCGCTGGCGCCGACGCCGTGGGCGCCGCGGCGGTGGGCGCCGGCTCTTCCTTCTTGCTGCAGCCGACGAGCGCCGCAGTGGCGGCCAGCGTGGACCAGCCGGCCAGCTGCAGCAGCCGGCGTTTGGTGTTCGTGTTCATGGGTTCTCTCTCCTGTGGTTGATCGATGGGACTAGGGAACGAGGCGTATGTCCAAGCTTCCCGCCACGGAACCGGCTTCGCCGGTCCGTAGGCGGACGGCCCGAGCGGCGCGGCCTCTGGCCGCGCGTGGAGCGATGGCGAGCCCGGGGGCTCAAGGTACAAAGGGCTTGCCCAGAGAAGCCGGCATGTTGGCGCGTATCCAGGCGGCGTTGCGCGAGATCAGCACCAGCACCACGATGGTGGCCACGTAGGGCAGCATGCTGAGGAACTGGCTGGGGATCTCGTCGCCCTGGCCCTGCAGGTGGAACTGCTGCATGGTCACGCCGCCGAAGAGGTAGGCGCCCAGCAGCAGGCGGGCCGGGCGCCAGGTGGCGAAGGTGGTGAGCGCCAGCGCGATCCAGCCCTTGCCGGCGACCATGCCTTCCACCCACAGCGGCGTGTAGACGGTGGAGATGTAGGCCCCCGCCACGCCGCACAGCGCGCCGCCGGCCACCACCGCGGCGAGGCGGATGCGCCGCACCGGGTAGCCCAGCGCGTGCGCCGATTCGGGCGACTCACCCACCGCGCGCAGCACCAGCCCGGCGCGGCTGCGGTAGAGGAACCAGGCCAGCCCGAAAGCCAGTGCCACCGCCAGATAGACCATCGGGTGCTGGCGGAAGAAGGCCGGGCCGACAAAGGGCAGGTCGGCGAGGAAGGGAATGTGGAAGTCGGGCCGCTGGCCGATCCTGGCCTGCACGAAGTTGACGCCGACGAAGGCCGAGAAGCCACCGCCGAAAAGGCTGAGCGCCAGGCCGGTGGCCACCTGGTTGGTGTTCAGCCAGATCACCATCAGACCGAACAGCGCGGCCATCGCCGCACCCGCCGCCGCGCCTGCGCCCAGCCCCAGGGTCGCGCTGCCAGTGCTGACGGCGGTGGCAAAGCCGGCGATGGCAGCCACCAGCATCATGCCTTCGGCGCCCAGGTTGACGATGCCGGCACGTTCGTTGATCAGCAGGCCCAGACCGGCCAGGGCCAGGATGGTGCCGGCGTTGAAGGTGGCGGCGAGGAGGAGGGCGAGGGCGTCCATGGTGTTCAGGTCATGCTCGCCACGGCACGGGAAGCGCGTCGCGGCAGGCGGTGCCCGGCGTGGCCGCTGACTGTGGCGGTCGGCCTTGCAGGCCGACTCCCCTGCGCTGCTCGCCTTGAGGGGGTGCCGCACAACTCGCTGCGCTCACCTCGTTCGCTACGTTCAAACAGGATGCGGCAGAAATGTTGTCCAAGCGCGCTGCGCGCGCCCCCCTCAAGGCTGGCCTTGCAGGCCGCGCCGGGCCAACTGGCCCGGCCGCTCGCAAGGCACAAACGGTCCACCGGACCGTTTGAGTCCCTGCTCGCCTGCTCGGCGCCACGCACAGCGGCCCCGCCGGGCACCGCCTGCCGCTCAACCCCCAGCGGTGGCGTGCGGAGAGTGGCGTGCCGACAGGGGTGGCTGCAAAGGGGTGGGTGGGCTGGATGCGGGCGCGTGGGAAGCGCCGAGTAGCGCAGGGTTCATGGCCGCGCGCGCAGCGCGCTTCGTGGACTGACTTGCCGCATCTGTTTGAGCGCAGTGAGCGCAGCGAACGAAGCGAGTTATGCGGCACGCCATGGACCCGAGCAACGCACGGCCGTCGGTGCGCAGCGCCGACCGCTTCCGTCGCGCCCGCGCCCAGCCCACCCACCCCTTTGCCGCGCGACATCAAGACCGCCCCCGAGCAGCAGCAAGCGAAGTCACCCACCGCACCCGGTAAGCGATGAGCGTGTCACACGCCAGCAGCGTGAACAGCAGCAGCCCCTGGAACACGCCCGTCAGCGACTTCGGCAGCCCCAGCCGCGACTGCGCCAGTTCACCGCCGATGTAGAACATGCTCATCAGCACGCCCGCGAAGACGATGCCCACCGGGTGCAGCCGCCCCACGTAGGCCACGATGATGGCCGCGAAGCCGTAGCCGGCCGGCACGTAAGGCGTCAGCTGGCCCAGCGGCCCGGCAGCTTCCAGGCCACCGGCCAGGCCGGCCATGCCGCCGCTGAGCAGCAGCGCCGTCCACAGCGCGCTGCGCGACGAGAAGCCCGCATAACGCGCCGCCGCCGGTGCCAGCCCGCCCACCTGCAGCGCAAAGCCGCGGTAGGTGCGGAAGAGAAAGGCCCACAGCACCGCCACCGCCACCAGCGCCATCGGCAACCCGATGTGGGCGCGCAAGTTGGGCACCAGGCGCGGGATCTTGGTCTCGGGCAGGAAGGTGATGGTCTGCGGGAAGTTGTAGCCCGCCGGGTCCTTCCAGGGCCCGTAGACCAGCCAGCCGAGAAGTTGCTCGGCGACGTAGACCAGCATCAGGCTGACCAGGATCTCGTTGGCGTTGAAGCGGTCACGCAGCAGCGCCACGAGCGCCGCCCACAGCATGCCGCCGAGCACGCCGGCCAGCAGGATGGGCACCACGATGCCTCTTCCCAATGACGCCAGCCACACGGTGTCGGGCCCGGCCTGCATCGCCACCCAGCCCGCGCAAAGCGCGCCGACGACAAACTGCCCTTCGGCGCCGATGTTCCACACGTTGCTGCGGAAACACACCGCCAGCCCCAGCGCGATCAGGATCAGCGGCGTCGCCTTCACGCTCAGTTCCGACAGCGCGTACAAGCTGGAGAGCGGCTCGACGAAAAACATCTGCAGCCCGCGCAGCGGGTCCTTGCCCAGCAGCACAAAGAGGCCGACGCCGATCAGCACGGTGACGGCCAGCGCCAGCACCGGGCTGGCCAGCGACATCAGCTTGCTGGGTTGCGGGCGCGCTTCGAGCTTGAACATGTTCACGCCACCGGGGCCATGTCGGGCTGGGTGTTCCACAGCCCGCTCATCCAGGCACCGATCTGCTCGACCGTGGCGTCGGCCACCGGTACGCTCGGCGACAGCCGACCCTGCGCGATGACGTGCAGCCGGTCGGCGATCTCGAACAGTTCGTCGAGTTCCTCGCTCACCACCAGCAGCGCACAGCCGGCGTCGCGCAGCGCCAGCAGTTCACCGCGGATCTGCGCTGCCGCGCCCACGTCCACGCCCCAGGTCGGCTGGCTGACGATCAGCAGCTTCGGGTTGGCGGCGATCTCGCGCCCGACGATGAACTTCTGCAGGTTGCCGCCTGAAAGGCTCTTCGCTGCGGCGCCCGCGCCGCCGGCGCGCACGTGGAAACGGGCGATCAACTCTTCGGCCAGCCGCTGCACGCGGCCGGTGGCGATCCACCCGGTGCGTGAAACGGCCTCGGTGCGTGTCAGCAGCGTGTTCTGCGCCAGGCTCAGCGTCGGCACGGCGCCGCGGCCCAGGCGTTCCTCGGGCACGAAGTGCAGGCCTTGCTTGCGTCGCTTGCGCGGGCTGGCCTGCGCGATGTCCTGGCCGGCCAGCGTGATGCAGCCCGGCGCGGCGCGTGGGTCCTCGCCCGACAGGGCCGCCATCAGTTCCTGCTGGCCGTTGCCCGAGACGCCCGCGATGCCCACCACCTCGCCGGCACGCACCTCGAAGTTGATGTCGCGCAGCGCCATGCCGAATTCGTCGGGCTCGTCCAGGCTCAGCGCGTGCACCGTCAGCACGGGCGCGCCGGCCGTGGCGGCGCGGGCCTTCAGCGCCAGCGGCTCGGCGCCGATCATCAGCCGTGACAGGCTGGCGTTGCTCTCGGCGCGCGGGTCGACCTGGCCGGTGACCTTGCCGCCGCGCAGTACCGTGCACTGCGTGCACAGCGCGCGTATCTCGTCGAGCTTGTGGCTGATGTAGAGGATGCTGCAGCCCTGGCTGGCCAGCGTGCGCAGCGTGACGAAGAGTTTGTCCACCGCCTGCGGTGTCAGCACCGAGGTGGGTTCGTCCAGGATCAGCAACTGCGGCTTGGTCAGCAGCGCACGCACGATCTCCACGCGCTGGCGTTCACCCACGCTCAGCGTGTGCACCGGGCGTTGCGCGTCGACGTCCAGCCCGAAGCTGGCCGCCACCTCGGTGATGCGTGCCGCCACCTCGGGCAGCGTCAATGTCTTGTCCAGCCCCAGCCAGACGTTCTGTGCTGCCGTCAGCGTGTCGAACAGGCTGAAGTGCTGGTAGACCATGCTGATGCCCAGGGCGCGTGCCTGCGCCGGGCTCTTCACCGTCACCGGCGCGCCGTTCCACAGCATCTGGCCTTCGTCGGGCTGCACGGCACCGTAGATGATCTTCATCAGCGTGCTCTTGCCGGCGCCGTTTTCGCCCAGCACGGCGTGGATCTCGCCCGGCAGCACCCGCAGGTTCACGCTGTCGTTGGCACGCACGGCCGGGTACTGCTTGCTGATGCCGGTGAGTTCGAGTCGCAGCATGGCTCAGGGCCCCGCGGTGGCGGGCCAGGCGGGGCGGTACAAGGTGCCGGGCCGGGCTGGCCCGGCACCGAGTGCGCTCAGAAGTGGTACTCGGCGCGCAGCATCGTGGTCTTCGCCGTGGCGCCGGGGCCTGCGCCGGCACCGGCGGCCGTGGTCTTGTTGCCGAACTTGTTCTTCCAGTACTGGTACTCGATGCCGACCAGGAACTTGCCCTTGGCGCCGGCCAGCGAGCTCACGTCGTACATGACCTGGCCGTCGATGTTGGTCTCGGCCGCCGTGTCGCCGCCGAACTCGTTCTTGCCCTTGCTCTGGATGAAGTTGGCGAAGCCCGCGAAGGACAGGCCGGTGTCCTTGCCCAGCGGGATGCCCCAGGCCAGGTTCAACATGCCGTGGCCCTTGTAGCTGTAGCGCGGCGTGCTCACCTTGCTGAAGGTGTTGTAGGGCGCGTTGCTTTCCTTCAGCCAGTACAGGCCGACGTTCAGGAAGCCGGGCACGTCGATCGAGAAGGTGGGCCCGATGACGAGCATGCGCTTCTTGGAGTTGTAGCCGGCGTCGGTCTTGGTGTTGACGTCGAAGCCCAGCGTGGCGCCGATGCCGCGCACGGGGCCGAACTTCATCGGGCCGGCGCCTAGCATTTCGAGATCCAGCGTGTGGCGGTAGACGATGTAGATCTCCTGCGCGCCATTGCTCGAGCCGGCACCGGCCGGGTCCTTCTCGTCGGACATCAGGAAGTCGGCGTTGAAGAAATTGCTGCCGAACTTGTAGCCGCTGACGTGGGTCAGGTTGGCGATGTTCTTCTTGATGTCGTTGCTGCCGAAGGGCTCGGCGAACCTGCTGCCGGTGCGAAAGCCGATGGAGGTGTCGCTCCAGTCGGCGGCGTGGCTCGCCAGGGCGGCCGTGGCCAGCGCCAGCGCCAGGGTGAATCGGGGTGTGACGCGCATGAACTTCCTCGTGGGGTGTTGTGGATGGGGCGGGGCAGCGGGGCCCGAACCCGCACTTCGCAATATCCATGCCGCACAGAAGGTGGTTCATCGTGCTGTCGCTCCACTCTGAAGTTCGCTGTGGGTTTCGCGCTGGTGGCGGGGCACCCCGGCCACGTAGCTGGCGGCGAGGTTGCGTTCGTCGCCCAGTGTCAGCCACGCGAAGACACGCGCGTGCAGGTCCTGCGCCGGCACCCCGGGCACGGCACCGCGCGCCACGGCGTCGCGGTGCGCCGCGACCGGGCCGTGCGACCAGTCCCAGAGCACCAGGTCGGCCAACGTGCCTTCGCCGAGGTGACCGATCTCGTGCGCCAGGCCCAGCGCCTCGGCGGCGCCGCGTGTGGCGGCATGCAGCGCCGTCCAGGCGTTCAGCCGTGTGCCGCGCAGCGCCTGCACCTTGTAGGCGTCGGCCAGCGTGCGCAGCTGGCACAGGCTGGTGCCACCGCCGACGTCGCTGGCGACGCTGACGCCGTGGCCGACGTCCACCGCCGCCTGCCAGTCGAACAGGCCGCTGCCCAGGAACAGGTTGCTGCTCGGGCTGTGGGCGATGTGTGCACCGGTGTCGCGCAGCAACGCCCTGTCGTGGGCGTCGAGCCAGATGCCGTGCGCCAGGACGGCGCGTTCGTGCAACAAACCGGCGCGGTGGTAGACGTCGAGGTAGCTGCGTGCCTCGGGGAAGAGCGCCGCCACCCATTTCACTTCGTCGAGGTTCTCGGCCACGTGCGTCTGCATGTACAGGCCTGCGTGGCGGCGCCCCAGAGCGCCGGCCATCGCCAGCTGTTGCGGCGTGCTGGTGACGGCAAAGCGGATCGTCACCGCGTAGCTGTTGCGGCCCTGGCCATGCCAGCGTGCGATCAGCGCCTCGCAGTCGCGCTCGGCGCCGGCGACGTCGTCGCGCAGGCCGTCGGGGGCATGGCGGTCCATCAGCACCTTGCCGGTGACCAGGCGCATGCCGCGCTGCGCTGCGGCGGCGAAGAGCGCGTCGGTGGCCTGTTGGTGCACGGTGGAAAAGACGACCGCCGCCGTGGTGCCGTGGGCCAGCAGCGCGTCCAGGAAGGCGGCCGCGCCGGCCGTGGCCGCCGCGGAGTCGGCAAAACGCAGTTCGGCGGGGAAGGTGTAGGTTTCCAGCCAGTCCAGCAGGCCGGCGCCCCAGCTGCCGATGACGCCGAGCTGCGGGCAGTGCACGTGGCTGTCGATGAAACCGGGCAGCAGCAGGCGGCCGCGGTGGTGGTGTTGCTGCCAGTCGGGGCCGGGCGCCCAGCTGCCGGCGGCCTGCGCGCCGACGATGCGCCCGGTGTCGACCAGCAGCCAGTGGTCGGGGCGAAAACGCACGCCGTGCAGCGTCGGCAGGCCCCAGCTGGGGGTGGCGGTGAAATCGAGCAGGTCGGCGCGAAGGGCAAGTTTCATGGCGGGCCGATCATCGCGCAGCTTGCCGTCCGGGCGCACGGCGGCGCGGCAATTGCAAGGGCATGGCAGACGCCCGCGCGGTGACTTACCCTTCAGCCCACGATGCCCACCGCCACCGCGACGATGAACACCCGCCCCATCCGCTTCCTGCACCGCGGCGCGGTGGTCGAGGTGGCCGACGCCGCGCCGACGCGCACGGTGCTGGAATGGCTGCGCGAGGACGCGCGCTGCACCGGCACCAAGGAAGGCTGCGCCGAGGGCGACTGCGGCGCCTGCATGGTGGTGCTGGGCGAGCTCGACGCCGCTGGCACGCTGCAGCTGCGCCCGCTCAACGCCTGCATCCAGTTCCTGCCCACGATCGACGGCAAGGCGCTGTTCACGGTGGAAGACGTCGCCGCGGCCGACGGCGCGCTGCACCCGGTGCAGCAGGCGATGGTCGACTGCCACGGCTCGCAATGCGGCTTCTGCACGCCGGGTTTCGTGATGTCGCTGTGGGCCGGCTACGAGACCCACGCCGATGCGGGCCACGTGCCCGGCCGCCAGCAGCTGGCCGACGAACTGAGTGGCAACCTGTGCCGCTGTACCGGCTACCGGCCCATCCTCGACGCCGCGCAGCGCGCCTACCAGGCCCCGCCGGTGCGGATGGACCGCGCCCCGGTGGCTGCCGCGCTGCAGGCGCTGCAGGCCGCGCCGCCGCTGCACTACCAGGCGCCGGGCCACCCACCCTTCCACACCCCGCGCACGCTCGACGAACTGGCGCGGCTGCGTGAACAGCGTCCCGAGGCCCGGCTGCTGGCCGGCAGCACCGACATCGGCCTGTGGGTGAACAAGCAGTTCCGCGCCGTCGGCGAAATCATCTACCTCGGCGGCGTGGCCGAGCTGGCAGCCGTCGAAGCGCGGCCCGGCCAGCTGCGCATCGGCGCCGGCGTGGCGCTCGAAGACGCCTGGCAGGCGCTGGCCGCGGAGTGGCCGGTGCTGCGCGATGTCTGGCTGCGTTTCGCCTCGCTGCCGATCCGGCGCGCCGGCACGATGGGCGGCAACGTCGCCAACGGCTCGCCCATCGGTGACGCGGCGCCGGTGCTCATCGTGCTGGGCGCCACGCTCGTGCTGCGCCGCGGCGCGGCCGAGCGCCGTCTGCCGCTGGAGGATTTCTACATCGGCTACATGCACAACCGCCTCGAGCCGGGCGAATTTGTGTGTGCGTTGGAAGTGCCGTTGGCGCGGCCGGGCCAGGCCCTGCGTGTCTACAAGATCAGCAAACGCTTCGACTGCGACATCTCGGCGCTGTGCGGCGCCTTTGCGCTGCAGCTGCGCGGCGGAGTGGTCGAAGACGCGCGCATCGCCTTCGGCGGCATGGCCGCCACCGTCAGGCGAGCGGCCGCCGCCGAAGCCGCGCTGCGCGGCCAGCCCTGGACAGAGGCCACGCTGCTGGCCGCGATGGCCGCGCTGGCGCACGACTACACGCCGCTGTCCGACATGCGCGCCAGCGCCGGCTACCGGCTGCAGGTGGCGCAGAACCTGCTGCGCCGCTGCTGGCTCGAAACCCGGCCCGACGCGCCACTGCCCCCCAGCGCGGTCAGCGTGTGGGCCCGCGAGGGGGACGCATGAGCGCGCCGGGCCGCCCCAAGAGCGAATACCGGCGTGCGCAGCACGAAGGTACCTCAGTGAGCGCGCCGGGCCGCACCCCAGCGCGACTTCCGAAGCGTGCAGCGCGCAGGGCAGTCCAGTGAACAAGCCCGACGACGCAGCGCTGCTGCACAGCCTGCCGGCGGCGCACTCGGCCGTGGTCGGCCTCGGCGTGCCGCACGAGTCGGCCCACCTGCACGTGGCCGGCGCCGCGCCCTACACCGACGACCTGCCCGAACTGTTCGGCACGCTGCACGCTGCCCTGGGCTTGTCGCCGCTGGCGCACGGGCTCATCGGGTCGCTCGAGCTCGCCACGGTGCGCGCCATGCCCGGTGTCGTCGATGTCTTCGGCGCGCGCGACCTGCCCGGCGTCAACGACTGCGGCCCGCTGCTGCACGACGACCCCATCCTCGCCGGCGAGGCGGGCGACACGCTGCGCTACCTGGGCCAGCCCGTGTTCGTGGTGGTGGCGCGCAGCCGCGACGCGGCGCGCCGCGCGGCGGCGCTGGCCAAGCAGGTGGTGAAGGCGCGCGCCCTGCCGCCGCTGCTCACCGCCGAGGCCGCGCACGCGGCGCAGCAGTACGTGCTGCCGCCGCTGCACCTGCAGCGCGGTGATGCAGCGGCGGCCATCAACGCCGCGCCGCAGCGCCTGCGCGAAGGATTTGATGTCGGCGGCCAGGAGCAGTTCTACCTGGAAGGGCAGATCAGCTACGCCATCCCGGTCGAGAACGGCGGCTTGAAGCTGTACTGCAGCACCCAGCACCCCAGCGAGATGCAGCACCACGTCGCCCACGTGCTGCAGCGCCCGGCGCATGCGGTGCAGGTGGAGTGCCGGCGCATGGGTGGCGGCTTCGGCGGCAAGGAGTCGCAGAGCGCCTTGTTCGCGTGCGTGGCGGCGGTGGCGGCGGTGCGTGCACGCGCGCCGGTGAAGCTGCGCATCGACCGCGACGACGACTTCCTCATCACCGGGCGCCGCCATCCCTTCCACTTCGACGCCGAGGTCGGCTTCGATGGGCAGGGCCGGCTGCTCGGGGCCGAGGTCACCATGCTCAGCAACGCCGGCCACTCGGCCGACCTGTCGGGCCCAGTGATGACACGCGCGCTGTGCCACTTCGACAACGCCTACTGGCTGCCGCAGGTGGCCGTGCACGGCTACAGCACGAAGACGAACACACAGAGCAACACCGCCTTCCGGGGCTTCGGCGGGCCGCAGGGCGCCATCGCCGTCGAATACCTCATCGACAGCGTGGCGCGCCGGCTGGGCCGCGACGCGCTCGACGTGCGGCGGGCCAACCTCTACGGCAAGGTGACCGACAACGTCACGCCTTATGGGCAGGTGGTCGACGACAACTGCCTGCCCGAACTGCTCGACGAACTGGAAGCCAGCAGCGACTATCGGGCGCGCCGCGTCGCGGTGCATGCCTTCAACGCCGGCAGCCCGGTGCTGAAGAAGGGCCTGGCGCTGACGCCGCTGAAGTTCGGCATCAGCTTCAACGTCACCCACCTCAACCAGGCCGGGGCGCTGGTGCATGTGTACACCGATGGCAGCGTGCTCGTGAACCACGGTGGTACCGAGATGGGCCAGGGCCTGAACACCAAGGTGGCGCAGGTGGTGGCGCATGAACTCGGGCTGCCGCTCGCGGCGGTGCGCTGCAGCGCCACCGACACGCACAAGGTCGCCAACACCTCGGCCACCGCGGCCAGCACCGGCAGCGACCTCAACGGCAAGGCCGCGCAGCACGCCGCCAGCCAGGTGCGCGAACGCCTGGCCGTCTTCTGCGCGGCGAAGTGGGGCGGCAGTGCCGACGCGGTCGCGTTCGGCGGTGGCCATGTGCACGTGGCCGGCCAGGCGCTGGCCTTCGCCGATGTCGTGCAGCAGGCCTACCTGGCGCGTGTGCAGCTGTGGAGCGACGGCTTCTACGCCACGCCCGGCCTGCACTGGGACAAGGCCACGCTGCAGGGCCGGCCCTTCCATTACTTCGCCTACGGCGCCGCGGTGAGCGAGGTGCTGCTGGACACGCTGACCGGCGAATGGAAGCTGCTGCGCGCCGACGTGCTGCACGACGCCGGCCGCAGCCTCAACCCGGCCATCGACATCGGCCAGATCGAAGGCGCCTTCATCCAGGGCATGGGCTGGCTGACGATGGAGGAACTGGTCTGGCACCCGGCCGACGGTTCAGCCAAGGCCGGTCTGCTGCTGACCCACGCCCCCAGCACCTACAAGATCCCGACCGCCAACGACTGCCCGGCCGACTTCCGCGTGCGCCTGTTCCAGCGCGACAACGTGCACGACAGCATCCACCGTAGCAAGGCCGTCGGCGAGCCACCGCTGCTGCTGCCCTTCTCGGTCTTCTTTGCCATCCGCGACGCCATTTCGGCCGCTGGTGGCCACCGCGTCGACCCGCCTTTGCAGGCCCCGGCCACCAGTGAAGCCA
>JBBRBW010000098.1:0-15808 GCA_038205425.1 Burkholderiales bacterium | reverse complement strand
GGCGAGGACGCCGCTGGCGCTGTTAGGCGAGGAACAGTCCGCAGGGACTGTTCCTCGCCCGACTTGCCCCCCTCGGGGGGGCGAAGGCGGCGGCTCCAAGTCCGCCTGTGCGGACCTGGACGGCCGAGCAAACAACGCCTCTGGCGTTGCGTGGAGCGCAAGCGAGCATGGGGGCGTCACTTGAAGTGGTCGAAAGCGTGCCACGGTGTGGCCACCGGCTGGCCGTCGCGGTCGACGACACGCAGGCCGGGCTCGGCTTCCATGCGGCCGCAGCAGTGCACCGCCACGCCCGCCGCAGCGCCGGCGGCCAGCACCGCGGCATGGGCGGCGGCGGGGGCGGTGAAGAGCAGTTCGTAGTCGTCGCCGCCCGCCACCAGGCAGTGCTGCTGCAAGGGCCGCGGCTGGCTCGCCAGCACGGCGCTGCGTGGCAGGGCGTCGACGTTCACCACCGCGCCGACACCCGAACGCCGCAGCACATGGGAGAGGTCGCCGAGCAGGCCGTCGCTGAGGTCGATGGCGCTGCTGGCCAGCCCGCGCAGCGCCTGGCCCAGCGCCACGCGCGGCTGCGGTTGTTCCATCGCCCGGCGCACCTGCTCGAAGGCCTCGCCCGGCAGCGCCACACTGCCGCGGAAGGCCTCCAGCGCCAGCCGCGCATCGCCCAGCGTGCCGCTGACCCACAGCGCATCGCCCGGCCGCGCGCCGCTGCGCAGTAGCGCCCGGCCCGCCGCGACCTGGCCGAAAACGGTGATGCAGATGTTCAGCGGCCCTGCCGTGGTGTCGCCGCCGACGAGTTCGATGCCGTGTGCGTCGGCCAGCGCAAACAGGCCCTGCGCGAAGGGCGCGAGGAAGGCGTCGTCGGCGCGTGGCAGCGCCAGCGCCAGCGTGAAGGCCAGCGGCTCGGCGCCGCAGGCGGCGAGGTCGCTGAGGTTCACGGCCAGCGCCTTGTGGCCCAGGCGCTCCGGCGCCACGGTGGACAGAAAGTGCCGGCCTTCGACCAGCATGTCGGTCGACACCGCCAGCTGCATGCCGGGCGCGAGGTTGAGCAGCGCGCAGTCGTCGCCCACGCCCAGCGCGACGCGCTGGGCGCCGGTCTCATTCACCAGCGCGACGCGCTGGGCGCCAGTCTCATTCAACAGCGCGACGCACTGAGCGCCGGTCTCATTCACCAGCGCGGCGCGCCGCGCCGGGCGCGTGAAGTACCGCGCGATGAGCTCGAACTCGCCCGCCATCAGTCTTGGCCGCCGGCCGCGTCGGCACCGCGCAGCAGGTTGGCCAGCTCCACCGCCGACTTGACGTTCATCTTGTCGAAGACGCGCGCGCGGTGCACTTCCACCGTGCGCACGCTGATCTGCAGTTCATCGGCGATCAGCTTGTTCGGCCGACCTTCGATGACACGCCGCATCACCTCGCGTTCACGTTCGGTCAGCTCGGCCAGCGAGCGCGCCGTGACGTCGCGCGTGCGGCGTTGCAGCAGCGCCTGCGCGCTGGCCTGCAGCGCCAGTTCGACGCGGTCGACGAGCGCGTTGTTCGAGAACGGCTTCTCGACGAAGTCGAAGGCGCCGCGCTTGACGGCCGTCACCGCGGTGGGCACGTCGCCGTGGCCGGTGAGGAAGATCACCGGCAGCGCCGGCAGCAGGCCGCGTTCGGCCAGGCGTTCGAACAGCACCAGGCCGCTGGTGCCGGGCATGCGCACGTCCAGCACCAGGCACGAAGGCGCGGTGGGCCAGGGCCCCGGGCGGCCTGCCAGGTAGCTCTCGAAGGCCTCGGCGCTGGCGAAGCCCTCGGACAGCAGGCGGCGCGAACGCAGCAGCCAGGCCAGCGCATCGCGCACGACGTCCTCGTCGTCGACGAGGTAGACGACAGGTATGCCAAGACCGGGATCGAGCGACATGGAAGGCGGTTGGGGGCGAAGACCGGCCGCAAGTATGCTGCGCGCCGCCGCGACGGCCGCCCGGCATGTTCAGGGCGGAGTGGGCAGCGCGGCCGCGGCGGTGTCGGCGGCGGTGCTTTCGACCACCACCGGCGCCGGCAGCGTGAAGCGGAATTCGGTGCCGCTCCCGCCCGGTCCGGGGCGGTGGTCGAGCGCGCCGCCGTGCTGTTCGATGACGGTGCGGCACAGGCTCAGCCCCAGGCCCATGCCTTCGGGCTTGGTGGTGAAGAAGGGCGTGAAGAGCTTGCCCGCCACCTCGGCCGGGATGCCCGGCCCGTTGTCGATGACCGACAAGGTGACCCAGCGCGGGTGCGTCTGGCGCACACGCAGCGTCAGCACCCGCTCGGCCGCCGCGGTGCGGCCTTCCATGGCCTGGATGCCGTTGCGCGCCAGGTTCAACAGCACCTGCTCGACCATCGTGCGGTCGCAGCGCACGCGCGGTGCGCGCGCCGCGGGCGGCGGCGCGCCGGCGGCGCCGGCGGCGCTGGCGGCGCTGGCGGGCGGTGCCAGCGCCAGGTCGAGTTCGATGCGCGTGCCGCTCTTGCGCGCCTGCATGCGGGCCAGCGGCAGCACGGCCTCGAACAGCCGCTCGGCGGGCAGCGTCTCGTGCAGCTGTTCGCGGCGGCGCACGAAGTCGTGCACGCTCTTGATGACGCGGCCGGCACGTTCGGCCTGTTCGGCGATGCGCTCCAGCGCGCCCTGCAGCAGGGCCGGCGTCGCCGGGTCGGCGGCGATCTCGGGGTCG
The DNA here is from genome assembly GCA_038205425.1 of Burkholderiales bacterium. Lineage (GTDB taxonomy): Bacteria > Pseudomonadota > Gammaproteobacteria > Burkholderiales > Burkholderiaceae_C > Rubrivivax. The sequence continues at coordinate 13,133 of JBBRBW010000098.1, read as the reverse complement.
GCCAGCAGGTTCAGCGAGCCGCTGGCGTAGCTGGCGATAGCCGCCAGCGGCTGGTTCAGCTCGTGGCTCAGCAGCGAGGCCATCTCGCCGACGGTGGCCAGGCGTGCGGTGGCCTGCAGGCGGTCTTGCTGCTGACGCGAGAACTCCTCGACCCGGCGCTGCGCACTGAGGTCGAGAACGGCGCTCATCCAGCCGGTGTGAAGACCACCCCCGTCGACCAGCGGCGCTTCGTAGATCATGACCGGGAAGCGCTCGCCGTTCTTGCGCATGAAGACGGTCTCATAGCCTTCGCGGGCGTCGCGTGCCTCGCCGCGCAGGCCGCCGTCACCCACCAGGCGCTGGCGCTGACGGCTGAGGTATTCGTCGACGAACTCGGGTGGCCAGTAAGGCGGCGCGACGCCGCGCTGGGCGGCGCCGGCCGGGGCTGCGGCCGTGCGCGCGGTCAGCAGCTCATCGGCACTGAAGCCGACCATGCTGCAGAAGGCCGGGTTGACGTAGGTGATGGTGCCGTCCAGTGCGCGTGCACGCAGCCCGGTGGACAGCGAGTCCTCCATCGCCTTGCGGAACGCCAGCGCCTCGGCCAGCGCGGCTTCGGCCTGGGCGCGGCGGCGCACGTCGCGCGCCAGCATCAGCAGCAGGCCGAAGAGCGCGATCGACAAGCCCATCACCAGCGCCGTGGTCAGGTTGGGGATCAGGCTGGGCCGTCCGGCGCCGCTGTCGGCGCGCAACCGCAGCGTCGCGCCCGGCAGGTCGACGACACGCTCGGCGACGTAGGCGCCGGCGCCGCGCGGCACGCCGGCGCGCGCCAGGCGGGTGCCGTCGCCCTCGACGAACGAGACCTCGTGGCGGCGCAGCGCGCGCGTCGACAGCGAGGCTTCGAGGATGTCGGCGAGCGCAAAGCTGCCGACCAGGAAACCGGCAGGCAGCCCGTCGCGCTGCAAGGGCACGCACAGGTCGATGATCTCCTGGCCTTGCCCGTCCTGGCGCGGCACGTAATAGCTGCGCGAAAACGACGGCGACGTGGTGCGGCGCGCCGCATTGCAGGCCAGCTCGGCGTCGATCGAGAGGTCCTGCCGCGGCATCAGGCTGAACAGGCTGGGCCGGTAGGGCGTGTCGGCCGCGTCGGTCACGGCCAGCGAGGGTGCCCGCCACTCGACACGCTTGAGTTCGCGCCGCTGGCGCAGCAGGGCTTCGGCGGCGGCGTGGCGCGCGGGCTGGGTGCTGTCCGTCCAGCCCAGCGCCTGCAGCGACTGCATCATGCCGAGCATGTCGCGCCTCACCTCGGCGGCCACCTCGGCGGCTACGCCTTCGGCTTCGTCCTGAGCGCGCGAGGCCTCGAAGTTGATGGTCAGCGCCACCAGCAGCGTCTGCGCCACGCCCAGCAGCGCCACCAGCGCACCCCACAGCAGGGCACGCCGCAGGCGGCGCGGCCGCGCCGCAGCCGGCAGGGGCGGGAGGGGTGGGTTCGTCATGGCACGCCAGGCGCAGTATTGGCCGTGCCGGGGGCGATGCGCCTACGCAGTTTTGCGCATCGCCCTGCCAAGCGACGGTGCCGCGACCGCGCTCCTACAATCTCTGCCCGCTCCGGCCCGACCCTGCCCACGCATGGCAACGCGAGCGGCACCCATCAGGAGACCAGAGCGATGTCCAGCAACGAACAGCAGCAGGCGGCCGAACTCAAGCAGGCGGCGCTGGAGTACCACGAGTTCCCGACGCCCGGCAAGCTGTCGGTCAACGCCACCAAGCAGATGGTCAACCAGCGCGATCTGGCGCTGGCCTACACGCCGGGAGTGGCCTTCGCCTGCGAGGCCATCGTCGAGGACCCGGCCAACGCCTTCCGCTACACGGCGCGCGGCAACCTGGTGGCCGTCGTCACCAACGGCACTGCGGTACTGGGTCTGGGCGACATCGGCCCGCTGGCGAGCAAGCCGGTGATGGAAGGCAAGGCGGTGCTGTTCAAGAAGTTCGCCGGCATCGACGTCTTCGACCTCGAAATCAACGAACGCAACCTCGACAAGCTGGTCGACGTGATCGCCGCGCTGGAGCCCACTTTCGGCGGCATCAACCTCGAGGACATCAAGGCGCCCGACTGCTTCTACGTCGAGCGCAAGCTGCGCGAGCGCATGAAGATCCCGGTCTTCCACGACGACCAGCACGGCACGGCCATCGTCGTCGGCGCCGCGGTGCTGAACGCGCTGAAGGTGGCGGGCAAGCGCATCGACGAGGTCAAGCTCGTGACCAGCGGCGCCGGCGCCGCGGCGCTGGCCTGCCTGGGCCTGCTGATGAAGCTGGGCCTGCCGCGCCGCAACATCTGGGTCACGGACCTGGCCGGCGTGGTCTACGAGGGCCGCACCGAGCTGATGGACGAGGACAAGCTGCAGTTCGCGCAGCCGACCCCGGCGCGCAAGCTGGCCGAAGTGATGGAGGGCGCCGACGTCTTCCTCGGCCTGAGCGCCGGCGGCGTGCTCAAGCCCGAGATGGTGGCCAAGATGGCCAAGGTGCCGGTGATCTTTGCGCTGGCCAATCCGACGCCCGAGATCCGCCCCGAAGAGATCAGGGCAGTGCGCGACGATGCCATCATCGCCACCGGCCGTTCGGACTACCCGAACCAGGTCAACAACGTCCTGTGTTTCCCCTACATCTTTCGCGGCGCGCTGGACTGCGGCGCGACGACGGTGACCGACGCGATGGAGATCGCCGCGGTGCACGCCATCGCCGAACTCGCGCAGGCCGAGCAGAGCGAGGTGGTGGCCGCGGCTTACGCCGGCACGACGCTGAGCTTCGGGCCCGAGTACGTGATTCCCAAGCCCTTCGACCACCGGTTGATGACGATCATCGCGCCCGCCGTCGCCAAGGCGGCCGCCGAGTCGGGCGTGGCCCTGCGCGCCATCGACGACCTGGGCGCCTACCGCGAGAAGCTCAAGACCTTCGTCTTTGCCTCGGGCACGACGATGAAGCCCATATTCCAGGCCGCCAAGCAGGCCGTGAACAAGCGCGTGGCCTACGCCGAGGGCGAGGAAGAGCGCGTGCTGCGCGCAGTGCAGGTGGTGGTGGACGAGGGCCTGGCCCGGCCAACGCTGATTGGCCGGCCGGCGGTGATTGCCGCGCGCATCGAGAAGTTCGGCCTGCGGCTGAGCGAGGGCCCGGACTACGACGTCGTCAACGTCGAGCACGACGCGCGCTACCGCGACTTCTGGCAGACCTACCACCGCATGACCGAGCGCAAGGGTGTCTCGGCGCAGATGGCCAAGATCGAGATGCGGCGCCGGCTGACACTCATCGGTGCCATGCTGCTGAAGAAGGGCGAGGTCGACGGCCTGCTCTGCGGCACCTGGGGCACCACGGCACAGCACCTGTACTACATCGACCAGGTCATCGGCAAGCGCCATGGCGGCAGCCCGAGCACGGCGCAGGACGTGCAGGTCTACGCCTGCATGAACGGCCTGATGCTGCCCGGGCGCCAGATCTTCCTGGTCGACACCCATGTGAATGCCGATCCGACGGCCGAGGAACTGTGCAAGATCACGGTGATGGCGGCCGAGGAGATCCGGCGTTTCGGCGTCCAGCCCAAGGTGGCGCTGCTGTCGCACAGCAACTTCGGCACCAGCGACCTGCCCAGCGCGGTGAAGATGCGCCACACCCTGGCGCTGCTGCGCGAGCAGGCCCCCTGGCTCGAGGTGGACGGCGAGATGCACGGCGACGTGGCGCTCGATGCCGCCGAGCGGACCAAGCTGATGCCGCACAGCACGCTCAAGGGTGAAGCCAACCTGCTCGTGTTCCCCAACATCGACGCCGCCAACATTGCCTACAACCTGCTGAAGACCGCCGCGGGCGGCGGCATCGCCGTCGGTCCGGTGCTGCTGGGCGCCGACAAGCCGGTGCACGTGCTCACGCCTTCGGCCACGGTGCGGCGCATCGTCAACATGACCGCGCTCACCGTCGCGGATGCCGAGGCCGGACGTCAGTCAGGCCCTGCGGCCTGACTGTCGCCGGCCAAGGAGGCGAGCGCGTCCCGCGCGCTCGTCGCGCCCTGCAAGGGGAAGCTGGACGTCAGTCAGGCCCTGCTGCCTGATCGACTGCCGCATGTGAGCACCCACTGATAACCCTCTCCCCTGCCCCAATCTTGGGCAGTGACTTGAGTTTTTAGGGGGGTTCGGATAGCATCTCGGTTTGCTTTTTCAGGGTAAACCCGTGTTCCGGACCGGTCTGGCCTCGTCGAGCGGTGCGCTGCGGCGAGCGTTGCACAAGTGGGGTGCCGCCGTCGTGGTGGCTGTTGGCTTGGCGACCGGTGGGGTGGTGACGACGGCGTCAGCCCGCACGCCGGACAGCCCGGCGGCCGTGGCGCTGGCCCGACTGCCTGCCGAGGCGCAGGCCACTCACAGGCTGATCCTGCAAGGCGGCCCGTTTCCCTACCAGAAGGACGGCACCGTGTTCGGCAACCGCGAACGCCTGCTGCCCATGCAAGCCCGGGGTCACTACCGGGAGTACACCGTCAAGACGCCCGGGGCGTCCAACCGGGGCGCTCGCCGCATCGTCTGCGGCGGCAAGCCCCCGACGCAGCCCGAAGCCTGTTTTTACACCGACGACCACTACGCGAGTTTTCGCCGCATCGCATCATGAACGTCGGTATCCCGAATCCTGAAACCTGTATGCCCTTGCCTAGGAGGATCGCGACCATGGAGTTGCAGACCATCCGCCCGAATATCGTTCAAGCGATACGCGCCTACCGCGTCGATGACCTGATGAAGGCCGCCGAGACTGCGGGCCAGCATTTCCTCTACGCCAACCTGTCGTCGACGCAGTCGAAGCAGGAGGTGCTGGAGGGCATAGCCCAGGCCTTCACCTTCCCGGCGCACTTCGGCAAGAACCTCGATGCGCTCTACGACTGCATGACCGACCTCGTGCACAAGGCCGGCCAGCAGCCGGGCTTCGTCGTCGTGCTCGAGCAGATCCCCGACAACCCGCGCTTCGACCGCGAGGCCCGCGAGCAACTGCTCGAGGTCTTCCGCGATGCCGCCGAGTACTGGGGGGAACGACGAATACCGTTCCGGTGTTTCTATTCTTTTCAGTAGCCCGCTCCCTCGAAATCGGGTCATGGGAGCGGGCTACTGAAGTGGCCCCCGCAGCAGCAGTCAAGCCGGCCGTGAAGGTGGTGCCCAAGAACGGCATCAACCCCAACTTTGGCATGAACATGCCGTTGATGAGCAGCGCGTTCGATACGGCTGCCTGGTTGACCGCGGCATAACGAGAGCCCCCAAGCTCCCTCCCGGTCGCTGCCCCAAGGGGGCTCTTGCAGCGGCCCGGCGGAGCCGGCTCCGCGCAAGGGCTTGGTAGCCCAGAAAAAAGGGGCTCCTTCAGGAGCCCTTTTTCATGGGCGCAGCCGCGCCAGGGTCAGGTATTCGTCTACCGGCACTTCCTCGGCGCGGCGCTGCAGGTCGAAGTCGGTCTGCAGGCCCTGCTGGGCGATCCAGCGGCCCAGCGTGCCGCGCAGGATCTTGCGGCGCTGCGAGAAGGCCACCGTGACCAGCGCACCCAGACGCGCCGCGTCGACGCTGGGGTCGGCCGGCAGCGGTTCCATGCGCACCACGGCCGAGTCGACGCGCGGCGGCGGGTCGAAGGCCTCGGGTGGCACGTCGAGCACACTTTCGATTCGGTAGCGCCACTGCAGCATCACGCTCAGCCGGCCGTAGTCCTTGCTGCCCGGTGCCGCGGCCATGCGCGCGACGACTTCCTTCTGCAGCATGAAGTGCTGGTCCTGCACCCCGCCGCAAGCCTCCAGCAGGTGGAAGAGGATGGGCGTGCTGATGTTGTAGGGCAGGTTGCCGACGACCCGCAGCTTCTGGCCGGCCGTGGCGGCCAGCGCGTTGAAGTCGACCTTCAGCACGTCGGCCTCGACGACCGTCAGCCCGGTCTGCCGGCGCAGCCGTACCGCCAGGTCGCGGTCGAGTTCGATGACGGTGAGTGCACCGCAGCGGTCGCGCAGCGCGAAGGTCAACGCGCCGAGGCCAGGGCCGATCTCGATCACGGCCTGGCCCGGCCGCGGGTCGATCAACCGCACGATGGCGTGGATGACGCTGTCGTCGGCCAGGAAGTGCTGCCCGAAGCGCTTCCGGGCGTGATGGAACCCCTCGGGTGACGGGTACGTCACCCTATCTCCCTATGGGATGGACGTCTAGAGTGCCGGCCGCGTCCCGCGACCGGCGTCGGCCGGCCTGGGCCGGCCCGGCGCTCGGCCGGCTCAACACGGCTCACTGCGGCGGCTCGCGGTACTCGACGTAGGCGCGTGAGCGCAGTTCTTTCGTCCAGTCGAGGTAGGCGGGCTCAAAACGCTGCTCGCGCATGACGTTGCGCGCCTGCTCGCGCAACTGCTTGGCTTCCAGCAGTTGGTCGCGCCGCTCGAGGACCTGGATCAGGTGAACGCCGAAGCGCGAGACCACCGGCGCCGACAGGCCGTTCAGTGGCAGCGCGTCCATGGCCTCCTCGAACTCGGGCACCATGACGCCGGGTGAGCTCCAGCCCAGGTCGCCGCCGGCGGCCGCCGAGCCGTCTTCGCTGAACTGGCGCGCGATTTCCTCGAAGCTCTTGCTGCCGCTTTCGATCTGGCGCTTGTATTCGGCCAGCCGCCGTGCGGCGGTTTCGGCGCTGAGCTGCGGCGAGGTGCGCAGCAGCACGTGGCGCGCACGCGTCTGCGTGATGCGGCCGAGCACGGCCTCCTTGCGTTCCAGCAGCTTCAGCACGTGGAAGCCGGCGCCCGAGCGGATCGGCTGCGCCGTCACCTCGCCGGGTTTCAGCGCCTTGATGGCTTCGACAAAGAGGTCGGGCAGGCGCGACGCCGGCCGCAGGCCGATGACACCGCCGGTGGCGCGGTTGCCGTCTTCCGAGACCTCGCGCGCCACGGCATCGAAGGGCTCGCCCTTCTGCACACGCGCCAGCGCGAGTTCGGCCACGGCGCGGCGCGCGGCCACGGTGGCGGCGTCAGCGCCTTCTGGCACGGTGACGAGGATCTGCGCGATGTTGGTCTCGGCGTCGACGTTGGCCTTGGCGCGCTGTTCGGCGAGGAAGGCGTCGACCTCCTCGTCGCTGATGCGGATGCGGCCGTAGACCTCGCGCTCGCGCAGGCGCTCGATCATGATCTGGTCGCGCACGTTGGCGCGGAAGCGGAAGTAGTCCGTGCCTTCGGTGCGCAGGCGTTCGCGCAGCACCGGCAGCGTGATCTGGTTCTGCGCGGCGATGCTCTGCACGGCACGGTCGACCTCGGCGTCGTCCACGCGCATGCCGCTTTCGCGCGCCTGCGTGATCATCACGCGCTCGTCGATCAGCGCGTCCAGCGCCAGGCGGCGCAGCTCGACCTCGGGCGGCAGCTGGGTGCCGCGGCCGGCCTCGGCCTGGGCGCGCGAGATGCGACGATCGACCTCGCCGGCGGTGACCAGTTCCTGGTTCACGATGACCGCGATGTAGTCGCCATTGCGCGGGGCGTTGCGGCCCTGGGCATAGGCGTCGGGTGCCGCCACGATGAAGGCCAGCACGGCGGTCGTCAGTGCGGTGCGGGCGGCAGACGGCAGGCGGGTGAAGGAATCAGTCATAGACAGGGACAGGGGGCCGGTCGGCGGCGGGCGACGCCAGGCTGCGCTCTTCGCGCAGCAGGCGGTAACCGGGGATATTGTCCTTCAAGACCCTCAGCGGGTTGGAGCCGATGCGCGACAGGCCCACCAGCTCCAGCTGCAGCATCAGCCGCGTCGTCGCCTCGCTGCGGCCGGTGGACAGGCGTTCGGCGACGAAGCGGCCTATCCAGCAGCCGGCGTCGTACTCCAGGCCGAGCACCGAGTCGGTGACGCGGCTGTCCTTCAGGCTGTAGTTGACGCGGCCCACCGAATACCAGGTGCCCTTGCATGAACCGTCACGCTGCCCGGCGCGCGCCGCACCGTAGACCGGCCACTGCCAGCCCACTTCCACCTGCTCGTTGAGGCCGCGCGCCAGCCGGTAGGTGGTGGAGACGGTGCGCAGCGGGCCGGGCGAGTAGCGCGCGCCGACGATCGAGCGCACCGAGCGCTGCAGGTCGGGGCTGTACTGCACGGCGGCGTCCAGCGTCCAGGCCGGGAAGACGCTGGTGCTGCCGAGCAGCAGGGCGTCGGAGAAGCGCTGCTCCAGCGGCGCGCCGTCGGGTGAGCCGTCGGGCTGCGCGGTCACGCGCTGGCTGCGGAACAGGTAGCGCTGCACCAGGCCCAGGCGCAGCAGCTCGGCGCCGCTGCGCGTGTCGACGAAGCGGGTCGTCACGCCGGTGGTGAGCTGGTGGGCGTCGTTGACGCGGTCGACGCCCGAGAACTGGTTGTCGGTGTAGATCGAGACGAAGTTGAAGTCCTTCGCCGCCGCGTCGTAGTTCGGCAGCTGGCTCTGCGCGCGGTAGGGCGTGCGCACGTACAGCAGCCGCGGCTCCAGCGTCTGCCGCAGGTCGCGGCCGAAGGCACGGGTCTGGCGCTCGAGCTCCAGGCCGGCGTCGATGCTGAAGGTCGGGATCACGCGGCTGGCACGCTGCTCGCCCTGGTGGTACGCAGCGGCGTTGAGGCTCAGCCGCGGCACCAGCCAGCCGCCGGGCTGGCGCCAGCCGTGGCTGAGGTAGCCCAGCAGGTGCACACGTTCACCTTCGATGCGCGCGGCGCGGGTCTCGAGCCCACGCGGCAGCGTGAAGCGGTTGTATTCCGTCTCCACCGCGTACTGCCAGGCGCCGCGGTCGCCGCCCAGGCGAACACCCAGCTGCGGCGTGCGTTCGTAGGGCGAGATCACGATCTGGTCGGAAGCCTGCAGCACCTGCCACTGCAGCGCCCTGGCATAGACCAGGCCGACAGCGGCCCCGGCCCCAAAGGGCTGCTCGACGGCCAGCCGCCGCGGCAGCAGGCGCGCCGTCAGGCTGCGTCCGGCGTTGGGGAAGTCCTTCCACCATTCGTCGTCGGAGACCCCTACCAGCTCGGCGCTGTAGCGTGTGCCGCTGGCCAGGCTGCCCAGGTGCGACCACTGCAGCGCTTCGCGCGAACGGCCGGTCAGGCGGTCGTAGGGCAGCCAGTCCAGGTTCACGCTGCCTTCGTCGCGGGCCTCGAGGTAGCGGAACTCGGTGTCGAGGCCCAGGCCGCGCCGCGTGATCAAGCGCGGCGTCAGCGTGGCGTCGCGCTGCGGCGCGATGTTCCAGTACCAGGGCACCGAGAGCTCGACACCGCTGCGGTTGTCGGTGTTGATCGACGGCGGCAGCCAACCCGACTTGCGTGCGTCGGACAGCGGAAAACTCAGCACCGGCAGCGCCAGGATGGGCACGCCCAGGAAGCGCAGCACGGCGCCTTCGGCCACACCCTCGTTTTTGTCGAGGTCGAGGCTGACGCGGTCGGTGCGCAGCAGCCAGGCGGGTTCCTCGGGGCCGTCGCGCGGGCAGCTCGTGTACTCGGCGCGGGTGGCCTGCGAGCGGGCACTGTCCAGGAAGTCGATACGGGCGGCACGGCCGCCGGCGCCGAGCTCGAAGAACTCGAAGCGCGGCTCGAGGAAGAAGCCTTCGAAGCGCTGCACGCGCAGCTGCAGTTCGGGGCCCGTGTAGAGCGCGGCGCCGCGTGTCACGCGCACGCCGCCGCGGGCGCTGGCGAGGTCCTGCGCGCTGTCGTAAGCCAGGCGGTCGGCCTTGATGACGGTGCCGCCGCGGCGGAACTCGACATGGCCCTCGGCCACGGTTTCCAGGTCGGGCTGGCTGCGGATGCGGTCGGCCTGCAGCACGATGGGCAGCTGGCGTGCGGCTTCGCCGCGAGGCAGCGGCTGCAGGCTGCGGCTGGCTTCCAGCGCCAGGGCAGACGCGGGAGAGGACGCGGGGGAAGACGCCGCAGCGCGGGCCGGCAGGGGCACGGCCTGGGCACGCGCGGCGCCGGCGCCGGCCAGCAGGCCTGCCGCCACGGCCAGCGGGGTGATGCGCATCGGGAACAAGGGGGGTCTGAGGCGCTGTCGGGGCCAGGGCGGGTTCGTAGAATTCATTATCCATGAGGGCCCGCCGACGCAGGCCTTCGCCCGCCGCCTTCGACCCGGCCCCTGCTGCGGGCCCCCAGCCCGCCCTTGCCTTGACGACCGACTCCCTCTCGCGCGCCGCCGTGCAGGCCCTGTTGCAGTTCCAGGCCCGCGTGCCGGTGGACGGCCTGCCGGCCTACGGCGCCGACCGTCTGCTGGCCGAGCTCGAGCTCTTCCCGGCCTGGTGCGTGCAGCGCGAGTTCGGGCGCCAGTGGAGCGCCGCGGAGCAGGCCCTGTGGGCGCGGCTCAGCACCCAGCTGGTCGGCAGCGCGCAGGCGCAGCCGCGCATCGCGGTACGCGGGGGATGGTCGGTCGCCGACGCCGGCGCCGTGCCCGACAGCAGCGCCGCGGTGGCCGGGCCGGTGACCTGCGACATCGCCGCGCTGCTGCGCGACGGCGGCGTGGCCGAGGACGAAGGCGCCGAACTCGACCTCGCCATCCGCTGGTGGGACGGCGCGCGGCGTCTGGAACTGCCGGTCGATGTCGACTTCGGCGAATGCTGGCGTGCGCTGGAATGGATGGGCCTGCAGCGCCAGCTGATGCTGCTGGGCCGGGCCTGCCGCGACCGCCACGAAAGGGGCGCCGCGGCCGACGCCGCGCACGACGCGCACGTGGCCACGCTGCTCGCGGCGGCCAGCAAGGTGGCCTTGCGTTACGGGCCGCTCAAACCCCTGCTGCGGCTGCTGCAGCCGCTGCAGGGTGAAACGCTGGGCGCGGGCTACACCTTCTGACGGTGCAGTGCCGCGCCCGCGGCGCTTTGCCGCTGCGCTTACTTCGGCAGCACGACGCTGTCGATGACGTGGATGATGCCGTTGTCGGCCACGATGTCGGTGGCCGTCACCTTGGCGCCGTCGACGGTCACGCCGCCCATCGTCGCCACCGTCAGGCTGCCGCCCTGCACGGTCTTCACCATGCCGGCCTTCACGTCCTTGGCCATCACCTTGCCCGGCACGACGTGGTAGGTCAGCACGGCGGTGAGCTTGGCCTTGTCCTTGAGCAGCGCGTCGAGATCGGCCTTCGGGATCTTGGCGAAGGCCGCGTCGGTAGGCGCGAACACCGTGAACGGGCCCTTGCCCTTGAGCGTGTCGACCAGGCCGGCGGCCTTCAGCGCGGTGGCCAGGGTGGTGAAGTTGCCGGCGGCGACGGCGGTGTCGACGATGTCCTTGGCTTGCGCAGCGAGGGCGGATGCGCCGATGACGGCGGCGATGAGGTATTGCTTCATGGGTGGGCTTTCAGTGGTTGAGGGACTTGCCGGACTGCACGCGCTTACGGCGCGGGCAGGATGACCTTGTCGATGACGTGGATCACGCCATTGCGGGTGAGCACGTCGGTGGCGGCGATGCCGGCCTTGCGCATGCGCTGGTCGGTGATGGCCAGCGTGGCGTCTACCGTGAAGGTGCCCGTTTGCAGCGTGGTGATGGGCGCGCCCACGGGCACGTCGGCCTTCAGCACGCGGCCGTTGACGACGTGGTAGGTGAGCACCTTAGTCAACAGCGCGGTGTCGGCGAGCAGGGCCGCCTTGCTGACGCCCAGTTCGGCCAGCAGCGCGGCGAAAGCGTCGTTGGTGGGGGCGAACACGGTGAGCGGGCCGGTGGCCGACAGCGCACCCTGCAGGTTGGCGGCCAGCACGGCCTCGACCAGGATGCTGAACTGCGGCAGCGCCTGCGCCGTCTGCACGATGTTCTTGTCGGCCGGCAGCAGCACCTTGTCGACGACGTGGACGACGCCGTTCGACGTGTTGATGTCGGTGGCGGTGATCGTGGCCTTGCGGTTGCGCCCGTCGTTCACGACCAGCGCGCCGCCGACGCTGTCGACCTTGAACACGCCGCCGGCCAACGGGCTGACGGCCTTGCCCAGCGGCACCTGCGCAGCGCTGACGCGCGAGCCCAGCACGTGGTACTGCAGCACGGCGGTGAGCAGCGGCTTGTCAGCCAGCAACTGCGCCTTGGTGACGCCCAGTTCGGCGAGCAGCGCAGCGAAGGCGTCGTTGGTCGGCGCGAACACGGTCAGCGGGCCGGGCGCCGACAGGGCGCCGGCAAGGTCGGCCGCCACCACGGCTTCGACCAGGACGCTGAAGCGTGCGTCGGCCTGCGCCGTCTGGACGATGTTCGGAATGGGTGGGTTGGGGTCGTCGTCGTTGCCGCCGCAGGCGGCGAGCAAGGAGGCCATCGCAACAGCGAAGAGGCGTCGGGTCCAGTCAGACATCGGGGTTCTCCGGCCAGGGTGAAGAGGGATGTCCGCATTCGATGAAAACTGCGGAGGCCGGATATTGAACTAATCAGTTCACATTAAGAACTATGAGGTCTTTATGTAACGATACGGTTACAGCAGGGCCTTGGACAAGGCGTGGACAGGGCCGGCGCCGCCCGGCGCGTGGCGGCGCGTGGCGGCGCAAGCCGCGACAATGCGCGGCTTCCTCCTGCTGTAAAGCCGGCCGGGTGCCTGGTCCAGGCGCCGGGTGGCCGCACCCGATGTTCACCTTCTTCGAAACCCGCATCCGGCCCACCGCGCGGCCCGGCACCGCGCCACCTGCGGGGCTGCTCGCCTTCTACTGGCACTACGTGCGGCAAACACGCGGCCTGTTCGCGGCGATGTTCGCCAGCGGCTTGGCGGTGGCGCTGATCGACACCGTGATCCCGGTTTTCATCGGAAAGCTCGTGCGCCTGATGCAGGCCACCGACCGCGCCGCCGCGCTGGCCGACGCCATGCCGATGCTGGTGGGCATGGGGCTGCTGATCCTCATCGGCCGCCCGCTGGCGTTGATGGCCGACAGCCTGGTGCGCAACAACGCCGTGGTGCCGGGTGTCACCAGCCTGATCCGCTGGCAGAGCCATTGGCACGTGGTGCGGCAGAGCTGGCCTTTCTTCCAGAACGACTTCGCCGGCCGCATCGCCAACCGTGTGATGCAGACCAGCAATGCGCTGCGCGACTGCGTCGTGAGCTCGATCCGCGCCGTCTGGTACATCCTGGTCTACGGCCTGAGTGCGCTGCTGCTGATGAGCCTGGCCGACTGGCGGCTGGCCATTCCCACCGTGCTGTGGTTCTGCGGTTATCTCTTCTTCCTGCGCCACTTCGTGCCGAAGATGCGCGACCTGGCCAAG
>JBBRBW010000097.1:0-16438 GCA_038205425.1 Burkholderiales bacterium | reverse complement strand
AGCGGCGGCACCATCAGCTTCACGGATTCGGCGTTGGTCAACAACGGCCTGGTGCGGGCTTCGGCCGGCACCCTGAACGTGGGCGTGGCGCTGTCGGGCACGGGCACGCTGCAGGTTGATGCCACCGGCATCATGAACCTGTCCAACGGCGCCAAGACCCAAGGCACGCTGGCCATGGGCGCAGCGGGCGCGGCGCTCAACCTCGGCACCGGCAACCTGACCCTCAACACCGACTACACCAACATCGGCGCGGGCAGTGGCAACAGCTTCAACCGCAGGGCTGGCGTGACCGGAGCGGGCCAGATCGTGGCTGGCGGTGACGCGGCCCAAGTCATCACAGGCGCGGGTGTCACCAACGGCGCGACCACCAACGCCACGTTGACGATCGGCAACCTGCGCGTCGGCACCAACACCTACAACGTCAACATCGGCAACAGCGGCAGCACCGGCCCGACACTGCGCGGCGCGATCCAGACCAGCGTCAACGGCGGCAACATCACCGATGCCCGCCTGGGTGGCAGCGGCGTCACGGCCAGCAACTACAACGCCGGCGCGCCTGCCGGCGGCGGCAGCAACCAGGTCATCACCTTCAACGCCGCCAGCGCCGGCGCGCTGGCGCCGCTCAGCGGCCAGGCCATCAACCTGCGCAGCAACTTCGAGAACATCGCCGACCAGAAGCTCAACGTCGTGCTGGCCGGTGGCGCTGCTGCCTACAACGCGGCGGTGGGTAGCACCGTGACCCCGGTTCAGGTGGCCAATCAGCGGGTGGGGGGAACCAACAGCGCCACGCTGGCGATCAGCAACACCGCAGCGGCCGGCGCCTTCAGCGAAGACCTGAATGCCGGCATCGCCAGCTTCGGCGGTCAGGCCAGCGCCACCGGCAGCGTCAGTGGGCGGCTGGCCGGCACCGGGAACACCGGCACCGGCGCCATCACCGTCGGCGTGAACACGGCCGCGGCTGGCGCGCAAACCGGCTTGGTGACGCTGAATTACCAGACGGCCGGTGCAGTCAATGGCGTCAGCAACGGCCTGGGCACGGCAGCGGCCGGCATCCAGGCAGTGACCGTCAACGGCAACGTCTACCAGGCGGCTGCCGGTCAGCTCGTCAGCAGCCCGCTGAGCTTCGGCACCGTGCAAGTGGGCCAGGTCGTGAGCCAGAACCTGGTGGTGCGCAACGCTGCCACTGGCGCGGCCGGCTTCGTCGAAGACCTGCACGCCAGCTTTGGCGCGGCCAGCGGCATCGGCGCTTCGCTGATCAGCGGCAGCGGTGGCCTGAATGGCATCACAGCCGGCAACAACAGCAACGCCGGCAACGGCACGATGACGGTCAACGTCAACACCGGCGCAGCGGGCGCGGTCAACGGCAGCATCGCCGTCAACTACACCAGCGCTGGCGCGGTAGCCGGGGTCAGCAACGGGCTGGGCACGCTGGGCGTGGGCAGCGATGCTTTCGGTGTGCAGGGCACGATCCAGGCCACGGCCAACGTCATCAACCAGGCCAGCCCCCTGGTCAACAACCCCGGCATCAACCTGGGCGCGGTGCGCGTGGGTGCTGCTGCGCCCAGCGGCACCGTGAGCGTGACCAATGTGGCCACGGTGGCGCCGCAAGCGGCGCTGAATGCCAGCATGGGCGCCACGACAGGCCCGGCCACGGCCAGCGGCAGCTTCAACCTGCTGAACCCCGGCGCCACCAACAATGGCAGCCTGGTGGTGGGCTTGAATACCGGCACGGCGGGCAACTTCACGGGCGCCAATGCGGGCACGGCGACCATCCAGTTCGTGTCCGATGCGTCCAACGTGGGCAACTGCGCACCCAACTGCCAGATGAACCTGGCCTCGCAAGTGGTCAACGTGGAAGGCAAGGTCTACACGCAGGCCGTGGGGGGGGCGCCGACGACGGCACTGAACTTCGGCATCGTGCGCGTGGGCGACACCGTGAGCGCGCTGAACATCGTCGTCAACAACAGCGCCGGAGTGACGGCGCTGAACGACACGCTGCGTGCCGATGTGAGCGGCGTATCGGGCCCCTTTGGCGGCAGCGGCAGCGTGGCGGGCGTGGTCGCGGGGGGCAGCGGCAACATTGGCGTGTCGCTGAACACGGCCAGCGCCGGGGTCTTCACCCAGACTGCCCTGGTCGCCTTCACGAGCCAGAACGCCGATATGAGCGACGTCTCGGCCGGTGCCGACGCCAGCGTGGGCATCACCGCGCAGGTCAACAACCTGGCCAATGCGGTTTTCAGGCTGGCCGGCGGGGGCGGCAGCCTCAGCCAACTGGGCAATACCTTCTACCTGGACTACGGCAACCTTGCCATCGGCGACACGCTGGGCACGACCATGGCCCTGGCCAACGACATTGCCGGCCCGGCCGACGACCTTTCCGGCAGCTTTGACACCAGCGGCGCAGGGGCGTTCAGCCTCGCCGGCTGGAGCCCCTTCAGCGGGCTGACGGCGGGCGGCTCGATCGGTGCCCTCGGCCTGGGCTACGTGGCCAACAGCGTGGGTGCATTCGTGCAGTCGATCGTCTTCAACGGCCGCAGCGTCAACGCCAGCGACACCACCGGCGTCATCGAAACCATCCAGTTGGTGCTGCGTGGCAACGTCGTCAGCGGTGGTGGCGGCGGGACGGTGCCCGAACCTGGCAGCATCTCGCTCGTCCTGCTGGCTGCCGCAGCCGCGGGTTGGTCGGCACGCCGTCGCAGCGCAGCGCGTGCCGGGGCGGCGCAGTGAACCGGGTGCAGTACTGGACGGCCACGGCGGTGGCCTGCACGGGCCTGTTGCTGGCCACTGCCAACGTGACCCTGGCGTCGCTCAACCGCGGCCTGCAGAGCGACATCGGCGTGCGCCAGCAGTACGTGCAGCAGTCGATGCAGCTCGAAGGGCTGTACCGCGAGATCATCCGCGCGCTGGCCGAACTGGGCGCGCGCAACAACGACCAGGATGTGCGCGCGCTGCTGCAGCGCCATGGCATCAGCTACACCGTCAACCCCCAGGCGGCCGCGGTTCCTGCGGCAACCGCCCCGGCACGCAAGTAGGCCGCGGCCGGAACCGAACATGAGCATCAAGTCCGTCGTTCCCCTTGCCCCTCCGGCCGCCGCCGAGCCTCACGCTACCGGCCCCGAGCGGGCCGATCCCGAAAGAGTTGCGCACAGCGCGTTCGTGCCCGTGCTGCTGGGCGGCCTGGCGCTGCTGGTCGTGCTCGGCTATCAGACCTTCGTGCTGGTGGCCGAACGTGAAGCGCTCAACGCGACACACACCGGACAGCAGCAGACGGTGGACAACGCAGCCAAGCTGCGCAACTCGCTCGATCTGCTGGCCGCCGACACGCAGCGCCTGGCCGACGTCGGCAACCCCAACGCCGGCTTGCTGGTGGCCGAGTTGCGCAAACGCGGCATCTCGATCAACCCGCAAGCCGTGGCGGGTGCAGGAGCCGGCGCTACCGCCGCATCGGCTCCGCGCTAGAGCAGGCCTCGTGGAACGCCACCTCGGCAAAGCGGCGCAGCTTGCGGCTGTGCAGGCTGCCCGGGCGCTCTGGCCGCAGTTGTTCCACCGCGCTCATGTTGGTGCGCAGTTGCGGGTCTGCCCTCTGGCGCTGGCAGGGGTCTCGATCTCTTCCATGCCGTTTTTCGACAAGGGCTCCACCTTGACCGAGGCCTGGGTGCCTGCGGTGCGCCACGCGCTGGGGGTGGTCCGCCCGCCGTCGCTGTGCTGCCCCGGCGCTGACCTGCGCCACGTGGCTCAGGATCGACAGGTTGCCGGTGCCGCTACCCAGAACCGGGTGTGCCGGCTGCTGCCTGCACGGTGAACAACTTCTGTTCGGCGCGCGGGCCGAAGGCGATGCGGTAGGTGCTCGCGGCCGTTCGCAGCGGCCCGAGCATGCGCGCGTCGTCCGAGTCGGCATCGACATCGGCCAGGCAGGTCGACCCCTCCTTTTCGACGAGCACGCCGCGGCGGGTCAGCAGCTTCATCAGGCGGGCGATGAGCTTGTGCAGCAGCGCCAGCAGCGCTTCATCGGTGAGGCGCTTCGCATGATGGGCAGAACCCTCGGCGTTTGCAGCTGAAGGCGACTCGCTTTTTGTGCCCACAGTCGGCGCGGAAAAGGCGAAGGAAGCCGTGGGCCAGGATTCCGCCCTCGGCTGGCTGGCGCCGCCGGTGTCGAAGGCGAGGCCGGCGCGGCGGGAAGCACCTTCGGGTGCTGCAGGTAGATCGCCTGCGCCAGCGTCAGCAGCGTCGCCTTGGGCAACTCACCGACGAGCGCATAGCCGGCGCCCTCTTCGATCCAGTAGAACATGCCCAGAGCGCCTTGCTTCTCGAAGCGGAAGGCGGCGTCGGTGCCCAGTTCGGGCTTGCGCAGGTAGACCGTGACGCGGCGCTGCTGTGCGTCCTGGTACATCAGCTGCGCACTCTTGCCCGGGCCGTCGGGCAGCAGGCGCCCGCCGACCAGCTCGAAGCCGAAGGGCTGCAGGTCGAAGAGCTTGACCGGGATGTCGATGCGCCGCGTCAGCCAGCGCGAGAGATGCTCCTCCTGTGCCTTGACCTCGACGGCATGGCGCGGCTCGGCGACGTAGATGCTGTGCGCCAGCGCGGCGCGCTCGACCCAGCCCTGCGCCGTGCCGGCGGCCAGTTCGGTGCGTAGGCGCGTCTCCTGGGCGAGCAGGCGCTGGTCCTGCCATTGCCAGACGCCTGCGCCACCGAACAGCGCCCCGGCCACGAGCAAGCCGACGGCAGCGGCGGCCATCGCCCAACGCGGTGGTCCGGCGCCCGGCGCACCGCGCCAGACTGCCGCACGCAGGGCCTCGGGAGCGTCCTCTTGCAGAGTGCCGCCGAACAGACTCTCCAGCGCGGTGCGGTCGGCCGCCCAGGTCTGCACGCGACGCTGGTCCTCGGGGTGTTCGCGCAGCCATGCATCGACGCGCTCGCGCTCGGCGTCGTCGAGTTCGCCGTCAACGAAAGCGCTGAGAAGCTCGTCATCAGGACGTTCGGTGCCCATCGTCATATCACCCGTCATACCACTCGTCATACCACCCGCTTGAGCGGGGAGCCGGACTCGGGGCGCTGCTGCGCCCCCCCTTCAAGATAGCGCCGCAGCGCGGCACGGCCACGGCAGACGCGCGACATCACGGTGCCGATCGGTATGCGCAGCACCTCGGCAACTTCGCTGTAGCTCAGCTGCTCCACGCACACCAGCAGCAGCGGTTCGCGTTGCTCGGCGGACAGCCGGGTCAGGGCCGCCATCAAGTCCATGCGCAGCCCGACGTCGGTGCCGGGGTCGGCGTCTCGTTCGTCCTGAACGCGCAACAGTTCTTCGGGGTCGGTCACAGTGATGCGGGCGTTGCGGCGCACGGTGTCAAGGTGCGCGTTGTGAGCGATCGACAGCAGCCAGACGCCCATCTCGCGCTCGGGATCGAACTGGCGCCAGTGCAGCAGCGCACGCTCCAACGCCTGCTGCGACAGGTCGTCGGCGGCGGCCTCGTCCAGCGTCAGGGCTCGCGCATAGCGGCGCAGGCGCGGAATGGCGCCCAGCAACTGGCGTCGGAAGGCAGCAGGGGCATTCACTGGCAGGCATACGAACGGTGGCTGGGGATTATTCCGCAACCACCGTGCACGCCTGCGCCAGGGCACTCAGGCAGGGGATCGGCGCCGCACCAGGCCGCCGAGCGCAGCCACGCCGCCGAGCATCATCAGCCAAGTCGCCGGCTCCGGCACCGGCGTGGCGAGGAAGCCGCGGATTTCGCCGCCGGGCGCAAACGTGCTGTGGATGTTCAGGTAGGCCCTGCCCGCGCCGACGCCGGACAGCAGCGCGCTGAACGCGGTGCTGACGGTGCCGCCGTTGGCGGTGATGAAGGCCGGGTTGTAGCTGGCCGCGAGCGTCATGTCGAAGATATGGTCGTAGGTGCCGTAGCTGGCACCGTGCGGAAAGCCGGCGAAGCTGGGCGTCTCCGTCGCCACACCGACCGTGCCGCCGCCCGGCAGCGCCGTGCAGCAGTGGATATGCGCCGCGGTGACGTTGCCGATGAGATCGGCGAAGGTGACCTGCACGCGCATCGTGAACAGATTGGGGTCGAAGGTGACCACCGTCGCGCCAGCACCGGGCGAGGCGTTGGGCGGCGCTTCGCGCAGCCCGTTGAGTACCGCGGTGTAGATAAGCTCTTGTGCCGCGACCGGCATGCTCGCGGCCGCGAGCGCCAGCACGGCGGCCGCTGCCAGGGCGGGGGATTTTTTCATCTCGGGCTCCTCGTCCATCGACCACAGGGATGGCGTACCCAGATTTACGCGGCAGCCGCCTGACTTATTCCCGGCCGGCGCCGCGGTCGAGAACGGCGCTGCCTGGCCACCTTACGGGAATGGACAGGTTCGACGCTGCGTATACCCCGGCATTGGCACGACCGGCAAACGCCGGCACCGGCTCGCAAAAGAGGGAGACATGGGCACGGGAGCTCTCGGACGGGCCATCGCACTGGCGCTCGCGGCGGCATCGGCAACGCCGGCGGTGGCGATCAGCTTCGGCGCGTCCGACACGGCCGAACTCGCCGGCGCGGCCACGGGCGTGCTGGGAAACGGCACCGAACTGCGCCTGCTGCACGCCGGGCTCGGCCGCTTCGTTGCGGTGTGCGGCTCGACGTGACAGCCAGGCTATGCTTTGGTGCGCGCGCCCACCATCGGCTCGCCGCAGTAGCGGCCTAAGGCATCGGCCTTGTTGACTTGATGCACCTCAAAGGCGGGGCCCACGGCACTGCCGTCCGGAGCACGCGTCTCGGAGAATGCCGTTCGACAACGATGCGCCCGCCCCAGCCGACCCCATCCCCTCCGACCCGCCTGGTGCGGCGAGTGCGGCGCATGGTCGCGTGCCTGCTGAGCGTGGCCGCCGGCTGCGGTGCTGCCGGCGCGCAGGCGCAGGTCGGGCCCCAGCCGGTGCAGATCGGCGTGCTGGCGCCGCAGGGGCCCGCGCAGGCGGCGCAGGCATGGGCGCACCTCGAGCCTTACCTCGAGGCCGCCGTGCCTGGCCGCCGGTTCGAGATCCGCACCTTCGACCTGCCGGACCTGAGCCGGGCGGTGGCCGCGCGCTCGGTGGACTTTTTCATCGCCAACAGCGGCTTCTATGTCGACATGGAGGCGGCCCACGGCGCCAGCCGCATCGCGACGCTGGAGTCGCCCCAGGCGTCGAGCCCCACCGAGGCGATCGCCTCGGCCGTGATCGTGCGCCGCGGGCGCGACGAACTGCGTTCGCTGGCCGACCTGAAGGGCCGGCGCGTGATGGCGGTGAGCGACCGCGCCTTCGGCGGCTTCCAGGTGGCGTGGCGCGAGCTCAAGCAAGCCGGCGTCGACCCCTACGCCGACCTGGCCTCGCTCAGCTTCTCCGGCTTTCCGATGCAGCAGGTGGTGCTGGCCGTGCGCCGTGGCGAGGTGGATGCGGGCATCGTGCGCGCCTGCCTGCTGGAGTCGATGGTGCAGCAAGGCCAGGTGCGCGAGGACGAATTCACCGTGCTCGCGCAAAAGGGCGGCGCGTTCCCGTGCCAGCGCTCCACCCGTCTGTACCCCGACTGGCCCTTCGCGTCGCTGAAGCACACCCCGAACGACCTGGCCAAGCGCGTGGCCACGGCATTGCTGGCGATGCCCCGCACCGAGAACGGCCACGGCTGGACCGTGGCCACCGACTACCAGCCGGTGCGCGAGCTGTTCCGCGACCTCGAGATCGGCCCCTACGCCGACCTGCGCGAGCGCAGCCTGAAGGGCTTCCTGCAGCGGCACTGGGTGTGGTTCGCGCTGGCGGCCGCCCTGCTCGCCGCCTGGCTGGTCCATTCGCTGCGCGTCGAGCGCCTGGTGCATGCGCGTACCGCCGAACTGCGCCGGGCGCTCGAGCAGCGCGCGCAGATGGAGAGCGAGGCCCGTGCGCAGCAGGAGAAGCTGGACCACCTGTCGCGCCTGGGCATCCTGGGCGAGATGTCCAGCATGCTGGCTCACGAACTGAACCAGCCGCTGGCGGCCATCGGCAACTTCGCGCGGGGCATGGTGCGGCGCATCGAGGCCGGGCGCCTGGACGCCGCGCCGCTGCTGCAGGCCAGCCACGAGATCGCCGACCAGGCCGAACGTGCCGGCGGCATCATGCAGCGCATCCGCGGCTTCGTCGGCAAGCGCGCGTCCAGGCGCGAGCCGGTGAACCTGCGCCAGACGCTCGAGGGCGCGGTGGCCATGTTCTGCAGCATGCTCAGCCACCCGCCTGCGGTGACGTTGCGCATGGACCCGGCCTGCACCGATCCGTGGGTGCAGGCCGACCGGCTGCAAGTGGAGCAGGTGTTGCTGAACCTGATGAAAAACGCTCTCGACGCGATGCAGGCGCTGCCGCCCTCGGAGCGGCGCATCGTGGTGGAGTGCGTCCCGGCCGAGGACCACTTTCGGGTCGGGGTCACGGACAATGGCAGCGGCCTCGACCCCACTTCGGTCGGGCGCCTGTTCGAGCCCTTCTTCACCACCAAGCCCGACGGCGTGGGCCTGGGCCTGGCCATCTGCCAGCGCGTGGTGGAGGCGCATGGCGGGCGCATCTGGGCGGCGCCGGCGCCGCAGGGCGGCGTCAGCGTGTTCTTTACCCTGCCCAGGACGGCGCATGCCCAATCCCACCCCCCTGAATGACGCAACCATCTTCGTCGTCGACGACGACGCCGGCATGCGCCGCTCGGTGGTCTTCCTGGCCGAATCCGTCGGCTGGCAGGCGCAGGGCTTCGCGGACGCCGAATCGTTTCTCGCCGCGATTCGCCCGGACACCGTGGGCTGCCTGGTGCTCGACGTGCGCATGCCCACGATGAGCGGCCTGGAACTGCAGCACACGATGCAGCAGCGCGGCATCGACCTGCCGATCATCTTCATCACCGGCCACGCCGACGTGTCGCTGGCCGTGCAGGCCATGAAGCAGGGGGCGGCCGAGTTTCTGGAAAAGCCGTTCCGCGACCAGGCGCTGCTCGACGCCATTGCCCAGGCCATGCGCCGCAGCCTCGCCACGCTGGATGCGCGCCGGGTACACCGCACGGTGCAGGCACAGTTCGAACAGCTCACCGCGCGCGAGAAGGAAGTGGCCCTGTGCGTGGCGCGTGGCCAGCCCAACCGCGTCATCGCGCTGGCACTCGGCATCAGCGCCAGGACCGTGCAGGTGCACCGCCAGCATGTGCTGGAAAAGATGCAGGCCCACTCGGCCGCCGAACTGGCTGCGTTGATGCTGCCGGTGCTCGCAGCCGCGCAGGGGCCCGTCTAGAGGTTCAAACCTTTGAAAGGGCCGCTGGCAGACCGTTGCGCACCGCGCTGCCTGCCACCGGATCCATCCAGACCGACGCACCGGCCCGCGTCGGGTCTGCCAGGCCCAGGTCGTTGAGGTTGAAGCCGGCTGCCAGGCCGTCGACGACCGGCTGCATCTGGATGCCGATGCGGTGCGCACGTGCCCCCAGTTCGCGGTGCCCGAAGCCGTGTTCCACCGCCAGCACGCCGGGCATCACGCCGTCACGCACCTGCACGGCCACCTTGCGGCTGCCGGCGGGCGTGCGCAGCAAGGCGGTGTCGCCATCGGCCAGCCCCAGGCGCCGCGCATCGGCCGTGTTCAGCGCCACGGCATTCGTCGGCCGCAGCGAACGCAGCCTGGCCGCGCCCAGGCTGTACGGGCTCTGCAGCGGCGACTTGAAGCTCATCATCAGGAACGGCCAGTCCTTCACCGGGTAGCGTGTTTGCACCAGCGTGCCGTCGGCAAATGCCGCTGGCGTCCAGGTGGGAACGCCCGGCCAGCGCTGGCCCGTCATGCTGTTGCGGCTGGTGCCCAGCGGCTCGTGGTACAGGTTCAGCGCCTTGCTGAAGCGCTGGGCCGCAAACTCGGGTTGGGTCTCGGCAAAGGCCTCGCTGAGCGGCTGGAACCGCCCACCGCGTGTGTAGAGCGCGGCCACCTGGCGCCACTCGTCGGGCTTGAGCGTGCGTTGCAGCGGGTCGCGCAGCCGCTCCACGCCGCTGAGCAACAGGTCTTCGTCGGTCGCCGGCGGCACCGGCGCCTTGCCGGCGAAAGCGATGTTGGCGCCGCCGCGCAGGTACCAGTCCTCGGCCCGATCCAGCGGGTAGCGCGCGCCGTCCAGGTCGGCCAGCGCGTCGGCGCCGAAGCCCGGCAGCGACATCGCCTTGGCCAGGGCAATGAAGAACGATTCGACGCCGATGGCCTGGCCGTCCGCCGTGCGGCCGGTCGCGGGCTCCATCACCGGCCAGCGTGCGGTGGTGCAGCGCGTGGTCACGCCGCTCCAGGGCGCTGCCCAGCCCCAGCTTTCGTACAACAGCGCGTCGGGGACGATGTAGTCGGCGTAGGCCGAGGTCTCGTTGATGAACGGATCGATGGCCACCACCAGCGGCAGGTGCTTCGGGTCGGCCAGCGCCTGCAGCGCCGCGCCACGCAGGCCGGGGATGCCGTAGACCGGGTTGGTGCTCCACAGGAACAGCGCCTTGAGCGCGTACGGGTAGCCGTTGACGGTGGCCGAAAACCACTCGGTGGCGACCTGCGGTGCATTCGGGTACCAGGGTGCCTGCGCCGGGTAGGCACGGCCAGCGGCCTTCTTCTGCGCAAATTCGGCCGAGCGTTCGTAAGGCACGTTGCGGCCCAGGGGCGTGCCGCTGAACTTGACCTCGCCCGCGAAACTCTGCAGGTTGTAGCGCGGGCCGGGACCGGCGTCGCGGAAACCCCCGCCCCCCATCAGCGTCCCGCCCTTGCGGTTGATGTTGCCCACCAGGGTGTTGAGCATCATCAGCGCATAGGCGTTGTAAAAGCCGTTCCCCGCCATCGTGCCGCCGTGGACGCTGACGGCCGCCTTCTTGCCGTGCGCGGTGAACTCGCGCGCCAGGGCCACGATGCGGTCGGCCGGTATGCCGCAGGCCAGCGCGTAGGCCTCCACGGTCTGCGACCGCGACGACTCCGCCAGCAGGCTGAACGACGACTTCACCGCCACCGGCTTGCCCGCCAGATCGAGCCGCGTGTCGACGGCCAGCCGCGCCGGGCTGCGGGCCTGGTCGTGCCTGACCGGCGCTGCGGTAGCGGCATCCAGCACCACGAAGGGGTCACTGTCGCCATAGCGGTCGGCATCGGCCAGCGCCTGGCCGAGGTCGGAGCCGCGCACGAAGCGGCCCTCGCGGGGGTGGCCCGGCTCGACGATGACCAGGTGGCTGGCGTTGCTCCAGGCGGCTTCGCCGGCGGCCTGCGCAGCCTCGGGTCCGGGTTGCGACAGGAAACGCGTGTCGCAGCGGTCGTTGTCGATCATCCAGCGGATCATCGCCATCGCCAGAGCGCCGTCGGTGCCCGGGCGAATCGGCAGCCATTGGCTGCGCGAGCCGGCAGCGGTGCTGTCGGCGTGCGTCAGCACCGGGTCCACCACCACGTACGACAGGCGGCCGTCGCTGCGCGCCTTGGCGATCTGCGCACCTTGCCGCTTGTACGGGTTGCCTGCGTTGCCGGGCGCGGTGCCGACGAACAGGATGAATTCCGCGTTCTCGAAGTCGGGCTTGCCGTGTGGCATGCCTTTCATGTCACCGAACATCGCGCCCGCAGCCGAGCGGTACGAACCGCCGCAGTACGAGCCGTGCCCGACGTAGTTGATGCTGCCGTAGGCCTGTTGCAGGAAGCGCCGGCCGAAGGGCTCGCGGCCGTCGTTGACGCCTGCCAGCAAGGCCACCTGGTTGACCTTGGGGCCCAGTGCGGGCTGCTGGGGGTCGATCGGCGTCTTCAGGTCCCGCAGGGCACGCAGGCCTTCGACCGGACCTTCGCCGAACAGGTCACCGCCTTCGACGACTTCGCGCACCAGTTGCTCCAGTGCAATCGGCACCCATTGGCCGCCGCCGCGCGGCCCCACGCGCTTGAGCGGCGTGCGCACGCGGTGCACAGAGCTCATCTGTTCGACCATCGCATTGCCGCGTCCGCAGGCCGTGGCCCGGTGATCCAGACCGCGGCTGCCCTGCGCGGTGGTGGCCAGGTAGCTTTCGCGCACCGAGGCCTTGAAGGGCAGCGGCTGGCTCGACGACAGCGGATGGTAGGGGTTGCCGGCCACGCGCAACACCTTGCCGGTCTTGCGGTCCAGCCGTACGCGCACGCCGCACTGTGTGGTGCAGCCCAGACATGCGGTGTAGCTGACCTGTTGCGCGGTGTTGACGTGCAAGGCGCCGCTGCTGTCGACACTGAACTCGGGCGCCAGCGAGTTGCCGTGCAGGCGGGCGCTGGCGGACGGGGTGGCCGGTGCATCAGCGGCACCGGCGGCGCGGGCGGCCGAACCCAGGCCGGCGGCGCCGAAGGCGGTCAGGACATGGCGGCGGTTGGTGGACATCTCGAACTCCTGTTGCGGTCTGGCGGCTTCAGCCGCGGGTCTGGCGCGGATCGGCCAGCAGCGCTTGGCCGCTGGCAGCCAGCACGGCGTCGAGCCCGAGATAGAAGACATGCGGCCGGGTGCCCTTCTCGGGCTTGAGCACCTGAACCTTTTCCTTCGACACCAACTGCGACACCGTGCTGGTTGGGTCGTTGAGGTCGCCGAACACGCGCGCGCCGCCGACGCAGGTTTCCACGCACGCCGGCAGCAGGCCAGCGGCCACCCGGTGCAGGCAGAAGTTGCACTTCTCGGCGGTATCGGTGGCTGCGTTGATGAAGCGGGCGCCGTAGGGGCAGTCGCGAACGCAGCGGCCGCAACCGATGCATTTGTCGGCGTCGATCTGCACGCTGCCGTCGGCGGTCTTGTAGGTGGCGTCTGCCGGGCAGCGGGTCACGCACGGCGGCTCGTCGCAGTGGTTGCACATCTGCGGCAGCATCAGCGCGCCGACGCCGCGCTCGGTGCGCACCTCGCGCACCGCCACCACCGTGCGCCAGCGGTCTGCGGGAACCTGGTTTTCATAGGCGCAAGCCACCGTGCAGGCCTGACAGCCGATGCACTTGCGCAAGTCAACGACCATCGCGTAGCGGCGCGGCCGCGCGTCGGCGCTGGCCGGTGCCGCAACGGCCGAGGCCGCGGCCACTGCGCCGGCCGTGAGGCCACCGACGCCCTTCAAGAACTCCCGCCTTGCGCTCATGGCACCCTCGATCTGGTCAACACCGTTCGAGCATAGGATTGCGCTGGACGCGCGGCATGCGCTGGCCGTGACACCGGCCTATGCTGCCCAGCGTAGGCCGGTGCTGCGCGATGGCGCCCCCTTGACCTGGGTCAAAAAGTTCGGGGCGCTGTGATCGTCTGCAGGGCTTGGCGGTCCCGGCCGCCTGCGCGACGGCGTTGACGCCGAGCACGGAAGCGGCGGCCTGATGAAGGTAGATTCGGCTGCCCGCACTGACCCGGACCAACCCGGACTGCATATGAAGATCTTTGGGATCGCCGGCCACTCCGGCATGGGCAAGACCACGTTGCTCGAACGCCTTGTTCCAGCACTGACTGCCCGAGGCCTGCTGGTCTCGTTGATCAAGCACAGCCACAAGAACATCGACATCGACCGTCCGGGCAAGGACTCGTACCGGCTGCGGGAATCGGGCTGCAAGGAAGTCCTGCTGCTCGGCAACGACCGCTGGGCACTGATGCACGAGTTGCGCGGCGCGGCAGAACCGACGATCGACCACCTGCTGGACCGCCTGCAACACTGCGATCTGGTGTTGATCGAGGGCTTCAAATCCGGCGGGTTTCCAAAGCTGGAGGTGTGGCGGGCTGAAGTCGGCAAGCCGACGCTGTGGCCCGATTGGCCCGGCCTACTGGCGATTGCCAGCGATGGGCCGCTGCCCAGCGCAGGAGCCGAACACCTGGACCTGACGAACACCACGGCGATCGCGGCATTCGTGATGGCACACGCGGTCGAACGCTGATTCGGCGAGCGGCGAGCGGCAGGCGGCTGCAGCCCTCGTGGTTCTCCAGGCTGGGTTCACATGAAAACGGGCCCTCGAGAGCCCCTTGCGCTGGTACTGCTGGCGCAGAGGGTGCCTGCTGGACCGTGAGCATCGACGGGCCTCTCCGACGTATGGGTCGCACCCGCCCTCCTCAGGTCTGCTATCTGGATGCCGATGGATCTGAGCGTGGCGACGTTGTCGGTCCCGCGTCAGAGCAGTTGTCGTCGGCACACAGCGCCTGCGTGAACGCGGCGTCTCGCGGCATGGCTCCCTGCACTGTGTGAATACGTTCTGGCCGGTACGCGGGCCGAAGGCGACGCGGTAAGTGCAGGCTGCGCGCTGCAGCGGCCTGAGTGCACGGGCGTCGTCCGTATCGGCATCGCCGTCGGCCAGGTAGCCCGGCTCAGTTTTCTACTGGTCCGGTACGGAGGTCTCGTCCGTCGGCGCGTGGTTCTTCAATCCCCGCTTCGGCCTCCAGAACTTCACCTTCCAGAGCTTCCAGTTCTTTGCCGTGGCCGTGCGCCCTGGCGATGTGGCCGCCTCTGTGCCGGAGCCACAGACGCTGGCACTGGCGCTGCTGGCGTTGGGCGCGATGGTGGTGGCGCGGAGAAGGCGGCCACGTTGACGCTTTGACGCTTCGGGCGCTTTGACTCTTCGGGGCTTGAGGGCTAGGCCCGGACACCAAGCAGCCCTGCGGCTGCTTTGTGCCTGGCGAAGAGTCGGGCCTCTGGCCCGGCGCGGCCTGCAAGGCGCAGCCCCCAACCGCGCCGTTTTTTGGGGTCAGTCCCATGGCACGACATGAACATCTGCCGATCTACAAGGCGGCACTGGACATGACGGTGCACTTCGAGAAGCTCGTGACGGGCCTCAGCCGCTACCACAAGTACACGCTGGGGACTGAGTTGCGCCAAGGCAGCCGCGCGGTGCTGCAGCAGATGTTGAGCGCCAATAACGCAGCGACCCGTGAGCAGCAAGCGGCCGAACTGCTTGAGTTGCACGTCTCGCTGACGTCAGCCGGTGCCTAGAATGCGGCGATGCCGGTTGTGTTCAGCTACAGAGGCTTCCGCTTCTTCTTCTACTCCAACGAGGGCAGCCCTCGCGAACCCTTGCATGTGCATGTACGCTCGGGCAGCAGCGAGGCCAAGATCTGGCTCGACCCGCAGGTTCAGGTTGCCTCCAGCTTCGGTTTCGATGCCGGGACGCTGCGCGAATTGGTAGAGGTTGCTCAGACCAACCGGGTGCTGATCTAGAGGACTTGGCATGAGTACTTCAGCTAAAGCGGTGCGATTCGACGACGACAGCATGTGGGTCGATCTGGACGATGGCCGGCGCATGGCCGTCCCGCTCGCGTGGTTCCCTCGCCTTTTGGCTGCTACGCCCGAACAGCGGAATCAGTTCGAGCTCAGCCCGCGCGGCATACATTGGGAAGCGCTGGACGAAGACATCTCCGTCGCCGGCCTGCTGGCCGGCCATGGTGACCGAACCCACGGTCGCATTGTCGCGCCGGCCTGATGTCGGGCAGCCGCCCAAATTCGAGGCGCGCGCAGAGGCGGGAACGACTGGTCTGATCGGCACCAAGTGACGGCTCATGGCCGACAGCGTGAGTACGAGGCCGCGCCAGCAAGCTGAATTTCGATTTGCTGGCTGCGCCAGCCAAGGTCAGCCCCGACGAATCCACGGAAAACCCGGACTCGGCCATCAGCGGGTGCTGGTGAAGGGCGGCTGTACGACGTCCCATCGCGACTCACGCGGTCATCGAGAAGATCCTCACTCACTCACCTGGGTCTGAAGGCCAGGGCATCACCGCGGGAGTCCGCCCGCGGGTCGCAGCTGCAAGCGGTCTGAGACCCTCCGGCCAACACTTTTCAGGCGGCCCGGTGACCAGGGCCGCGGGGATCGGCTGCGCCAGAGCTTTTCAGAGCCGAGGCTTGGCGCCTCATCGTTCGGGAAACCCCCAAGGCGACCGCTTCGAAAAACGCACTTCGGCGCTGTTATCGGCCTTCAAAGTGCGCCAGCTAGACCCAAGGAACGGGTCAGTGGGTGATGGAGAGCCTCACCGGGGGATCCGGGAAAAGGGGCGTTTGAAAACCCTATCCTCCGACCTGCTGAACCGGCCGCCTCACGCCCCAGCACCCGGCCCACGCAAACCGCGACCAGCGCGAACGCCCAGGTGTTTGCCTCCCTGCACTGTCACCACACCGTTAACCACCACCGCATCGAACCCCTCGGACATCTGGTGCGGATTTTCGAAGGTCGCGCGGTCACGCACGGTCTTTTCGTCAAACACGACGATATCGGCGGCATAGCCCACGCGCAACAACCCGCGGTCGGCGAGCTGAAAACGCTGGGCGGCCAGCGATGTCATGCGGCGCACAGCTTCTTCCAGCCGGATGACTTGCTCGTCACGCACGTACTTGCCCAGCACACGCGCATTGGTGCCGTAGCTGCGCGGGTGCGGCAAGCCTTCGCCGTTTTGCACACCGCCGTCGGCACCGATCATGCTGAAGGGGTAGGCCATGATGCGGCGCACGTCGTCTTCGCTCATGCCATGGAAGACCATCTGCGCCCCGCCTGCTTGCACGATGT
>JBBRBW010000096.1:0-16455 GCA_038205425.1 Burkholderiales bacterium | reverse complement strand
GCCGCCGCAACCCGGGCCGGCGCGCGTCAGGCCGGCGGCGCCTTGCGGGCCAGCCAGGCCTGCAGAAGCAACACTTCGTAAGCGGCGGCGTAGCCAGGCTCGTCCATGAGTTCGCTGCGCTGCAAGTGCGCACGTGCCTGCGCGCGCCAGTCGCTGCGCGCGGGTTCGTCGGCGGCCAGCGCCGCGGCCAGCGCCACGAAGCGGTCGTCGTCGTGGCAGACCCAGCCCGCCTGCCCGGCCGCCACCAGGATGGACGCACCCATGCGCGACGGGTGCGTGCGCCCGGCCCGCGTGACCACCGGCACGCCCATCCACAGCGCTTCGCAGGTGGTGGTGGCGCCGTTGTAGGGGTGGCTGTCCAGCGCCACGTCGACCTCGCCGTACAGCGCCAGGTGCTCGCGGCGGTCGCCGATGCGCGGGCGCATCTCCAGCCGTGCCGCGTGCACACCCTGGCCGGCCATGAACTCAATGATGCTGCGCTGCGTGGCGGCGTCGCCCGCCGCCGCCGCCTTCAGCAGCAGGCGCGAGCCCGGCACGGCGTGCAGCACGCGGGCCCACAGCGCCAGCGTGCGGTCGCTGAGCTTGGCCACGTTGTTGAACGAGCCGAAGGTGACCGGCCCGCGGCGCGATGGCGGCTCTGGCGCCACGTCCGGGCACTCGCGCGCCTCCGGCGGGCGGTAGCAGAACATCGAGCGCCGCAGCACCAGCGGCCGCTCGCTGCCGATGTCGGGCTGGTCGCCGGGGTCGATGACGTGATCGGTGATGCGGTGGTGCACACCCTGCACACCGGTCACCGTCGGGTAGCCCAGGTAGCTGACCTGCAGCGCCGCAGCGCCGCGCGCCAGCACCCCCAGCCGCGCACCCGAGGTGTGGCCCGAGAGGTCAACGAGGATGTCGATGCCGTCGGCGCGCATGCGGTGGGCCAGCGCTTCGTCCGACAGGTGCTCGCACTCCACCCAATGGTCGGCGCAGGCCCGCAGCTGCGCCGTCGTCTCGTCGCCCCAGCCGCGGTTGTAGTAACACCACACCTCGAACTTCGTGCGGTCGTGGTGCTGCAGCAGCGGGGCCATGAAAAAGGCCACCGAGTGGCTGATGAAATCGGCCGAGACATAGGCCACGCGCAGGCGACGCAGCCCGGGGGCCGCAGGGACGGCCGGCGCGATGGCCGGCGTGATGGCCGGCGTGATGGCCGGCGCCCACTGCAGCGGCAGTTCGGCAGCAAGCGCCGCGCCGGCCTCGGCGTGCAGCGCCGCCAGTTCGGCCGCGTCTTCGACGAGGTAGTTGGCCACCATCAGCGGCACCGAGTACATCGCCCAGGCCCGGCCCGACACCTCGATGGCCTTGCGCCCGGCGGCCAGCGCTTCGGGCAGGCGCCGGCATTGCTGGTAGCTGTGGCACAGCTGCAGCCAGGCCCGAGGGTCCGGTTCGAGCGCCGCCACCCGCTCGGCCCAGGCCAGGGCTTCACCGGCGCGGCCTTCCCGCGTGAGCTGGTTGGCCAGCGCGCGCATCACCGCCGGCGAGGGCGGCTGCGCATGCGTCTGCATCTGCGTCTGCGTCTGCGTCTGCAGCCAGTGTTCGTAGAGCCGCACCGCGGCGGCGCCCATGCCGCCCGCGACGAGCTCGTGGCCCAGGTTCAGGCAGATGTCGTCGCGGCCGGGTGCCGCACCCAGCGCGCGGTTGAAGGTGTCGATGGCTTCGGCGCGCTGGCGCGCGCGGCGCAGCAGCAGACCGAGGTTGAAGTGCAGCTGGGCGTTGCCCGGGTCCAGCCGCGTGGCCTGTCGCGCCTCTTCGATGACGTCTTCGCCGGGTGCGGCGTCGGCGCCGGCTTCCAGCGCCCGCTCGGCCAGTGCGGCGCGTGTGTAGGCCAGATTGGCGCGCGCTGCGGCAAGCTCGGGCTTCAAGGCCACGGCGCGTTCGTAGCACTGCAGCGCGCCGGCCAGGTCACCACCGTGCTTCAGCGCGATGCCCAGGCTGACATGCGCTTCGGCCAGGTCGGGCTGCAGTGCCAGCGCGCTGCGGTAGGCCTCGACGGCCTGTGGCAGCGCGTGGGCCAGCTTGTGCGCGCGCCCCAGCACGAGCTGGGCGCGTGCGTCGCCCGGGCACAGCGACGCGGCCTGCCGCGCGTGTTCCAGGGCCGGCCCGGCCTGCCCCTCCTGCACGCAGACCATCGCCAGCAGCAGATGGCCGGGGCCGCAGGCGGGGTCGCCCTGCACGGCCGTTGCCGCCAGCCTTCGGCCGCCCTCCAGGTCGCCCTGGGCCAGCCGCTGCCAGGCTTGGGTGAGCCACCCCGACGCCTCGGCCGTCGGCGGGCCGCCGGGCGCCGAGCCGGGCGCCACCGTCAGCCCTGTGGCAGCAGGGCCCGGGCCTCGTCCAGGCGCGGCAGGTCGGCCTTGCTCTCGATGGCCTGCCGGATCAGCGCCTGGCCACGCGCCGTTTCGCCCGACTTGACGAGCGCCTTGCCCAGGTGCAGTTGCAGCAGCGGCGTCGGCGGCGCCAGCGCGACGGCCCGCTCCAGCAGCGGCAGCGCCTTGTCGTACTGGCCCAGGCGGTAGTGGATCCAGCCCAGGCTGTCCAGCTGCCCGGCATTGCGCGAATCGGCGAAACGCGCGGCCAGTTGCAGCGCGCGCTCGGTGCTGGCCTTGTCGCCCTTGACCTCGGCCAGCAGGTAGGCCAGGTTGTTGACGGCCACCGTGTCGTCGGGGAAGCGTTGCACCACCTGCTCGTACACCGCAATGGCCTCCTCGTGGCGCTTGAGCCGCGTCAGCCACTCGGCGCGTGTCGTCGACAGCATCGGCTCGGCCGGCAGCAGCTTCTCGCCTGCGGCCAAGGCCTGCAGGGCTTCTTCCGTCTTGCCTGCGGCCCGCAGCACCCGGGCTTTGCCCAGATGGGCACTGAGCAACTGCGGCGCCGCCGCCACGGCCTCGCTGTAGGCCTTGCCCGCGCCGGCCAGGTCGCCCCGCATCGCCAGCACCTCGCCCTGCAGTTGCAGGTACCGTGCGCGGTTGTTCGGCTCGGCGCGGGCGCGTGTCTGCACCCGGGCCAGCGCCTCGTCGTGGCGCTTCAGCCCGGCCAGCAGGGTGACGCCGGCGATGTAGGGCGAGGGGTCGCCCGGGGCGGCGGCCACGCCGGCGTCGTACTCCCGCAGCGCAGCGTCGTAGCGCTGCTGCCTGGCGTGCAACTGGCCCAGGCGCACGTAGCCGATGGCCTCATCGGGACGTTGCGCCTTGAGGAGTTCGAGCGACTTCTGCGCCAGTGCGTAGTCTTTCTTCGCGATGGCCAGCTGCGACTTCAGCTCGTACAGGCTAGTGGTCTTGGGCAGGACGCGCAGCGCGCTGTCGAGTTCAGCGTGCGCCGAGACGTAGTCGCCGGCGTCGGCCATGTCGGCCACCAGCAGGCCACGCAGCCCGGCGTCGGTGGGACGCTGCTTGACGGCCTCGGCCAGGGCATCGCGGGCCAGTGCTGGCTCACCCGCGGCGCGGTGTGCCTGCGCCAGCAGCTGTACGACCTGCAGGCTGCCGGGCTCGTCGCGCAGCGCGCCGCGCAGGTCGGCCACGGCATCCTTGGGCTTGCCTTCGTTCAGCAGCATGCGGCCGCGCAGCACCAGGGCGGTGGTGTCGCGCGGGTGGCTCTTCAGGACCTCCTCGACCAGTGCCCGGGCCTCGGCTGTGCGCCCTGCCGCCAGGCGGTAGCCCGCCAACTGGTTGCGTGCACTCACCTGGCTGGGGATGTCGTCACTGCGGTCGATGATCTCGGCCAGCACGCGCTGCGCGTCCTGTGGGCGGTTGCTGCTGCGGTACAGCCCCGCCAGGCCGAAGCGCAGCGACATGTCGCGCGACTTGTCGTTGATGTAGGCCAGGTACTGCGTCTCGGCGATGGCGGCGCCGCGCGTGGCGGTCAGGAAGTCGAGCAGGGCCAGGCGGCGCCGGCCGTCGTCGGGCTGCGCATCGATGGCCTTGCGCATCACGGCCTCGGCGCGGTCGGTCTCCTTGCGCGCCAAGTGGTAGCGCGCCCAGGTCAGCCAGAGCGCGTGGTTCTTCGGCGACGCCACGGTCGCGCGCTCGAAGTAGCCGACGGCCTTCGCACCCATCGCCGGGTCGGAGGCGTTGGCCGAGGCCACTTCCACGGCGGCCTGCAACAGGCCCAGGTGCCGGGGGTCGCGCTGCAGCGCGCTCTCCAGGACGGCCAGCGCCTGCGGCCATTCACGCGCGTTGGAGTGCAGGCCGGCCAGCAGCAGGCTGGCGTCCACAGGGGCCTGCTCGCTGCTGGCCAGCACCTGCCGGGCCAGGGCTTGCGCCTCGGCCGGCTTGCCCGCGGCCGACAGCAGGGCGGCCTGCAGCGTCAACGCCATCGGGTTGCGCGCATCGACAGCCAGCACCTCCTGTACCGTGGCCTGGGCACGGGCGCGGTCGCCGGTGACCAGCAGCAGCCGCGCCACGCCGGTCCTGGCCTCCAGCAGCCCGGGCTGCAGTTCGGTGGCCTTCAGGTACTGGACGTAGGCGCGGCGCGGTTCGCCCTGGCCTTCGCTGATCTGCGCGGCGATGAGGTAGGCGCCCGCGTTCTTGGGGTCGATCTGCAGCACGTTGCGCGCCTCGACGTTGGCCTTGTCCCAGTCGGCTTGGCGCACATACTCGGCGCCCTTCTTCAAGCCGGAGGCGACGAGGTCTTCCTTGCTGCTGCAGGCAGCCAGGGCCACGGTCAGGGCGACCAGCAGCAGACGCGACGGTGTGTGTTTCATGTTCATGATCTCAATCGGGGATGTAAGCGCCCAGCAGCGGATGCATGGCACGCAGGAAGTCGACCAGCCGGCGCTCGGCCACCGCGGCGTCTTCGCCCGGGGCCAGCGGCGTGACCAGGCGCAGCAGCGCGCCGTCGGAGCGGTCGATCACGATCGAGTCGCGCAGGATGCGCCACTTGACCTCGAACTCGCCGGTCATGTTCCGGCCGCGCTGGCGGAACCAGTAATAGACGAGCTGACGGTGCTCGCCCTTCTGGACGAGGGCGCGGTTGACGCGCAGGCCGCTGAAGTCGGGCACGTCGACCTGCTCCAGCGTGAGAATGGTCCAGCCGTCGCCCGGGATGCAGGTGCGCGGCGAGTGGCTCGACTCACCGCCGCTCTGCGAGGCGTAGTAGGCGCTGTAGAAGTTCACCCAGGGCACTTTGCCTTGCTCGCCGCCGCGCGTGTAGTTGCCCAGGAAGTAGTCGGTGACGGCCAGCGCAGCCACGATGTCGGGCATCAGCTTGTCGGTGCGGGCCGTCCACCCGCCGGGCAGTTGCAGCGGAAACGCCGAGAAGGGCGTGCGGGGCGGTGCCTGCTGCGTGCGTTCGGGTTGGCTCAGGGCCAGCACCGCGGCGGCGGCCATGAGGGCGGCTGCCGCACCCTGGGCGGTCGAGAGCCGCCGTTGCACGGGCAGCGCACCCCGCGCGGCGGGCGGCGGCAAGTCGATCACGAAGACGTCGGCGAGCTTGAGCCCGGGGTTGCCCAGGCGCGCCAGCAGCAGCATCTCGACCAGCAGCAGCGCCAGACAGATGAGGAACATGAACCAGCCTTCGAGATCGTGCAGCAGGCCTTCGGCCATTTCGGTACCCCAGTACTCGACGGTGACGCCGATGAGGCCGATGCGCAGGCTGTTGATGAGGATGGTCAGCGGTACCGTGGACAGCACCAGCCACGCACGCTTCCACCACGCCGCCCGGAAGAAGTAGGCCGCCAGGCAGCCCAGCACCAGCAGGGGAAACAGGTAGCGCAGGCCGTTGCAGGCCTCCACGACCTGCAGCTTGTAGCTGCCCAGGTCGATGACGTTGCCCTCCAGGAAGACACTGATGCCGAACAGCCGTATCAGCGACACACCCAGTTGGGAAGAGATCAGCTGCAGGCCGTGCGAAACCTCGCGCAGGAGGAATTGGGGCAGCGGGATCATGAGCAGCAGCATGGCCAGCGGCACGGCCAGGATGCGTGTGCCCCGCCACCCCACGGCCGCCAGGGCGATGCCGAACAGGCCGACCACGAAGCCGTACTGGCTGAAGACGCGGATGGCGCTGAGATGCCCCACGGCGCCGAGCAGCAGTGCCAGCGCCAGCACGGGCAGGCCCCACCATGAGCCAACGAGTTCCATGCGCCGCAACTGTTCGCTGCGCTGCCACATCAGGTAGGCGCTGATGATGGGCACGAACCAGCCGTAGCTGTACTCCTCGACGGTCTGCCAGGTGGCGACCATGAACTCGAGGGCGGGGTAGTGCCAGAGCACCATCGCGGCGAACGCCACGGCGAGCGCCAGCCACTGCGCGGGGCTCGATTTCCAGTGGGCTTGCAGAGGCGTGGCGGCCAGCGTCGAGGACATGGGTGAAAGGGGCCCGGGAACCGGTGCCGCGGGCAAGAGGGATTGAGCCGGCCGAGGTTAGCCAGCCTGTGTGACATCGGCGTGGCGTGGCACGTGTCGCCACTGGCCGTTCGGCGCGTGCAGCGGCCTTGCGACCTGTACGCGCCGGCCAGGCGTCCGTTCGGCCGCTGGGCTGTCAACGACGGGACACATCGGGCCCCTAAGCTGGCCCTGAATCTGGCTTTGCGTACGGGCCTGCCAGTCCGCAGGTGGGCGTGACTTTGCGCGCCGCGAATGCCGCGGCCCCCACTCTTCCGCCTTCACGATGCCCGCGTCAGTTCCAACCCTTGCAGACCCCTTCGAGTCGCCCAGCACGTCCCTGGCCAACCGCGCCGGCCGCGCGCTCTGGGGCGTGGTGTGGCTGTTGCTGTTTCGCCCTTCGCCTCGACCGGCGCACGCCTGGCGGGCGTTCCTGCTGCGTCTGTTCGGCGCCCGGCTGGGCCCGTGTTGCCACTTCTACCCGGGTGCGCGCATCTGGGCGCCCTGGAACCTGGTCTGCGAGGACCACGTCGGCGTGGCCGACGAGGCCGTGATCTACAACCCGGCGCCGGTACTGCTGCGTTCGCACAGTGTGGTCTCGCAGCAGGCCTACCTTTGCGGAGCGAGCCACGATGTCGACGATGCCCGCTTCCCCATGGTCAGCCAGCCCATCGAACTGGGACGCTATGCCTGGGTCGCCGCGCGGGCCACGGTGTGCGCTGGCGTGCGACTGGGCGACGGTGCCGTGCTGGGGCTGGCCGGGGTGGCCACCCACGATCTGGAAGCCTGGAGCGTGCACGTCGGCATCCCCGCGCGCCGGATTCGTTCACGACGTCGGCACGATGGACGCTGAGCAGGCTCTGGACCTGGGCGATGGCCGAGCCGCACGCAGCGAGTTCCGCTGGAACCACGGAGGGCCTGCCGACATCCACGGCCACGTGGCGCGGCCGGTCGTGATGCAACTCGACCGCTTCGATGCCCGCACCGTGCTCGATCTGGGCTGCGGCAACGGCTGGCTCACCGCGGCGCTCGCACGCTGCGCCTTCGACGTCGTTGGGATGGACTGCAGCGAAAGTGGCATCGCCATCGCCCACCAGACCCATCCGGACCTGCAGTTCCTGCTGGGCGACGCCCTGCAGTCCGCGGCGCCCGAGCTGCGCGGGCGCTTCGACGCCGTGGTGGCGGTGGAACTGGTCGACCACGTGAACGAGCCGCGTCGGCTGCTGCACCACGCCAGGGACTTCCTGCGCCCGGGTGGGCTGCTGCTGGTCACCGCGCCTTACCACGGCTACCTGAAGAACCTGGGGCTGGCGCTGACGAACCGCTTCGACCTGCGACTGCAGGCCCTGGAAGAGCACGGGCGGCGCAAGTTCTTCTCGGCGGTCACGCTGACCGCGCTGGCCGCCGAGTGCGGCTTCAGCCAGTTGGAAATGCACAGGCTGGGCCGCATCCCGCCACTGGCCCGGTCGATGATGCTGAGCGCGCGCCGCGCACCCTGAGGAGCCTTCCCCGTGACCCCACTCCCTGCAGCCCAGGCAGAAGGTGCTGCGCCGCCCTGTTCCGTGGTGGTGCTGACACTGAACGAGGAGATCAATCTCGCGGCCTGCCTGCACAGCCTGGCCGGCTTCGCTGATGTGCATGTGCTCGACTCCGGTTCGATCGACCGCACGGCCCAGATCGCGGTCGAGCACGGGGCGGCCATCGCCGTGAATGCCTTTCGCAGCTTCGGCGATCAGCGCAACTGGGCGCACAGGCACATGCCGCTGCGCCACGACTGGGTGCTGCACCTGGATGCGGACGAGCGCATGACGCCCGAACTGCGTGCGGAGATCAACCAGGCGCTGCAGGCCGACGACGGCAGCCACGCCGGCTTCCTGCTCGCCGAGCGCACGCTGCTGAACGGCCGCTGGCTGAAGCGCGCAGGCCAGTATCCGCGCTACCAGGCGCGACTCGTGCACCGCCGCCGGATGGTCTTCATCGACCACGGTCATGGCCAGCGGGAACGCAGCGCGCTGCCGATGGGCCGGCTGCGGCAGCCCTACGACCACCATGCCTTCAGCCACGGCATCGAGCACTGGTTGAACAAACATGCCGGCTATGCCATGCGCGAGGCCGAGACAGTGCTCGAGGACGGCCGGTCGTCAGCGGAGCTGCTGCGCGACCTTGCAACGGCCCGGGGCGTGCTACGCCGTCGCGCGCTGAAGGCGATCTCTCTGCGGCTGCCCCTGAGGTCTCTGTTGCGGCGGGTGCACGTGCTTGTGGCGTGCGGGGGCCTCTTCGACGGCCGCGCCGGCTGGCAGTACGCGCGCATGATGGCCGTGTTCCAGCAGATGATCGATCTGTGCCTGAGCGAACGCCGCGCCGCCGCCAGGTCGGCGGCTGCGCCGGACAGCCCCGCGCCGGCGCGCGGCAAGAGGCTGAGCCCATGAGACCCGACCGCGTGCTCGTCACCGGCGGCGCCGGCTACATCGGCAGCCACACCTGCAAGGCACTGGCGCAGGCCGGGCTGCAGCCGGTCTGCTACGACAACCTGTCGCTGGGCCACCGCTGGGCAGTGAAGTGGGGGCCACTGGTCGAGGGCAATCTGCTGGACACCGAAGGCCTGGTGCGAGCCATCCGCACGCACGGCGTTTCTGCCGTGGTGCACTTTGCGGCCAGCGCCTACGTGGGCGACAGCATGCGCGACCCGGGCGCGTACTACCGCAACAACCTGCTCACCACGCTGTCGCTGCTGGACGCCATGTGCACGGCAGGCGTGGGCGCACTGCTCTTCTCGTCGAGTTGTGCCGTCTACGGCAACCCGCAGCGGCTGCCGGTGGACGAGCAGCACCCCACGGCGCCGCTGAGCCCCTATGGCCAGACCAAGCTGGATGGCGAAAACGCCATCCGCTGGTACGGCAGGGCGCATGGCATCGAGTGGGCCGCGCTGCGCTATTTCAACGCAGCCGGCGCAGACCCCGATGGCGAACTGGGCGAAGTGCACGAACCCGAGACGCGCCTGGTGCCGCGGGCGGTGATGGCCGCGCTGGGTCAGGTGCCGCCGCTGGAGGTCTACGGCGCGGACTACCCCACGCCCGACGGCACGGCCGTCCGGGACTACGTGCACGTCAGCGACCTGGCCAGTGCGCACGTGCTGGCACTGCAGGCGCTGCGCAGCGGCGCAGCCGACGGCGTGCTCAACCTGGGTACCGGCCGCGGCTACAGCGTGCTGCAGGTGATGCAGGCCGTCGAAGCCGTGTCCGGCCGCAGCGTGCCGCATGCCATGCGGCCACGCCGCGAAGGCGATCCGGCAGAGGTGGTGGCCGACGCCGCTCGTGCCCAGGTGCTGCTGAAGTGGCAGCCCGTGCACAGCAGTCTCGAAGAGATCGTCGCCACCGCGTGGCGCTGGCACGCCGAGGGCAAGCTGCCGCACTGTGGATGACGGCAGTGCCGTATCAGGCCGGCTGTATCCAGCCCCCCGGGGACGTCGCTATCGCTGCCATGACCTTGCCTGCATAGGCGGCCCAGCTGTAACGCCCTGCCATCTCGCGCGCCTGTTGCGACATTTCCGGCAGGCGCCGGCGGTGATCGGCCAGCCAGGCGATGCGGGCGGCCAGCGCCTCGGGGGACCTGATCGGCACCAGGAAGCCGGTTTCGCCTTCGCGCACCAGGTCCTCGCCGCCGGCGTTGCGCGTGACCACGATGGGCAGGCCGCGGCTCATGGCTTCTTGCTGCACGAGGGCGCGGCCTTCGACGATGGACGGCAGCAACAGCACGTCGCACCGGTCCATCAGCGCCAGCACCTCGGCGTGCGGACGTGTGGGCTCGTAGGTGAAGTCGCAGCCGTGGCTGCGATAGAAGGCCATCGGCATCATGGGCGAGCCCATGACCACCAGTTCGATGTCGGTGCGGCGCAGCATCGCGAAAGCCGCGAAGACGTCGGCCAGGCCCTTGCGCTGGCTCATCGAGCCCGCGAACAGAAAGCGCAGCCGGCGACCTTCGGGCGACGTGCGCCCGGGCACAGCGGTGGATGTCGCAGCGGGTGAGCCGAATTCGGCCACCACGCAGCGCTTGCCCTTGCGCAGCGGCGCCGGGATGGACTCCAGCACGAAGGCGCTGGGGCAAACCACGACGTCGGCGGCCCGCAGCTCCGCCGCTTTTCGTTCCAGCTTCTGCGCCGAATCGGCAGTGCTCAAGAGTGTGGGCGCCCAGGCCGGCCAGCGCCGGGCCTCCTCGGCCAGCAGGGCATGCCCGGTCTGCCAGTAGGCGATGGGCAGATCGTAGGCGGCCGTGAGCCCGAGGTCCCGAGCGGCCGTCAGCGTGGCCAATGCGCCATCCTCGTAGGCGTAGACCGTGGTCACGCGGCGCTGCCTGCACCAGTTCGCAAGCCGGGACGCCACGTGCCTGTCGAGGTCTTGGTAGACGGCGTCGACGGAAGCCCAGCCGCTTTCGTGGCGGCTCAGGCCGTGCAGCCCGAGCCTGCGGCAGAACAGACGCAGGGCTTCGCGCTGCGGTCGCACCCACATCGATTCGGCAGGCAGGTCGTAGCTGCGCCGATGCAGTTCCGCGGTCAGCCCGCGTGGCAGCGATGCCAGGCGGCGGCCGCTGTCGGCAAAGCCCAGCGCTGTCGCATAGCCGCCCAATACCCCGGCGTGGAGTGCGCCCTGGAGCAGGGCGCGCACGTTGGCATTGCCGGTCGGGTGGGTCAGCAGCAGCATCAGTGGCACAGGGTAGGGCGTGCCGCATTCTGTGCAGCGAACAAGGCCTGCGCGTGACAGCCGAGTCGGCGCGGCAGACGGCTTGTCGGCACGGTCTTGCTGACTCATGCCCGAAACAATCCCTGCCTAACATGAGTTCTTGCTTCAGCGCCTTCGGGCGCTTTCGATCCTGCGGCGCCGGGCTTGGCTTGACCGATGAACATCCTGATCTGCTCAGTGCCTTTCCGACCTTCCGTGGGTGGCATCGAGACCGTGTCCGCGGTGCTGGCCGAGCAGTTCGTGAAGCAGGGCCACGTTGTGACCATGGTGACGCAGACCGCGTCGCCGACGCCCGACGACGAGGCCTACCGCATCGTGAGGCGGCCCGCCGCCACGCAGCTGCGGAAGCTGGTTCGCGACGCCGACGTGGTGTTCCACAACAACATCAGCCTGCGCCTGGCCTGGCCGCTGCTGCTGTCGCCCCGGCCCTGGGTCGTGGCCCACCACACCTGGATACCGCGCCGCGGCTGGGCGGGCAGGATCAAGCGCGCGCTGCTGGGCTGGGCCTCGAACATCAGCATCAGCCAGGCGGTCGCTGACGACCTGCCGGTGCACAGCACGCGGGTGCCCAACCCTTACGACACGGCCCTGTTCCGCCCGCTGGAAGGTGTTACCCGCGACAAGGACATCGTCTTCGTCGGGCGGCTGGTCGGCGACAAGGGCGTTTCTGTGCTGCTGGACGCGCTGCACCTGCTGCGCAGCCGGGGCATACGCCTGGGCGCGACCTTGATCGGCGACGGCCCTGAGGCGCCCGCGCTGCGTGAACAGGCTGCGCGCCTGGACCTGGCCTACCAGGTCGACTTTGCCGGCGCGTGCCGCGGCGAGAACCTGGTGCGGCGGCTGCATGCCCACCAACTGCTGGTGGTGCCCTCGGTCTGGGAAGAGCCCTTCGGCATCGTGGTGCTGGAAGGCCTGGCCTGCGGTTGCCTGCCGCTGGTGGCCCGCAGCGGCGGCCTGCCCGAGGCTGCCGGGCCCTGCGGCCGTGTCTTTGCGAAGGGCGATGCCGGCGCGCTGGCCTCCGAACTCGAGCGCTGGCACGCGCAGCGGCCCTGTGCGGCCAACGTGCGGGCCTCGTCCGCGGAGCACCTGTCGCACCACCATCCCGAGCGCGTGGCCAGCGCGTACCTCCAGGTACTGAACGATGTCTGCCGCCGGCACGACCGCGCCATTGCGGCCTGAGCTGCGGGCGCCGCGCGGCGTCCGGCCCCTGCGCCCGGCGCCGTCGGCCGGCGCCGCGGGCTCGCACGGCGCCGCGCGCGAGCGCGGACGCCGCACGGTGGTGCGGCTGGTCATCGTGCTGCTGCTGATGGCCGTCTTCGAAGGTGCCCTACGCAAGTGGGTGGCGCCGCAACTGGGCGCCTACATCTTCTTCATGCGTGACCCGGTACTGGTACTGGTATACCTGCTGGCCACCCGGCACAAGCTCTGGCCGAAGAGGAACCTCTGGCTGTCGATTTTCGTCGGCATGGGGGCCCTGGGCTTGCTGGTGCTGGCGCTGCAGATGGCCAGCGGCGGCCACAGCGAGCATCGCGCCGTTCTTGGCATCTACGGCTGGCGGGCCTACTTTCTCTACCCGCCGCTGGCGCTGCTGGTCGGGGCCCTCTTCCGACGCGATGACCTGCAGCGCCTGTTCAGGCTGCTGCTGTGGCTGGCCGTCCCGGTGGCCGTGCTGGTGACCGTGCAGTTCGCCTCGCCGCAAGGGGCGTCCATCAACGTGGGCTCGGCCGAAGAGAAGGAACTGCAGTTCAAGGGCCTGGGCCTGAACGCCGAACGCACACGCCCGATGGGGCCCTTCGCCTCGGGCGCCGGCCAGCAGCAGTTCGTGGCCACGGCCTTCCTGATCCTGCTGGCCTTTTTTGTATCGCCCAAGCGGCTGCCGCAGCCCGCCTTCCCGACGCTGTTGATCACGGGCGCAGGGGTGCTCACCTGCATTGCCTTGAGCGGCAGCCGCGGCCTGGTGCTGCAGTGCGCGGTGGCGCTGATGGTCTCGCAACTGGTGGTCGTGTTCGGGCGCTCGGGGGCGCTGAAGGGCCGCGCCTTCTTCTGGCCCACCATGCTGACGGTGGCCGCACTGGCGGCCTATCCGGTGGTCTTCCCCGAAGGTTATGCCGCCTTCGTCGAGCGCTGGACGGCGGCCGATGCGGCCGAGAGCCGAACCTTCGAGAGCCTGGGCGTGCTGGGGCGCGCGCTGTGGGGCATCGTCGACTTCATGCGGCTGGTCGGCGAGGTGCCCCTGTTCGGCACGGGACTGGGCTTCGGCGGCAATGCCGCCGTGACGCTGAACGCGAAGATCGACGGCCTGCCACCGCCGTATTCCGAGACGGACTTCGCCCGCCACATGGTGGACTTGGGGCCAGTCCTCGGACTGGGCTATGTCTTCGTGCGCCTGGCCCTGGCGGCCTGGCTCACCGGCATGGCCGTGCGCGCGACGCGGCTGCTCGGCGACCCCATGCCTCTGCTGCTGTGGTCCTACGTGGCCTACGTGCTCGTGATGGGGACGCTGACGGGCCAGGGCACGATCAACTTCTTCGGCTGGCTGTTCGTCGGCTTGCTGATCGCCAGCTGCAACGCGCCGCTGCCGGGCCGCCGGCCCACTGCGCGCCCGGTGTTGCACGCTCCGTTGACGGCCCGGGCCCCATCGCACACGGCTGCGCGCGCGCCGCGCAACCCACCTTTTCGCAACCTCAAGGACTCGACTTGAACGACACCATCATGGTCACCGGCGGCGCAGGCTTCCTCGGTTCGCACCTGTGCGAGCGCCTCGTGCGCGACCGGCACGACGTGCTGTGCGTGGACAACCTGTTCACCGGCAGCCGCAACAACATCCGGCACCTGCTGAACTCGGAATACTTCGAGTTCCAGCGCCACGACGTCACCTTCCCGCTCTACGTCGAGGTGGGGCAGATCTACAACCTGGCCTGCCCGGCTTCGCCCGTGCACTACCAGCACGACCCGGTGCAGACCACCAAGACCAGCGTGCACGGCGCCATCAACATGCTGGGCCTGGCCAAGCGCGTGAAGGCGCGCATCCTGCAAGCCAGCACCAGCGAGGTCTACGGCGACCCTGCCGTGCACCCGCAGACCGAGGACTACTGGGGCAACGTCAACCCCATCGGCATCCGTGCCTGCTACGACGAGGGCAAGCGCTGCGCCGAGACCCTGTTCTTCGACTACCACCGCCAGCACGCACTGGACATCAAGGTGGTCCGCATCTTCAACACCTACGGCCCGCGCATGCACCCGGGCGACGGGCGCGTGGTCAGCAACTTCATCGTGCAGGCGCTGCGCGGCGACGACATCACCATCTTCGGCGACGGCCAGCAGACGCGCAGCTTCTGCTACGTCGACGACCTGGTCGACGCCATGGTGCGGATGATGGGCACCGAAGCCGGCTTCACCGGCCCGGTGAACATCGGCAACCCGGGCGAATACACGATGCTGCAGCTGGCCGAGACGGTGCTGCGCATGACCCGCAGCCGGTCGCGACTGGTGCACTGCCCGCTGCCGGGCGACGACCCGAAGCAGCGCCAGCCCGACATCTCGCTGGCCATGTCCAAGCTCGGCTGGGAACCCAAGGTGACGTTGCAGGACGGGCTGGCACCGACGATCGACTACTTCCGCCAGGTACTCGGCTGCGGCGCAGCCTGATGGCCGCCGTCTGCCCCGCCTGCCGGCCCCGACCGCTGAGACGCCATCGCTAGCCATGCCCCTGAACGACATCGACGCGCCCAGCGACCTCAACCGGATCCTGGGCATCTCCGGCTGGCGTGCCTGCTTCTTGTATGCGCCGCTGTCCATTCTGGTGGGGCAGATTCCTGGCCCGCGCGGCCTGCTGCGACTTTTCAAGCTCATGCTGCGTGCGGTGGTGCCCATGGGCGCGCTGGCCCTCGGTTTTGCCGGCGTGCGGGGCTTGCTGGGGCGCAGCGTTGCGTTGAAGGCGACGTGGGCGCAGGACGTGTGCGCGGCGCCTGAACGGCTGTGAATCTCGTCTTTCTCGCCCACCCGGAGTTTTTGGGCCTGCGCAGCCAGGCGCACTTCGTGCGCATGCTGGCCGCGGCTTGTCAGGCGCGCGGCCACAGCGTGCAGGTGCGCCAGCCCGGCGGTGTGCTGCAGCACCGTGTGCGCGGCACGGCAGCCGCCAAGTGGGCGGGGTATGCCGACCAATACCTGCTCTTCCCGCGTGAACTGCGAAGGCTGGCCCTGGCCGATGCTGCCGACACGCTCTACGTCTTCTGCGACCAGGCCCTGG
This sequence comes from Burkholderiales bacterium, assembly GCA_038205425.1. Classification (GTDB taxonomy): domain Bacteria; phylum Pseudomonadota; class Gammaproteobacteria; order Burkholderiales; family Burkholderiaceae_C; genus Rubrivivax. The sequence continues at coordinate 1,114 of JBBRBW010000096.1, read as the reverse complement.
GCCCGTGGGTGCCGGCGCTGGCCCACCGGCCGCACGTGGTGCACTGCCACGACTTGCTGGCCCTGCGCTCGGCCTTGGGCGAAGTGCCCGAAAACCCCACGCGTGCCAGCGGCCGGCTCTACCAGCGCTACATCCGCCGCGGCTTTGGCCAGGCGCGCCACTTCATCAGCATCTCGCGCCAGACGCACGACGACCTGCACCGCGTGGGCGGTGTGCGGCCGGTCATCTCGGAGGTGGTGTTCAACGGCCTGAATCACCCTTATCGGCCGCTGCCACGGGCCCAGGCGCTGGCGCTGCTGGCCGAGGCCGGCCTGGCATTGCCGCCGGCCGGCTTGCTGCTGCACGTGGGCGGCGGCCAGTGGTACAAAAACACCGCCGGCGTGGTGGCGCTGTATGCCCGTCTGGCGGCGCAGGCGCCGGCGCGCCAGCAGCCGGTACCGGGCCTGCTGGTGGTGGGCCCGCCGCCAGACGCCACCCGGGGCGTCGTGCAGGAATGGCTGCAGCATGTGCCTGCCGGCGCGCAGGTGCAGTTTCGCCAGGGGCTGGACGCGCGCACGCTGCAGGCTCTGTACACGCTGGCGCGGGCGCTGCTGTTTCCCAGCCTGGCCGAAGGCTACGGCTGGCCCGTGGCCGAGGCGCTGGCCTGTGGCTGCCCGGTGCTGACAACAGACGCCGGGCCGATGAACGAAGTGGGCGGCGACGCGGCGATGTACCTGCCGCGCCTGCCATCGGCCGCAGCATTGCCAGCCTGGGCCGAGGCCGGCGCCAAGCAGCTGGCGCAGCTGTTGGCCGAGAGCCCGGCAGCCGCCGATGCACGCCGCCAGCGTGCGCTGTCACAGGCGGTGATGTTCGACAGCGACCGCGCCATCGACGCCTATCTGCGCATCTATGAGCGTGTGCTTCGTCTCGAACATGCGGCACCCAGCGCAGCCGCCGCAACCGCCGCGCACAGCGCCCGCCTTTAAGGACACCATGGAATCCACCCCCCGGCCGCCGCAACGTACCGGGCCATCTCAACGCCGCGACGCACTGCGCCGCCTCTTGCTGCTGTGGCCAGTGGCTGCCGGCTTGCCATTGAGCGCTTGCGGGGGTGGCGGCGATGACGCGGCCGTGC
>JBBRBW010000095.1:0-16486 GCA_038205425.1 Burkholderiales bacterium | reverse complement strand
GACAGCCTGGGCTGGGTCGAGTTCCGCATGGGCAACCGCGAAGAGGCCCTGCGCCTACTGCGCAGCGCCTACGCAGCGCGCCCCGATGTCGAGATCGCCGCCCACCTCGGCGAGGTGCTGTGGTCGCTGGGCCAGCGCGACGAAGCCCGCGTCGTCTGGCGCGAGGCCAAGGCGCGCGACGCCGCCAACGACGTGCTGCGCGAGACGCTGAGCCGGCTGCGCATCGAGCCGTGAAGCGGCGCGCGGGCACGCTGCTGGCCACGCTGGCGCTGCTGCTGGCAGGTTTGCTGGCCGGTTGCGCGAGCCCCCCGCTGGCGCCGGGCGAAGCCCCGTGGACCGCCGGCCGCCTGAGCCTGCGCATCGAGGCCCAGGCCGAGCGCGCCGCGCAGAGCGTCAGCGTGGGCTTCGAGCTGCGCGGCGACGGCAGCGGCGGCGAACTGCGGCTGAACTCGCCGCTGGGCACACGCGTGGCCACCGCGCGCTGGGCACCGGGCGTGGCGGTGCTCGACCAGGGCCAGGGTGAGCAGGCCTACAGCAGCCTGGAAGCGCTGTCGCAAGAGGCGCTGGGGGAGGCCCTGCCGCTGGCCGCCCTGCCCGACTGGCTGGCGGGTCGACCCTGGCCTGGCGCATCGCACACCAACGGTGTCGCCGGGCTGAGTGGCTTCGAGCAGCTCGGCTGGCAGGTCGACCTGGCGCGCCGGGGTGAGGGCTGGATCGAGCTGCGCCGCAGCGCAGCGCCGGCGGTGCGGGTGCGCGTCAAGCTGGACGAAGCCTCGTGAGCCTGCAGGCCCTCTACGACCTGCCGGCGCCGGCCAAGCTGAACCTGTTCCTGCACATCGTCGGCCGCCGCGCCGACGGCTACCACCTGCTGCAGTCGCCCTTCGTGATCATCGACTGGGCCGACACGCTGCACGTCGAACGCCGCACCGATGGCCGGCTGCAGCGCCACGATCTCGGCCCGGCGCTGCCGGAAGACGACCTCTGCCTGCGCGCCGCGCGTGCGCTGCAGGCGGCCAGCGGCACCACGGCCGGCGCCGACATCTCGATCCACAAACAGGTGCCTTGGGGCGCCGGCATGGGCGGCGGCAGTTCCGACGCCGCCACCACGCTGCTGGCGCTGAACCGGCTTTGGGGCCTGCGCTGGCCTCGCGCGAAGCTGGCACAGATCGGCCTCGGCCTGGGCGCCGACGTGCCCTTTTTCCTGCTCGGGCACAACGCCTTCGTCGAGGGCATCGGCGAACGGCTCTTGCCCATGGCCTGGCCGGAGCAGCATTACGCCGTCGTGAAGCCGCCCGCGGCGCTGATCACACGCGAAATCTTCGAGCATCCGGCGCTCAGGCGCGACACCGATCCTGTTATAGTTGCGGGCTCTCCTGAAGAGGCAGGCAGCAGTGGTGTGTCAGCCAGGTGGGTGCAGGAATTTGTCGCAGGTTATGGCCGCAACGACCTGCAACCACCCGCCGAAGACCGCTGTCCCGAGGTGGCGCAAGCCGCCCGCTGGCTGGAGGCCCGTTACGGCAACAGCCGCATGACGGGTTCCGGTAGCGCCGTCTTCGCGAGGGTCGGTGCGGCCGAGCCATCCAGGGCGACAGACGCGGCGGCGGGTTTCGAAGACCTGCCACCGCACTGGGTGGGGCGGACGTGTCGCAGTCTGGTCCTGCATCCGCTTGCGGGTTGGGCCGACTGAAACGGTTTTGGGGTGGCGGCGCGAGCCGCAACCTGCGTAGGGGAGTCGCCAAGTTGGTCAAGGCATCGGATTTTGATTCCGACATGCGAGGGTTCGAGTCCTTCCTCCCCTGCCAAATCTTCTGCTGACGCCGGAGAACCCTCGACGAGAGAGGCGCCGGCGCAATCCCCCGACGGAGAGTCCACCGTGCTGTTCAACACCGTGCTGTTCACCGGCAACGCCAACCCGGTGCTGGCGCACGAGATCGCCGGCCACCTGGGCGTGGAACTGGGCAAGGCGGCGGTGGGCCGCTTCTCCGACGGCGAGGTCACGGTCGAGATCCGCCAGAACGTGCGCGCCCGCGACGTCTTCGTGATGCAGCCGACCTGCGCGCCGACCAACGAGAACGTGATGGAACTGCTGATCATGGTCGATGCGCTGAAGCGGGCCAGTGCCCGCCGCATCACCGCCGTGATCCCCTACTTCGGCTACGCGCGGCAGGACCGCCGGCCGCGCAGCACACGGGTGCCCATCAGCGCCAAGGTCGTGGCCAACCTGCTGGAAACGGTGGGCGTCGAGCGCCTGCTGACGATGGACCTGCACGCCGACCAGATCCAGGGCTTCTTCGACATCCCGGTCGACAATATCTACGCCAGCCCGGTGCTGCTGTCCGACCTGAAGAGCAAGGACTACCCGAACCTGGTGGTTATCTCGCCCGACGTCGGCGGCGTGGTGCGCGCCCGCGCGCTGGCCAAGCAGCTGGGCTGCGACCTGGCCATCATCGACAAGCGCCGGCCGACGGCCAATGTCTCCGAGGTGATGCACGTCATCGGCGAGATCGAAGGCCGCAACTGCGTGATCATGGACGACATGATCGACACCGCCGGCACCCTGGTAAAGGCCGCCGAAGTGCTCAAGGCGCGCGGCGCACAGAGCGTCTACGCCTACTGCACGCATCCCGTGTTCTCGGGCCCGGCGGTCGACCGCATCAACGCCTCGCACATCGACGAAGTCGTCGTCACCAACACCATCGCGCTGTCGGACGCGGCCAAGGCCTGCCCCAAGGTGCGCCAGCTGTCGGTGGCCTTCCTGTTTGCCGAGACCATCCGCCGCATCTCCGATGGCGAATCGGTCACGTCCCTCTTTGCCGAGCAGAACAGCAATTTCTGAGCGGCAAGGCCCGGGTCGGCGCGCCGCGCCGGCCTTTTCCCAGGTGCCTGGTCGCGGGCGCCTCATCCACATGGAGTTCACATGAAATTCACAGCTTACGAGCGTACGCTGCAGGGGACCGGAGCGAGCCGCCGCCTGCGCGCCGCTGCCAAGGTGCCCGGCATCGTCTACGGTGCCGGCACGCCGGCGATGATCGAGCTCGATCACAACGCCTTGTTCTTCGCGCTGAAGAAGGAAGCCTTCCACTCGTCCATCCTCGAGATGGAAGTCGGCGACAAGGTCGAGAAGGTGCTGCTGCGCGACTTCCAGATGCACGCCTACCGGCCGATGGTGCTGCACATCGACTTCCAGCGTGTCGACGAGTCGACGCGCCTGCGCAAGAAGGTGCCGTTGCACTTCGAGGGCGAGGAACTGTCGCCCGCGGTCAAGACCGACAAGTGCCTGGTGAGCCATGTGCGCACCGATCTCGAGATCGAGTGCCTGGCCGCGCAACTACCCGAGTTCGTGACCATCGACCTGTCGGGCCTGGTCAAGGGCACCAGCCTGCACGCCAGCGACCTGAAGCTGCCCGAGGGCATCAAGGCCGTCAAGCACGGCACGCAGAACCCTGTCATCGTGGCCGTCACGCTGCCGCGCATCGAGGAAGAAGCAGCCCCGGCCGTGGTCGTGGTCGCCGAGAAGGGCAAGGCCGTGAAGGCCAAGAAGAGCGAGAAGCAGAACGCCAAGTAACCCGTTCGGGGGGTGGCCCGCCACCCCCTTCGCGAGCCCCTGCGGCCCCACTCCGGTGGGGCCGTTGCGTTTGTGGGCCTCCCATAATCCAGACATGACAGCCCCCAGCTCACTTCGTTCGCCGCCCCCGAGGGGCGCCTCAGCGCCTTCGGGCGGCCGTGCGGCGCTGACATGACAGCCCCCAGCTCACTTCGTTCGCTGCCCCCGAGGGGCGCCTCAGCGCCTTCGGGCGGCCGTGCGGCGCTGACATGATTCGACTCTTCGTAGGCCTGGGCAACCCGGGCCCGGAATACGAGACCACGCGGCACAACGCGGGGTTCTGGTGGACCGACGCGCTGGCCGACCAGCTCGGCGTGCGCCTGGTGCCCGAGCGCAGCTACCAAGGGCTGGCCGCACGCGTGAACCGGCCGGGCGCCGAACCGGTGTGGCTGCTGCAGCCGATGACCTTCATGAACCGCTCGGGCGCTTCGGTGGCGCCGCTGGCGCGTTTCTTCAAGATCGAGCCGAAGCAGATCCTCGTCGTGCACGACGAGCTCGACCTGCTGCCCGGCCAGGCCAAGCTGAAGTTCGGCGGCAGCGCCGCCGGGCACAACGGCCTGAAGGACATCCACGGCATGCTCGGCACGCTGGACTTCTGGCGCCTGCGCCTGGGCATCGGCCACCCGGGCGTGAAGGCCGAGGTGGTGAACTACGTGCTGAAGAAACCGTCGCCCGACCAGCGCGAGGCGATCACGAAGTCCATCGACCAGAGCCTGAAGTCCGTCGACGCGCTGCTGGCCGGCGAAATGGACCGCGCGCTGGCACTCATCCACGCCCAGCCGCCGCGCCCGAAACCGCCGCGGCCGCCCCGCCCCGCAGAGCCGCCGGCCGATACGGCCCCGCCGTCCCTTCCGACTCCAGGAGACACCCCATGAAGCGAAGACTGCTGACGCTGCTGGCCTTGAGCCTGCCGCTGATGAGCCTACCCCTGATGAGCCTGGCGCAGGGCGTCTGGCGCTGCGGCCCCGACGGCCGCAGCTACGCCGACGCGCCTTGCGCCGACGGCCGCCGCATCGAGGTGGACGAGGCCCGGCCCGCCGACGAGGTGCGCCTGGCACAAGCGCAGGCGGCGCGCGAGATCCGTACGGCCGAGGCGCTGCGCCGCGAGCGCCAGGCGCAGGACGCCGCGCAACGCGGCAGCGGCTTGGCCGCCGTCGGCCCGCAGGCCCCTACCTTCAAGCAGCGGAAGCGGGACCGGCCCGAGGCGAAGGCGCGTCCGGCGCTGCGTCGGTCGGCGCAGCCTGAAGCCGATGGAACCTGGCGAGCAGTTGCGCCTTCGTCTCGACGTGCAAAGGGTTGACCGGGATGCAGCTCACCGGGCAGACCTGCACACACTGCGGCTCGTCGAAGTGGCCGACACATTCGGTGCAGCGCTGCGGGTCGATCTCGTAGATCTCCGCGCCCATCGAGATCGCCTGGTTCGGGCACTCGGGTTCGCAGACATCGCAGTTGATGCACTCGTCGGTGATCCAGAGGGCCATGTGATTTGCACACCCGGGTCCGCAGGCCCGGGCTCGCTGTTTGCCTAGTCGTCGTTCTGGGTGGTGACGCGCTCTTTGAGCCGCCGCAGCACCGAGGGTGCCACGAACTTGGAGACATCACCGCCGAGGCTGGCAATCTCGCGCACGAAGGTACCGCTGACGAACTGGTACTGGTCGCTGGGGGTCATGAAGACGGTCTCGACCTCGGGCATCAGCTGGCGGTTCATGCCGGCCATCTGGAACTCGTATTCGAAGTCGCTCACCGCACGCAGGCCGCGCACGACGACCTTGCCGCCGGCGCCGACGACAAAATCGCGCAGCAGGCCGCGGAAGGGGACGACCTCGACGTTCGGATAAGGGCTGGCGATCTCGCGGGCGATCTCCAGCCGCTCCTGCGGCGTGAACATCGTGCGCTTGTGGTGGCCGGCAGCCACTGCAAGGATCAGTCGGTCGAAGAGACTGGCCGCGCGGCGCATCAGGTCTTCGTGGCCGAGGGTCATCGGGTCGAAAGTGCCCGGGTAGACGGCGGTGAGCGGGGCTTTGAGGGTCACGTCGCTTTCCTCCAGGCTAGGGGCTTGCAGCACAGGGGCGGCGGCAGTGTAGCCTCGCTCAGGACGCGGCAAGAAAGAGCTGCGCGTGGACCGCGCCTGCGCGCAGGCTGCGGTGCAGCGTCAGGCCGGCAGGCGCTTCGGCCATTGGCTCCGGACCTTCCAGGTAGACGAAGCCGCCGGGCACGACGATGCGCGCAGCCGCTGCCGCCGACGCAGCGCCCAGACCAGCGTCGAAGGGTGGATCGAGCAGCAAAGCTTCGAAGCGTTGCGGCGCGCAGCCGGCCATCCAGCGCAGCGCCTCTGCACGCTCGACCTTCAGCGTCGCGACGCCCAGGCGCTCGCGGCTGGCGCGCAGGCTGGCCACCAGCGCCGGGTCCACTTCCAGCAGCAGCACCTCAGCGGCGCCACGCGACGCGGCCTCGAAACCCAAGGCACCGCTGCCCGCGAACGCGTCGAGCACCCGCCAGCCGTCCAGGTCCTGCCCCAGCCAGTTGAAGAGCGTCTCGCGCACGCGGTCGGGCGTGGGGCGCAGGCCCGGGCGGTCGGTCACCGGCAGCTTGCGCCCGCGGTAGAGGCCGCCAATCAACCTGACCTCACCAAGATGCTTCGTCGCCGGCTTGATGACCGGGCGGGTGGACTTGGGGTCGCGGCCGTGGGCCTGGGGTTTGGCCTTCACAGGCGCACCAGGATGCCGTCGCGCGCCATCAGCGCCTTGGCCTGGCCGACCGTGAACTCGCCGTAGTGGAAGATGCTGGCGGCCAGCACCGCGTCGGCGCCGCCTTCGCGTATGCCCTCGGACAGGTGCGCGAGCGCGCCGACGCCGCCCGAGGCGATCACCGGCACCGGCACCGCATCGCTGACGGCGCGGGTGAGCGCCAGGTCGAAGCCGATCTTGGTGCCGTCGCGGTCCATGCTGGTGAGCAGGATCTCGCCGGCGCCGTGCTCGGCCATCCGGCGCGCCCAGGCCACCGCGTCGAGGTGCGTGTTCTTGCGGCCACCGTGGGTGTAGACGTCCCAGCCCGGGCCTGTCGCTTCCAGGTCGCCGCCGCTGCGGCGCTTGGCGTCGATGGCCACCACGATGCACTGCGCGCCGTACTTGTCCGACGCGTCGCGGATGACCTGCGGGTTGGCCACCGCGGCCGAGTTGAAGCTGACCTTGTCGGCCCCGGCGTTCAGCAGCCGCCGCACGTCTTCCACGCTGCGCACGCCGCCGCCCACGGTGAGCGGGATGAAAACCTGCGAGGCCACGGCCTCGATGATGTGCAGAATCAGGTCGCGGCCGTCGCTGGTGGCGGTGATGTCGAGGAAGGTGAGTTCATCGGCACCCTGCTCGTTGTAGCGCGCAGCGATTTCCACCGGGTCCCCGGCGTCGCGCAGCGCAACGAAGTTGACGCCCTTGACCACACGGCCACCGGTGACGTCCAGACAGGGGATGACACGTTTGGCAAGCATCTGCGGATTATCCGGCCCCGCTGCCCTCCCCCTGATCTGCGGGGGGCAGCGCAGACGGTGCTGGACCTGTCCGCTGGCTTGCAGTTAAAAAGCCCATCGGGGACATCCCTCCCCCGGAACACCGCGCTGGAGCATCAGCCCATGAAGCACAAATTCCTTGTCAGCACCGTAGCGGCCTTGTTGGTGAGTGCGGGGGCGACTGGCGCCATCGCCGCCACCACGATTTTCTCGACCACCCTCGGGGCGGCGGGCGAGCCCGTGCCGACCTCGTTTGCCACGGGCGCGGCCATCGTGTCCTTCGATGACGTCGCCAGCACCGTCACCGTGCAGATGTCCTTCCAGGGCCTGGCCAACACGGCGCCCTTCGGCCACATCCATTGCTGCACAACCGTTGCCGGCACCGGCAGTGCCGGTGTGGCCGTGGGCTTCACGCCTCTGCCGGCAGTAACGACCGGCCTCTACAGCAACGTCTTCGCGCTGACGCCGGCCGCCTTCAGCAGCCTCTTGACCGGCGCCCTCACTGGCAAGGCCTACGTCAATATCCACACCCCGGGCACCTACGCTGGCGGCGAGATTCGCGGCTTTCTGCAGGCTACCGTGGTGCCCGAGCCGTCGACTTACGCGCTGATGGCGCTCGGGCTGGGCGTGGTGGGCGGCCTGGCGAGGCGCCAGCGTCTGGCAGCGAAGGCCTGAGCACTCGGCGTTTCGCCACGGCAGGAACTGAAAGCGCGGCCTCGGCCGCGCTTTTTCATGCCCCGGCCTGGGCAGACTTCCGGGGTCAGGCGTCGGCCAGTTCGTCGGCGCGCCGCTGCGCCGCGGTAAAGTCGAGCGCGCCGGTGTAGATGCTGCGCCCGCAAATCACGCCGGCGATGCCCTCGGGCTCGACGGCGCACAGGCGCTCGACATCGGCGATGTCGGACAGGCCGCCCGAGGCCCAGACCGGGATCGTCAGCGCCCGCGCCAGCTTCACCGTGGCCTCGATGTTGATGCCGGTGAGCATGCCGTCGCGGCCGATGTCGGTGTAGATGACACCCTCGACGCCGTAGTCCTCGAACTTCTTCGCCAGATCCACCACCTCGTGGCCGGTGAGCTTGCTCCAGCCGTCGGTGGCCACCTTGCCGTCCTTGGCGTCGAGGCCGACGATGACGTGGCCGCCGAAGGCCGTGCACGCGTCCTTCAGGAAACCCGGGCTCTTCACTGCCGCGGTGCCGATGATGACGTAGCTCAGGCCGTCGTCGAGGAAGCGTTCGATGGTGTCGAGGTCGCGCAGGCCGCCGCCGAGTTGCACCGGGATCTTGTCGCCAACGACCCGCAGGATGGACTTCACCGCGCTCTCGTTGACGGGCTTGCCGGCGAAGGCGCCGTTGAGGTCGACCAGGTGCAGTCGCCGTGCGCCGGCGTCCAGCCAGCGCTGGGCCATGGCCGCGGGGTCGTCGCCGAAGGTGGTGACGGCTTGCATGTCGCCTTGTTGCAGGCGCACGCACTTGCCGTCTTTGAGGTCGATGGCCGGTATCAGCAGCATGGCTCGGGTTGAGCGTGGTGGAGGAAAGCGGGCGCGGTTGGAATGCCGGGGCGGCAGGTGGGCGTCGGGACGGCGGCGGTCAGGGCTTCCAGCGCAGGAAGTTGCGGTACAGGGCCAGGCCCTGTTCGGCGCTCTTCTCGGGGTGAAACTGGGTGGCGAAAATGTTATCCCGCGCGACGGCGCAGGTAAAGCGCGCGCCGTAGTCGGTAACGCCCACGGTGTGGCGCGGGTCCGACGGCGCGGCGTAGTAGCTGTGCACAAAATAGAACCAGCTCTGGTCGGGCACGCCCTCCCACAGCGGGTGCGGTTGCTGTTCGACACGGTTCCAGCCCATCTGCGGCACCTTGAAGCGGCTACCGTCGGGTTGCAGCCGGCCCTCGAGGCGGAAGCGCCGCACACGGCCGGGGATCAGGCCCAGGCCGGGAGTGTCCTGCTCCTCGCTGTGGTCCAGCAGCATCTGCAGGCCCACGCACACGCCCATCAGCGGCTTGTGCACCGCGGCGTGCAGCACGGCGTCCTTCAGCCCTGAATCGTGCAATTCGCGCATGCAGTCGCGCATCGCACCCTGGCCGGGCAGCACCACGCGCTCGGCGACCATCACTTCTTCCGGGCGCTGCGTGACGATCACGTTGAAGCCCGTGCCCGCGGCCACGTGCAGCACGGCCTGCGAGACCGAGCGCAAGTTGCCCATGCCATAGTCGACGACGGCGACGGTAGCCATCGGCTTACAGCGAGCCTTTGGTGGACGGGATGACGCCCGCCGAACGCGGGTCGGCCGTCAGCGCCATGCGCAGTGCGCGCGCGAAGGCCTTGAAGACGGTCTCGCACTGGTGGTGGGCGTTGTCGCCCTTGAGGTTGTCGATGTGCAGCGTCACGAGCGCGTGGTTGCTGAAGCCCTGGAAGAACTCGTAGGCCAGCTGGGTGTCGAAGCCCCCAATCATGCCGGCCTTGAAGGGCACGTGCATGTGCAGCCCGGGGCGGCCGGAAAAGTCGACCACCACGCGCGACAGGGCCTCATCCAGCGGCACATAGCTGTGGCCGTAGCGCGTGATGCCTTTCTTGTCGCCCACTGCCTGCAAAAACGCCATGCCCAGCGTGATGCCCACGTCTTCCACCGTATGGTGGCCGTCGATATGCAGGTCGCCCACGGCCTCGATCTCCAGGTCGATGAGGCCGTGGCGCGCGATCTGGTCGAGCATGTGGTCGAAGAAGCCGACGCCCGTGGACAGCTGCGCCGCGCCGCTGCCGTCGAGGTCGATGCGCACGCGGATCTGCGTTTCCTTGGTGTCGCGGCGCACTTCGGCGACGCGGTGGACGGTCTCGCTCACAGGCTTTCCTTCAGGGCACGGATCATGAGGTCGTTTTCGGCCGGCGCGCCTACCGTCAGGCGCAGGCAGTTGGCCAGCAGCGGGTGCAGGCCGGCGATGTGCTTGACCAGCACGCCGCGTGCCTTCAGGCCTTCGAAGGCGCGCTTCGAGTCGGGCACACGCACCAGCACCATGTTCGCCTCGCTGGGGAAGACCTGCACGCCGGGCGTGGCGGCCAGTGCGGTCATCAGGCGCGTGCGTTCGCTGCGCAGCAGCGCGGCCTGGCGCGCGTACTCGTTGGCGTGTTCCAGCGCGAACATCGCCGCTTCGGCGTTCAGCACGCTCACGTTGTAGGGCGGGCGCACCTTGTCGATCTCGTCGACCAGCGCCGCCGGCCCGCACAGGTAGCCCAGGCGCACGCCGGCGAGGCCGAACTTCGACAGCGTGCGCAGCACCAGCACGTGGTCCAGTTCACCCAGGCGAGGCAGCCAGGTGCGCGACGAAAACGGCTGGTAGGCCTCGTCGAATACGACGAGGCCGTTCTGCTGCCCGATGGCCGCGACGATGCGCTCGATGACGGCGTCGTCGAAGAGGTTGGCGGTTGGGTTGTTCGGGTAGGCGATGTACGTGATGGCGGGCCGGTGCTTCTCGATGGCCGCCAGCATCGCCGCCTCGTCGAGTTCGAAATCCGGCGTCAGCGGCACGCCGACGAAGTTCAGCCCGCGCAGCCGGGCCGACATCTCGTACATCACGAAGCCGGGCAGCGGCGCCAGCACCGTGGCGCCGGCAACGTCGCAGGCCACCGAAAGGATGTCGATGAGTTCGTCGGAGCCGTTGCCGACGATGAGCCGGTTGCCCGGCGGCAGGTCGACAAAACGTGTCAGCGCGGCCACGAGATCGGCCACGCAGGCCGACGGGTAGCGGTTGATGGCCACACGGCCCAGGCGTTCGCCCAGTTCACGCTGCAGCTCGGGCGGCAGCGTGAAGGGGTTTTCCATCGCGTCGAGCTTGACGAAGCCGGCGCTCGCCTGGATGGCGTAGGCGTGCATCGACTGCACGTCCTGGCGCAGGGTCAGACGGAGGCGGTCGCTGCGCATCTCAGTTGGCCACGCCGCGGCGCAGCGCCCGCGACACATGAAGCGCCTGGTCGACTCCCAAGCTTCCCGTCACGGAACCGGCTCCGCCGGGCGGTTGGCGGACGGCCCCCCCTGGGGGGTAGCGAACGAAGTGCGCTCGGGGGCTTCACTTCAGCCCCCGTCCGCCAGCGTGCAGACCATCTTCAGTTCGTCGTCGTCCACCTCGCCGGTGTAGCGCAAGCCCAGCTTTTCGTAGAACGGCCCAGCGTGGCCGGCCTCCTGCGCGTGCGACAGGCCGACCGCCGGCAGGCCCATGCGGCGCGCTTCGTCGACGATCCAGGCCATCGCGCGGCGGCCGATGCCGCGGCCCTGGTGGCGCGCATCGACCAGCAGGCGCCAGACGCAGAGCTGCTCGGCCGGTTTGACCTTGTCCAGCCGTGCGTCGTAAAGCAGCATCATGCCGACCGCCTCGTCACCGTCGAACATCGCCAGCGCGCGGCCCGCGGGTTCGTAGGCGACCTGGGCCAGCGAACGTTCGACCGTGGCGACCAGCGGGCGCTGACCGGCGGCCACCTGCAGACGCAGCACGGCGTCGAGGTTGCCGGCGTCGACCGGCCGCACGCTGAACGCAAGTTCGGCGCGCGGCGCTGCCGCCTCGCCCGTCAGGCGCAGCTGCGCCGCCTGCGCGTGGGCCTGCAGGCCTTCGCCGTAGGCCAGTTCCGCCGCGATCGGCCCCAGCACCTGCGCACCGGCGGCGCTGACCTCGATCAGGCTGCTGCGCTTGACGAAGTCGTAGACGCCCAGCGGCGACGAGAAGCGCGCCGTGCCGCTGGTCGGCAGCACATGGTTGGGGCCGGCGCAGTAGTCGCCCAGGCTCTCGCTGGTGTAGGCACCCAGGAAGATGGCACCGGCGTGGCGCAGCAGCGGTTCCCAGCGGCCGGGCTCCTGCGAGCTGACTTCCAGGTGCTCGGGCGCGATGCGGTTGCTGATGGCGCAGGCTTCGTCCATCGAACGTGTGTGGATCAGCGCGCCACGGCCTTCCAGGCTGGCGCGGATGACCTCGCGGCGCGGCATGCCGGGCAGCAGCCGGTCGATGGCTTCGTGCACCTTCGCGATGTAGTCGGCATCCGGGCACAACAGGATGCTCTGCGCCAGTTCGTCGTGCTCGGCCTGGCTGAAGAGGTCCATCGCCACCCAGTCCGGGTTTGTGCTGCCGTCGGCCAGCACCAGAATCTCGCTGGGGCCGGCGATCATGTCGATGCCGACCTGGCCGAAGACGCGCCGTTTGGCGCTGGCGACGTAGGCGTTGCCCGGGCCGGTGATCTTGTCGACCCGCGGCACCGTGGCCGTGCCATAGGCCAACGCGGCCACGGCCTGTGCGCCACCGAGCGTGAAGACACGGTGCACGCCGGCGACGAAGGCCGCGGCCAGCACGAGCGCGTTGCGTTCGCCACGCGAGTCCTTGGACGGGCCTTCCCTGCGGGCCGGCGTCGGTACGACCATGATGATCTCGGGCACGCCGGCCACCTGCGCTGGAATCGCGTTCATCAGCACGCTGCTCGGGTAGGCCGCCTTGCCGCCGGGCACGTAGATGCCGACGCGGTCCAGCGGCGTGACCTTCTGGCCCAGGCGTGTGCCGTCGCGGTCCTTGTACTGCCAGCTGCGGCTGCTGGCGTCGAGCTGGCGGCGGTGGTAGTCGCGCACACGTTCGGCGGCGGCCTGCAAGGCGCTGCGCTGGGCTGGCGTGATGGCCTCGAAAGCGGCGCGCAGTTCATCGGCGCCGATCTCCAATTCGGCCACCGAAGCCGCCTGAACGCCGTCGAAGCGCGCGGTGAGTTCCAGCAACGCGGTGTCGCCGCGCGCTCGCACGTCGGCGATGATCTCGGCCACACGGCTCTCGATCGCGGCGTCGGTTTCGGCCGACCAGTGCAGCACCTGCTGGAAGTCGGCCTCGAAGCCGGCCGCCGTGGTGGCCAGGCTGCGGATGTTCACGTGGCCTGCGGCACTCATGACCGCGACTCCACCGCCGCCTCGAAGGCGTCGATCAGCGCCCGCAGCGGCTGACGCTTGAGCTTCAGCGCTGCCGGGTTGACGACCAGGCGCGACGAGATGTCCATGATCTTCTCCACCTCTACCAGGTGGTTGGCCTTCAACGTGCTGCCCGTGGACACCAGGTCGACGATGGCGTCGGCCAGGCCCGTCAGCGGCGCCAGTTCCATCGAGCCGTAGAGCTTGATGAGGTCGACGTGCACCCCCTTGCTGGCGAAAAACTGCCGCGCCAGGTGCGTGTACTTGGTGGCCACGCGCAGCCGCGAGCCCTGCTTGACGGTGGCGGCGTAGTCGAAACCTTCACGCACGGCCACGCTGAGGCGGCAGCGCGCGATGTTCAGGTCGAGCACGCGGTACAGGCCCCCGGCGGCGCCTGCAGCACCGTCGTCGCCCTTGCCTTCGAGCAGCACATCGAGCCCGGCCACACCGATGTCGGCGCCGCCATGCTGCACGTAGGTGGGCACGTCGGAAGCGCGCACCAGCACCACGCGCACGTCGGGGCGGCTGGTGCCGATGATGAGTTTGCGGCTCTTCTCGGGGTCTTCCAGCACCTCGATGCCCGCGGCGCGCAACAGCGGCAGCGAGTCGTCGAAAATGCGGCCCTTGGACAAGGCGAGCGTGATCATCGGTGGGTGCTTCGGTCGATACGCAGCAAGGCCCGCTGGCGGCGCCCCCGGTGTTGCAGGTGGCGCAGGGCGGCCCCTGCGGCGCACCGCAAGGGGGTGGTCAGTGGTGGTGCGGGGCCGAACCGGTGGGTTCGACTGCGTATTCAGTGGGCGTAAGCGTCTTCATCGACAGCGCGTGGATCTGCTCGCGCATTCTATCGCCGAGCGCCGTATAGACACGCTGGTGGCGCCGCACGCGCGACAGGCCTTCGAACTCGGCCGAGACGATGGTGGCGAAGAAGTGGCGGCCATCGCCTTCCACCTCGCAGTGGGTGCACGGCAGTCCAGCGGCGATGAAGTCGCGGACCTGGGTGGGGGTGGGATCGGTCATGTATCGATTGTCGCCGCAGACCTGTGCGCTTGCCAGCTACGACGAACATCACGCACTTGAGCGCGTCGAGGCCGGTGGTTCAGCAGATCACTCCAGCTGGTGCTGCCGCTGGCGTCGCTCATCTGCGCCGGCAAGGCGTCGCTGCGGCCGGGCACGTAGCCCAGGGTGATGGGCGCGCTGCCCGCCGGCGGGGTGATGCGGGTGGCGCGGCCCAGGCCGTCGCGGGTGATCTGCAGGGTCACCCCGCGCGCGTCAGTCACCGCAGTCGTGGCGCCCGCAGCGTTGCGCACCACGGCCTTGCTGCCGGCGTCGGCGCCGCTCTCGGCCACGCGGCGGTTGAAGGCGTCGGTGGCGTAGCCCGTGGCCACGCTCACGGTGTCGACGGTGCTCTGGTGCACGCCTTTGCTGGGGTGGTAGCCCAGCGCCGTGCTGACGGTGGCGGGCCCGCCGGCCTGCTGCATGGCGCTGGTGTTGGGCTGCGTCAGCGCCACGGGGCGGTCCAGCAGATCAAGCGGGCGGCCAAAGCTGTGACCCAGCGGGTTGGTGACGCTGGCCAGGCGTGCGTCGGCGGCGTAGCTCAGCCGGGTTTGGTTGTTGCGGGCGTCGATGACGGCCGCCACCCGGCCGCGGCTGTCGTACTGGCGGTATTGCGCCGATGTGACACTGTTGACCAGTCAACCTCATTGCCCTTGCCTCGGCCTGCGCTGGCAAAGGCGCCCAGGCGACCTCAGCCCAGAGGCGCAGGACCGCGCCATGGTTCAGGACCGCAGCTTGTAGCCCGTGGCCAGCAGCCGCAGCGCGATGGCCGCCACCACGGCAAAGCTGCAGGCCACCACGCCCAGGCTGAGCCAGGGCGAAACGTCGCCGACACCGAAGAAGCCGCGGCGGAAACCGTCGATCATGTAGAAAAACGGGTTGAGGTGGCTGATCGTCTGCCACACGCCAGGCAGCGAATGCACCGAGTAGAAGACACCGGACAGGAAGGTCAGCGGCATGATGATGAAGTTCTGGAAGGCCGCCATCTGGTCGAACTTGTCGGCCCACAGGCCGGCGATCAGCCCGAGCGATCCCATCATTGCGGCGCCCAGAGCGCCGAAAACCAGGATCCACCACGGCTCGGCCAGGCGCAGCGGCGCGAACCACACCGTCACCAGCAGCACACCCAGCCCCACGGTCAGCCCACGCACCATCGACGCACCCACGTAGGCCACGAACCAAGAGCGGTGCGACAGCGGCGACAGCAGCAGGAACACCAGGTTGCCGGTGATCTTGCTCTGCACCAGCGAGCTGCTGCTGTTGGCAAAGGCGTTCTGCAGCACGCTCATCATCACCAGCCCCGGCACCAGGAAGCTGGTGTAGCCGACGCCCGGGTAGGCCTCGACATGCTTGTCGAGCACGTGGCCGAAGATCAGCAGGTAGAGCAAGGAAGTGAGCACGGGCGCGGCCACGGTCTGGAAAGCCACCTTCCAGAAGCGCAGCACTTCCTTGCGGAACAGGGTACCGGCACCGGCCAGGCTCATGACACGCTCCCAGCGCGCTCGACGTTCGCCGATGGTGGCTGCACGCCCCGCATGATTTCGAGGAACACATCCTCCAGGTCGGCGCGACCGATTTCCAGGTCCTCAACCTTCACGCCGGCGGCACGCAGGCCGCCCAGCAGGTTCTCGACCTCGGTCGCATCGCGGGCTGTGGCCTGCACGACGCGGCCCGTCACGCGCGCCACTGCCGCGATGGCGGCCGGTAGGGCCTGGTCGGTCTTGAAGCGCAGCATGGTGCTGGCGGTGCCGGCGAGCAGCGCCGATGTGCGGTCCAGTGCCACCAGCCGGCCCTGCTTGAGCATGCCGATGCGGCCGCACAGCGCCTCGGCCTCTTCCAGGTAGTGCGTCGTCAGCAGCACGGTGTGGCCTTCGCGGTTCAGGCGTGCGATGAACTGCCACAGCGTCTGGCGCAGTTCGACGTCGACACCGGCGGTGGGCTCGTCGAGCACGATCACCGGCGGCTTGTGCACCAGCGCCTGCGCCACCAGCACACGCCGCTTCATGCCGCCCGAGAGCTGGCGCATGTTGGCGCCCGCCTTGTCGGACAGGCCCAGCGCGGCCAGCAGTTCGTCGATCCAGGCGTCGTTGTGCTTGACGCCGAAGTAGCCACTCTGGATGCGCAGCGTCTCGCGCACGCTGAAGAAGGGGTCGAAGACCAGCTCCTGCGGCACCACGCCCAGTGCCTTGCGAGCGGCTGCGTAGTCGTGCACCACGTCGTGGCCCATCACCGTGACCGTGCCGCCACTGGCCCGCGCCAGGCCGGCCAGGATGGAGATCCGCGTCGTCTTGCCGGCGCCGTTGGGGCCCAGCAGGCCGAAGAATTCGCCTTGTTCGATGTCGAAGCTGACGCCCTTCAGGGCCTGGAAATCGCCACGCGCGCCGGTGTAGGTCTTGTTGATGTTCTGGAAGG
>JBBRBW010000094.1:0-16898 GCA_038205425.1 Burkholderiales bacterium | reverse complement strand
CGGCGCTGAACAGCGTGTTCGAGCACGCTGCTGCCCATGACGGCTGGGGCCCGTACCGCGCGCACACCACAGGCGCCACCACCGCGGGCGCCGTGTGCCGCCTGCCGGGCGTGCCGCGCCCGCCGCGCGCGGTGGCGGCCGAGGTGGCCACCGTCTGGCGCGACTCGCTGACCACGCCGCGCGAGGAACGGGAACTGCACCGCCGCGCCGCCGAGGCCGCCCAGGCCGCCGACGCGGTGGCCGAACTGATCGGCCTGCACGGCCTGCAGCCTGCCGAGGTGATGGTGCTGGCGCGCACCCGCGCCACCCTGGCCCACGTCGCCGATGCACTGGCGCAGCGCGGCCTGCCGCACGTGGTGGCCGAGCCACTGGCGCTGCACGAGTCCCCCGAGGCGCTGGACCTCGTGGCCATGCTCGACGTGCTGGCCTCGCCCGGCCACGACATCGCGCTGGCCCGCGCGCTGAAGAGCCCGCTCTTCGGCGCCGACGACGCCGACCTGCTGTGGCTTTCGCAGGCCGCTGCCGCCGCGCGGGCGCCCTGGCTGGCGACGCTGCTGTCGGCCGCCGCGTTGCCGTCGGCGGCGCTGGCCCGCGCCCAGGGCCTTGCCGCCCGCTGGGCGGCCGTGGCGGCGCAGTTGGCGCCGCACGACCTGCTCGACTGCATCGTGCACCAGGGCGACTTCATCGGCCGCCTCGCCACCACCGTGCCGGCGGCGCGCCGCGTGGGTGCACTGCAGGCGGTCGACGCGCTGCTGGCCGCGGCGCTGCAGCAGCAGGGCGGGCGCTACACCAGCGTCTACGGCTTCGTGCGCGAACTGCGTGCCGGCCGGCTGCGCGCCGCGGCGTCGGCGCCGGCCGCCGCCGTGCAGTTGCTGACGGTGCATGGTGCCAAGGGGCTGGAGGCTCGTGCCGTGGTGCTCGTCGACACCGACCCCGAACGCCGCCAGCCGGAGCGTGCCACGCTGCTCGTCGACTGGCCGGTGGAGCTGTCGGCGCCGCGGCGCGTGGCCTTCCTGCGCAGCGAAAACGAGGTGCCGGCCTCGCTGGCCGACCTGTGGGCGACCGAGGAGGCCGCGCGCCAGCGCGAGGAACTCAACGGCCTGTACGTGGCGATGACGCGGGCCCGCGAATGGCTGGTCTTCAGCCGCACCGAACCGCGCAGCGGCAACCCCGGCCGTCCCTGGTGGGCGCGCGCCGAGACCGTCGCCCAGGCCTGGTCGCCGGCGGCAGCGGGTGCGGGTCCTGCCGCCGCCGATGCCGCGGTGCAGGTGCCGGGTCTGCCACCGCTGCACTGGCAGCCCGACACCGTGCCGGTCGAAGCGCCCCGCAACGCCGCGGCGGCGCGCCTGGACCAGGCCGTGCACCGGGTGCTCGAATGGGCCGGTCGACCGGCGGCTGCCGGCGGCGTGGGCTTCGACCTTGCTGCCGCCAGCCGCGCCGCGGCGCTGGCCCAGGGTCTGCCGCCCACAGGCGCCGCGCAGGTCGAACAGATCGCCGGCCAGGTGTTGCGCAGCCCGGCCTGCGCCCGCTTCTACGACGCCGCGCGGCTGAGATGGGCCGGCAACGAGGTGCCGGTGGCCGAAGGCGGAGAGGCCTTGCGCATCGACCGCCTGGTGGCGCTGCCCGGAGGCGATGGCGGCACCGCCTGGTGGGTGCTGGACTACAAGCTGCAGGCCACCGAGGCCACGCTGCCGGGTTACCGCGCCCAGGTGCAGCGCTACATGGCTGCGGTGCAGGCGCTGCAGCCCGGCGACGCCGTGCGCGGTGCGCTGATCACGGGACAGGGCCGGCTGATCGAGCTCTGACGGCGCGGCCGCCGCGCCGCGCCGTCGGTGAACTGGGGTCGGATGCCGCCGTTGTTCCGGCCTTTGCCCGGCCCCTGGCCGCGTTGAAATCCGATTGCCATGTCCAGCCCCAATCAAGACACCTCCGCCGCTGCACGCTCGCCGGCCGTGCGCTGGTTCGGCCGCATGCAGTTGCTGCGCCTGCTGGGCAAGAGCGAACGCACCATGGTCTGGCGCGTGTCGGACCCGCGCATCGGCCAGGAACTGATACTGGTGCTGCCGCGGGTGCAGCCGGCCGACGCCGCCGCAATGGATCGTTGGCAGACGGCGGTGCGCCAGGCCTCGCGCCTGGACCACCCGAACCTGGCCGCCGTCGTCGAGACCGGCGTGCAGGACGGCTGGCCCTATGTCGCCTACGACCCGCGCGACGCTGCCACGCTGGCCGAACGCCTGCCCGCACGCGGCGTGCCGGCGCTGGAAGCGGCCGAGTGGACGATGCAGATGCTGCAAGGCCTGGCCTACGCCCACGAGGCGGGACTGGCCCACCACGACCTTCAACCCTACATGCTGCTGCTCAGCGACGGCGGTCAGCTGCGCGTGGCCGGCGTGGCGGTGGCGGTCGAAATGGCGCACGCCGCAGACAGCGCCACTGCCGCACCTGGCGCTGCCGGCAACCTGCGCGGCCAGCGCGCTGCCGCCGAACGCGACGTGCTGGCCAGCGGCGTGCTGCTGCACCTGGTGCTCACCGGCCAGCCGGCGCTGGAAGATGCCGACGTCGGCCGCGTCATCGCGCGAATGCCGCCGTTGGGGCGCGAAATCGTGCGCCTGCCCTGGAGCACCGCGCAGCCCGTGCCGGAGCCGCTGCGCGCCATCGCCAACCGCGCCACCGACCGCCAGGAGCGCCAGCGCTACCGCGGCGCCCGCACCCTGCTGCGTGCACTGGAAGGCTGGCAACAGAGCGAGAGCAGCGCCGGCGGCGGCCCGCTGACCCTGCTGAGCGACCGCCTGCGCAGCGCCGGGGTGCTGCCGGCTTCGCCTGGCGGCGCCGACCGCGCCGCCAGGCTGGCAATGATGGAACGTGGCCACACCGCCGACCTGGCCGAAGTTGTGCTGGACGACCTGGCGCTGTCCTTCGAACTGCTGCGGCTGGTCAATTCGGCCCAGGTACGGGGCGCGCAGATCTCGGGCAGCGGTCCGGTGCTCACCGTGCGCCGCGCCATCGCGATGATGGGCCTGGAGGGTGTGCGTCGCGCCGCGCTGGCGCTGCGCGCCTGGCCGGGCCCGCTGAACGACACCGGCGCGGCCGATCTCGAACGCCTGATCGACCGCTGCAAGCGTGCCGGCCGTGTTGCAGTGGCGTTGCGCCCGGCCGGCTACGACGCCGAGGTCGTCTACCTCATCGCGCTGATGCAGAACCTGGGCCGCCTGGTCGTGCATTACCACTTCGCCGACGAGGCGGCGCAGATCCGCCGTCTGATGCAGCCAGCGCCTTCGTCACGCCCCGAGGAACCCGAAGATCCTGGCATGACGGAGGAGGGCGCGTCCTTCGCCGTGCTGGGCGTCGACGTCGAGGCCATCGGCGCCGCGGTGGCCCGCCACTGGGGGCTGGACGACAGCGTGCTGGCGATGGTGCGCCGCCAGCCGCTGGCCACCAGCCCGCGCAGCGCCGACGGCGACGACGACCTGCTGCGCGCCGCCGCCAGCTGCGCCAACGAGGCGGTCGATGCGCTGTCGCTGCCGGCGCCGCGGGTCGTGGCCGCGCTGACGCGTGTGGTCGCCCGTTACGGCCGCCTGCTCGACTTCGGCGTGCGCGAGCTGCAGGAAGCACTGCAGTCCAAGACCCTGACGCCGCTCGGCGCGGCGCAGACGGCTGCGGTGCCGCTGGACGTCGAACCGGCCGCCGGCACCTCGCGTCTGCGGACATGAGCGCGCCGGGCGGACGCCCAGCGCGAGCCCCGAGGCTCGCAGCGCCAAGGGCCTTGCCGTGAGCCGCGGCGCTGGGGCCGCCGTGAAAGGTTACGGGCGCCTGGGCCGCTTCGAGCTGCAGCGCGAGCTGGGGCGCGGCGCCCAGGCGCGCGTCTGGCTGGCGCACGACCCGAGGCTCGAGCGCGAAGTGGCGTTGAAGCTGCTGGACCCGGACGCCGATGCCGCCGCCGTCAGCGAGTGGCTGCACGAGGCGCGCGCCGTCAGCCGCCTGAGCCATCCCAACATCGTGCCCGTGTTCGAGGCCGACGAGCACGACGGCCAGCCCTACCTCGTCTTCGAGTACGTCGAGGGCCCGACGCTGTCGCAGGCGCGCCGCGGCAAGCCGCCGATGCCGGCGCGCGAGGCCGTGACGCTGTTGATCGGCGTGCTCGACGCACTGGCGGCCGCCCACGAGATGGGCATCGTGCACCGCGACCTCAAGCCGTCGAACATCCTGCTCGGCCGCGACGGCCGCGCGCGCGTCATGGACTTCGGCATCGCCGCGCGCGTGGCCCCGTCCGGGAACCCGCGGCGCGGCGCAGCGGTGGCCGCCGGCGACGGCCGCATCATGGGCACGCCCGGCTATATCTCGCCCGAGGCGGCGCGCGGCGAGGCCCCGGTGCCGGCGATGGACGTCTTCGCCGCCGGCGTGCTGCTGGGTGAACTGCTGGCCGGCGCGCCGCTGATGCGCGAGACCGACCCCTACCGCGCCGTCGAGCGTGTGCAGCGCGAGGACATGCTGCTGCCGGCCACAGCCAAGGTCGATGCCACGCTGCGTGGCGTCGTGCAGCGCGCCCTGACCCGCGACATCGCATCGCGCTACGACAGCGCACGTTCGATGCAGACGGCGTTGCGCGCCTGGCTCAACCCCGAAGACGCCGCCAGCCCCGACGCCGGCAGCAGCCACGCCACGCTCGAGTTCCTGCTGCGGCGCATGCGCCACAAGACCGACTTCCCGGCGCTTTCATCGAGCATCGTGCGCATCCAGCGCGTGACGGCGTCCGAGACCGACAGCCTGAAGAAACTGTCCGACGAGATCCTCAAGGACGTCGCGCTCACCAACAAGCTGCTGCGCATGGTGAATACGGCGCACTTCACTTCGGTGGCCGGTGAAGGCATCGGCACGGTGACGCGTGCCGTGGCGCTGGTGGGCTTTGCCGGCATCCGCAACATGGCGCTGTCGGTGGTGCTGCTGGAGCACATGCAGGACAAGTCCCACGCCGCGGTGCTGAAGGAAGAGTTCCTGCGCGCGCTGATGGCCGGCACGCTGGCCGACGAGCTGACGAGCACCGCGCGCGAAGGCGAAGAGGCCTTCCTGGGCGCAATGTTCCAGAACCTGGGCCGCCTGCTCACCGAATGCTACCTGCCCGACGAAGCGGTGCAGATCCGCCAGGCGCTGGGCGCCGACCACACCTCGCCGGCCTCGGCGCTGCTGCGCGAAAGCGCCTCCAAGCGTGTGCTCGGCCTGGGTCTGGACGAACTGGGCTGCGGCGTGGCCAAGGCCTGGGGCCTGCCGGAAAGCCTGCAGCGTGCGCTGCGCCAGCCCGAGGGCGAGACGCCGGCGCGCGCCGTCGCGCGCGGCCCGGAGCGCATGCGCTGGGTGGCGCGCAGCGCCAACGCCATCGCCGACGCCATGCTCAGCAGCGACGGCGAGGCGCAGGCCGCAGCCATACACCGCGTCGCCGAGCTCTACGCGCCGGCCCTTGGCCTGCAGGCGCGCGACATCGTCTCGGCCACCTACACCACGCGCGGCCACCTCAAGGAGCTGGCGCGCGCCATGGGCGTGCACGTCGCTGCCGGCGCCCCCGCGCGGCGCCTGCTGGAGGCCACGCAGGTGATGGACGCCAGCCTTACCGGTGCCGGCAGCGTGGCCGCTCCGGTCGACATCGCCACGTTGATGCTGCCGGCGGCCGCGAGCCCGGCCCACGGTGCAATGCTGCAGGCGCTGGAAGAGGTGCGCGTGGCGGTTTCGGGCCACTCGATGCGCTTGAGCGAGGTGCTGCCCAAGGTGCTGAACACCATGCACGTGGCGATGGACTTCCGCCGCGTCGTGCTGTGCCTGCGCGAGCCTGGGCAAAACCGGCTGCTCGGCCGCGTCGGCCTGGGGCAGGGTGCCGCCGAGGTGCGTGGGGCCTTCCGCATCCAGCCCGACGTGCACGCCGTGGCCGACCTCTTCGCCTGGCTGTGCGCCAAGGGCGCCGACCTGATGGTCGCGGACGCGCGCACGGTGGCGGCGCGCCTGCCGGCCTGGTACCGCCAGCAGGTCAACGCGCCGACCTTCCTGCTGCTGCCGCTGATGCTCAAGGGGCAGGCCATCGGCCTGATCTACGCCGACAAAGCGGTGGCCGGAAGCATTGTGCTGGGCGAAGGTGAGCTGGGCTTGCTGCGCGCACTGCGCGACCAGGCGGCGCTGGCGTTCGCAAAGGGCCAGGCGTGACGGTCTGGAAGGGTGCCGAGCCTTACCCCCGGCACTGGTTGCAACGCTAAGGGCTGCTTGGTTCCCCACCTGACCCGGTTGGGCGCGCTTCCATGCGGGGAGGCCCGGCAGGACCGATTCTAGACGAGCCTGGCCAGCCCTTCGGCGCTCAGCGCAGCTGCAGCGACTCGCCGCTGAAGTGCACGCCCAGCGGTTCGATGTGCAGCGCCTTGGGCCCGGCCTCGACGCGGCCGGCGTCCCAGGCCGCGATGCCGCAGCCGCGTGCCACTTCAACGGTTCGTGCGGCATCCTGCGCAGCGACGAAGAGCGCAAAGCCGGCGCCCATGTTCAAGGTGCCATAGGCCTCGGCGGCGTCGTGGCCGGCCTGTTCGGCGATGAAACGCAGCACCGGCGGCACCGGCGGCACGGTGTGCACACGGTAGGCCAGCGCTTTGGGGTGGCGCAGCAGCTTGCGCCAGCCGTGGCCGGTGATGTTGGCGGCGTAGTGCACGGCGATGCCGGCGGCCCACAGCGCTTCGGTCACCGGCGAGTAGAGCGTGGTCGGCGCCAGCAGGGCCTCGCCGTAGCCCAGGCCGGGCTCGATCTCCGTCAGATAGCCCTGCGGCAGGCGTTCGGCCAGCTTGCGCGCCAGGCTCAGGCCGTTGGCGTGGATACCGCTGCTGGCCAGCAGCACGATGGCGTCGCCGGGGGCCAGCGCTTCGCCCAGGCTCAGTCGCTTTTTCGGGTTGACGAGACCGGTGCAGGACGCCGCCAGGTCGATGCGCCCGTCTTCGACGATGCCGGCCAGCGCCGGTGTCTCGCCGCCGCCCCAGGCCACCTTGCAGGTGTCGCAGGCAGCTTTCCAGCCCTCGACGAGGGCCTGCGAACGCTGCGCGTCGGCGAACCACGCGCTGCCGCCGGCGGCCCAGTAGGCCTGCACCACCAGCGGCGTGGCGCCGACGGTGATGAGGTCGTTGACGGCCATCGCGATGGTGTCCTGCGCGATGCCGGCGAAATAGCTCTTGCCGGTCAGGCGCTGCATCTCGTCGGCCACCAGGGTCTTGGTGCCCAGGCATTCGACGATGCTGGCGATGAAAAAAGGCCCGACGTCGACGACATAGGCCGACTCACCGCGCGAAGCCGCGATTTCGCTGAAACCGGGGCCCGCCCGGTGCGGCGCGGTGGCCGCGGCAGCGCGCTGCGCGGCCACCTTCAGCGGGTCGTTGTGTTCGTACGGGACACCCGCCTGCTCGTAGGTCATCGGCGCCGTCTTTGGCGCATGGGGCGGGGTGGGGGCGGGATGGCTCATGGCCGGATTATCCCCGGGGGGCCGCCGCCTAGAATCCGTTCATGTTGTCTCCCACGCTCACTTCGTTCGCTGCCTCCCAAGGGGGCGGCTATGCCCTGCAGGCGGCCAGGCGGGCATGACCATGAGTTATGTCGTCCTCGCCCGCAAGTACCGCCCGCGCAGCTTTGCGCAGATGGTGGGGCAGGAGCACGTCGTGCAGGCGCTGAGCAACGCGCTCACCCAGGGCCGGCTGCACCATGCCTACCTCTTCACCGGCACCCGCGGCATCGGCAAGACGACGGTCAGCCGCATCCTCGCCAAGAGCCTGAACTGCACCGGGCCCGACGGCACCGGCGGCATCACCGCCGAGCCCTGCGGCGTCTGCCAGGCCTGCACCGAGATCGACGCCGACCGCTACCTCGACTACATCGAGATGGACGCCGCCAGCAACGGCGGCAAGGACGAGATCAAGGACCTCATCGAGCGCGCCGCCTACAAGCCCGGCATCGGCCGTTTCAAGGTCTTCATGATCGACGAGGCGCACCAGCTCTCGAAAGACGCCTTCAACGCGCTGCTGAAGACGCTGGAAGAGCCGCCCGAGTACCTGAAGTTCGTGCTGGCCACGACCGACCCCGAAAAGGTGTTGCCCACGGTGCTGAGCCGCTGCCTGCAGTTCAACTTGCGCCCGATGGCGCCGCAGACGGTGCGTGAACACCTGCAGCGGGTGCTCGAGGCCGAAGGCGTTGAAGCCGACGCCGGTGCGCTGCGGCTGCTGGGCCGCGCCGCGCGCGGCAGCATGCGCGACGGCCTGTCGCTCACCGACCAGGCCATCGCCTACGGCGGCGGCCGGCTGCAGGAAGACGTGGTGCGCACCATGCTCGGCAGCGTCGACCGCGGCCACGCCCGGGCGCTGGTGCAGGCCCTGGCCGACCGCGACGGCGCGGGCGTGCTGGCCGCTGTGGACGGGCTGCGCAGCCTGGGCCTGTCGGCCGCCGGCACGCTGGAAGAGATGGCCACGCTGCTGCAGCAGATGGCGGTGCAGCAGGCCGTGCCCGGCGCGCTGGATGAGCAGGACCCGGACACCGAGGACGCCCGTGCGCTGGCCGACGTGTTGCCGGGCGACGAGACCCAGCTGCTCTACAGCATGGTGCTGCACGGCCGCGAGGAGCTCGGCCTGATGAGCGACGAGTACGGCGCGCTGACCATGGTGCTGCTGCGTTTCCTGGCTTTCCCGGCGCCCGGTGTCGAGCGCCGGCCGCGTGCGGCAGAGGCCCCGCGCGAGCCCGCGCGTGCTGCACCGTTGCGCACACCACCGCCGCCGGCGATGACGCTGCCCGCGGTGCCGCTGCCGGTGTCGCGCACTGCCGCAGTGCGCGCGCCTGCGCCTGCGCCTGCGCCTGCGCTTGCGGCAAGCGCTGCCGCGGCCAGCGACATGGAGCCCGCCACTGTGGCCGCTCCGGCGGCTTCGGCAGCGCCGCCTTTTGTCGCTGCGCCCGCAGCACCCTGGAGTGTCGGTCTCGCCCCCCTGGCGGCCGAGCCCGCACCGTCAGTCATCGCCGACCCCGCGCTGGGCGACCGCTGGTACGCCTTGGTCAAGCCCTTGTGCGAAGACGGCACGCTGGGCGCGCTGACGCGTGAACTCGCGCTGCAGGGCGGGCTCGTCGCGGTCGACGCCGCGGCCACTCCGCCGGTCTGGCAGCTGCGCGTGGAACGCGAAACGCTGCGCACGCCGCTGCTGCGCGACAAGCTCACTGCCGTGCTGGCCGCCGCGCTGGGCCACGCCATGCTGCTGGAACTGCAGCCCGGCGTGCCCGAAGACACCCCGGCCCGCCGCGATGCCGCCGAACGCCAGCGCCGCCAGGCTGCCGCCGAAGCCGCTGTCCAGGCCGACCCCCTGGTGCGCGAACTCCTCGCCCAGTTCAAGACGGCGCGCATCGTGCCGGGCTCGATCAAACCGCTCTAGCAACGAAGGAAATCACCATGATGAAGGGCCAACTCGCCGGGCTGATGAAGCAGGCCCAGGCGATGCAGGACAACATGAAGAAGGCGCAGGACGAACTGGCGCTGATCGAGGTCGAGGGCCAGTCCGGCGCCGGCCTCGTGAAGGTGACCATGACCTGCAAGCACGACGTCAAGCGGGTCACCATCGACGCGAGCCTGCTCGCCGAAGACAAGGACATGCTGGAAGACCTGGTGGCCGCCGCCTTCAACGCCGCAGTGCGCCGCGCCGAAGAGGTGAGCACCGAGAAGATGGGCAAGCTCACCGCCGGCATGCCGCTGCCGCCCGGCATGAAGTTCCCCTTTTGATGGCGCCCCCAAGCTTGTCGCTTCGCGCCTTCGCCACGGGTGCCCCCAAGCTTGTCGCTTCGCGCCTTCGCGACCCCCCAAGGGGGCTCTGGCAGCGGCCCGGCGGAGCCAGTTCCGCGCCAGGGCTTGATCGCGTGCTGACCCTGGGCCGCGCCATTGGTTGAATCCGCGCTCGACGGCCTGATCGAAGCCCTGCGCGGCCTGCCCGGCGTGGGCGTGAAGTCGGCGCAGCGGCTGGCCTTCCACTTGCTGCAGCACGACCGCGACGGCGCGCGCCGCCTGGCCACGGCCTTGAACGACGCCGTGCAGCGCATGCGCCACTGCCAGCGCTGCCACACCTTCACCGAAGCCGAGGTCTGCAGCACCTGCCTCGACCCGCGCCGCGACGCGCGCCTGCTGTGCGTGGTGGAAACGCCCGCCGACCAGGCGGCGCTGGAGCGCAGCGGCAGCTACAAGGGGCTGTACTTCGTGCTCATGGGCCGCATCAGCCCGCTCGACGGCGTCGGCGCCGGCGACATCGGCGCCGAACGCCTGCTCGAGCGTGCGGGCGAGGGTGGTGTCGAGGAGGTCATCCTGGCCACCGGCTTCACCGCCGAGGGCGAGGTCACCGCGCACGCGCTGGCCACGGCGCTGAAGGCGCGCGGGCTGAAGGTCACGCGCCTGGCGCGCGGGGTGCCGGCCGGCAGCGAGCTCGAGTACGTCGACCTGGGCACCATCGCACACGCCATGGGCGACCGGCGCTGAGCGCAGCGGCCACCCTGCACCGCCTGCGAGAGCCTTGCGCTGCTGTATGCCGAGGCCGACAGCCACCTGGCGCCGGCGCTGTGCAGACCCTGAACCCGTTCCTGCGCGACCGCTGGTAGCGGCGCACCCGGGGCGGGGTCAGTCGGCGACGGCCGCGCGGTAGGCGTGCCACGAGGCGTGGCCCAGCAACGGGCCCACCACCAGCAGGCCGATAAATCCCGGCAGCATGGCGACGAAAACCAGCCCGGCAATGGTCACACCCCAGAACAGCATCACCGGCGTCTGCGTGAGCACCAGGCGCAGGCTGGTCAGCCCGGCGGTGATGGCGTCGGTACGGCGGTGCAGGATCATCGGCATCGAGACCACGCTGACGGCGTAGATCAGCGTCGCGAACAGGGCGCCCAGCGCCATCCAGACGAGCAGGAAAACCAGGTTCTCGCCCGACACCAGCGCCATCAGCGAGCCGTGGAAGTCGGGCAGGCCGTCGAAGGTGACGGCAAAAACCACCAGCGTGGCGCGTGCCCACAGCATCTCCAGCACCAGCAGCACGACGCCGAAGATCGCCAACTGCCCGGTGCGCGCCTGCCAGGCCAGCACCGAGTCGGCAAAGCCCGGCCGTTCACCGTTTTCCAGGCGCTGGCTGACGCGGTACATGCCCAGGCACATGAAGGGCCCGACGAGCAGGAAACCGCCCGACAGCGCCAGCACGTAGGCCGGCGAGCTCTCGAACACCAGCAGCAGCGCCCAGCCCATGAGCGTGAAACAGGCGCCGTAGAACAGGCTGATCATCGGCGCCCGCCGCAGGTCTTGCCAGCCGGCCCGCAGCCAGCGCAAGGGGTCCGACCATTGCACGGTGTTCAGGACGACCGGCGGGGTCGCTTCCCGATCGGCCGCCGGTTCGGCGGGCGTGGCAGCGGCGGGGGGCTCGGGAAGGTTCATGCGGGGTGGGGTATCGGACAAAGGCCCACGAGATTAGGGGGCGATCGGCCTGCCGTCCACCGGGGCTGGCCCTGACGAGGGGTCAGCCGTCTTCGTCGCCGCGCCGCACAACGCTGACGACGTAAAACGCATGACGTCCAGGCACCCCGATCAAGCTTCCCGCCACGGAACCGGCTCTGCCGGGCCGTTGGCGGACGGCCCCCCTGGGGGGGGGCGAAGGCCGCGGCTCCAAGTCCGCCTGCGCGACTTGGACGGCCGAGCAAGCAACGCCTCTGGCGTTGCGTGGAGCGCCAGCGAGCTTGGGGCCTCAATTCACCGCCCGCGGCGCACGCGCAGGATCTCGTCCAGCACCAGGCAGCAGGCGCCCAAAGTGATGGCGCTGTCGGCGATATTGAAGGCGGGGAAGTAGCCGCCGCTGAATACCGGCTGCAGGAACGCGAAGCGGAACTGCAGGAAGTCGACGACGTAGCCGTGCAGCAGGCGGTCGATCACGTTGCCCAGTGCGCCGCCCATGATCATCGCCACCGCGAAGCAGAACAGCTTCTGCGTCGGGTGGCTGCGCATCATCCAGACGATGAAGCCCGAGACAACCAGCCCCAATGCGGTGAAGAACCAGCGCTGCCACCCTGCGGCGTCGGCCAGGAAGGAGAAGGCCGCACCCTTGTTGTGGGCGCGCACGAGGTTGAAGAACTCGGTGACCGGGCGCACGTCACCGAGCTGGAAGGCGCCGATGATCAGCGTCTTCGTCACCTGGTCGGCCAGGATGACGATGGCCGCCAGGCCGAGCCACAACCACAGGCCGGGGCCGCCGGAACGCGTGGCCATGGCGCTCAGGCCACGGTGCGGGTTTCACCCGCGCCGTAGAGGTTGCTGGTGCAGCGGCCGCACAACGTGGGGTGCTCTTCGTCGACGCCGACGTCGGCGCGCCAGTGCCAGCAGCGTTCGCACTTCCTGTGCGCGCTGGCGGCCACCTGCACGGCCAGCGGCTGGCCGTCGGGTGCCCCGGCCAGCGTGACCGCCGAGGTGATGAAGACGAACTTCAGGTCCTCGCCCAGCGTGGCCAGCAGCGCGTGGTCTTCGGCGGTGACGGTCACCACCACCTCGGCCTGCAGGGACGAGCCCAGTCCGCCGGCGGCGCGCAGGGTCTCGATCTCCTTGTTCACCCCGTCGCGCAGTTCACGCACCCGCGACCACTTGGCCAGCAGCGCGGCGTCGGGCGTGCCCAGCGACCAGTAGGTCTGGGTGAAGATGCTGTCTTCGGCGCCGTGGCCGCCGTCGAATAACTTCCAGGCTTCCTCGGCGGTGAAGCTCAGGAACGGTGCCATCCAGCGCAGCATGGCCTGCGTGATGTGCCACAGCGCAGTCTGCGCACTGCGCCGGGCGTGTGAACCGGCAGCCGTGGTGTACAGGCGGTCCTTCAGCACGTCGAGGTAGAACGAGCCCAGGTCTTCCGAACAGAAGACCTGCAGCTTGCCGACCACGGGGTGGAACTCGTTGACCTCGAAATGGGCCAGGATCTCGGCCTGCAACTGCGCCGTGCGGGCCAGTGCCCAGCGGTCGATCTCGAGCATCTGCGCCACCGGCACGGCGTCGGTCCTGGCGTCGAAGTCCGAGGTGTTGGCGAGCAGGAAACGCAGAGTGTTGCGGATGCGGCGGTAGGCGTCGACGACCCGCGCGAGGATGTTGTCGTCGATGTTCAGGTCGCCGGAATAGTCGGTCGACGCGCACCACAGGCGCACGATCTCGGCACCCAGCTTGTTGCTCACGCTCTGCGGCTCGACCACGTTGCCCAGGCTCTTGCTCATCTTGCGGCCCGCGCCGTCGGTGGCAAAGCCGTGTGTGAGCAGGCCGCGGTAAGGCGCACGGCCTTCGAGCGCGCAGCCGATGAGCAGCGACGAGTGGAACCAGCCGCGGTGCTGGTCATGGCCTTCGAGATAGAGGTCGGCCTCGGGGCCGCTGGTGTGGTGGCCGGGGTTGTCCGCGGTGCCGTGGTGGCTGCCGCGCAGCACGTGGTTGAAGGTGCTGCCGCTGTCGAACCAGACGTCGAGGATGTCCATGCTCTTGGCGTAGTGCTCTGCTTCTGCGCCCAGCCATGTGGCGGGCTCGAGCTGGCTCCAGGCCTCGATGCCGCCCTTTTCCACCAGCGCCGCGGCACGGTCCATCAGCGCCAGCGTGTCGGGATGCAGTTCACCCGTCACCTTGTGCAGGAAGAAGGGCAGCGGCACACCCCAGCTGCGCTGGCGGCTGATGCACCAGTCGGGGCGGTTGGCGATCATGTCGCGCAAGCGGGCGCGGCCGTTCTCGGGGTAGAAATTCGTCGCGGCGATGGCCTCCAGCGCGGTCTCGCGCAGCGTGCCGGGCGCCTTGTCGACGGTGCACACGCCCGTGCCTTCGTCCATGCGCACGAACCACTGCGCGGCGGCGCGGTAGACCACCGGCGTCTTGTGGCGCCAGCAATGCGGGTAGCTGTGCAGCATCTCGCTGGTGGCCAGCAGGCGGCCGGCGTCCTTCAAGGCCTGCACGATCACCGGGTTGGCCTTCCAGATGTGCTGGCCACCGAAGAGCGGCAGCGCGGCTTCGTAGGCGCCCGAGCCCTGCACCGGGTTGAGGATGTCGTCGACCTGCATGCCGTGCGCCAGGCAGCTGTTGAAGTCTTCCAGGCCGTAGGCAGGCGACGAGTGCACGATGCCGGTGCCGTCGTCGGCGGTGGCGTAGTCGGCCAGGTAGACCGGCGACAGGCGGTCGTAGCCCGCGTCGACGTGGGCCAGCGGATGGCGGAAGTTCAGGCCGGCGAGCTTCTCGCCGACCGTGGTGGCGAGCACCGTGCCCGTCAGGCCGTAACGCGCCAGGCACTTCTCGACCAGCGCCTCGGCCAGCAGCAGCAGGCCGCGTTCGGTGTCGACCAGCGCGTAGACCAGCGCCGGGTTCAGGTTCAGCGCCTGGTTGGCGGGCAGCGTCCACGGCGTCGTCGTCCAGATGACGGCAAACGCTTCCTTGGCCAGCGCTGGCAGGCCGAAGGCGGCCGCCAGCTTGTCGGGCTCGGCGGCGAGGAAGGCGACGTCGACCGTCGGGCTCTTTTTGTCGGCGTATTCGATTTCGAATTCGGCCAGCGAGCTGCCGCAGTCGAAGCACCAGTAGACCGGCTTGCTGCCGCGGTAGACGTAGCCACGCTCCATCAGGCGCTTGAGCACCCGCATCTCGCCGGCCTCGTTGGCCGGGTCCATGGTGCGGTAGGGCTGGGCCCAGTCGCCCAGCACGCCCAGGCGTTGGAAGTCGGCCATCTGCTGGCCGATCTGCTCGGTGGCGTAGGCACGGCTGAGCGCCTGCACCTTGTCACGCGGCAGGCCGCGGCCGTGGGTTTTCTCGATCTGGTTCTCGATCGGCAGTCCGTGGCAGTCCCAGCCCGGCACATAGCGTGCGTCGAAGCCGGCGAGCTGGCGGCTCTTGACCACCATGTCCTTGAGCACCTTGTTGACGGCGTGGCCGATGTGCAGCTTGCCGTTGGCGTAGGGCGGGCCGTCGTGCAGCACAAACAGCGGCGCGCCGTGGCGCGCCAGGCGCAGGCGCTGGTAAAGGCCACCGTCCTTGCCGGTGTCGTTCCACTCGGCGACCCAGGCCGGTTCACGCTTGGGCAGGTCGCCGCGCATCGGGAAGGGCGTGTCGGGCAGGTTCAGCGTCTTGCGGTAGTCGGGGGCAGGGGTGTTCATGGCAGGTCCTGAAGGCCGCGGGTGGCGGCAGGCGGTGCAGGCTGGTGGCCGTCTGCCAAGGGTCTGGCGGCAGCCGGGGATGCGCGGGCGGCAGGGCGCCCGCTGCGGTCAGCGCTGGGGCCGGGTAATTCGGTCGCGCGTGCCTTGCCGGTGCGTGGGGGCGTGCCAGCGGCAACGTAGGGAGGGGTGCGACGACATGGCCCCGATTCTATGCGGCGCACTGTGCCACCGGCACGGCGGGCGTACTGGCTTGCCGGCCTTAGTGCCCCGCCTGAGCAAGCCAGGCCGCGGCGGCAGCGGTGTCGCTGGTTATGCCCTCGCGCAGTGCCTCCAGCGAGGGGTACTTCACCTCGTTGTGCAGCTTGTGCAGCAGCTCTACACGCAGCAGACGGCCGTAGCCGCCTTCGTCGCCCAATTCACGCGGCCAGGCCAGGCAGTGCACTTCCAGCAGCACACGGCCGGCGTCCTCGACGCTGGGTCGCACGCCCAGGCTGGCCACGCCCGGCAGCGCGGCGGCGCCCAGGCCGTGTACACGCACCGCGAAGATGCCGTGCGCCGCCGGGCGCGGGTGGCCAAAGCGCAGATTCATCGTGCGAAAGCCCAGGTCGCGCCCCAGCTTGCGACCGTGCTGCACGTGCCCGCTGATGCTGTAGGGCCGCCCCAGCAAGCCCTCGGTGGCGGCCATGTCGCCGCGCGCCAGCGCGTCGCGCACGGCCGAACTCGACACACGCTGCCCATGCACCTCGTAGCTGCGCATGCGCGCCACGTCAAAACCGGCGCCCGCACCGGCGGCATCCAGCATGGCGTAGTTGCCGGCACGCCGCGCGCCGAACTGAAAGTCGTCGCCAACCAGCACATAACGGGCGCGAAGCCCCTGCTGCAGCACCCGGGTGATGAAGTCGTCGGGCGACATCGCCGCAAAACGATCGTTGAAGGGCAGCACGATCACGTCGTCGATGCCGCAGCGCTGCAGCTCGCAGAGCTTGTCGCGCAGCGTGCCGATGCGCGCCGGCGCCGCCTCGGGCTTGCCGGCACGGCGCGCAAAGTGGTCGCGCGGGTGGGGCTCGAAGGTCATCGCGCAGCTGGGCACGCCGCGGTGCCGCGCTTCGTTGATCAGCAGGGCCAGCATGGCCTGGTGGCCGCGGTGCACGCCGTCGAAGTTGCCGATGGTGACGGCGCAGCCGTTGTCGGTGCTGGCCGGCCGCGCGATGGCCGCCGTTGACGAAGTTGAGAGCGTGGGGCGGTGGAACCCGCGTTGGATGCGCATGGCCGCGGATTATCCCGGCGGCAGCTTGAGCAGGCGGCGGTAGAGCGCGAGGTAGGCGTCGGCAGCACGGTCCCAGTCGAACTGCGACGCGTGGGCCTGTATGGCGCCAGCGCGGCCCGCCTGCGCCTGCCGCGCCAGGCCGGCCGTTACCACCTGCTTCATCGTGGCGGGTTCGAAGTCATCGAAGTAGTCGGCCGCGTCGCCGCCGATCTCGGGCAGGCAGGTGCGGCGTGCCAGGAACACGGGTTTGCCGAAGTGCATGGCCTCGATGGGCGGCAGGCCGAAGCCTTCGGTCAGCGACGGGAACAGGAAACCCGTGCAGCGCGCATAGGCCCAGGCCTTCTGCGCATCGCTGATGCCGAGGTGGAACTGCAGGTTGGGCAGCTTCACGGTGGCGCGCAAGTGCTTGGCGTCGTCGCTGGGCGGGCCGCACAGCACAAACTGCATCTCGGGCCAGATGCGCGCCAGTTCGATGATCGCC
>JBBRBW010000093.1:0-17078 GCA_038205425.1 Burkholderiales bacterium | reverse complement strand
CTTCAATACGGCACACCTTCTGTGCCGTTGTCACCGATCGCTGCGCTCCGGCCGCTGCTGCGCGCGATCTCGCGAAGCCTCGCTCGACAGACTGGCCCGGCCAGGCCGTGGCGGCCCGGTGCACGGTCATGCTGTCGCGGGGCAAGGCTGTTCGCGCGGGGCTGCGCCGTCGCAATGCCCGCCGTGGCGTCGCAGGCCAAGGTGGTCTCTTTGGGCTACCGGCACCCGGCCTGCCGCTCCACGGCGTTCGACAGCAGGTCGGTGCTGGCGTCGCCCGGCGCTTGCCGGGCCAGTCTGTCGAGCGAGGCTTCGCGAGAGCAGACCCGCCCACGGCCGGAGCGCAGCGATCGATCACAACGGCTCTGAAGGTGTGCCGTATTGAAGGTGCTTTCTTTGCTTCCTTTCTTTGCACCCGCAAAGAAAGGGAGTCGGCCGCCGGGCCGAAACCCCGGCCTACGTTACGCAACCCACCTCGAAAGGTCGGGGCACACGTGAATGTCCGCAATGGGCCGCGAGCCGACGTCGCCATTGCAGCTGCCTTCACAGCGCCGTCCAAGCCGAAGTCTCGGCGTCGTCCGGGTCGGGCGCCGCCGACGGCGGGGCGCCCGGCACGCCAAAGCCGGCATCCAGCGGCACCGACAGGATGAGGCTGGTGCCGCTGCCACCGCTGCTCAGGTCGACCCAGCCGCCCACGGTGGACGCCCGCTCGTGCAGGCCGCGGATGCCGAAGCTGCGCGCCTTGGCCAGGTCGGCGCTGGACAGGCCGCGGCCGTTGTCGCTGACCTCGAGCGACAGCACCCCGCCGGTGAGCGACAGATCGACCACCACGCGCGTGGCGTGCGCGTGTTTGCTGACGTTGGTCAGCGCCTCCTGCGCCGCGCGGTAGGCCACCAGCGGCACACCCGGCGGCAGCACCAGCGGTGTGGTCAGGTGGGCCTCGTGGGTGCGGAACTCGCATTCGATGCCGGTGCGCTTCTCGAAGCGGCTGGTCTGCCACTGCAGCGCCGCCACCAGGCCCTGCTCGAGGATGGCCGGGCGCAGGTTCTGCATGATGCGCTGGCTGGCTTCGATGGCGCTGGTCACCGTCTCCAGCGCCGACAGCGCACGCTGCTGCATCGTCACGCTCTCGGCATGGCGGCGGATCCAGTCGAGCTCGAACTTCAGCGCCGTCAGCGAACCGCCAACGTCGTCGTGGATCTCGCGCGCGATGGCCTGGCGCTCGGCCTCGACGCTGGTCTGCAGGTGCTGCGCCAGTTCCGACAGGCGCATGCGCGAGGCCTGCAGGTCGCGGTCGGCGGCGATGCGCGCACGCTGCATGCGGCTGGCGGCGATGGCGTGGTCGACCGCGGGCGCCAGCCGCGCCAGATTGGCCTTCAGCAGGTAGTCGGCGGCGCCGGTGCGCATCGCCTCGACTGCGGTGTCCTCGCCGATCTGGCCGGAAACCAGGATGAAAGGCAGGTCGGCGCCGCCGGCCCGGGTGTGCTCGCGCAGCATCTGCAGCGCGTCCAGGCCGGTGAAACCGGGCAGGTGGTAGTCGGACAGCACCACGTCCCAGGGTTCGTGCAACGCGGCCTGGAACTCGGCGCGGGTCTCGATGCGCCGCGCCAGCACGTGCATGCCGCCGCGTTGCAGGTGCGCCAGCGCCAGCGCGTGGTCGGGCTCGCTGTCCTCGAGGTGCAGCACACGCCAGGCGCGCCCGACGCCGGTGGCATCGGTGCCAGGGGTGTGGGGGGCGGGAAGCGGGCCGTTCATGGCGTCCAGTATCGCAAAGGCGACCGGCCGAGGACGCCACGCCGGGGCCGGTGTCCGGAAATAGCGGCCGATAGCACGCATCTTTCGCTCAATGTCAGCGGGTGTGCTGCCGAAAATGACTTGGAAGACATGGTGCCCGGCCCCCGACCGGATGCCGTCTCGCGGCCGCCATCAAGCCGCACCACGCCCATGGAGCCCGGATGCTCGCCCAGGAAACCCCAACACCGCCGAGTGCGCCGCCCGACACCTGCCCGGTGGACGGCGCCATGCCCCTGCTCGTCGCCGCCGACCTGCAGGACCACCTGATGGTGGCCAGCAACGACATGGACCGCCTGCAGCGCCTGCTGGGCGACGCCTGCGAGACGCTGATGGTCAGCTTCTACGGCGCCACCGGCGAGCTCAGGACGCTGCTGCACCGCATTGCCGAGCACCCCGAGGTGGAAGCCCCCGAGCTGCACGCCGCGATGCAGCACATGGCCTCGGCCATCACCGCGATGCAGTTCCAGGACATGGCCTCGCAGCTCGTCGACCACACCACGCGACGCCTGCGCAACTGCGCCGACCGCCTGGCCGCCGACACCATGGGCGACGACGAAGACGGCGAAGCGCTCATCGCGGACGCGCCGCTGCGCCCCAACCCCGTCACGCAGGACGAGATGGACGCCGGCTCCGTCGAGCTGTTCTGAGCCGCACTGCCGCCGCCCCGTTCCCCGCCCCGCGCCCCACGAGACTTTCCGGAGAGACCCCCCATGCACTCGATCCTTGCCGTAGACGACAGCGCCTCGATGCGCCAGATGGTGTCCTTCACGCTGAAGAACGCGGGCTTCAACGTCGTCGAGGCCGTGGACGGCCAGGACGCCTACGAAAAGGCCAACAGCCGCGACTTCAACCTCGTGCTGACCGACCAGAACATGCCCCGCATGGACGGCATCACGCTGACCAGGAAGCTGCGCGAGAACCCCAAGTTCAAGACCACACCCATCCTCATCCTGACAACCGAAAGCTCGGACCAGATGAAGCAGGCCGGACGCGCCGCCGGCGCCACTGGCTGGCTGGTCAAGCCCTTCGACCCGGCCAAGCTGGTCGAGGTCATCGGCAAGGTGATCCGTTGACGCCGCACAGCGCCCCCACGCACCACACACGTAATCCGCAGGAGTCGCCGCGATGGCCGATCTGAACCACGACGCTGCCAGCCAGACGGCCGGCATCGACCTCAGCCAGTTCTTCCAGGTCTTCTTCGAGGAAGCCGGCGAGAACCTCGAGACCATGGAGCAGATGCTGCTCGCGCTGGACATCGAGCATCCCGACGATGAAGAGCTCAACGCCATCTTCCGCTGCGCGCACTCGGTCAAGGGCGGTGCGGCGACCTTCGGCTTCGCCGATGTGGCTGAGCTGACGCACCAGATGGAGACGCTGCTGGACAAGCTGCGCCGCCACGAGCTGGCGCCCACCTCGGCCATGGTCGACGTGCTGCTGGCCTCGGGCGAC
The DNA here is from genome assembly GCA_038205425.1 of Burkholderiales bacterium. Lineage (GTDB taxonomy): Bacteria > Pseudomonadota > Gammaproteobacteria > Burkholderiales > Burkholderiaceae_C > Rubrivivax. Next base: position 13,838 of record JBBRBW010000093.1, on the reverse strand, counting down.
GCGCTGAAGGCCCAGCTGGCGCGCCACCAGGGCAACGGCGCCGCGCCGCTCGACACCTCGGACCTGCTGGCCGGCATCCGGCGCTGCGTCGAAGGCGGCGCCCCGCCGCCGCCGGCACCCGCGCGCGGGCTGGCCGTGGCGCCCGCCGCCGTGGCAGCGGCCGCGGCCGCGGTGCCTGCCGGCGTGCGCCAGCTCGAGCTCACGGTGGGCCCGCTGGAAGACATCGCGGTGGCCGAAAACCTGGTCGAGCTGTTCAAGGAGATCACGGACTTGGGCACCATCGAGCCGCTGGATGCCGGCCGCGCCGCCGACGGCATGCGCCGCTTCAAGGTGACGACGAGCTCCACCGACAACGACCTCTGCGACCTCTTCGGCTTCCACGTGGCGCGAGAGCAGATCGCGCTCAAGCCGCTGAGCGCGGGCTACGGCTTCCACGAAGGCGCGCCGGGTGCGCCCGAACCCGAGGCGCAGTCGTCCGACCTCGGCTACGGCTTCTTCGACAACGCCCCCGGCGCGCCCTCCGGCGCGGCGGCTGGCGCTGCTGCCGCCGCCGGGCTCGAAGCCGCCGCCGCCCCCGCGATCAGCACGCCGGTCGCGGCACCGCGGCCCGCCGCCCCGCGCGCCGAGAAGGCGGCCGCCGCTGCCGAGTCGAGCACACTGCGCGTCTCGGTCGACAAGGTCGACCAGCTCATCAACCTGGTTGGCGAACTCGTCATCACGCAGGCCATGCTGGCGCAGAACGGCAAAGGCGTGGACGCCGCGCTCTACCAGCAGATGGCCGCCGGCCTGGCCGACCTGGAACGCAACACACGCGACCTGCAGGAAGCGGTGATGTCGATCCGCATGATCCCGATGTCGCTGGTCTTCAACCGCTTTCCGCGCATGCTGCGCGACCTGGCCGCAAAGCTCGGCAAGAAGGTCGAGATGGTGCAGGTGGGCGAGGCCACCGAACTGGACAAGGGCCTGGTCGAGAAGATCACCGACCCGCTGACCCACCTGGTGCGCAACAGCTGCGACCACGGCATCGAACAGCCCGAAGAGCGCATCGCCAAGGGCAAGCCCGAACAGGGCAGCATCACGCTGATCGCCAGCCACCAGGGCGGCAGCATCGTCATCGAGGTGCGCGACGACGGCAAGGGCCTGAACCGCGCCAAGCTGCTGGCCAAGGCGCGTGAACGTGGCATCGACGCCCCCGACTCGATGCCCGATTCCGAGGTCTACGGCCTGATCTTCGCGCCTGGCTTCAGTACCGCCGAGGTCGTCACCGACGTCTCGGGCCGCGGCGTTGGCATGGACGTGGTGAAGAAGAACATCACCGCACTGGGCGGCACGGTCGAGATCGACAGCGCCGAGGGCTACGGCATGACGGTGCGGGTGCGCCTGCCGCTGACGCTGGCCATCATGGACGGCATGAGCGTGGGTGTCGGCGACGAGTGCTACATCCTGCCGCTGAACAGCGTGGTCGAGAGCTTCCAGGTGCAGCCGGGCATGGTCAAGACCATCGGCGGCAGTGGCCGCGTCGTCGAGGTGCGCGACGAGTACATGCCGGTGCTCGACCTCGAGAAGGTGTTCGAGGTGCCACGCTTCGACTTCGAGCACGTCAGCAACATCATGGTCGTGGTAGAGGCCGAGTGCGGCCGCGTCGCGCTGCTGGTGGACGAACTGCTGGGCCAGCAGCAGGTCGTGGTGAAGAACCTCGAGAGCAACTACCGCCGCGTCGACGACGTCTCGGGCGCCACCATCATGGGCGACGGCCGTGTGGCGCTGATCCTCGACATCGGCTCGCTCGTGCGCCGTTCGCGCCACTGAAGCCGCTGCCAGAAGCACGAACCATGAAGACTCTTCTCTTGCTGATGCGCGGCTTCTCGATCCGGCTGCGCATGTGGGGCGCCATCGTGATGGTGCTCGGCCTGTTCGCCTTCGTCGGCGGTGTGGGGCTGTTCGGCGGCCTGAAAGTGAAGTCGCTCAGCGACGACTTCATGCACCACTCGGTGCACGAGATCGAGGCCATGGCCACGATACGGCAGCACATCGCGCGGGTACGCCTGCTGGAAAAGCAGATGGTCATCGACTACGACGACGGCGTGCAGGTGCTCAAGCACCGCGAGTCCTGGACGCTGGAACTCGCCGCCACCACGAAGGCCCTGCAAGGCCTGCTGGAAGGCGCGGAGGACGAGGACAACCCGCTGGCGCGCGAAGCCGTCACGCGCCTGGCCAGCTACGCCGAGCGCAGCGGCCCGGTGCTGCAGAACATCCAGAATGGCGGTTACGACAACGCGCGCACCGCCGACCGCATGCTGGCGCGTGCGAAGGAAGAGGTGGCCGTCGTCGAGTCGCTGGTCGACCGCATCGCGGCCATCACCAACACCGAAGCCGTGGCCACGCGCGACGAGGTCAGCCGGTCCATACAGCAGGTCGGCATCGCTTTCATCGCCACGCTGTGCGTCGTCGTCGCCGTGGTCGGCCCGCTGACGCTGCTGAACTCGCGTTCGATCACCGCGCCGATCGGCTACGCCGTCCGCGTGGCCGAAGCCATTGCCGACGGCGATCTCTCGCGACCGATTCACAGCGAGGGCCGCGACGAGGCCGCGACGCTGCTGGCCTCGCTGCGGCGCATGCAGGAGAGCCTGTGCCGCGTCGTAGGCCAGGTGCACGCGTCGTCGCAGAGCATCCACATCGCCAGTGCCGAGGTGGCCAGCGGCAACGGCGACCTCAGCCAACGCACCGAGCAGTCGGCGGCCGCGCTGCAGCAGACCGCCAGCTCGATGGAAGAGCTGACCGCCACGGTGCGCCAGAGCGCCGACGCGGCGCGCCAGGCCAGCGGTCTGGCGCAGTCGGCCAGCGGCGTGGCGCAGCGCGGCGGCGAAGCGGTGGCGATGGTGGTGGCGACCATGGAGCAGATCAACACCAGCTCACGCCGCATCGCCGACATCGTCTCGACCATCGACGGCATCGCCTTCCAGACCAATATCCTGGCGCTCAACGCCGCCGTGGAGGCCGCCCGTGCCGGCGAGCAGGGCCGGGGCTTCGCGGTCGTGGCCAGCGAGGTGCGCAGCCTGGCCAGTCGCAGCGCCGATGCGGCACGAGAAATCAAGGGCCTGATCGGTGCCAGCGTCGGCCGCGTGGAGGCCGGTTCACAGCAGGTGGCCACGGCCGGCCAGACGATGCAGGAGATCGTTGCCAGCGTGCAGCGTGTGAACCAGATCATCGGCGAGATCAGCGCCGCCGCCACCGAGCAGAGCAGCGGCATCGGCCAGGTCAACCAGTCGGTGGCGCAGCTCGACGAGTCGACGCAACAGAACGCCGCGCTGGTCGAACAGAGTGCGGCCGCCGCTGCATCGCTCAAGGAACAGGCCGCGCGCCTGGCCGAGGTGGTGGCCACCTTCCAGCTGCAGCCGCAGACCGCGTGACGCCCAAGCCTCCCGCCCCCGCCGGTTCGCCCTCCAGCACCGGTCTCCCCTTCTCGCCAGTCCCGAACCCCGCACCATGCAACTCAACCAAATGAAGATCGGCCCGCGCCTCACGCTGGGTTTTGGCGTCGTCGTTGGCCTCATGGCCCTCATCGTCGGGCTCATGATGACCCGCCTGGCCGGGCTCGAGGAGGCCAACACGCAAGCGCTGCGCCTGCAGCAGCGCGCGGCGATGGCCGACGAGTGGCGCGGCCACGTCAACCTCAACGCCAGCCGCGCGCTGGCCATCGCCAAGGCCGGCGGCAATGCCACCGTGGAAGAGTTCTTCGCGCCGCAGATGAAGGCCACCAGCGCGCTCATCTCGACGCAGCAGAGTGCACTCACCGAAGCCATCGACAGCGACAAGGGCAAGGCCCTGCTGGCCGACATCGGCGCGCGGCGCGAGAGCTATGTGGCCGCGCGCGCCGAAGTGCTGAAGAAGTTCAAGGAGGGCGAGGCCGCCGGCGGCCAGGCCGTGCTGAACGACAAGATGGTGCCGGCGGCAGCGGCCTACGTCGGCGCCATCGAGGCCCTCTCCCGCTTCCAGCAGGAGCGTGTGGCGTTGACCGCCGCCGACCTGGCAGCCGACATGCGCCAGGCCAAGTTCATCCTCGTCGCCGCGCTGGCCGTGGCCACCCTGCTGGCCGTCGTCCTTGCTTGGGCCATCACACGCTCGGTGACGCTGCCGTTGCAGCGCACCGTGCAAGCCACCCAGCGCATCGCCGGTGGCAACCTGGCAGAAGCCATCGTGGTCGACGGCCGCGACGAGATGGCTGACATGCAACGCTCGCTGGTGCACATGCAGGACAGCCTGCGCAGCCTGGTGACCGACGTCATGGCCGGCAGCGAATCAATAGGTACCGCCAGCGCGCAGATCGCCACCGGCAACCAGGACCTCTCGGGCCGCACCGAGCAGACCGCCAGCAGCCTGCAGCAGGCCGCCAGCAGCCTGGAGGAGTTGACCGGCACCGTCAGCCAGACGGCAGACAGCGCACGCACCGCGAACCAGCTCGCCGCATCGGCAAGCACCGCCGCCGAACGCGGTGGCGCGGTGGTGGCCCAGGTGGTGACGACGATGGAAGACATCAACACCAGCAGCAAGCGCATCGCCGACATCATCGGCACCATCGACGGCATCGCCTTCCAGACCAACATCCTGGCGCTGAACGCCGCGGTGGAAGCGGCACGCGCCGGTGAACAGGGCCGCGGTTTCGCAGTGGTGGCCAGCGAAGTGCGCAGCCTGGCGCAGCGCAGCGCCGAGGCGGCGCGCGAGATCAAGAGCCTGATCCAGGCCAGTGTGGAACGTGTCGACGCCGGCACACGCCTGGTGCGCGACGCCGGCACGGCGATGGACGACATCGTTGGCGGCGTCAAACGCGTCACCGACGTCATCGGCGAGATCAGCGCCGCCACCACCGAGCAGAGCACGGGGCTGCGCCAGGTCAACGAGGCCGTAGCCGGCCTCGACCAGATGACGCAGCAGAACGCCGCGCTGGTGGAAGAGAGCGCCGCCGCCGCCGAGAGCCTGAACGAACAGACCACACGGCTGAGCAGCCTCGTGGGCACCTTCCGCGTGCGCGCCGCCTGAGTGCCGCACACCGCTAGCACCACCGATTTCCAGCACGACCCAGAGGTCTGACATTTCCAGCCTGCACGCCAACGACAAGAACATGCTCGCCGCCATTGCGGTGCTGCTGGCCGCCGCCGTGGCCTACGGGGTCAATTACGGCGGGGTGATGCTGCCGCTGCTGCTGGGCGGCGGCATCTTCGCGGCCGCGCTGGTCGCGGCGCTGTCCAGCCGGGGCGGCGCGCTCAGCCGTGTGGCGCTGCCGGCACTGGGCATGGCCATGGTGGGCCTGCTCATCCACACCGCGCGCGGTCACGCCGAGGCGCACTTCGCCGTCTTCGCCTTCCTCGCCTGCACGGTGGTCTACCGCCACTGGCTGCCGGTGGTGGTGGCTGCCGGCACCATCGCCGTGCACCACCTCAGCTTCAACTACTTCCAGCAATGGGGCTGGGGCCCGATCTGCTTCACCGAACCCGGCCTGCTCACCGTCGTCGAGCACGCTGCCTACGTGGTGGCCGAGGCCGTGCTGCTGGTCATGCTGGCGCTGCGTGCACGCGCCGACTTCGCGGCGTCGGAGGAGCTGACGAGCATCGTCGGCCGCCTGATCGCGGCCAACGGCTCGGTCGACTTTGCACCGGCCCATGTCGAGGTCCGGTCGCCGGCCGCGCGCCAGCTGCAGCAGGCGCTGCGCCATGTCGAGCAGACCATCTCCGCGGTGCGCGCCAGCGCCGAGTCGATCACGACCGCCACGACCGAGATCGCCAGCGGCAACCTCGACCTCAGCCAGCGCACCGAGAACGCCGCCAGTTCGCTGCAGCAGACCGCCAGCTCGATGGAACAGCTGACGGCCACCGTACGCCACAGCGCCGATTCCGCCGTGCAGGCCAAGACCCTGGCGGCCTCGGCGGCGCAGGTCGCGCAGCGCGGCGGCAGCGTGGTGTCGCAGGTGGTCACGACCATGGGCGACATCAACGCCAGCAGCAAGAAGATCGCCGACATCATCGGCACCATCGACGGCATCGCCTTCCAGACCAACATCCTGGCGCTGAACGCCGCCGTGGAAGCCGCACGCGCCGGCGAACAGGGCCGCGGTTTCGCGGTCGTGGCCAGCGAGGTGCGCAGCCTGGCGCAGCGCAGCGCCGAGGCAGCGCGCGAGATCAAGAGCCTGATCGGCACCAGCGTCGAGAAGGTCGAGGCCGGAACGCGCCTGGTGGCGGACGCCGGGCACACGATGTCGGAGATCGTCGCCAGCGTGCAGCGTGTGGCCGACATCATCGGCGAGATCAGCGCCGCCTCGGGCGAACAGAGTGCCGGCATCGGCCAGGTCAACCACGCCGTGGCCGATCTCGACCACAGCACGCAGCAGAACGCCGCACTGGTGGAACAGAGCGCCGCCGCCGCGGGCTCGCTCAAGGACCAGGCGGTACGCCTGGCCGAGCTGGTGGCCACCTTCCACGTCACGCGCCACGGCGCGCCGGCCCACGGCTGAGCGGCGCTTCGCACGAAGTCGCAGCCTGCCGCAAAACCGGCCTTCAGTGCGCCACGCCGCCGGCCGATAACGCCTTACATCCCGAACACCGTCAGCTAGGAAACGCCATGGAGATGATTGCCGAAGCCAGCCAGGTTGCCCGCCACGAAACCGAGCGCGCCAACGCCGCCGCTGCCGCCAGTGCAGCCGGCTCGAACGGCCGCACGCCGAAGGGCGGCGAGTTCCTCACCTTCCGCCTCGGTGCCGAGGAGTACGGCATCGACATCCTGCGTGTGCAGGAGATCCGTTCCTACGAGCACCCCACGCGCATCGCCAACGCCCCCGCATTCATCAAGGGTGTGGTCAACCTGCGCGGCGTGATCGTGCCGATCATCGACCTGCGCCTGAAGCTGGGCTGCGACAGCGCCGAATACAACACCTTCACCGTGGTGGTGGTGCTGAACGTGCGCGGCCGCGTCGTCGGCGCGGTGGTCGATTCGGTGTCCGACGTGCTGGAACTCAGCCGCGACGAGATCAAGCCGGCACCCGAGATGAACTCGAGCATCGACGCGTCCTACATCACCGGCATCGGCGCGGTGAAGAACCACCAGGGCGAGAAGGGAGCCGAACGCATGCTCATCCTGATGGACATCGAAGGCCTGATGAGCAGTGCCGACATGGGCCTGATCGGCAACTGAAGCCCCGCATTTCCACGCCCCCCTCCCGCCCGCCCGTTCCCCGCCACACAACCCCGTACCGGAGACACCCATGTACAAATTCCTCTTTCCCGCCGCCCTGGCCATCGCCTGCCTGCCCGCATTGAGCGCGGTCGACGCCACCAAGGAAGACGCTGTGGCCATGGTCAAGAAGGGCGTGGCCTTCATCAAGGCCAACGGCATCGAGAAGGGTTACGCCGCCGTCAGCGACAAGGCCGGCCCCTTCATCGACCGCGACCTCTACCTGGTGGTCTACGGCCTGGACGGCAAGTGCCACGCCCACGGCGCCAATGCCAAGCAGATCGGGCGCGACCTCATCGACCTGACCGACATCGACGGCAAATACTTCGTCAAGGAACGTGTGGCGATGGTCACCGCCAAGCCGGCAGGCGCGTGGCAGGAATACAAGTTCACCAACCCGGTGAGCAAGAAGATCGAACCCAAGGTGATGTACTGCGAGAAGCTCGGCGAGACCGCCGTCTGTGGCGGCGTCTACCCCTGACCTGCGCGAAGCGGAGCCCAGCATGCGACTCGGACAGCAACTGTTGTTGGCACCGTTGATCACCGCCGCGGTGGCCATCGGTGCGGGCGCCACCTACGCGGTGCTCGATTGGAGGCAGGGCGTGGAACTGCGCCAGGCCGACGCCGTGGACGTCGAGAACTTCAAGACCATGGGCAACGCGCTGGAGCAGCTGGCGCAGGTGCGCGCCACGGTCTTCCGCACGCTGGCGCTCATCGCCTCGATGGACGACAAGCAGGTCAAGGACGTGCGCGCCGGCCTGGTCAACCAGGTCGACGGTGTCAAGCGTGTGGTCGGCACCATGCCGGCCAACACCGGCAACGACCCCCTCGTCACCGAACACGTGGCCGCTGCCGAGCCGCTGCTGACGCAATACCTGAAGCAGACCGACAAGGCCATCGACCTCAGCGGCACCGACCCCAACATCGGCATCGGCGCCATGCGCGCAGCCGAGAATACCTACGTCGAACTGGCCAAGGCCATGCAGGCCCTGGTGGCGCGCAACGAGGCGCTGCACACCGAGCGTGCCGACGCCGCCGACGCCGCCAGCCAGCGCCTGACGCTGGTGCTGGGCACGCTGATGCTGCTGGCCACCGGCGGCGCACTGTTCATCGCCTGGCGGCTGCAGCGGCGCGTCGTCGACGAGCTCGCCGACGCCGTGCGGCTGAGCGAGCAGGTGGCTGCAGGCCGGCTCGACACGGCCAGCGCCGAAAGCAAGCGCGAAGACGAGATCGGTGACCTGCAGCGCGCCCTCGGCCACATGGTCGACAAGCTGCGCACTTCGCTGCAGACCGTGCGCCTGGCCACCGACCACATCGGCACGGCGGCGAGCGAGATTGCCAGCGGCAATGTCGACCTCAGCCAGCGCACCGAGCAGGCGGCCAGCCGCGTGCAGCAGAGCGCCAGCTCGATGGAGCAGCTGACGAGCACGGTGCGCCAGACCGCCGACAGCGCCCGCACCGCCAACCAGCTGGCCGGTTCGGCCAGCTCGGTGGCACAGCGCGGCGGCGCCGTCGTGGCCCAGGTAGTGACCACGATGGAGGCCATCAACGCCAGCAGCAAGCGCATTGCCGACATCATCGGCACCATCGACGGCATTGCCTTCCAGACCAACATCCTGGCGCTGAACGCCGCGGTGGAAGCCGCACGCGCCGGCGAGCAGGGTCGCGGCTTTGCCGTCGTGGCCAGCGAAGTGCGCAGCCTGGCGCAGCGCAGCGCCGAGGCGGCGCGCGAGATCAAGGGCCTGATCCAGGCCAGCGTCGAGAAGGTCGAAGCCGGCACGCGCCTGGTGGGCGACGCCGGCAGCACGATGAGCGAGATCGTGGCCAGCGTGCAGCGCGTCAGCGACATCATCGGCGAGATCAGCGCCGCCTCGGGCGAGCAGAGCAGCGGCATCAGCCAGATCAACGCCGCGGTGGCCGACCTCGACCGCATGACGCAGCAGAACTCGGCCCTGGTCGAGGAAAGCGCGGCGGCGGCCGAGAGCCTGAGAGAGCAGGCGTCGCGCCTGGCGCAGGTCGTCAGCGGCTTCCAGCTGGGGGCCTCGACGTCGCCGGCAGTGGCCCCTGCGCGTGTCGCCAGCGCGTCACCGCAGCCCACGGCGCCTTCACCCGCGCTGGCCGCCCGGCAAGCGGTGGCTCGCGCCAAGTCGGCGCCCGCGCCGATCCGCGCAGCCGCAGCATCGGCCAAGGTCGTGCCCGCGGCGCCGGCCAAGGTCGCAACCACGGCGCCGAAGCCCGTGCTACCGGCGCTGCCGGTGAGCAAGGCACCGGCCCCTGCACCCGCCAAGGCCGCCGGCGACGACGACTGGGAAACCTTCTGACGCAGTGCGCCGGGCGCTACACCGCCCCGGCGCGCCGCAGCGTTTCCAGCACCGGCCTGCGCAGCACCTCGCGCAGCCCCCACCAGCCGGCCATCAGCGCCAGCAGGGCGCCGGCCAGCGTGCCGAACAGCGGCACCCACGGTGAAGGGGTCCAGGCGAACTCGAAGGCGTAGCGCGCCAGCAGCCAGCCCAGCACCACCGCCACGCCCGAGGCCAGCAGGCCGGCCAGCGCGCCGACGCCCAGCAGTTCGGTGCGCTGCACCTGGGCCAGCAGACGGCCGCTGGCGCCCATCGCCCGCATGATGGCGAACTCGCGAGCCCGCGCCTCGCGCGTGGCCGAGATGGCCGCGAACAGCACCACCAGTCCGGCCACGAGCGTGAAGCCGAACAGGAACTCCACTGCACGGATCACCTGGTCCAGCACTCGCTGCACCTGTGCGATGCTGGCCGAGACATCGATGTTCGTGATGTTCGGAAATTCGCGGCTCAGCGCGTTGTCGAAGCTGGGTGTGCCCGGCGCGGCATCCACCGGCGCCAGCGGGGCGCGGAAGGCGCTGATGTAGGTCAGCGGCAGGTCGTCGATCCTGCCCTGCGGGAAGACGACGAAGAAGTTGACACGCATCGAACCCCAGTCGACGTGGCGCAGGCTGGTGATGCGCGCTTCCTTGACCTGCCCGGCGATGTCGAAGCGCAGCGTGTCGCCCAGCTTCAGGCCCAGTTGCTGCGCCAGCCCGCTTTCCACCGACAGGCCGTCGGCCTCGTCGGGCACCCAGCGCCCGCCCTCGACGAGGTTGCCGCGCGGCAGCGTGGCGCTGTGACTGAGGTTGAACTCGCGCTCGACCAGGCGGCTGGCGCGTTCGTCGCTGTACTGGCCGGCGTCGGTGGTGCGACCGTTGATGGCCACCAGGCGGCCGCGGATCATCGGGTACCAGTCGAAGTCCTTCACGCCGGCCTTGGCCAGTGCGCCGCGGAAGGACTCGGCCTGGTCGGGCTGGACGTTGATGACGAAACGGTTGGGGGCGTCGGGCGGCGTCGCCTGGCGCCAACTGCTGATGATGTCGGTGCGCAGCAACACCAGCAGCATCAGCGCCAGCAGTCCCACGGCCAGCGCCGAGACCTGCAGCACCGCGAAGGCCGGCCGCGCTGCTATCTGGCGTGTGGCCAGCACGAGCCAGCGCGGCGCGCGACTTTCGGGCACCGCGCGCTTGAGCAGCCTGACCGCGCCGTACGACATCGCGGCGAAGATCGCGATGGCGACCGCAAAACCGCCCACCGCGATGGCGCCGAGTTTGGCATCGGCCGAAGCCGCCAGCAGCAGCGTCACGAAACCGCCCGCGCCGGCGGCCAGCACGCCCAGCGACGAGGCCTTCAGCGCCCCGACGTCGCGGCGGATCACACGCAGCGGCGGCACCCGTGCCAGCTGCAGCACCGGCGGCAGGCCGAAGCCCAGCAGCAGCGTCATGCCGACACCGATGCCGAACAGCGCAGGCCCCCAGCCCGGCGCCGGCAGCGCCACCTGCACCAGCCCGGCCAGCAGCCAGACGAAGACGTTGTGCACCAGCAGCCCGATCAGCACGCCGAGCACGCTGGCCGCCAGGCCGACGAGCGCAAACTCCAGCGTGTAGGCGCCGGCGATGCGGCGCTGGCTCAGGCCCAGCACACGCAGCATGGCGCAGTCGTCGAGGTGGCGCGACGCAAATTCGCGCGCCGCGATGCCCACCGCCACCGCGGCCAGCAGCGCCGCCAGCAAGGCCACCAGGTTGAGGAACTTCTCGGCGCGCGCCAGCGTCTGCTGCATCTCGGGACGGCCGCTTTCCACGGTGTCCAGGCGCACGCCGCGCAGCGCTGCGCTCTTGATGCGCTCGTTGACCCACTGCACGTATTCGCGCACCACGGCGTCGCCGCGCGCGGCGTCCAGCGTGGGCGGCGCGGCCACCAGCAGCCGGTGGTTGACGCGGCTGGCCGGCTGCACCAGGCCGGTGGCGGGCAGGTCGGCTGCGGCCAGCATGACGCGCGGCGAGAAGCTGGAAAAGCCCGCGCCGCGGTCGGGTTCGAGCACGATCAGGCGCGTGATCTTCAGCGTCGCCTCGCCCAGCAGCAGCGGGTCGCCCACCTTCAACTGCAGCGCGTCGAGCAGCGCCGGGTCGACCCAGGCGGTGCCCGGCTCGGGGCCCGCGGCCACGGTCTGCACGGCCGCGTCGGGCGCGTCGCGCAGCTGCAGCTTGCCGCGCAGCGGGTAGGCCGGGCCCACTGCCTTCACGGCCACCAGGCGCGTGGCGCCACCCTGGCTGTCGCTGGCGCGGCCCATGCTGGGGAAGCCCACGTTCTGCGCCACCTGCAGGCCGAGTGCCTGGGCCCTGGCTACCAGCTCGGGGGGCGCCGGCCGGTCGCTGCTGATGGCGGCGTCGCCGCCCAGCAGCTGGCGCGCGTCGCGCTGCAGGCCGGTGCTCAGGCGGTCGGCGAAAAAACCCACCGCGGTCAGCGCGGCCACGGCCAGCGTCACCGCCACGGCCAGCAGGCGCAGTTCACCGGCACGGAAATCGCGCAGGGTCTGGCGCCAAGCCAGGGCGCGCAGGGAGGGGGCTCGCAGGGTCGTCATGTGCCAAAGGTAACCCATGCCGCCGCCGCGCGCTGTGCGCCAACCGGGAGGCCCCCGCCGCCACGGGCCCGCCCGCGCCCGGGCCGGCGGCTGACGATGGCAAATCGATGCCACTCAACGCAGGGCCTTGCGGGCAAGGGCCACGGCACGCACGGCAGGCACGGCAGGCACGGCAGGCCGATCCGGGGCCAGGAGTACAAGGTCAAGGCCGGCGCGTGCTGCGTCGGTGTGCCCTGCAACCCGGAAGCCTTCGTCAGCGGCCGCACACTGGCGCTCAGCGAGTACCTGAGCAAGCTGCAGGTGAAGTGAGCGGCGGCTTCAGGCCGCTGCGGCAAAGGCGGTGTCCAGCGCCGCCGTCCAGCGCGCCTTGTCCTCGGGCGGCGCAAAACTGGCCTTGAAGCTGTTGCGTGCCAGCGTGTAGGCATGCTGCCGCGTCAGCTGGGGCAGCGCGGCGAAGGTCTCGACGAAGTTCTGGTTGATGTAGCCACCGAAGTAGGCCGGGTCGTCGCTGTTGACGGTGGCACACAGGCCCGCGGCCAGCAGTTCGGGCAGCGTGTGTTCGGCCATCGTCTTGAACACGCGGAGCTTGACGTTGGACAGCGGACACACCGTCAGCGGCACACCTTCGACGGCCAGGCGCTGTACCAGCGCCGGGTCTTCCAGGCAGCGCACACCGTGGTCGATGCGCTGCACGTGCAGCACGTCGAGCGCGTTCCAGATGTAGGCCGGCGGGCCTTCCTCGCCCGCGTGCGCGACGAGATGCAGGCCCATTTCGCGACAGCGTGCAAAAACACGCGAGAACTTCTCGGGCGGGTGGCCGCGCTCGCTGCTGTCCAGCCCGACGCCGATGAAATGCCGGCGCCAGGGCAGTGCCTGTTCCAGCGTCGCGAACGCCGCCTCTTCGCTGAGGTGGCGCAGGAAACACAGGATGAGCTGGCTGCTGATGCCGAGTTCGGCGCGGGCGCGTGCGCAGGCGCGCGCCAGGCCCTGGATGACGTTCGCGAAGGGCACGCCGCGGTCGGTGTGGGTCTGCGGATCGAAGAAGATTTCGGCGTGCACGACGTGGTCAGCCGCGGCGCGCTGGAAGTAGGCCCAGGCCATGTCGTGGAAGTCGTCTTGCTTCAGCAGCACGCTGGCGCCGGCGTAGTAGATGTCGAGGAAGCTCTGCAGGTCGGTGAAGGCGTAGGCCGCGCGCAGCGCCTCGACGCTGGCGTAGGGCAGCACCACGCCGTTGCGCTGCGCCAGCGCGAAGATCAGCTCGGGTTCGAGCGAGCCTTCGATGTGGATGTGCAGTTCGGCCTTGGGCATGGTGCACAGCAGCGTCCCCAGCGCCGGGGCCAGGGGGGAATTTGCGTTCATGTCGACGGTGGTGCAGCAGTGATGCCCGCACTGTAGCGACCCCTGAACCGACCAAGATGCACAAGAACTCCTCGTTACGCACCGATGGCGCAGTGCACCTCAACATGGCGCCAAGAAGGGCGCTGTGGCGGGCGGCTTGACGATCGCTTGCAGGCCGTCCATCGGCTGCCTGCAAGCGGCGCCGGACCGGGACGTGCTCGGCTTCGCGCTGCCGTGAACCGGCGCGGTCAGCGCACCGCGTCGGGCACGCCCGCCGAACTGGCGCAGGGCGTCGGGCACGCCCGCCGAACTGGCGCAGGGCGTCGGGCACGCCCGCCGAACTGGCGCAGGGCGTCGGG
>JBBRBW010000092.1:0-17325 GCA_038205425.1 Burkholderiales bacterium | reverse complement strand
CAGCACCGTCAGGCCGCCCTTGACCTTGCCACTGACCGTGCCAGTGACGAACTCGCCGCTTTCCAGCGAGTTTTCCAGCGACATCCACGAGGCGAGGCGCTTGGCCTTGTCGCGGCTCAGGATGGTGTCGCCGTAGCCGTTCTCGACGGCGTCGATGGCCACCGAGACGAAGTCGCCGACCTGAACTTCCAGTTCACCCTGGTCGTTCTTGAATTCTTCGATGGCCACGTAGCTCTCGCTCTTCAGGCCGGCGTTCACCACGACGTGGTTGAACTCGATGCGCACGACTTCGGCGGAGATGACTTCCCCGACGCGCATGTCGTTGGACTTCAGCGACTCTTCGAACAGAGCGGCAAACATGTCTGCGCCACCGGGGGCGGTGACGGTAGTGATAACGGTCATGTGTTTCCTGGCTTGCCCGGGGAAGTTGATTGCAGAGCCGGGCGTGCTTGCGGCGGATGCCGCGGGTTGAGGTTGGACACTTCAGCGCACCTGGGGCCTGACGGCCATGGCGGGAGGCGCGCTGAAACTCTTCGGCCCTGCCGCCGCAGCCGGCGTTGCTGCCGATGCTGCGTCAGAAGGGCCCGCGCCGCTGCCACCAATCCAGCACCTGTTGCACCGAGTCTTCGATGCCCAAGGCCGAGTTGTCCAGCAACAGTGCATCTTCGGCGGGCCTCAAAGGCGCAACGGCCCGGTTCTTGTCCCGGGCGTCGCGGGCTTCCAGGCCCGCAAGAAGGTCGGTGATATTAGCCGGAAACCCCTTCGAAATCAACTGCTTATGGCGTCGGTTCGCGCGTTCGGCGGCGCTCGCGGTGAGGTAGACCTTGAGCGTGGCCTGCGGGAACACCACCGTGCCCATGTCGCGTCCGTCGGCGACCAGGCCGGGGGCTCGGCGGAAGGCCAGCTGCAGGCTCTGCAGTGCGTTGCGCACCGCCGGCAGCGCCGAGACGCGCGAGGCCAGCAGCCCGGCGGCCTCGGTGCGCAGTTCGTCGCTGACCTCGCGCCCACGCAGCCAGGCGCGGCTGCCCTGCGGGCCGTGGCCGAAGCGCAGGTCGAGCAGCCCGGCCAGGCGCGCCAGGCCCGCTTCGTCGTCGGGCGCCACGCCGTCCCACTGCGAGGCCAGGCCGGTGGCGCGGTAGAGCGCGCCCGAGTCGAGCAGGTGGTAGCCCAGTGCGTCGGCCACGGCGGCGGCCAGCGTGCCCTTGCCTGAGGCCGTGGGGCCGTCGATGGTGATCACCGGTACCTGTTGCGGGTCGGCCATGGCGACCCCGAACAGCGCCTCGAAGTAGTCGGGGAAGGTCTTGCCGACGCAGCGCGGGTCGAGGATGCGCACCGAGCACGGCGTTTGCGCGCCGGCCAGCGGGTTGAATGCGGCCAGCGACAGGCACATTGCCATGCGGTGGTCGTCGTAGGTGCGGATGGCCGCGGGCCGCCATGCGCCGGGTGCCGGCGGCGTGACTTCGATGAAGTCGGCACCCTCGACCACCGTAGCGCCCAGCTTGCGCAACTCGGTGGCCATCGCGGCAATACGGTCGGTTTCCTTGACGCGCCAGCTGGCGATGCCGCTCAGGCGCGTCGGGCTGTCGGCGTAGAGCGCCATCACCGCCAGCGTCATCGCGGCGTCGGGGATGTGGTTGCAGTCCAGCATGAGGCCGGCCAGCGGCCAGCGCCCGCGGTGCACTTCCAGCCAGCCCGGACCGCCCTTCACCTGCGCGCCCATGGCCACCGCGGCTTCGACGAAGCGGATGTCGCCCTGGATGCTGTCGCTGTCCACGCCTTCGATGCGCAACGGCGCGCCGCCGTGCGCGGCGATGGCGCCCAGGGCGATGAAGTAGGACGCCGACGAGGCATCGCCCTCGACATGCAGCCTGCCCGGCGACCGGTAGGCGCTGCCTTGGGGAATCGTGAAGCGTTGCCAGCCGTCGCGCTGCACCGCGATGCCGAAACGCGCCAGCAGGTTCAGCGTGATGTCGATGTAGGGTTTGCTGATGAGCTCGCCCTCGACCTCGATCACCACCTCGTGCTGGGTGCTGACCAGCGGCAGCGCCAGCAGCAGCGCGGTGAGGAACTGGCTGGAGACGTCGCCGCGCACGCGGATGGGCTGCGCGGTGGCGAGCATGCCGCCGGCCTCGCCGCGCAGTCGCAGCGGCGGGTAGCCCAGCGTGCCCAGCTCTTCGATGCTGCAACCCAGCGGCCGCAGCGCGTTCACGAGGTCGCCGATGGGCCGTTCATGCATGCGCGGCACGCCGTGCAGCTTGAAGTTGCCGCCCTGCGTGGCGGCCAGCACGGCCAGCGCGGCGGCCAGCGGGCGCATCGCGGTCCCGGCGTTGCCCAGGAAGAGGTCGGCTTCGTGCACCGCCAGCCGCCCGCCCAGGCCGGTGACGTGCAGCACGCGGCCGAACGCGCCGTCTTCGTGGCGCAGCGTGCAGCCCAGCGCCTGCAACGCGTCGAGCATGACGCGGGTGTCGTCGCTGTCCAGCAGGTCGTGCACGGCGGTCGTGCCGGCGGCCAGGCCCGCCAGCAGCAGCACGCGGTTGCTGATGCTCTTGCTGCCCGGCAGGCGCACCGTGCCCGAAGCACCATTGAGCGGCGGAAGGTCGAGGAAGGGGATGTCGTACATGCGCGCGGGGCGCAGCGGCCCCGGATCCAGGTCAGGTGGAGGTCTTGCCGCTGCCGGGCACACGCGGTGCGCCCATCTGCCAGCTGGCGCGGCCTTCGGCCGGGCCGCGGATCAGGCCTTCCAGCGCGTCGACGTTGCCTTCGCGCATGACGTGTTCCAGCGCGTCCAGTGCCTGGCGGAAGCGCTTGGACTGCTTCAGCACCTCCTCGCGGTTGGCGACGAGGATGTCGCGCCACATCTCGGGGCTGCTGGCG
Source organism: Burkholderiales bacterium (assembly GCA_038205425.1). Classification (GTDB taxonomy): domain Bacteria; phylum Pseudomonadota; class Gammaproteobacteria; order Burkholderiales; family Burkholderiaceae_C; genus Rubrivivax. The sequence continues at coordinate 14,451 of JBBRBW010000092.1, read as the reverse complement.
GCGATGCGCGTGAAGTCGCGGAAGCCGGGGCCGGCCAGCGAGAGGAAGTCGCGCCCCGCGGGCTGGTTCATCACCGAGCTGAAGTAGGCGAAGGCCAGCATGTGCGGCAGGTGGCTCACGGCCGCGAAGGCCGCGTCGTGGTTCTCGGGCGTCATCTTCAGCACCTGGGCGCCGATGGCGCTCCAGACATCGGTGGCCTTCTGCACCAGTTCGGGCGTGGTCTGCGCCAGCGGCGTGAGGATGACCTGGCGGCCGTTGTAGAGCGCCGCGTCGGCGTTGCCTATGCCCGAGACCTCCTTGCCGGCGATCGGGTGCGCTGGCACGAAGGACGGGATGCGTTCGCGTAGCACACGACGCGCCGCATCGACGACGTCGCGCTTGGTGCTGCCCACGTCCATGAACAGCACGCCCGGTTCCACGAGATGGCGGATGGCCTTGAAGGTGGTCTCGGTGGCCGCCACGGGCACGGCAATGAGGACGATGTCCGAGCCCGACACCGCCAGCAGCGCCGACTCGGCCGCGACGTCGATGACGCCGAGCTTCTTCGCACGCTCGGTGGTGCTGGGCGACTTGCTGTAGCCGACGACCCGCTTGACGAGCCCGGCGCGCTTGAGCGCCAGCGCGAAGCTGCCGCCCATGAGGCCACATCCGATGACGCCGAGTTGCTGGAACATGGGACTGCTGCGAACCTTCGGGTCAGTGGACGTCGATCGGGTAGGTGCCCAGGATCTTGAAGAAGGCGCAGGCGCCGCGCAGTTCCTTCAGCGCCGCGTCGACACGCGGCTCGTCGGGGTGGCCCTCGACGTCGATGTAGAAGTAGTACTCCCACTGCCCCGAGCGCGCCGGGCGCGATTCGAAGCGGGTCATCGAGACGCCGTGGTTCTTCAGCGGCACCAGCATGTCGTGCACGGCGCCGGGGCGGTTGGTCACCGAGACCACGAGGCTGGTGCAGTCGTGGCCCGAGGCCTTGGGTGACGGATGTCGCTGCGGGTGCGTGACGATGGCAAACCGCGTGCGGTTGTGGGGGTCGTCCTGGATCGCCGGGGCCACCACGTGCAGGCCGTATTCGCCGGCCGCGCGCTGGCCGGCGATGGCGGCCAGCCGGCTGTCCAGGCCCGCCATGCGTGCGCCTTCGGCGTTGCTGGCCACCGGACGGCGCTCGGCGTCGGGCAGGTGGTGGCGGAGCCAGCGATGGCATTGCGCCAGCGCCTGTGGATGTGCGCAGACGGCCTCGATGCCCTGCATCGAGTCTTCGCGGCGCAGCAGGTTCTGGCGCACCATCAGATTGGTCTCGCCGATGATGAAAAGCGGCGTGGTCAGGAAAAGGTCGAGCGAGCGGGCGACCACGCCCTCGGTGCTGTTCTCGACCGGCACGACGCCGAAATCGGCCGCGCCCGAGGTGGCGGCGTGCATCACCTCGTCGATGCTGGCGCAGGGCACACGCACGATGGAGGCACCGAAGAAGCCAAGTGCGGCTTCCTCGCTGAAGGTGCCGGCGGGGCCCAGGTAGGCCACGCGTGTCGGCGTTTCGAGCGCGCGGCAGGCCGACATGATCTCGCGCCAGATCGGGGCCACGCTGGCGCTCTGCAGCGGGCCGGGGTTGGTGGCCTTCAGGCCGTCAATGACCTGCGCCTCGCGCTCGGGCCTGAAGACCACCGAGCCTTCAAGCTTCTTGATCTCGCCGACTTCCAGCGCCAGACCGGCGCGGCGGTTCAGCAGCGCCAGAAGTTCACGGTCGACGGCGTCGATGTGCTCGCGCAGCGCCAGCAGTTCGGGGGCGACGGCGGGGAGGTCGGCCATGAGGCAGATTCTGTGTACGGAACGTGGCGCCCTGGCTTCAGGGCTTCTTCGCCGGGGTGGCCGGCTTGGCGCCGCTGGCCGCACCGTTCGGCGGCGTGATGCCCAGGCGGCGTGCCACGGTCAGGTCGAGCACACGCACCTTGGCCTCGACGTCGCCGCGGGTGTCGGCGATCAGCTTTTCTGCGATGGCCTTCTGCATGTCCGCGCCCATCGACTGGAACTTGCGGTTCACCGGCGACTCGAGCATCGCGACGACCTGCTTGAGCTCGTCCTCGGTGAAGCGCTCTTCAAGCAGCGGGCCGATGGTGCTGGGCGCCAGCGCCAGGGCGCGGTCGCGCACGATGGGCGTGGCTTCTTCGATGTACTTGCGCACGTCGGCCTCGATATCGCGTGCCACCGCCTCGCGGCGCTCGGCCGGCAGGCGCTGCAAGCCCTGGCCGGCGCCCTGCAGCAGTTGCCGCGCGGGTTGTTCTGCGAGCTGGCGCGCCATGGCCTCGATGCCGGGCTGCTGCAGCTGCAGCACACGCGCGACGAGTTCCTTCTTGGCGGCAGACGATTGCGCAAGGGCGCCGCCGGCGGCTGCGAACGACACGGCCACGGCGGCGGCGAGCATGAGAGGCTTGAACATCGGTCAGTTTCCTTCGGAGCCGGCTTCGCCGGCAGTGTTGTCTTCGCCATCGGCAGGCGTGTCGTTTTCGACGATGCGCTGCAGCCCCGACAGCGTGGCGCCATTGTCCAGGGCAATCAGGGTCACGCCCTGCGTCGCGCGGCCGAGTTCGCGGATCTCGCTGACACGGGTGCGCACCAACACACCCTTGTCGGTGATGAGCATGATCTCGTCGTTGGCGCGCACCAGCGTGGCAGCGACGACCTTGCCGTTGCGCCCGCTCTGCTGGATGGCGATCATGCCCTTGGTGCCGCGGCCGTGGCGGGTGTACTCGGTGATCGACGTGCGCTTGCCGTAGCCGTTCTGCGTGGCGGTGAGCACGCTCTGCGTTTCGTCCTCGGCCACCAGCATCGCGATCACGGCCTGGCCTTCCTCGAGCGTCATGCCCTTTACGCCGCGTGACTGGCGGCCGTGCGGCGTGACGTCGGCTTCGTCGAAGCGCACCGCCTTGCCGCCGTCGCTGAACAGCATCACGTCGTGCTGGCCGTCGGTGAGCGCAGCGCCGATGAGGAAGTCGCCCTCGTCCAGCGTGACGGCGATGATGCCGGCCTTGCGCGGGTTGGAGAAGTCGTCCAGCGGCGTCTTCTTCACGATGCCCAGCGCGGTGGCCATGAATATGTAATGGTCGGCCGGGAAGCTGCGGTTTTCGCCGGTCACCGGCAGCACCACGGTGATCTTCTCGCCCTGTTGAAGCGGGAACATGTTCACGATGGGCTTGCCGCGGCTGGCGCGACTGCCCTGCGGCACTTCCCAGACCTTCAGCCAGTAGACACGGCCGCGGTCGCTGAAGCACAGGATCCAGTCGTGCGTGTTGGCGATGAAAAGCTGGTCGACCCAGTCGTCTTCCTTGGTCTGCGTCGCCTGCTTGCCGCGTCCGCCGCGCTTCTGCGCGCGGTACTCGGTCAGCGGCTGGCTCTTGATGTAGCCCGTGTGGCTGAGCGTGACCACCATGTCGGTGGGCGTGATCAGGTCCTCGGTGCCCAGCTCCTGTGCGTTGTGGATGACCTCGCTGCGGCGCGCGCCCAGCTTCGTCTCGCCGAACTCGCGCTTCACGTCGCCGAGTTCGGTGCTGATGATCGTGGTCACGCGATCGGGGCGGGCAAAGATGTCCAGCAGGTCGGCGATCTCGGTCATCACCTCACGGTACTCGCCGATGATCTTGTCCTGCTCCAGTCCGGTGAGCCTCTGCAGCCGCATCTGCAGGATTTCCTGCGCCTGATCGTCACTCAGGCGGTACAGGCCGTCGGCCTGCAGGCCGTAGTTCGCCGGCAGGCCCTCGGGACGGTAGGCGGCGCGGCCGCCGGCGGTGCTGTCCTCGGCGCGGGCGAGCATCTCGCGCACCATCGACGAATCCCAGCTCTTGGCCATCAGCGCGGCCTTGGCCACCGGCGGCGTCGGGCTGGTCTTGATGGTCTCGATGAACTCGTCGATATTGGCCAGCGCCACCGCCAGGCCTTCGAGCACGTGGCCGCGCTCGCGGGCCTTCTTCAGCTCGAACACCGTGCGGCGGGTGATGACCTCGCGCCGGTGCTCCAGGAAGACCGCGATGAGGTCCTTCAGGTTGCAAAGCTTGGGCTGGCCGTCGATCAGCGCCACCATGTTCATGCCGAACGAGTCCTGCAACTGCGTCTGCTTGTACAGGTTGTTCAGCACCACCTCGGGCACTTCGCCGCGCTTCAACTCGATGACCACGCGCATGCCGGACTTGTCGCTCTCGTCCTGGATGTGGCTGATGCCCTCGATCTTCTTCTCGTGCACGAGCTCGGCGATGCGCTCGAGCAGCGTCTTCTTGTTCACCTGGTAGGGGATCTCGTCGACGATGATCGCTTGGCGCTCGCCCTTGCCGATGTCCTCGAAGTGGCATTTCGCGCGCATCACGATGCGACCGCGGCCGGTGCGGTAACCCTCGCGCACGCCGCTCAGGCCGTAGATGATTCCGGCGGTTGGGAAGTCGGGCGCTGGCACGATCTCCATCAGCTCGTCGATGGACGCCTCGGGGTTTTTCAGCAGGTGCAGGCAGGCGTCGACGACCTCGTTGAGGTTGTGCGGCGGGATGTTCGTTGCCATGCCCACCGCGATGCCGGTGGAGCCGTTGACGAGCAGGTTGGGCAGCCGCGCCGGCAGCACCGTGGGCTCGTTCTCCGAGCCGTCGTAGTTGGGGGCGAAGTCGACGGTTTCCTTGTCGATGTCGGCCAGCATTTCGGCTGCGATCTTCGACAGCCGGATTTCGGTGTAGCGCATGGCCGCAGCGTTGTCGCCGTCGACCGAGCCGAAGTTGCCCTGGCCGTCGACCAGCATGTGGCGCAGCGAGAAGGGCTGCGCCATGCGGACGATGGTCTCGTAGATGGCCGAGTCGCCGTGCGGATGGTATTTACCCATCACGTCGCCGACGATGCGCGCGCTCTTCTTGTACGGGCGGTTCCAGTGGTTGGACTGCTCGTGCATCGCGAACAGGCAACGCCGGTGCACAGGCTTGAGGCCGTCGCGCGCATCGGGGAGGGCGCGGCCGACGATCACGCTCATCGCGTAATCGAGGTACGAACGCCGCATCTCCTCTTCGAGGCTGACAGGCAGGGTTTCCTTGGCAAACGAGCTCATGCGTGCGGATCTTCTGGACGGCCCGGGGGCCAGGTTCGCGTCGAGGCGAAACCCTGCATTCTACGGGCCGGGTCATGTCGCGGCAGCGCAACAGCGAGGGCGGGTGGCCCCAAAGCAGGGCTCAAAATGCAGGCCAGCGGATGCCCTATGGCACAATGATCCGTCGGTGGTAAGTGCCCGCGGCAGTGGGGATTTGCCCGGTACTCACGCGTGACGCTTTGGACTTTTCGCAGGTTACTGCGGCTTTCCTCGAGAGGAGAATCATGAAGAAATTGAACAAGGTGGCGGTGCTCTTCGCATCTGCCGCACTTGCCGCCCCGATCGGTGTTTTCGCGCAAACCGCTGCGAAGTCGGTTGACAACTGGCGCTCCACAGACGGTAACGTCTGGAAGAACGGCACCAACGAACTCTGCTGGCGCAATTCCGGCTGGACGCCGGCGACCGCTGACGAAAGGTGCGATGGCGCCATCAAGCCGCCGCCGCCCCCGGCACCGGCTCCGCCGCCGCCCCCGCCGCCGCCCGCTCCGGCACCGGTGGTGACGCCGCCGCCCGCACCGGCACCGCGTCCGGCCCCGCCGCCGCCCCCGGCTGCGCCGATCCAGGAGAAGGTTACCTTCGCCGCGGATGCGCTGTTCGACTTCGACAAGTCGGTGCTCAAGCCCGATGCGCAAGCCAAGTTGACGGACCTGGTCGAGAAGACCAAGGGCGTGAGCCTGGAAGTGATCATCGCTGTCGGTAACACCGATGCGGTCGGCAGCGACGGCTACAACCAGGCGCTTTCGATCCGTCGTTCCGAGGCTGTTAAGAGCTTCCTGGTCGGCAAGGGCATCGAGAAGAACCGTGTCTACACCGAAGGCAAGGGTGAGAAGAACCCGGTCGCCGACAACAAGACAGCCGCTGGCCGCGCGAAGAACCGTCGCGTGGAAGTGGAAGTCGTCGGCACCCGCGCCAAGAAGTGATCGAAGCGGCCCTCGGGCCGCTGCCGATCGAGACCCCGCTACGGCGGGGTTTTTCGTTTGTGCGCCCAGCATGGGCGCGATCCTGGAGGTGCAAGTCCTCCCGCGAGCTGACCACAGTGAGCGAAGTGAAGCGCAGCTGGCCAACGTGCTGCTCGACGAGGTGGATCGAGAGCTGGAGCGGCGCGGACACAAGTTCGTACGCTATGCCGACGACTGCAACGTCTACATCAGGAGCCAACGAGCAGGAGAGCGGGTACTGCAAGCGCTGCGTGGCTGCTATGCCAAGTTGGCGCTGAAGATCAACGAGGCCAAGACGGCGGTGGGCAAGGTCTGGGGGCGCAAGTTCCTGGGCTACTGCTTCAGGGCGGCCGCGCAACGGGCGGTCAAAAGAGCGGTAGCGCCACAGTCCCTGCACAAGCTGCGCGAGCGCATCCGGGAGTTGACCGGGCGAAATCGGGGCCGCAGTCTCAGACAGGTTGCCGAGGACTTGCGAGGCTGCGTGCCGGGCTGGAAGGCGTACTTCCGGCTGGCGCAGACGCCCACGGTCATGCGCGACTTGGACGAATGGCTGCGGCATCGGTTGCGCGCGGTACAGCTCAAGCAGTGGCGGCGCGGCTCCACGATGTACCGTGAAGCTGCGCAAGCTGGGTGCGAGCGAGGACGCAGCGGCACGCAACGCCGGCAACGCGAGACGCTGGTGGCGCAACTGCTGCATGGGCCTGAACAAGGTGCTGCCGATCGCTTACTTCGACCGCCTGGGAGTGCCGAAATTCTCCTGACCTCAACTTCTCGAACCGCCCGGTCCGGACCCGCACGCCGGGTGGCGTGTGAGGGGTCCGATCAGCGATGATCTGCCCCTGTCCCGACTCGGAACGCGTATTTCGGTCGGACCGCGTCGTCCGCGGGAGCGGGTTTCCGCCAGCCTCGCTAACATGCCATCCATGAGCAACGTCGACGCACAGGAACTGGCCAAATTCAGCGAACTGGCCCACCGCTGGTGGGACCCGGAAAGCGAGTTTCGCCCGCTGCACCAGATCAACCCGCTGCGGCTGGAGTGGATCGATGAACTGGCCACGCTGCGTGGCAAGCAGGTGCTCGACGTGGGTTGCGGTGGCGGCATCCTGGCCGAGGCGATGGCCCGTCGCGCCGCGCATGTCACTGGCATCGACCTCGCTGCGCGCCCGCTGGGCGTGGCCCGCCTGCACGCGCTGGAGGCCGGCGCCGCCAATCTCGACTACCGCGAGATCGCCACCGAGGCGCTGGCGCTCGAACGGCCCGCGGCCTTCGACGTTGTCACCTGCATGGAGATGCTCGAGCACGTGCCCGACCCGTCGGCGGTGGTGCAGGCCTGCGCCACGCTGGTGAAGCCCGGTGGCTGGGTGTTCTTCTCGACGCTCAACCGCAATCCGAAGTCCTTCCTGTTCGCGATCATCGGCGCCGAGTACGTGCTCGGCCTGCTGCCCAAGGGCACGCACGAGTACGCGCGCTTCATCCGTCCGAGCGAACTGGCGCGCTGGACGCGCGATGCCGGCCTGGACCTGCAGGGCAGCCGCGGCATGCAGTACAACCCCCTGACGAAGCGCTACTGGCTGTCGGCCGACACCAGCGTCAACTACCTCGTGGCCTGCCGCCGCCCGGGCTGAGCGCCATGCGCGCCGGCGTAGGGGCCGTGCTGTTCGATTTGGACGGCACGCTCGTTGACAGCGCCCCCGACCTCGCCGGCACCGTCAACGACATGCTGGCCAGGCGCGGCCGCCCCGCGGTGGCCTACGAGCACCTCAGGCCGCACGCCGGCTCCGGCGCACGCGGCATGCTGGGCGTGGCCTTTGGCGTCGCCGCCGACCACGACGGGTACGAGGCGCTGCGTCTGGAGTTCCACGACCACTACGCCACGCGCATGTTGGAGCAGTCGCAGGTCTTCGGGGCCGCCGTGGCAGTGCTGCAGGCGCTGGACGACCACGGCCTGCCCTGGGGCATCGTCACCAACAAGGCGCTGCGTTTCGCCGTGCCCATGGTGCAGGCGCTGGGCTTGCAACGCAGTGCAGCGCTGGTGGCAGGAGACAGCACGCCGCACACCAAGCCACACCCGGCGCCGCTGCTCGAGGCCGCGCGCCGCCTGGACCTGCCGCCGTCGGCCTGCGTTTACGTGGGCGACGACCGCCGCGACATGCACGCCGGCCGGGCTGCAGGAATGGCCGTGCTGGCGGCAGCCTGGGGCTACCTGGGCACCGAGCATGCGCCGCCGCACTGGGGCGCGGACGGCGTGCTCGAACAGCCCGGCGAGCTCTTGCAATGGCTGGAACTGTCCTAAACTATCCGGTCTGGGACCGACCTGGCTTTGACGTGGGTGCTGAGTCGATTCGGGGCATGCCGAGCACCAGTTCGCTCGTTAATCCACTGGAAACAAAGTAACTGCGAACGATACAACGTACGCCCTCGCCGCTTAAAACCGGTGAGCCTTGCAACAGCTGGTCTATGGGCTGGGTCTGAGGTGGCAACACCAAGGACTGCGAGGTCATTCACATAGGCTCGTCCTGCAGCGTGTCATTCGTTGTAGGCCTAAAACCAAATGACTCGGGGCCAAGGTAGCGTGCTGCTGCGCGACCAAGGCACTTAAATCCAAATCAGTCAGCTACGCATGTAGAACCGTTCGGTGATGGCTTGCGGACGGGGGTTCGATTCCCCCCGGTTCCACCATTCAACAGGGCCCGGCTGCTTCCGCAGTCGGGCTTTTCTGTTCTGGCGCTTTGTTCCGTGTGGCCGCGGCGGCCAGCTCAGCCTGCCGCTGCGCCGTCGCCGTAAGCCTGCCCGACCGCTCTGGCGCAGCCACGCCCGGCGGCCTTGGCCGCGTAGAGCGCCGCGTCGGCGCCACGCATCAGGCCGTCGGTGCTGTCGCCATGCCCCGGGTGTAGGGCAATGCCGACCGACAGCCCCACCTGCACGGCATGGCCCTCGATCTCGATGGTCTGCTGGATGGCGTGGATGGCACGACGCGCCAGTTGCAGCGCCTGGCTGGTGTCGCCGACGTGCCGCTGCAGGATGGCGAACTCGTCGCCGCCCATGCGGCCGACGACGTCGCCGTCGCGCACCACGCGGCGCAGGCGTTCGGCCACGGTGCTCAGCACCTGGTCGCCGACGGCGTGACCCAGGTTGTCGTTGACGGGCTTGAAGCGGTCGAGGTCGAGGTAATGCACGGCGAAGCCGTCACCGGCTTGCCGCCCGTGTTTCAGTTCCGCGCCGACCTGCTCGAGGAAATTGTCGCGGTTGACGAGCGAAGTCAGGCTGTCGTGGCGCGCCAGGTGCGTGATGCGCGCTTCCTGTTGCTTGCGCTCGGTGATGTCAGAGTAGGTGCGCAACACGCCTCCGCCCGCAATCGGCACGCTGTGCACCTCGATGACACGCCCGTCCGGGCGCAGGCGGTCGTAGACCTGGGGCTGGTCGAGGATGCCGCCGGCGCGCACGAAGGCCTTCAGCGGTTCGGGCGTGTGCTTGAATTCGTCGGTCGCCCACTGGAATTCCAGCACCTCGACGAAGGCGGGCTTGGCCGCCATCATTGCAGGCGGAAGGTCGAGCAGCTCGATGGCGCGCCGGTTGCACACCTCGACCACGCCGTCGGCGCCGACCATCATCACGCCCTGTTCCATGCGCTCGAGCGTGACCTCGAGCAGGCGCGACTTTTCGGCCAGCAGCGCCTCGCTGGCGCGGGCTCGCTGCTCGGCGGCCATCAGATCGTGTTGCTGGCGCTTGAGCACCGAGATGTCGAAATGGGCGAAGAAGCCCACGCCGTCGTGCCGGCGCTGCTCGGCCACGCGCACCCAGCGGCCGCCCGGCAGCGGCAGCTCGAAGGGGGCGCCGGCATAACGCAGGTTCTCGGCCAGCGTAGCCAGCCCGGTCTCGGCCGCCGAGACATCGGCCTCGACCTGGGCCTGCCAGGCGCCGCGGTAGACGAGTTCGAAGGCCTGGCCCAGCGCAAGGGTCTTGGCCTGCAGGCCGTAGAGGCGCAGGAAGTTCTCGTTGACCCAGGTGATGCGGTTGTCGGCATCGGTGAGCATCACGCCGTCGCCGACATGTTCGAAGATCTCGTGCGGTTCGCTGCCTGCCTGCAGCGGCAGGTCGCCGGGCGGGACTTCGGTGCCGCTCAGTCGTGGTGGCGCGATCTGGCTCCAGCTGCGCACACGTCCGCCGCCAGGCAGCGGCAGCGAGGCCACACGCAGCCAGTGGCCGCGGTGCTGGAAGGTGAACGGGCGCTGCTGCTCACGGTGGCGCGCCACGCCCTCATCGATGAGGCGCTCGATGTCGCCCCGCTGTTCGGGCGCCAGGCGCGCCTCGTAGAAGCGGCGCAGGTTGGCGCGGTAGGGCTCACCTTCGTGCACGAGTCCGGCGTGTTCGGGGAAGTAGCGCAGGAAGGCGCGGTTCCACAGCTGCGTTCGGTCCTGCGCGTCGAAGACGCACAGCGACACGTCCAGGCCGTCCAGTGTGTCGGCCAGCGTGCGCAGCAGCAGGTGGTCGTCGTCCATGGCTCGGCGGTAGTGTGCGGGGCCGCGTGCGCCGCCTCAGCCGGCTTCGGCGTGCAGGCGCGTGACACGATCGACCTCGTTGCGGGAACCGAGTACGACGCTCACGCGTTCGTGCAGTTTGCCGGGCTGTATGTCGAGGATGCGATCGCGCGTGTTGGTGGCCACGCCGCCGGCCTGTTCGACCAGGAAGGCCATCGGGTTGGCCTCGTACATCAGGCGCAACTTGCCGGGCTTCTCGGGTTCACGCTGATCCCAGGGGTAGAGGAAGATGCCGCCGCGGGTAAGGATGCGGTGCACGTCGGCCACCATGCTGCCGACCCAGCGCATGTTGAAGTCCTTGCCGCGCGGGCCTTCCTTGCCGGCCAGGCATTCGTCGATGTAGCGCTTCATCGGCGGCGCCCAGTGGCGCATGTTGCTCATGTTGACGGAAAACTCCTGCGTGTCGGCGGGGATCTGCATGCCCTGCTGGGTGAGGAACCACGAGCCGGTCTCGCGGTCGAGTGTGAACACGGCCACGCCGTTGCCCAGGGTCATCACCAGCGTGCTCTGCGGGCCGTAGACGCAGTATCCGGCGGCGGCCTGGTGCTTGCCGGGCTGCAGGAAGTCTTCCTCGGCCACGCCGTGGGTGTGGCCTACCTTGCGCAGCACGCTGAAGATGGTGCCGATGCTGACGTTGACGTCGATATTGCTGCTGCCGTCGAGCGGGTCGTACAGCAGCAGGTACTCTCCCTGCGGGTAGCGGTCGGGCACGACGTGGATGGTGTCCATCTCCTCGCTGGCCATCGCCGCGAGGTGGCCGCCCCAGATGTTGGCCTCGATCAGCACTTCGTTGCTGATGACGTCGAGCTTCTTCTGCACCTCGCCCTGCACGTTGTCGGTGCCGGCGCTGCCCAGCACGTCGCCCAGGGCGCCCTTGTTGACGGCGATGGCGATGCGCTTGCAGGCGCGCGCTACCACTTCGATGAGCAGGCGCAGCTCGGCCGGGATGCGGCCGTGTTCACGCTGCTGCTCGACCAGGTACTGCGTGAGGCTGACACGTTTCATGCAAGCCCCTCGTCCGACGTGTACATCGGCCGATCCCCCGAGGGGATGCGGGCCGGCTTGGCGGCGGCCCGGCGCTCGACCCGCGTCGCTGGTGTGTGCTTCGCAGGGGTCATGGCGTCTCCAGCGCGCGGGTCACGATCTCGCGCACGTCGTTGCTCAGGTCGGGCTTGGCGGCCACGCGGGCGATGGCTTCGCGCGCCGCGCTGCGGTAGGGCTCGGCCAGCGCGGCCCAGCGGTCCATCGCGCGCGCCAGGCGGCCGGCGACGTGCGGGTTGATGGCGTCCAGCTCCAGCAGCTTGTCGGCCCACAGCACGTAGCCGGCGGCGTCGGTCCTGTGGAAGGCCGCCGGGTTCTGCGTGCACAGCGTGGTGAGCAGGCTGCGCGCGCGGTTGGGGTTGCGCATCGAGAACTCCGGGTGCTTGAGCAGCGCCTTGGCGCGCGCGAAGACCCTGCCCGGCGTCACGCCCGGCCCTGTGCCATGCACCTCGGGCACCGGTTCGCTGGCACGGGCCTGCAGCGCAAACCACTTGTCGAGCACCAGCGCATCGCCGCCGGCCTGTAGCAGGAAGCTTTCCAGCGCCGGCTCGGCGAGCGGCGAATGGGCGTTCTGCAGCGCCACCAACGCGCCCAGGCGGTCGGTCATGTTGGCGGCGTCCTTGAAGCGCTGGTAGGCGCGGCCGGGCCACAGCGGGTTGCCGCTGAGCACGGCGTGCAGGCACAGCATCTGCAGCGCCAGGTTGGCCAGCGCGCGCGGGCCGGCCTGCGTCGCCACCGGGCTGTAGCCGTCTTTCACCTGGTGCGTCTCGAAGGCCCAGACCCAGTCGTCGTGCAACTGCGCGGCGAGCAGCGCCAGCCAGTGCTCGCGCACGGCGTGGATGCGCTGCGGGTCTGCCGCGGCCAGCTGTTCGGCGATGTAGCTCTCGCCCGGCGCCACCAGCGCCAGCGCCTTGAACGCGGGGTCGAGCGCGGGGTCGCGCAGCACGCTGCGCAGCGCGCGTGCCAGCGCTTCGTCCAGCACCGGGGCAGTGTGGCCGTTCACGGCGCGCAGCAGGCGCGCCAGCATCAGGCGCTGGCCTGCTTCCCAGCGGTTGAAGGCGTCACCGTCATGGGCCAGCAGGATTACGCGTTCGACGTCCGACATGCCATCGTCCAGCCGCACTGGCGCCGAGAAGCCGCGCAGCAGCGAGGGCACGGGCTGTGCCGCGACGCCGTCGAAGACGAAGGTCTGCTGCGCCATGTCCAGCACCAGCAGGCGCTCGGGCGCGAGCACGCGGCCGTCGGCGGCCAGCAGCCCCGTCAGCACCGGGATCACGTAGGGCAGCTTGCTCGGCTGGCCGGGCGACGGCTCGCTGTGCTGCGACAGCGTCAGCGTGTAGCGCTGCGTGGCGGCGTCGTACTGGCCCTGGGCCGTGACACGGGGTGTGCCGGCCTGTGCGTACCAGCGCTTGAAGCCTTCCAGCCGCGTCGCCAGTTCGCTGCCGGGGTTGGCATCGGCGATGGCCTGCGCGAAGTCGTCGCAGGTCACGGCCTGGCCGTCGTGGCGCTGGAAGTAGAGGTCCATGCCATGCCGGAAACCTTCGCGGCCGACCAGCGTGTGCATCATGCGCACGACCTCGGCGCCCTTTTCGTAGACCGTGGCGGTGTAGAAGTTGTTGATCTCGAGGTAGCTGTCGGGCCGCACCGGGTGCGCCATCGGGCCGGCGTCCTCGGGGAACTGCATCGCACGCAGGCGCAGCACGTCGTCGATGCGCTTCACGGCACGGGCCGACGCGCTGCCGGCCATGTCCATGCTGAATTCCTGGTCGCGGAAGACCGTCAGGCCCTCCTTCAGCGACAGCTGGAACCAGTCGCGGCAGGTGATGCGGTTGCCGGTCCAGTTGTGGAAGTACTCGTGGCCGATGACGCTCTCGATGGCCATGAAGTCGTCGTCGGTCGCGGTGGCCGCGTTGGCCAGCAGCAGCTTGGTGTTGAACAGGTTCAGGCCCTTGTTCTCCATCGCGCCGCTGTTGTAGTCCTCCACCGCCACGACCATGAAGCGGTCGAGATCGAGCGCCAGGCCGAAGCGGGCTTCGTCCCACACCAGGCTGGCCACCAGCGAGTTCATCGCGTGCTCGGTCTTCTCGAGGTCACCCGGGCGCACGTAGATCTGCAGCAGGTGGTCGCGGCCGGCGCGGCTGCGGATGCGCTGCTCGCGTGCCACCAGCCTGCCGGCCACCAGCGCGAACAGATAGCTGGGCTTGGGGAAGGGGTCGTGCCACTTCGCGAAGTGGCGGCCGTGGTCCAGCGCGCCTGCCTCGAGCAGGTTGCCGTTGCTCAGCAGCACCGGGTACTTGGCCTTGTCGGCGCGCAGCGTCACGGTGTAGACCGCCATCACGTCGGGGCGGTCGAGGAAGTAGGTGATGCGGCGGAAGCCCTCGGCCTCGCACTGCGTGAAGAAGCCGCCCTGGCTGGTGTACAGGCCGCTGAGCTCGGTGTTCTTGTCGGGCGCGCAGGTGTTGCGGATCTCGAGCATGAAGCTGCTCGAAGCCGGCGGGTTGTCGATGACGAGCTCGTCGCCTTCGTGGCGGAAGCTGACGCTGGCGCCGTCGGCCAGCACACGCAGCAGCGTCAGGCCTTCGCCATGCAGGCGCAGCGGCTGGGGTGCGAGTGCCGCGTTGCGCTCGATGCGCAGCTTGCTGGCGACGATGGTCTTGGCCGGGTCGAGGTCGAAGCTGAGTTCGGCGCTGCGGATGAAAAACGCCGGTGGCGTGTAGGCCTCGCGGCGCACGAGGCTGGTGGTGGCTTCACGCATGGGGCATGGTCTCCCTGTCGTTCTGTGGTTAGGGCCGGCTTGCCATCGGGCGCAGCCGGCACCGAAGTGTCGAGT
>JBBRBW010000091.1:0-17538 GCA_038205425.1 Burkholderiales bacterium | reverse complement strand
GGGGGGGGGGGGCGAGGCGGGGCCCCCGCCCTGCCCCGCGGGCCGCCAGGGGCGGGGGGGGGGGGGGGGGGGGGGGGGGCGCCACCTCGGCGCCCTGGCTGGCCCTGCTGACGCTGGCCGTCGTGGCCCTGTTCAGGGACGCACGGCGCCCGCGCAGGGCTTGAAGCCGCCGGCAAAGGCCTCGGCCGGCAGCGCCTGCAGCCGCGCCTGCTGGTCCGCGTTGGCGCGCGGCACACGCAACGACGACATCGCGGGCGGTGCCGGCAGCGAAACCACGCGGCCCCCCTTCAGCGGCGTGCTGGCGCCCGTCAGCGCCGCCAGCGCGACTTCGGCCTCGGCGCGGGTGGCGTGGCGCGCCAGCACCAGCCCGGGCGCCAGTTCGGGCGGCGCCTGCAGCAGTTCGAACTCCAGGCCCAGCTTGCGCAGTTCGGCCTCGCGCGCACGCCGTGCCGCGGCCTCGGGCACGCGCCCGGCGTAGACCAGCCACAGCGGCGGCGGCGGCGCCGGTTCACGCAGCCAGCTGCCCGCGGGCCAGCTGGCGGGGGTCAGCGCGGTGGCCAGCAGGGCCTCGGCAGCGACGATGTCGTTTTCGCCCAGCGGCCCGGCTTCCATGCAGCGCGCGGCAGCGGCGCGGGCCGCCACCACGGCCGCGCTGGCCGCCGTGGGCGCCAGCACGACGACCAGCTGAGGGTTCAGCTGCGCCGTGATGCGCTCGGGTTCGTGTTCGCCGTGGCGTGGCGGCGGGAAACCCGGCGCCAGCGCGCCGCGCGTCCACGCGAAGAAGGCCAGGTTGGCCAGCAGCAGCAGCGCAACGACGGCGCGCAGCATCAGGCGGACCCCGCGGCGCCCAGCCGCACGCTGACCTCGCCGCTGACGACCAGGTGCACACCGCCGCTCACCACCCGCAGCGCGCCGCGCTCGTCGACGCCGTCGGCCACGCCTGCGGGCACCTCGGCCAGCGTGGTGGTCACCGCCTGGTCGCGCAGCAGGTCGCGCCGCGCATAAGCCGGCAGCAGCGGGGCAAAACCGCGCGCCTCGAAGTCCAGCAGCGCAAGCACCAGCGCCTCGGCCACCCGCGCCAGCGCGGCCGGGGCGCTGATGCCAGGCTGCAGTTCCTGCAGGCTGGCGTAGCCGTGCGGAAAGTCGGGCACGGCCTGCGGCAGCACGTTCAGGCCCACGCCCACCACACACATGCGGCGGTGGCCGACGCTGACGGTCTCGATCAGGATGCCACCGAGCTTGCGCCCGCGACCCGGCGCCGCCGGGTCTTCGACCAGCCAGAGGTCGTTCGGCCATTTCAGCTGCAGGCGCGGCGCGGGGCCGGGCGCGGTGTCGGCCGCAGTTTCGGCCGCAGTTTCGGCATCCAACAGCGGGGGCAGCGGCTCCAGCGCCTCGGCCAGCGCCAGGCCGACGGCCAGCGACAGCCCCGACCAGTCGGCCGGCACCAGCGGCAGCGCCAGCGAGAAGGTCAGCGACGCGCCCACGCTCGAAACCCAGTCGCGCCCCATGCGGCCGCGGCCGCGCGTCTGCTGCTCGGCCACCAGCAGGCAGGGCTGCACGTCGGCGTCGCGGCGGCCCAGCGGCGTCGGGCCGCCGATGGCGGCGGCGTCGAGTTCACCCGGGCGGCTGATGGGCGCATCGCGGGCGCCGCCGAGCAGGCGCGCACGCTCCAGCAGCACGGTGTTGGTGGATTCGGCACGCGCCAGCACCTCCACGCTCAGGCCCGGCAGCAGCGGCTGCAGCTGCTGCCACAGCGCCTCGGCGCCCCATTGCAGGTGGACGTTGGCCGACATGGCTTCAGCGCTTCGGCGCGAGCATGGTGCCGCGGCAGTCCGGGCTGCCGCAGCGGCAGGCGTACTCCCGCTTCAGCTTGGACGTGTAGCGCTCGTCGATGACCAGCCCGTAGTTGTAGAACAGCTCTTCGCCGGGCAGCAGGTCGCGCAGCGCGTTGATGAAGACGCGGCCTTCGCCTTCCTCGGCCTTGCAGTTGGGGTCGCAGGCGTGGTTGATCCAGCGCGCCGCGTTGCCGCCGACCTTGGCGTCGATGACGTGCGTGCCGTCGTCGAGGCTGAAGTAGAAGGTGTGGTTGGGGTCGTCGGCGTCGTGCGGGTGGCGGCGCAGGGCCTCGGGCCAGCCGATGACCTCGCCCTTGTATTCGATGATGCGTTCACCGGCCGCGATGGGCTGCAGCGCAAACACACCCTTGCCATGCACGCCGCTCTTGCGAACCTGGATGCGGCGCTTGTCTTTCGAGACGGGTTGCGGGGTCTTGCGCATTGGGTACATTGAAATCGTACGAGCGCGCGCATGTGCGTAGGCAGGTGCGCGCGAGAACGGCGGCATTGTAGGCAAGGCAGCCTGCAAGCCCCGGCAGGTTAGATTCCCAGGGAACCATGAGCAAAACCATCATCATTGCCGAGAAGCCCAGCGTGGCGCAGGACATCGTGCGCGCGCTGACCCCCGTGGCAGGCAAGTTCGAGAAGCTCGCCGACCACTTCGAGAACGACGCCTACGTCGTCACCTCGGCCGTGGGCCACCTGGTGGAGATCAAGGCGCCGGAGGAATACGACGTCAAGCGCGGCAAGTGGAGCTTCGCCAACCTGCCTGTCGTGCCGCCGCACTTCGACCTCGCCCCCATCGACAAGGCCAAGTCGCGCCTGAACGCGGTGGTCAAGCTCGTCAAGCGCAAGGACGTGACGGCGGTCATCAACGCCTGCGACGCCGGGCGCGAGGGCGAGTTGATCTTCCGGCTCATCATCCAGTACGCCGCCAACAGCGAAAAGAAACCCACCGTCAAGCCGATCCGACGCCTGTGGCTGCAGAGCATGACGCCGCAGGCCATCCGCGACGGCTTCGACAAGCTGCGCAGCGACGAGCAGATGCAGGGCCTGGCCGACGCGGCGCGCAGCCGCAGCGAGGCCGACTGGCTGGTGGGCATCAACGGCACACGTGCGATGACGGCCTTCAACAGCCGCGACGGTGGCTTTTTCCTGACCACCGTGGGCCGCGTGCAGACGCCGACGCTGTCGATCGTGGTCGAACGCGAGGAGAAGATCCGCAAACACGTCTCGCGCCCCTACTGGGAAGTGAAGGCGACCTTCGACGCCGTCGCCGGCCAGTACGAGGGCAAGTGGTTCGACCCCAAGTACAAGAAGAATGCCGACGACGCCGAGGCGCGTGCCGACCGGCTGTGGAACGCACCCGACGCGGAAGCCATCGCCGCCGCGGTGCGCGGCCAGCCGGCGCTGGTCACCGACGAGGCCAAGCCCAGCACGCAGGCTTCGCCGCTGCTCTACGACCTGACGACCCTGCAGCGCGAGGCCAACTCGCGTTTTGGCTTTTCCGCCAAGACGACGCTGAGCCTGGCGCAGGCGCTGTACGAAAAGCACAAGGTGCTGACCTACCCGCGTACCGACAGCCGCGCCCTGCCCGAGGACTACCTGGCCACCGTGAAGGACACCTTCACGATGCTTGCCAGGGAAGACCTGCCGGGCCCGCTGCGCGAGCTGAGCGCCCATGCGAAGAAGGGCCTGAAGGAGGGCTACGTCAAGCCCACCAAGCGGGTGTTCGACAACACCAAGGTGTCGGACCACTTCGCCATCATCCCCACGCTGCAGGCGCCGAAGTCGCTCACCGAGATCGAGCTCAAGCTCTACGACATGGTGGTCAAGCGTTTCCTGGCGGTGTTCTACCCGTCGGCCGAATTCATGATCACCACGCGACACAGCAAGGTCCAGGCCGCGGGCCAGGAGTACGTCTTCCAGACCAACGGCAAGGTGCTCGTGAATGCCGGCTGGCTGGCGGTCTACGGCAAGGAAGCGCAGGACGACGATGCGAACCTCGTCGCCGTGGCGCCGGGTGAGCAGGTGCGCACCGAGGACGTGGCCGTCAACGCGCTGAAGACCAAGCCGCCGGCGCGCTACACCGAAGCCACGCTGCTGAGCGCGATGGAAGGTGCGGGCAAGCTGATCGAGGACGAGGAACTGCGCGACGCCATGAAGGAAAAGGGCCTGGGCACGCCGGCCACCAGAGCACAAACGATAGAAGGCCTGATCGCCGAGAAGTACATGCTGCGCGACGGCCGCGAACTGGTGCCCACGGCCAAGGCCTTCCAGCTGATGACGCTGCTGCGCGGCCTGGCCATCGAGGACCTGACGCGCCCCGACCTCACCGGCAACTGGGAGTACCAGCTTGCCGAGATGGAACACGGCCGCCTGAGCCGCGACGCTTTCATGGCCGAGATCGCGAAGATGGCCGAGCGCATCGTCAAGAAGGCCAAGGAGTACGACCGCGACACCATCCCCGGTGACTACGCGACGCTCACGGTGCCGTGCCCGAATTGCGGCGGCGTGGTGAAGGAGAACTACCGCCGCTTCAGCTGCACCGGCGCCGATGGCGCGGCCGAGGGTTGCGGTTTCAGCATCACCAAGATCCCGGCCGGCCGCGCCTTCGAGACGGCCGAGGCCGAAGGCCTCATCCGCGACAAGCAGATCGGCCCGCTGGAAGGCTTCCGGAGCAAGGCGGGCTGGCCCTTCACGGCCGAGATCAAGCTGGCCTTCGACGACGAGATCAAGAACTGGAAGCTCGAGTTCGACTTCGGCGACGACGCCAAGAACGGCGAAGGCGACGGCGAGCCGGTCGACTTCTCGGCCCAGGAGAGCCTGGGCCATTGCCCGAAGTGCAAGGGCAAGGTCTTCGAGCACGGCAGCAACTACGTCTGCGAGCATGCCGTGGGCGCGCACGTCACCTGCGACTTCAAGACCGGCAAGATCATCCTGCAGCAGCCGGTGCCGTTTGAGGAGGTGACGAAGCTGCTGGCCACCGGCAAGACCAGCCTGCTGGAGAACTTCGTCAGCAACAAGACGCGGCGCAAGTTCAAGGCCTTCCTGGCCTGGGACCCGAAGGAAGGCAAGGTGAGCTTCGAGTTCGAGCCACGCGCCGCCAAGTTCCCGCCCAAGGCCGCGGCGGCCAAGAAGGTGGCCGCGAAGAAGGCCGCCGCCTGAGCGCGTGAGAGTTGCAACTCTCACACGCTGAGCGGTAGCGGCGGAGCCCCACCCTGAACAACAGCGCGTGGCCCTGCCTGGGTGCCCACGGCAGCGGCAGCCTGCTGCGCGTGGCCGTGACGCCCAACGCGCCCCGCACCGACGCCTGCGGCCTGCACGACGGCTGCCTGCGTGTGCGCCTGCACGCGCCGCCGGTGGACGGCAAGGCCAACGACGCGCTGGTGGCCTGGCTGGCCGGCGAGCTGGGCCTGCCGCGGCGCGGCGTGCAGTTGCTGCGCGGCGACACGTCCAGGCGCAAGCAGCTGGCCGTCGACGCCCCGCCGGCCGCGGTGGCCCGCTGGCTGGCCCGGGTGCTGGCGCCGGCATGAAGCTCGCCGCCGTTCCCACCACCCACAGCGAAAGCCCCGCGCGATGACCGCCGCCGTGCTGACCAAGCTGCTGGCCATGTTTTTCACCGTCGCCTTGGGCTGGGTGGCCGGGCGCCAGGGCTGGCTGGGCCGCCTGCACACGCGCCCCGCCGACCTCGAACCGCCGCTGGCCGACCCCCAGACCGCGCCGCCGCCCGACGCCGACCCGGCACGTGTGCTGGGCAACGTCGCGTTTTTTGTCTTCGTGCCGGCGCTGCTGTTCCGCACCACCGAGCGGCTGGACCTCGCGCACATGCCCTGGCGCACGCTGTTCGCGTTTTTCGTGCCGGTGCTGGCGGTGCTGCTGCTCGTCTACCTGTGGCAGCGCCGCCGTGTGCCGCAGGACGGCACGGCCGCGCCGGCGGTGCGCGCCATCACCGCCAGCTTCGGCAATTCGGTGCAGGTCGGCATCCCCTTCGCGGCGGCACTCTTCGGCGAGGCCGGCCTGGCCATCCACATCGCGCTCGTCAGCCTGCACGCGCTGGTGCTGCTGACGGTGCTGACGGTGCTGGTCGAACTCGACCTGGCGCGCGACCCCACGCGCCACGCCCAGGCGCCGGCGCTGCTGCGCACCCTGGGGCTGACGGCGCACAACACCCTCGTGCACCCGGTGGTGCTGCCGGTGCTGGCCGGGCTGGCCTGGAACCTCACCGGCCTGGGCCTGCACCCGGTGGTCGACGAGAGCCTGGCCACGCTGGCCACCGCGGTGGTGCCGGTGTGCCTGGTGCTGATCGGCGTCACGCTGGCAGCGTACGGCGTGCGCGGGCAGGTGCGCGGCGCGCTGGGGCTGGCGGCAGTGAAGCTGCTGCTGCTGCCGGCCGTGGTGCTGGCCGTGGCCCATCTCGGCTTCGGCCTGGCCGGGCTGCCGCTGGCCGTGGTGGTGGTGATGGCCGCACTGCCCGCGGGCAGCAACGCGTTGATCTTCGCGCAGCGTTACGAAACGTTGCAGGCCGAGACCACCGCCACGATCGTGCTGTCGACGGTGGCGTTTGCGTTCACCGCCTCGTTCTGGATCGCGGTGCTGCGCATCGTCGCACCGTAAGTTGAGCCCCCAAAGGGGGGCGAGTCGGACGAGGAACAGTCCCTGCGGACTGTTCCTCGCCTACGAGCGCCAGCGGCGTCCTCGCCACTGGCCGTCCGCCAACCGCCCGGCAGAGCCGGTTCCATGGCGGGGAGCTTGATGGCGGTGCGGTTGGGCAAGCGACGTGTCACCCCGGGGATGGAGGTGCGGGTGACTCTCGGCCCGCGCTTGCGCCTAGACTCCGGCGCACAGAAGAGGCACCGCCATGACCACACCGATCTCGATGCGCACGCAACTGTCGGCCCTGTTGCTCGCGGCCCTGGCCGCCTGCGGCGGCAGCGGCACGGCGCCACCGGCCCTGGCCCCGGTGGCCCCGACGGAAGCCGCGGCGGCTGTCATCACCGGCCGCGCCGTCGACGGCCCGCTGCAAGGCGCCACGGCCTGCTACGACCTGAACGACAACGGCGCCTGTGACGCTGGCGAGCCGGCGTCGGCGCCGACCACGGCCGACGGCGCCTTCCGCATCGAGGTGCCCATGGCCGAGGCCGGGCGCCACCGCGTCGTGGTCGACGTTCCGGCCAGCGCCATCGATGCCGACACCGGCGGCGCGGTGGGCCGCGCCTTCACGTTGCGCGCCCCGGCAAGCGGCACGTCTGGCAACCATGCCGTCTTCGTCAGCCCGCTGACGGCACTGGTGCAGGCCCACATCGACAACAGCGGCGCCGCACTGGCCGCAGCCACCGAACTTGTGCAGACGCAGGCCGGGCTGGCCCTTTCGCCGCTGGCCGACTTCACCACCGGCAGCGACGAAGCCCAGCGCCACGCCGCGCGGGTGGCGCGGCTGATACAGCTGACGGCGCTGGTGCAGGCCGCCGAACTGGACGCGGTGGTCGGCAGCCCCGACCGCCTGGGCGGTGTCGTCACGCAGGCCGTGGTCGACGCCCAGATCGCACGCAGCCTGATCGCCGCGCTGCCCGCCGTGGCCGGCGCGGCCATCGACCCGGCGCTGGCGTCGGCCAGCGGCGCGACGCTGCAGGCCACGCTGCAGGTGCTGGCGCGTGCGCTGGCGGCCCAGGTGGGCCTGAGCGCGGCGCAGGTGCAGGCCGCCAGCACCGCTGCAGCGCTGGCCGAGCCGCCTTTCGTGCCGGGCGTGGCCAGCGCCACGCTGACCGCGCTGCGCTATGTCGACGCCGACAACTGGTTCATGCGCACGCTGCAGTCCAGCGACGCCGACAACGTGCCCGATGCGCAGAACAACCTGCGCTACCACGACCTGAGGCTGCAGAGCAGTTCGACGGGGCTGAACAGCCGCGGCGTGGTCAGCGGCTGGGCGCGCAGCGCCACGCCCGAGCGTGCCGGCGACCTGCACTGGAACGGCAGCGCCTGGGTCGACTGCAAGTTCACCGACCGCTACACCTCTCGAGTGCGCGACGCGCAGGGCCGCAGCGCCTACCAGTTCTGCAACAACCTCGAGGCCGGCTCGACGGTGCGCCGCGTCGTCGACATCTCGGGCCGCAGCCTGCAGACGGTGGTGCGCGACATGATCCGCAACTTCCCCGGTTCGGCCCAGGGCGTGGCCTTCGCGAACTGGGGGCCGACGGACCTGGGCACCTACGGCAGCGCCACCTTCCCGGCCGCTTCCGCGTTGATCTACCAGACCAACACCATCACCCAGGCCGCGCCCAACTACGATGTGCTGGCCAGCAACGCCGTCATCGCCTACAACGCCGCCGTGGCTGCCGGCGGCGACGCACGCGCGAACCCCGCGCTCGCCTGCAACGACCCGCTGCAGTTCGCCGCGGCCGCGACGGCCCCGGTGACGACGCTGGAAACCCTGGTCGCCCGCAACCCGGGCCGGCCCTGCATCTACAGCCAGGGCGGCGCCACACCCAACTTCAGCCTCGACCCCAACGAGTGGTGGGGCAACAGCACGGTGAACCTGGGCGACCTGGCGAACACCAACACCTTGCCGGCGAACACCGGCAGCTTCTACAACAGGACGGCCAGCCTGCGCGTGGCCTTCGCGGCCAGCGGCAACCGCGCCACCTTCTACCGCTGCTACCGCCGCGCCAGCGACGGCAGCCCGCGCAACTGCAGCCTGCTCGGCCTGGGCAGCTGGTCGATACAGACGCTGGGCGACGGCCGCGTGCTGAGCTTCAGCGTGCAGCCGGCGCTGGCGCAAAAGCTGGGCTTCGCGCGTGTTTTCATCGAACGCGGCGGCCGCGTCTACTACGGTGGCCGCAGCCCGGTGGGCGCCGTCAGCACCGACATCCGCCTGAACATGGCTGCCGCCAACGCCGTGCTGGCGCAGCTGGGCCTGCCGCGCATCCAACCCGTCACGCAGCCGGGCACCGCCACTGGCGCGCGCGCAGCGGCGCTGGCCACGCTGCAGGGAGCGTGGGGTGGGGCCGACGCCAGCGGCACCGAGGCCAACATCTTCCGCTTCGGCGCCGACGGCCGCTTTTTCATGGCCGAGGCCAAGCCCTACCTGCCCTTGACACGTGAGCAGAGCGGCGCCGAACTCGGCTGGTTCGACTACGACCCCGTGGCGCAGCGCTTCTCGACCGCGCTCGAGGTCGACAGCAACCTCACCTCGGGCACCTCGAACCCGGCCGCCAACGAAGCGCCGATGACCATTTCGGCCAGTGCCATCAGCATCGGCGGCAACGTGGTGGCGGCGCGGCTGCAGACCGTCACTACGTCCACCAGCCTGGTCGGCCTCTGGGCCATGGATTCGGCCACCGACCTGTCGGTGCCGCACCTGGTCTTCTTCGCAAACGGGCGCTTCATGCTCGTCACGCACAGTGCCGACCCGCAGTGCGTCGGCACCAACCAGTGCCCGCCCGGCGTCGAGTTCAGCCAGTACAGCTACAACGCCGGCACCGGACAGTTGCAGCTTTTCAACCTGCTGTACGACACCAACGGCTGCGACGGTGCCTTCGAGACCTGCGCGGCAGGTCCAAACAACACGACCGAGCTCGTGACCATCACCATCGCGCCGGACGGTCAGACCGCCGTCCTCACGAACAGCGGCGGCACGGCCTACAACCTGTTCCGCATCGCCGCGCAATAGCGTGCAGCCGGCGGCACCGAATTGGGACAATCGGCGCCACATGAACCCCACCGACATCCCCGCCGACATCCCCGCCTACATGGCCCGACTGGGCGTGGCGGCGCGCGCGGCAGCCACCCCCCTCTCCGCCGCGCCCACCGCCACGAAAGACGCCGCGCTGCGCGCCCTGGCCCGCCGCCTGCGCCAAGCCGGCAGCACGCTGCAGGACGCCAATGCGCTGGACCTGCAAGCCGCCCGCGCCGCCGGCCTGGCGGAGCCGCTGGTCGACCGCCTGAAGCTCACGCCGGCCGTCATCGCCACCGTGGCCGAAGGCTGCGAACAGCTCGCCGCCATGCCCGACCCGATCGGCGAGATCACCGGCGTCAAGCGCCGCCCCAGTGGCATCAGCGTCGGCCAGATGCGCGTGCCGCTGGGCGTCTTCGGCATGGTCTACGAGAGCCGGCCCAACGTGACGATCGAGGCCGCGTCGCTGGCCATCAAGAGCGGCAACGCCTGCATCCTGCGCGGCGGCTCCGAAGCCATCCACAGCAACCTCGCGCTGTGGGCGCTGGTGCAGGCGGCCCTCTCGGACGCCGGCCTGCCGCCCGACGCGGTGCAACTGGTGCAGACCACCGACCGCGCCGCCGTCGGCGCGCTGATCGCGATGCCCGAATACGTCGACGTCATCATCCCGCGCGGCGGCAAGGGGCTGATCGAACGCATCAGCGCCGAGGCCAAGGTGCCCGTCATCAAGCATCTCGACGGCAACTGCCACGTCTACGTCGACGCCGAGGTCGATCTGGACCTTGCGGTGAAGGTCACCGACAACGCCAAGACGCAGAAGTACAGCCCCTGCAACGCCGCCGAGAGCCTGCTCGTGCACGCCGCGCAGGCCGCCGCCTTCCTGCCGCGCATCGGCGATGTCTTCGTCGCCAAGGGCGTGGAGATGCGCTGCTGCGCACGCGCCGCGGCGCTGCTGGGGCCGCGGCCCGGCGTGGTGCGCGCCAGCGAGGAAGACTGGTCCACCGAGTACCTGGCGCCCATCATCAGCATCAGGGTGGTGGACAGCCTCGACGAGGCCATCGCGCACGTCAACCGCTACGGTTCACACCACACCGACGCCATCCTCACGACGAACCACCCGCACGCCATGCGCTTCCTGCGCGAGGTCGACTCGGCCAGCGTGATGGTCAACGCCAGCACACGTTTTGCTGACGGCTTCGAATATGGCCTGGGCGCCGAAATCGGCATCAGCACCGACAAGTTCCACGCCCGCGGGCCGGTGGGGCTCGAAGGGCTGACCTCGCTGAAGTGGCTGGTGCTGGGGCAGGGCGAGATTCGCGGCTGAGGCTCAGAACCGGAGGGACACCGTGCGCGGTTCGCTGGCGGCATAACCCCCGACATGGGCCGAGAGGAAAACTCGACGGTGCCGCTGGTGGCGCTGGTGCCGTTGTCGATGCGAGCGACGCCGTAGCGCCCTGCATGTACGGTGTGCGGCCAGCCTCCTGAATCGCCTTGCCATCGATGCCATCGACCTTGCAGACGATCTCGCCGCCCGGCACGGTGCCGAAGACGGTGCGGCACACCACCTCGGGCGTGGCCACGTCCTGCTCGAAGCGGTGGCGCAGTTCCCAGCGCGCGTCCAGGCGGTTGCCGGTGGCCGGGTAGGGCAGGCGCAGCCCGTTGGTGCTGAACGGCACGCGCACGTTGAAGTAGCGGCAGCAGGCGTTGGGCTCGATGCCCGGGTTCTCGACTGCCACCGGCGCGCCCAGGCTCAGCCGGTACGCGGCTGCCGAAGGCCACTGCAGCGTGTTGGGCAGCAAGGGCGGGCGCTGCAGCCCGCGCTGCAAGCCTTTGTGAGCGCCGCCAGCAGCGGCGGTGGTCGCGCAGTATCGTCGTCGGCCCGACTGCATCCGACGAGGCTCGTCCATGACCCCGCTCACCCGCACTGGCCAGCGAACCGAGGGCGACAACGCCCGTGCCACGCTGCTGCCATGGGCGCTGCGCCCACGGCTCCGCCGGCGGGCATGACGGGTACCACGACATGAACGGGCAACAGATCGCCTTGCTGGCGCTGGCCGCGGTGTTGATGTTCTGGGCCGTCGGTGCCTACAACCGGCTGGTGGCGCTGCGCAACGCCATCGCCGCGGCCTGGGCCAAGGTCGACGATTCGTCGCGCCAGCGCGGCAGCGCCGCCGAGGCACTGCTGGCTGCGCTGCGCGAACCGCTGGCCGCCGAACATGGCGCACTCGATGCTTGGCAGGCCGCGCTGGCCGACGCGGCGCGGGCCGCGGCCACGCTGGGCGCAAAGCCCGTGGTGCCGGCCCACGCGGTAGCGTGGGTGGCGGCGGAAACCGCGCTGTCGGCGGCGGCCAGCCGGATCTTTGCGCTGCTCGAGCAGCACGCCGAACTGCGGCAGCAGGAAGCGGTGGCGGGCCAGGTGCAGGTGTGGAACGAAACCAGCCAGCGGTTGCGCTTCGCGCGCCAGCTCTTCAACGAGGCCGCCGCGCCCTACGACAAAGCCATCGCCACCTTCCCAACGAGCCTGCTGGTGCGCGCCTTCCGCTTCGGGGCCGCCGGGCGGCTTTGAGGCCGGCCCGCGCCGGCTCGGGCTTCAGGGCTGGCCGACGATCGAAGCGGTGGCCATCAGTTCCTCGAACAGCGCCAGCGAGACGCGGCCCGACACCGTGAACGGGTCGAGCGTGGGCTTCTCCGAGTACTTCAGCAGCAGCGCCGGGTTCAGGCGCGACATGTTCACCTGGCCCATGCTCCAGCCGGCGAAACGGCGTTCGCCGATCTCCTCGTAACACAGCAGGGTCACGTGGCTGTGGCGGCTGTCGGTGGCGATGCGGTTGTAGAGCGCGTTGACGGCGTCGCGGCCGCCTTCCAGCACCTGCAGGAAGATGCCTTCGCTGAAACACAGCACGCCGGTGACACCCAGCGCCGGGTTGTTGGCCTTGCTCTTGCGCAGGATGGCGACCAGTTCGTCCTGGTCGATGGCCGGCACGGCGCGGCTGGCGTAGAGAAGTCTGACGAGCATGGAAAAGCCCTCGGGAATCGTGTTCAGGTCTGCTGCTTGCGCGGCAGCAGCGATAGGAACTCGCGGCGCAGGTTGGCGTCCTTCAGGAAGGCGCCCCGCATCACGCTGTTGACCATCGCGGTGTCGGTGTCCTTCACGCCGCGCCAGTGCATGCAGAAGTGGTCGGCCTCCATCACGATGGCCAGGCCGTCGGGGCGCACACGCTCCTGCAGTTCGTTGGCCAGCATCGTCACCGCCTCTTCCTGGATCTGCGGCCGGCTCATGATCCAGTCGGCGATGCGCGCGTACTTGCTCAGGCCGATGAGGTTGCTGTGCTCGTTGGGCAGGATGCCGACCCACACCTTGCCGAAGATCGGGCACATGTGGTGGCTGCAGGCGCTGCGCACGGTGATCGGGCCGACGATCATCAGCTCGTTCAGTCGTTCGACGTTGGGGAACTCGGTGACCGTCGGCATGGGCACGTAGCGGCCGCGGAACACCTCCTCGAGGTACATCTTGGCCACGCGCTGAGCGGTTTCGTGGGTGTTGTGGTCGCTGTCGGTGTCGATCACCAGCGCCTGCAGCACGTCCTGCAGCTTGGCCGCCACCTCGGCCTTCAGTTCGGCGAGTTCACCGTCGCGGATGAAGGCTGCGATGTTGTCGTTGGCGTGGTGACGGCGCCGGGCCTGCACCAGCCGGTATCGGATGCGCTGGCTGGCGGGCAGCGCGGCCAGTTCTTCCTCGCTGCGGAAGATGCGCGGGCTGTCGGCGGCGGGGGTGGCGAGCTTGCGGGGCATGCGTCCAGTGCGGGTCGTAAACAAGGGGAGGCGCATTGTGCCCCCGCAGACCCGGCCGCGCTGCGGCAGGGGCGGGCGGCGCGGCTAGACTGCCCCGCATGAGCCTGGCCCCTCCGTCCCTCCCCGCCCACGGCGCAGCGCCGCTGGCCCGCCTGCTCGAACACACCGCCGACGCGGTGCAGGCCGTGCGCGGTGGCAAGTCGCTCACCGACGTGCTGTCGCGCTGCCCGGCCGACCTTCGCCCCGGCGTGCAGTCGCTCAGCTTCCACACGCTGCGCTGGCTGGGCAGCGCCACCGAAGTGCGCGCGCAGCTGGCACCCAAGACGCCACCGCCCGCGGTGGACGCGCTGCTCGTCACCGCACTGGCGTTGCTGTGGCCGGTCGAAGGTGAAGCGCCGCCTTATGCCGAGCACACGCTGGTCGACCAGGCCGTCGGCGCCGCGCGCGTACGCACGCCGGCGGCGGCGAACTTCATCAATGCCGTGCTGCGGCGCTTCCTGCGCGAGCGCGACGCCCTCGTGGCGGCGGCCCGCCACAGCCCGCTGGGCGCCTACAACCACCCGCTGTGGTGGGTGGAACGGGTCAGGCACGACTGGCCGACACAGTGGCAGGCGCTGCTGGCCAGCGCCAACCAGCGCCCGCCGATGACGCTGCGTGTCAACGCCCGCCGTGGCACCGGCGCCAGCTACGTCGGCGGCCTGGCCTCGCTGGGCCGCGCAGCCACGCTGCTGGACGACCCGGAGGGCACGACGCTGGGGGGCGGCCAGGCCGTCGTGCTGGCCCAGCCCTGCGCCGTCAACCAGTTGCCCGGCTTTGCCGAAGGCGAGGTCAGCGTGCAGGACGCCGCCGCCCAGCGCGCCGCGCGCCTGCTCGTCGACGGTGCCGACCTCAAGCCCCGGGCCCGCGTGCTCGACGCCTGCGCCGCCCCCGGCGGCAAAACCGCGCACCTGCTGGAGCTGGCCGACCTCGACCTGCTGGCCCTGGACAGCGACCCGGTGCGCCTGGCGCGGGTGCAGGACAACCTGAACCGGCTGCAGCTGAGGGCCGAACTCAAGGCCGGCGACGGCCGCCTGCCGCAGACCTGGTGGGACGGCCGGCCCTTCGACGCCATCCTGCTCGACGCCCCGTGCACGGCCAGCGGCATCGTGCGCCGCCACCCCGACGTGCGCTGGCTGCGCCGGCCCGACGACATCCAGGCGCTGTCGCGCATCCAGGCCGAACTGCTGGACGCGCTGTGGCCCCTGCTGGCCCCCGGCGGGCGGCTGCTCTACGCCACCTGCTCGATCTTCCCGGCAGAAGGCCGCCAGCAGATCGACGCGTTTTTGCAACGGCAGCCCCCCGGCACGGCCCAGCTGCAACCCCAGTCGCCGGGCCATCTGCTGCCGCTGCCCGACAATGCCGGACAAGGGGCCCCGGCCCGCGGCGTCGCGCTGCAGGACGGCTTCTTCTACGCGCTGATCCAGAAGGCCCGCAGCCCCTAAAGCACCACCCGCCATTCCGCCCCATGCCCCTGCCGCCGGTCCGCCGCTTCACCATGCAGGGCCTGCTGCAGGGCTTGCTGTGCCTGCAGGGCTTGCAGTACCTGCAAAGCGGCGCGGCGCGGCTGGCCTTGCTGGTGGCGGCGCTGCTGCTGGCCGCCGCACCCGGGGTCCGCGCCCAGGGCGTTGAGCTGGCCACGCTGCAGGTGCAGCGTCTGGAGGGCGCACTGACGCTCGACTTCACGGCCCGCGTCAACCTGCCGCGCACGGTGGAAGAGGCGCTGCAGCGCGGCGTGCCCATCTATTTCGTCGCCGAAGCGCGCCTGCTGCGCGAGCGCTGGTACTGGCGCGACGAACGCGTGGCGCGCGTGTCGCGTTCCTGGCGGCTGGCCTACCAGCCGCTCACCGGCGCGTGGCGGGTCGGCCTGGGCGGGCTGAACCAGACCTTCCCTTCGCTGAGCGAGGCGCTGGCCATTGCTTCGCGCAGCGCCGGCTGGAAGCTGGCCGACCTGGCCCAGGTGGACGTCGACAAAACCTACTACGTCGAGTTCAGCTACCGGCTCGACACCACGCAACTGCCCGGCCCGATGCAGTTCGGCCTCGGAGGCCAGGGCGACTGGGCCGTCGGCGTATCGCGTGTGCTGAAGGTCGAGCTGGGCACGCAGTGAGATGAAGCCCCCAAGCTCGCTTGCGCTCGCTGCCTGCCCGCTTGCAGGCGGGCAGGCGCTCACCGGCCACTTGCCAGCGCGCAGGCGCTGGCTCGGCGCCGGTTCTCCCCCCCGGGGGGCCGTCCGCCAACGGCCCGGCAGAGCCGGTTCCGTAGCGGGAACCTTGATCGCCGCGCCGCATTTCATCCGTCGCGGGTGGCGCGTGGCGCGGTGGAGCCCCTGAGATGAGCACTTCGGCCCGCTGGGCCTGGGTCATCGCAGCCGTCGCCGGCACCGGGGCCGCGCTGGTGCTGGCCTTCGTCGTCTCGTTCAGCGCACAGGGCGGTGGCTTCTATGAGAAGCACTTCGTGTGGCTGTTCTGGGTCAACGTCGCCGTGGCGGCGCTGCTCACGCTGGTCATCGGCGTCGTGGCGCTGCGGCTGGCAGTGCGCGTGCAGCGCGGCAAGTTCGGCAGCCGGCTGCTCATCAAGCTGGCAGGCATCTTTGCGCTGGTGGGCCTGCTGCCGGGGCTGGTGATCTACACGGTGAGCTACCAGTTCGCCAGCCGCAGCATCGCGGCCTGGTTCGACGTCAAGGTGGCCGGCGCGCTGGACGCCGGGCTGGCCCTGGGCAAGGGCACGCTGGACACGCTGACCACCGACCTCGTGGGCAAGGCGCGCATCGGCGCCGAACGCCTGGCCGACCGCGACAGCACCGTGGCGCCGCTGGCGCTGGAGCGCCTGCGGGAGCAGATCGGCGCCAGCGAGGCCTCGCTCGTCGGCGGCAGCGGCCAGGTGCTGTTCACTGCGGGCGGCACCGCCGACGCCGGCCCGCCCGAACGGCCCAGCGGTTACCTGTTGCGCCAGGCGCGCGCCGATGGCGCGGCCAGCGTGGTGGAAGGGCTGGACGAAGAAGCACTGGCCCCCGGCAACGCCGGCCCGCGTGTGCGCGCCCTGGCCCGCGTGCCACGCAAGTCGATCTCGCTGACCGCCGGCGAGGAGCGCTACCTGATGATCGTGCAGCCGATGCCGCGTGGCCTGGCCGCCAACGCGCTGGCGGTGCAGGCGGCGTACAGCGAATACCAGCAGCGCTTCCTGGCGCGCGACAGCCTGCGCCGCATGTACGTCGGCACACTGACGCTGGCGCTGATCCTGGCCGTGTTCGCCGCCGTGCTGCTGTCGGTGTTGCTGGGCAACCAGCTCGCCAAGCCGCTGCTGCTGCTGGCCGACGGCGTGCGCCAGGTGGCCGCTGGCGACCTGACGGCCAAACCCGTGTTCGCCAGCAGCGACGAGCTCGGTGGCCTGACACGCAGCTTCGCCGCCATGACGGCCCAGGTGGCCGACGCGCGCAGCCAAGTGCAGCGCGGCATGCAGCAACTGGAAGGTGCACGCACACGGCTGCAGACCATCCTCGACACGCTGACCGCCGGCGTCATCGTCTTCGACCGCGAGGGCCGCATCGACACCGTGAACCCCGGCGCCACGCGCATCCTGCAGCGCCCGCTGGCCAGCTGGCGCGGTCGCCGGCTGTCGGAACTGCCCGACCTTCAGGAGTTCGCCCACGGCGCAGAGCAGCGCTTCGAACTGCTGGCCACCAGCCCCGAGGCTGGCGAGCGCGACCAGTGGCAGGAGAGCTTCGACCTCAAGCGCGCCGACGGCACCACGTTGACCTTGCTTGTCCGCGGCGCCACGCTGCCGAACGAAGCGCACCTGATGGTCTTCGACGACATCAGCGAGGTCGTCTCGGCGCAGCGCAGCGCCGCGTGGGCCGAGGTGGCGCGCCGGCTGGCGCACGAGATCAAGAACCCGCTCACGCCCATCATGCTGTCGGCCGAGCGGCTGCAGCACCGCCTGGGCCACAAGCTCGAGGGCGCCGATCAGGCGCTGCTGGCGCGCAGCGTGGCCACCATCGTCAACCAGGTGCAGGCGATGCAGAAACTCGTCAACGAGTTCCGCGACTACGCCCGCCTGCCTGCCGCGCAAGTCAAACCGCTGGACCTGAACGCGCTGGCGCTGGAAGTGCTGGCGCTGTACGGCCAGGCCACCGACAGCGGACTGCTCCAGGCCCGCCCCGAGCCCGGCCTGCCGCGCATCATGGGCGACGCCACGCAGCTG
>JBBRBW010000090.1:0-17711 GCA_038205425.1 Burkholderiales bacterium | reverse complement strand
GGGGTCCGTTCAGTGAGGCGCGGGATTGTAGGCAGCCCGCCTTTCGGCCGCCCGCGCCAGAATGCGGCGCATGGTCGCCCCTAAAAAACCCCGCCGCACTGCCGAGCGCATCCTCGAGGTGTCGCTGGAGCTGTTCAACCGCTACGGCGAGCCCAACGTCAGCACGACGCTGATCAGCGCCGAGCTCGGCATCAGCCCCGGCAACCTGTACTACCACTACCCGGCCAAGGACGAGCTGATCAATTCGCTGTTCGACCGCTACGAACGTGCGCTGGGTGAAATCCTGCAGGCCGCCGACGGGGTCGAAAACGTCGAGGACGCCTGGCTCTTTTTCCACATGCTGTTCGAGCTGGTGTGGGGCTACCGCTTCCTCTACCGCGACCTCAACGACCTGCTCAGCAAGAACCGCCGGCTCGAGACGCACTTCCAGTTCGTGCTGAAGAACAAGACCAAGGCCATGCACGCGCTGCTCGACGGCCTGTCGCGCCACGGCGCCGTGCGCCTGACCGGGGCCGAGGCCGCACCGCTGGCCACCAGCATGGTGGTGCTGGTGACCTACTGGCTGAGCTACGAGTACGTGCGCGAGCCGCGCAAGGCGCTGGAACCCGAGAGTGCCGCCGCGTCGATGGGTCGCGGCGCCTACCATGCGCTGGCGCTGCTGCTGCCGCACCTGGACGCCACCTCGCGCGCCCACCTCGACACGCTGGCCGCTGCCTACATCCAGGCGTGAAATTGCCCGCCGCTTGCCTGCGGCGCGGCATCGCCGCGTTTCCCGACGACACCCCGGAACCCGCATGAAACGCCGCACCCTGCTCCTGGCCTCTTCGTCCCTGCTCGCGCTGAAAGCCCCCGCCATGCCCCGCACCCCCGCCGCCCTGCCCGAACTGCTGGAAGTCAGCGCCACGACACTGGCGCAGGCGATGGCCGCCGGGCGCACCACCGCCGAGGCACTGGCGCGCGCCTGCACGGCGCGCATCGCCACCATCGACCGCCGCGGACCGAAGCTGAACAGCGTCATCGAGCTGAACCCCGACGCGCTGGCCATCGCACGCGAACGCGACGCCGAGCGCCGCGCCGGCAGGCTGCGCGGGCCGCTGCACGGCCTGCCGGTACTGCTGAAGGACAACATCGCCACGGCCGACCGCTTGAGCACCAGCGCCGGCTCGCTGGCGCTGGACGGCATGCGCGCCACGCGCGACGCGCACCTGGTGCAGCGCCTGCGCGACGCCGGCGCGGTGATCCTGGGCAAGACCAACCTCAGCGAATGGGCCAACATCCGCAGCAGCCGCAGCGTCAGCGGCTGGAGCGCGCGCGGCGGCCTCACGCGCAACCCCTACGCACTCGACCGCAGCACCAGCGGCAGCAGCTCGGGCAGCGCCGCGGCCGTGGCCGCCAGCCTGTGCCCGCTGGCCGTGGGCACCGAGACCGACGGCTCCATCGTCTCGCCGGCGTCGATCAACGGCCTGGTGGGCCTGAAGCCGACGCTGGGCCGCATCAGCCGCAGCGGCGTGATCCCGATCGCCCACAGCCAGGACACCGCCGGCCCGATGACACGTACGGTGGCCGATGCGGCCCTGCTCTACGCCACCATGGCCGGGCCCGACGCCGACGACGCCATCACCGTCACCGCACCCGCCGCGGCATCGGGCGACGGCCAGCTGCCACCCGGCGCGCTGAAGGGCGTGCGGCTGGGCGTGGCGCGTGCCTATTTCACCGGCTACGACGAAGCCGATGCGGTGATCGAGGCCGCCATCGCCAGGCTGCGCGCCCTGGGCGCCACCATCGTCGACGACGCCGAGCTGCCCGCCGCCGGCTACGGCGACGACGAGCTCAAGGTGCTGCTCTACGAACTGAAGCACGGCCTGCCCCTCTGGCTGCGCAACTACGCGCCGCAGGCGAAAGTGCAGACGCTGGCCGACGTCATCGACTTCAACCGCAAGCACGCCGCGCGCGAGATGCCCTGGTTCCGCCAGGAGCTGTTCGAGAAGGCGCAGGCCCTGGGCGGGCTGGACAGCCCTGAGTACCTGGCCGCCTTGGCCGCCTGCGCCAAGGGCGCGCGCACCGAGGGCCTGGACCGCGCCTTCGACAAACACCAGCTCGACGCGATCATCGCGCCCACCGGCGGCCCGGCCTGGCTCATCGACCCCGTCAACGGCGACCACTACGGCGGCAGCTTTTCCACCCCCGCCGCGGTGGCCGGCTACCCGCACCTGACGGTGCCCGCCGGCTTCGTGCAGGGCTTGCCGCTGGGCCTGTCGTTTGTCGGCCGGCCCTTCAGCGATTGGCGCCTGCTGGCGATGGGCCACGCCTTCGAGCAGGCCACGCAGCACCGCCGCGCACCTGTTTTCCTGAAGCGCAGCGTGCCCGCGTAGCCCGCGGCGGCGGCCCGGCACCCCCGGGCTTGCTCGCAGTGGCGGCGCTGGCGTCTTCCCGTATCCTGCCGCACGGCCAAAGAGCCACGGGCCACACGGCCGCACGGCCGCAGAGCCTCTTCACCCAGAGCAGGAGACAAGCATGAACCGCAAGCTGTTTTTGCAGGCTGCCTTGTGCGCCGCGCTGGCCGGGTTGGGCGGCAGCGCCGCTGCCCAGGCCTACCCGACCAAGCCGATCCGCCTGGTGGTGACCTTCCCACCCGGCGGCGCGCCCGACATCCTGGCGCGGCTGTTCGCCGACAAGGCGCAGCTGGGCCAGCCGGTGGTCATCGACAACAAGCCGGGCGCCGGCGGCAACATCGGTGCCGAGTCGGTGGCCAAGTCGCCGCCCGACGGCCACACGCTGGTGATGGGGACGGTGGGCACGCATTCCATCAACGGCGCGCTCTACAGCAAGATGCCCTACGACATGGTGAAGGACTTCGCGCCCGTGGGCCATGTCGCTTCGGCGCCCAACCTGCTGGTGGTCACCAACGACCTGCCGGTGAAGACGGTGGCTGAACTCATCAGCTACATGAAGGCCAACCCGAACAAGCTGAGCTTCGGTTCGCCGGGCATCGGCACCTCGGTGCACGTGTCGGGTGAACTCTTCAAATCGCTCACCGGCACCAACATGCAGCACGTGCCCTACAAGGGCCGGCAGTTCGCCATCCCCGACCTGGTGGGCGGCAGCATCCAGGTCATGTTCGACAACATGCCCTCGGCGCTGCCGATGGCCCGCGAAGGCAGGATCCGCGCGTTGGCGCAGACCACGGCCACACGCTCTTCGGCGGCGCCCGACGTGCCCACCGTGGCCGAGACCGTGCCCGGTTTCGAGGCCACGACCTGGTTCGCGATGTTCGCCCCCGCCGGCACACCCAGGGACGTGGTGGCGCGCATCAACGCCGAGATGCAGCGCGTCTTCAAGCTGCCCGACGTGACCGACAAGCTCAAGAACCTGGGCCTGGAGACCTGGATCTCGACCCCCGAGGAACTGACGCGCTACCAGGCCACCGAGATCACGAAGTGGGCCAAGGTGGTGAAGGACTCCGGCGCAAGAGCGGATTAGCCCCCAAGCGCGCTTGCGCTCGCTACCCCCAGGGCCTTGTCAAGGGCCCTCCGTGGCCCTGGGGGCCATCCGCCAGCGGCCCGGCGAAGCCGGTTCCGCGGCGGGAAGCCTGGATTGCAGTTTCTGAACATCGAGGACATCACATGACCACCCGCCGCCACATCGTTCTTGCCGGCGCTGCAGCGCTGGCCGCGCCCGCGCTGGTGCGCGCGCAGGCCTTTCCGTCGCGGCCCATCCGCGTCATCTGCCCCTGGCCCGCCGGCGGCAGCACCGACGCCGTCATCCGCGCCTTCGCCGAAAGTGCGCAAAAGACGCTGGGCCAGCAGATCCTCGTCGACAACAAGCCCGGCGCCGGCGGCATGCTGGGCGCGGGTGAGCTCGTCAACGCCAGGCCCGACGGCTACACGCTCAGCCAGTTGCCGCATGGCGTGTTCCGCATCCCGCACATGCAGAAGACGGCTTTCGATACCTTGAACGACTTCACCTGGATCGCCTGCCTCACCGGCTACACCTTCGGCCTGGTGGTGCCGGCCGACGGGCCCATCAAGAGCATTGCCGACCTGGTGGCCTATGCCAAGGCCAACCCGGGCAAGTTCAACTACGGCAGCACCGGAACCGGCACCAGCCCGCACCTGGCGGTGGAAGAATTTGCGCAGCGCGCCGGCATCACGCTCAACCACGTGCCCTTCACGGGCAACGCCGACAACATGCAGGCCATCCTGGGCGGCCACACCATGGCCGCCAGCGACGCCACCGGCTGGGCGCCGCACGTGGCCAGCGGCAAGCTGCGCCTGCTGGCCACCTACGGCAGCAAGCGCACCAAGCGCTGGCCCGAGGTGCCCACGCTCGACGAGCTGGGCTACAAGACGGTGAGCGACTCGCCCTTCGGCGTCTGCGGCCCGAAGGGCATGGACCCGGCCGTCGTGCGCACGCTGCACGACGCCTTCAGGAAGACGCTGGAAGACCCCGCCGTGCTGGCCACGCTGGAGAAGTTCGACCAGTCGGTGATCTACATGGACACCGCCACCTACACGAAGTGGGCGCGCGAGACCTACACCGCCGAGAAGGCGACTATCGAGCGCCTGGGCATGGCCGCCGCCAAGTCCTGAGCCCCACCGGACGCCCGCCCCGCGTCGCCGGCGCGGCCCTTGTGGCGCGACGGCGACGCCATTTGCGCCAGATCAAACGCAGGCCTCGCGCGCCCTGGCAGCCCTGGCCGACACACTACCGCTAGCGTATCTTCGAGTACTGGACCCCATATCTAGTGCCCAAAGATGACGACCACAAGCTCCAGTGACAACCCGCACGCCCACGCCGCCCCGCTGGCGGTGATCAAGCGCGAGGGTCACACCGTGCCCTTCGACGCCCGCAAGATCGGCGCCGCGCTGGCCCGCGCCGGCGCCGCTACCGGCGAGTTCGACGCCGCGCGTGCCGATCAACTGATGGCCCGCGTGGTCGACCGCCTGCAGCGGCGTGTCACCAGCGTCGAGCAGATCCAGGACGAGGTCGAGCGTGTGCTCGACGAGGCCGGCCACTTCGCCACCGCACGCGCCTACATCGTCTACCGCGAGCAGCACCGTGCGCTGCGTGTCGACCGCTCGGTGGCGGTGGACGTCGAACGCTCGGTCAACGAGTACCTGGCGCGCCAGGACTGGCGGGTGCATGCCAATGCGAACCAGGGTTATTCGCTGGGCGGACTGATCCTCAACGTCTCGGGCAAGGTCATCGCCAATTACTGGCTGAACCATGTCTACCCGCCCGAAGTCGGCGTGGCCCACCGCGAGGCCGATCTGCACATCCACGATCTGGACATGCTCAGCGGCTACTGCGCCGGCTGGAGCCTGCGCACGCTGCTGCACGAGGGGCTGAACGGCGTGCCGGGGCAGATCGAATCGGCGCCGCCGCAGCACCTGTCCAGCGCCGTCGGGCAGATCGTCAACTTCCTGGGCACGCTGCAGAACGAATGGGCCGGTGCGCAGGCCTTCAGCAGCTTCGACACCTACCTCGCGCCCTACGTGCGCAAGGACGCGCTGGGCTACGAGCAGGTGCGCCAGTGCATCCAGGAACTGATCCACAACCTGAACGTGCCCTCGCGCTGGGGCACACAGACCCCCTTCACCAACCTCACCTTCGACTGGACCTGCCCCGAAGACCTGCGTGAACAGGTGCCGATGATCGGCGGCAAGGAACTGCCCTGGACCTACGGCGAGTTGCAGGCCGAAATGGACCTCATCAACCGGGCCTACATCAGCGTGATGATGCAGGGCGACGCCAAGGGCCGCGCCTTCACCTTCCCCATCCCCACCTACAACATCACCAAGGACTTCGACTGGGAGCACCCGAACACCGAGCGCCTGTTCGAGATGACGGCCAAGTACGGCCTGCCCTACTTCCAGAACTTCCTGAACAGCGACCTCGAACCGCGCATGGTGCGTTCGATGTGCTGCCGGTTGCAACTGGATCTTCGTGAACTGCTCAAGCGCGGCAACGGCCTCTTCGGTTCGGCCGAGCAGACCGGTTCACTCGGCGTGGTGACGCTGAACTGCGCGCGCCTGGGCTACCTGCACGCTGGCGACGAGGCCGGGTTGCTGAAGCGCACCGAAGCACTGATCGAACTGGCGCGCACCAGTCTGGAGATCAAGCGCAAGGTGATCCAGGGCCACATCGACAGCGGCCTGTTCCCCTACACGCGCCGGTATCTCGGCACACTGCGCAATCACTTCAGCACCATCGGCGTGAACGGCATCAACGAGATGATCCGCAACTTCAGCGCCGACGCCGACGACATCACCACCCCCGCAGGCGAAGCGCTGGCGCTGCGTTTCCTGGACCACATCCGCGCGCGCATCGTGGTGCTGCAGGAAGAGACCGGCCACCTCTACAACCTGGAAGCGACGCCGGCCGAAGGCACAACCTACCGCTTCGCCAAGGAAGACAGGAAGCGCCTGCCCGGCATCCTGCAGGCGGGCACCGAGCACCAGCCCTACTACACAAACTCTTCGCAGCTGCCGGTGGGTTTCACCGCCGACCCCTTCGAGGCGCTGGAGCGCCAGGAGGCCTTGCAGCGCAAGTACACCGGCGGCACCGTGCTGCACCTCTACCTGGGCGAACGTGTGTCGTCGGCCGCGGCCTGCCGCGAACTGGTCAAGCGCGCCCTGGGCCGCTTCCGCCTGCCCTACATCACCGTCACGCCCACCTTCAGCATCTGCCCGACGCACGGCTACCTCGCCGGCGAACACGCCTTCTGCCCGAAGTGCGACGAAGCGGCGCTGGCGCGCAAGGCGCACGCCCAGCCGCAACCGGCCGTGCCCGCCTGAAGCCCCCAAACTGAGAACCCCAGGAGCCCACCCATGAGCCACAGCCAGACCCCCCTGATCCACCCCGTGCTGGAAGAACACGAGCGCCAGCGTTGCGAGGTGTGGACCCGCGTCATGGGCTACCACCGCCCGATGGCTTCGTTCAACGTCGGCAAGAAGGGCGAGTTCGCCGAGCGTCGCTACTTCACCGAGGCCGGCGTCGTGCAGGCGCAGCCTGCGCCGGCGCCCGAACCGGTCTGTGCCTGAAGTCACCGCCGCCGCGGCGCTGGTGCTCGGCGGCGTCACGCCGCTGAGCACCACCGACTGGCCGGGCAAGCTGGCCGCCGTGCTCTTCCTGCAAGGCTGTCCCTGGCGCTGCGGCTATTGCCACAACGCCGGCTTGCAGCCGCGCTGTGCATCGGCCACCGCGCCCCGCTGGTCCGACGTGCTGGCGCTGCTGAAACGCCGCGTGGGCTTGCTGGACGGCGTGGTCTTCAGCGGCGGTGAACCCACGCTGCTGCGCGGGCTGGGTGATGCCGTCGCCGAGGTACGCGCTCTGGGCCTGCAGACCGGGTTGCACACCGCCGGCATCTACCCCGCACGGCTGGCCGCCCTGCTGCCGGCGCTGGACTGGGTGGGCTTCGATCTGAAGACCGACCTGGACGACAGCGCCGCCTACAGTGCGCTGGCCGGCGCCCGTCACAGCGCCGCGGCCGCACGGCGTTCGCTGCAGGCGCTGCTGGCCAGCGGCGTGGCCTGCGAGATCCGCACCACCTACCACCCCCTGCTGATCAGCGATGCCGCGCTGGTGGGCATGGCGCAGATGCTGCAAGGCCTGGGCGTGACGCAATGGGTGTTGCAACGCTGGCAAGCCAACCCCGACCCGGCGCAGCAGGCCCTGGCGCCAGCCTGGCACTGGCCTCCTGTGCCGGTGCTGCAAACCCTGCGTGAACACGTCGCCGGGGTGGCTCTGCGCTGACAACAGCGGCCTGGCCCGCTTGACGCCCGTCAAGCCACCCGCGTACACCCGCCGCAGCCCGCGGCGGCAGCGTAACCTCGGGGCCATTGGCAACCCGGCCACACCCGCAGGAGTACCCCCATGAAGATCTTTCTGCCCGTCGACGGCTCTGTCGCCGCACTCACGGCCGTGCACCATGCCTTGCAGCTGGTGCGCGGCGGCTTGAAGGCAGACTTCGTGCTGGCCAACGTGCAGGAGCCGCCTTCGTTCTACGAAGTGATGACGATGCACGACCCCGCCGTGCTCGACCAGGTGCGCGCCGACGCAGGCGCCGACCTGCTGCGCGCCGCCGAGGCCATGCTCGACGCTGCCGGCTTGGCCTTCGAGAGCGAAGTCGCCGGCGGCGACCCGGGCCACGTGCTCGTCGACCTGATCGAGAACTACGGCTGCGACGCCGTGGTGATGGGTGCGCGCGGTGCGGGCGCCACGTCAGCGTCGCTGGGCACCGTGGCGCTGGCGCTGCTGCATGACAGCCCGGTGCCGGTGACCATCGTGCACCCGCCGCGGCCGACGGGCCCGGACGCATGAAATGAAGCCCCCGAGCTCGCCAATGCTCGCCACCCCCCGGGGGGGCCGTCCGCCTACGGCCCGGCAAAGCCGGTTCTGTGGCGGGCAGCTTGGTCATGCGTGCACGCTGTGCGTGCCAGGCAACTTGCGTGGCCAAGCACGGCGCCACGGAAAGCGCTGACCCCGCTTGCA
This sequence comes from Burkholderiales bacterium, assembly GCA_038205425.1. Taxonomy (GTDB): domain Bacteria; phylum Pseudomonadota; class Gammaproteobacteria; order Burkholderiales; family Burkholderiaceae_C; genus Rubrivivax. The sequence continues at coordinate 9,218 of JBBRBW010000090.1, read as the reverse complement.
AGTCATCGAACTGACGTTGGTGCTGCTGCTGCTCACGGCTGCGGGTGGCGTACTCGTGCGCTGGACGAAGATCGGCCTGCCGATCTTCCTCGTGCTCGTCGGCGCGCTGGCCTCGCTGCTGCCGGGGCTGGACAAGATCAGCATCGACCCCGAGGTCTTCCTGCTGCTCTTCATACCGCCGCTGCTCTTTGCCGACGCCCGCGTGCTGCCGCGCAGCGACTTGCTGAAGGTGCTGCGCCCGGTGCTGCTGCTGGCGCTGGGCCTGGTGGTGCTGACGGTGCTGGCCGTGGGCTTCTTCCTGCACTGGCTGGTGCCCGCCATGCCGCTGGCCGTGGCCTTCGTGCTGGGCGCCATCGTCACGCCCACCGACGCGGTGGCCACGATGGCCACCACGCACGGCCTGCCGCTGCCGCAGCGCGTGTCGAACATCGTCAACGCCGAGAGCCTGCTCAACGACGCCACCGGCCTGGTGGCCTTCAAGCTCGCGGTCGCCGCCGCGGCCGCGGCGAGCGCGGTGCGCATGCCCGACCTGGCGACGAACTTCCTCGTCATCTCGGGCGGTGGGGTCGTCGTCGGTCTCGTGGTCGAGAAGCTGGGCCGCCAGCTGCGCGAGACGCTCATCGGCGCCGGCGCCGACGACCCCGTGCTGCAGACGCTGCTGGCGGTGCTCGTGCCCTACGCCGCCTACCTGGCGGCCGAGGCGCTGCATGTCTCGGGCGTGCTGGCGGTGGTCATCGCCGGGCTGTGGGCCGGTGGCAAGGAAGTCAAGGGGCTGTCACCCGACGGCCGGCGCCACGCGCGCGAGGTCTGGCGCATGCTGGCCTACATCTTCAACGGCCTGGTGTTCCTGCTGCTGGGGCTGCAGCTGCGCCACATGCTGAGCGCCGTGGGCCATTACGACGCGGCCTGGCTGGCCTTCCTGGCCCTGACGCTGTGGGCCTTCCTGATGGCGCTGCGCCTGGCCTGGGTGTGGGCCTCGGCCCACCTGCGCTACCGCTACCACTGGGGCTGGTCGGGTGGCGCCGCGCCCCCTGACCCGCGGCGCATGTTCATCGTCGGCTGGGCCGCGGTGCGCGGCTCGGTGACGCTGGCCACGGCCTTGTCGGTGCCGCTGCTCACCGCAGCTGGAACGCCCTTCCCCGAGCGCGATCTGGTGGTCTTCCTGGCCGCCAGCACCATCGTGCTGACGCTGTTGCTCAACGGCCTGCCGCTGCCCTGGCTGCTGCGCCGGCTGCAGGCCCCCGTCGACATGGACGGCCAACTGGAGGAAGCAGCCGCGCGCGTGGCGGTGGCGCAGGCCGGTATCGACGCGGTGCAAGCCCTGCTGCCGCAGCTGCAGGACCCGGGGCAGCAGAACTTCGTGCAGCAGCTGGTCCACCGCTACCAGAGCAAGATCAAGCTGCGTGAGAGCGCGCCCGAAGCGGCCGCCGCGCAGGCCACCCGCATCGCTACCGCGCGGCGGCTGCGCCTGGTGGGTATCGAGGCCGAACGCGGCTGCCTGCACCGACTGCACGCGCGGAACACCATCAACGACGAGACCGTGCGGGTCATCGAGCAGGAGCTCGACGAACGCGAGATCGTGTCTTCGGCCGACCCGCTGCGAGGCTAGCGCGAACCAGGGGAAGACGCCGCAAGCGGCGGCGGCAAGGCGATGACGGCCGTCATGCTGCCCACGCAGCCCTCGGTCTGGCCCGGCGCGCAGGCGGCGACGTCGGCCGGGTGCTGCACCGCGTTGCGGACCAGGCCCGACTTGCGTGTCATCGAATAGACGACGAAGGCCGCAGTGGCCACGGCCAGCACGACGATGAGCCCGCGGCGGGCCCGCGAGACGGGGCGAAAGGGGTCGGGTTCGAAGGCCATGGCGGGCGGGACTATCGCATGCCTGCCTGCCGACCGCAGCGCGGGCCCCGCTATGCTGGCGACTGCAAACAACCCCCTCTCTCGAGACACCTTATGAGCAAGACATTCAATATCGCCGCCATCGCCGGCGACGGCATCGGCAAGGAAGTCATGCCCGAGGGCCTGCGTGTGCTGCACGCTGCCGCCCAGCGTTTCGGCATCGCGCTGGAAATCCACGACATCCCCTGGGCCAGCTGCGACTACCACGCCGCCCACGGCGAAATGATGCCCAGCGACTGGAAGTTGCAGCTGCAGGGCATGGACGCGCTCTACTTCGGCGCCGTCGGCTGGCCGGCCACGGTGCCCGACAACGTCTCGCTGTGGGGCAGCCTGCTGAAGTTCCGGCGCGAGTTCGACCAGTACATCAACCTGCGCCCGGTGCGCCTGTTCGAGGGTGTGCCCTGCCCGCTGGTCGGCCGCAAGCCGGGCGACATCGACTACTTCATCGTGCGCGAGAACACCGAGGGTGAGTACACCAAGCTCGGCGGCATCATGTACGAGGGCACCGACCGTGAGGTGGTGATCCAGGAAAACGTCTTCAGCCGCTACGGCACCGACCGTGTGCTGAAGTACGCATTCGAGCTGGCCAACAGCCGCCCGCGCAAGCACCTGACGGTGGCCACCAAGAGCAACGGCATCGCCATCAGCATGCCCTGGTGGGACGGCCGCGCCGATGCGATGCACGCCGCCTATCCGCAGGTGGCGGTGGACAAGCAGCACATCGACATCCTCAGCGCACGCTTCGTGCTGCAGCCACAGCGTTTCGACGTGGTGGTGGCCAGCAACCTGTTCGGCGACATCCTGAGCGACCTGGGCCCGGCATGCACCGGCACCATCGGCCTGGCGCCTTCGGCCAACCTGAACCCCGAGCGCAAGTTCCCTTCGCTGTTCGAGCCCGTGCACGGCTCGGCGCCCGACATCTACGGCCAGAACATCGCCAACCCCGTGGCGATGATCTGGAGCGGCGCACTGATGCTCGACTTCCTGGGTGAAGGTGCGGCGCACGACGCCATCGTCAAGGCCATCGAGCAGGTGCTGGCGAACGGCGCGAAGGGCGGCCCGGTGACGCGCGATCTGGGTGGCAGCGCCAACACCACCGAGATGGGGCAGGCGATCGCGGCGCTGATCTGAACCGGCGGCCACCGCTGCAGCAGCGGCGGCGCGGGGGGCGCGCCTACGCTGCCGTCGCGCCCAACCGCCACAGCGACGTGACTTCGGCCGCGCGCGCCGCGTGCAGCGCGTCGGTGCCATCGGTCGCCTTGCCGTGCGTCGGCCGGGTGTCGATGCGGCCCAGCACCTGCAGGCCGGCGTCGGCTGTCCACGCCAGCAACTCGGCACGCGACCGCAGGCCCAGGTGCTCGGCCAGGTCAGACAGGATCAACCAGCCCTCACCCCCCGGCGCCAGGTGCGCCGCCAGCCCGGCCAGGAAACCCTTGAGCATGCGGCTGTCCTCGTCGTAGACCGCACGTTCGATGGGCGCCCCCGGCCGCGCCGGCAACCACGGTGGGTTGCAGACCACGAGGCCGGCGCGGCCAGGCGGAAAGAGGTCGGCGGGCAGCAGCGTTACCCGGTCGGCCAGGCCCAGGCCTTCGAGGTTCTGCTGCGCGCAGGCCAGCGCCCGCGGGTCGATCTCGGTGGCCAGCACCCGCGTCACGCCGCGCCGCGCCAGTACCGCCGCCAGCACACCGGTGCCGGTGCCGATGTCAAAGGCCGCAAGCCCCTCGGCGGCCATCGGCAACGGCGCTGTCGCCACCAGTTCGATGTATTCGCCGCGCACCGGCGAAAACACGCCGTGGTGCGGGTGAATGCGGTTGTCGGGCGCCGGGCCCAGCGCCGGCACGGGCACGCCCTTCTTGCGCCACTCGTGCGCGCTGACCACGCCCAGCAGTTCGCGCAGCGACACCACGCTGGGCCCGCCTGCGGTCTCGGCGGGGCCCCAGGCCTCGGTGCAGGCCAGGCGGTGGTCGGGCGCACGGCGCAGCGGGATGGCGTAGTCAGCGTCGAGCGGTATCAGCAGCATGGCCAGCACACGTGCGCGCTGCGACTGCGCCTGGCGGTGCAGGTGGAAGGCCGCACCCGGCGCGGTGGCGGCGGGCGGCGGCGCGCCGCGGCGTGTGGCCTTGCGGTCGATGCGCCGCGCCAGCGCCAGCAGCAGCTGGCGCGCGTTGTGGAAGTCGCCGCGCCACAGCAACCCGGTGCCTTCGCAGGCCAGACGGTAGGCGGCGTCGGCGGGCATCGTGTCGTCGGCCAGCACCACACGCTTGGGGGGTGGCGCGCCGCGTTCCGAACGCCAGCGCGCGCTGTGCGGCGTCTCGCTTTCGACCCAGTCGACGCGGAGCGGGACGGCGGCCGCAGCGGGCAGGCCCTGCGGGGCGGGTTCGGCGCTGGGTGTGTCCCTGGTCATCTAGATGCCTCTTCAGGCGGCCGCGCGCACGAAGCCCGCTGCGGCCTGCATCAGGGCCTTCGTGTAGTCGGCCTGCACACGGTGCGCGGCCAGGTCGGCGGCCGAGAGCATCTCGACCATGCGGCCGCCGCGCATCACCATCAGCCGCTGGCACAGGTGCGTGACCACCGCGAGGTCGTGGCTGACCATCACGAAGCTCAGGCCATGCCGCTGACGCAGTGCTTCCAGCAGGTTCAACACCTCGGCCTGCACGGAAGCATCGAGCGCCGACGTAGGTTCGTCCAGCAACAGCACCTGCGGCTCTAGGATGAGCGCCAGCGCCACCGCGATGCGCTGTCACTGGCCGCCCGAGAGCTGGTGCGGGTAGCGGAAGCGGAAGCCGGTACCCAGGCCCACTTCCTCGAGCGCACGCTCGATGCGCGCTTCGCGTTCGTCGCCCTGGCCGATGCCATGGATGGCCAGCGGCTCAGCCAGGATGCGATCGACCGTCTGGCGCGGGTGCAGCGAACCGTAGGGGTCCTGGAACACCATCTGGACCTGGCGCCGGAAAGGGTTGCTGCCGGGCGCGGGCAGGTTTTCGCGCCCGGTCAGCCGCACCTGGCCCGCGGCCAGCGGCGCCAGCCCGCACAGCGCGCGCAGCACGGTGCTCTTGCCGCTGCCCGACTCACCGACGATGCCGAAGCTCTCGCCCGGCGCGACCTCGAAACCCACGCCGTCGACGGCGACAAAACCGTCGAAGACGACCCGCAGCGCTTCAGCCCGCAGGCCGATCGTCTGTGGCGGCTGCAGCGTGGCGTTCACGGGTTCAACCACTCGGGGCGGCGATCGAGCGTGGGCAGCGGGTGCTGCGGCGCGCCCAGCTGCGGCAGGCAGTTCAGCAGCCCGCGTGTGTACGGGTGCTGCGCGCGGTGCAGTTCGGTGGCGGCGATCTCTTCCACCACGCGCCCGGCGTACATGACCAGCACACGGTCGCAGAAGGAAGACACCAGCCGCAGGTCGTGCGAGACGAAGATGAGGCCCATGCCCTTGCCGCCGCGCCCTTCGCGCACCAGCCTGTCGAGCACGCCCAGCACCTGCAACTGCACCGTGACGTCGAGCGCCGAGGTCGGCTCGTCGGCGATCAACAGTTCGGGCCCGGCCACCAGCATCATCGCGATCATCGCGCGCTGGCCCATGCCGCCCGACACTTCATGCGGGTAGAGCGCAGCCACCCGCGCCGGGTCCTCGATACCGGTGTCGGCCAGCGCCTGCAGCGTGCGCTCGCGGCGTTCACGCGCCGAGATCGGCGCGTGCGCCCGCAGCGTCTCCTCGATCTGCGCGCCGATGCGCATCACCGGGTCGAGCGAGAACTTCGGGTCCTGCAGCACCATCGCGATGCGGCCGCCACGCAGCGCGCGGCGCTGCTTCGGCGGGCAGCTCAGCAGGTCGATGCCGTCGAAGCGCAGCGTTTTCGCCGTTACCACGCCGCCGGGCGCTGTCAGACCCAGGATGGCGCGGCCGGTCTGGCTCTTGCCGCTGCCCGATTCGCCGACGATGCCCAAACGTTCTCGGCCCAGCGTGAAGCCGACGCCACGCACCACTTCCGTCATGCCACCTTCGCGCGCGGGGTAGGCCACGCGCAGGTCTTCGACGGTGAGAAGGGGCTCGCTCACTTCGACGCCTTCGGGTCGGAATTTGTCACTTCGACGCCTTCGGGTCGAGGGCATCGCGCAAGCCATCGCCCAGCAGGTTGAAGGCGAGACTGACGATGAAAATCGCCGCACCCGGCGCCGCAGCCACCCACCACTGGTCGAGCACGTAGGCGCGGCCGGCGGCGATCATCGCGCCCCACTCGGGCATGGGCGGCTGCGCGCCCAGGCCCAGGAAGCCCAGGCCGGCGGCGGTGAGAATGATGCCGGCCATGTCCAGTGTCACGCGCACGATGACACTCGGCACACACAGCGGCATCACGTGGCGCAGCACGATGCGCACCGGGCTGGCGCCCAGCAGCTTGACGGCGCTGATGTAGTCGGCCTGGCGGATGGTGAGCGTCTCGGCGCGGGCGATGCGCGCGTACGGCGGCCACGAGGTGATGGCAATCGCGATCACCGCGTTCTCGATGCCCGGGCCGAGTGCCGCCACGAACGCCAGCGCCAGGATGAGGCGCGGAAAGGCCAGGAAGATGTCGGTGATGCGCATCAGCACCGCGTCGAGCCAGCCCCCGGCGTAACCCGCGGCGGTGCCCACCAGCAGCCCGATGGGCGCGGCCAGCACGGCCACCAGCACGACAACGTAGAGCGTGATGCGGCTGCCATGGATCAGGCGGCTCAGGATGTCACGCCCCTGGTCGTCGGTGCCGAACCAGTGCTGTGCTGAAGGCGGCTGCAGCCGCGCCGAGAGCTCGCCGATGCTCGGCGGGAAAGGCGCGATCCACGGCGCGAGGGCAGCGATGAGCACCAGCGCCACCACGAGCGCCAGCCCCACCATCGCCAGCCGGTTGCGCGCGAAGCTCAGCCAGCCGGCGTACAGGCGGCCGAACGCTGCCTGCCGGCGCGATTGCGGGCGGTCGGTGAGCAGCCAGGCGGCGAGGTCGCTCATGTGATCGGCTCCACGGCGCAGCGCGGCCCGGCCATGCGCTGTAGCGCCACTTTCGGCGCGTTGCGGACCTTGGCGACGTCTTGCTGCGCTGTCCCGGCCTTTCGTGGTGCGTTATGCACCCCACCTCGAAAGGCCGAGACAGCGCAAGACGTCGCCAACGTCCGCAACGGGCCGCAAGCCGACTTCAGCATCAACGCGTATCCCGCGTGCGCGGGTCCAGCAGCCGGTACAGCAGATCGCTCAGCAGGTTCAGCGCGATGAACACTGTGCCGACGACGATCGTCCCGCCCAGCACCGCGTTCATGTCGGCGTTCTGCAGCGAGTTGGTGATGTACAGCCCCAGCCCTGGCCACGCGAACACTGTCTCCGTCAGCACGCTGCCTTCCAGCAGCCCCGCGTAGGAAAGCGCGATGACGGTGACCAGCGGCACCATCGCGTTGCGCAGCGCGTGGCGCCAGATGATGCGGGTTTCGCTCAGGCCCTTGGCGCGCGCCGCGACGATGTACTCCTGCGCCAGTTCGTTGAGCATGAAGCTGCGCGTCATGCGGCTGATGTAGGCCAGCGAGAAGTAGCCCAGGAGGCTCGCCGGCAGCACCAGGTGGCTGAACGCATTGCGAAAGGCTTCCCACTCGCCGGCGATGGCCGCGTCCAGCAGCAGCAGGCCGCTGACACGTTCAACGCTGTATTCGTAGGCCACGTCGATGCGCCCCGGCCCGCCCACCCAGCCGAGCTTGGCGTAGAACAGCACCAGCGCCATCAGGCCGAGCCAGAAGATGGGCACCGAATACCCCACCAGGCCCATGATGCGCACCGCATGGTCGGCCGCGCCGCCGCGCCGCACCGCCGCCCACACGCCCAGCGGCACACCCAGGCCGGCGCCGATGAGGATGCCGCAGGTGGCCAGTTCCAGCGTCGCGGGGAAGGTCTTCTTCACGTCGTCCCATACCGGGTTGGACGTCAGCACCGAGTTGCCGAAGTCACCCTGCAGCGCCTTGCCGACATAACGCACGAACTGCGTGGGCAGCGGCTGGTTCAGGCCGAGCTCCTCGCGCACACGCTGCACCACGTGTTCGGGCGCGCGGTCGCCGACGATGGCCAGCACCGGGTCGACCGGGATCACGCGGCCGATGAAGAAGGTGACGGCCAGCAGCCCGAGGTAGGTGAGCGCGATGACGACCGCGAAGCGGCCGCTGGCGGCGGCCCAGCGCACGGCACGTCCGGTCACGGGCGTGCCCTCCGGTGTCGACGGGGCATCAGCGTTTCGACACCGCGTACACGTAGGTCGAGTCGGAGGTCGGCCCTATCTTCACCCCGCTGACGTTGCTGCGGTAGGCGGCCACCTCGGTCTGCTGGTAGAGCATGACGAAGGGGCTGCTCTTGCGGAACTCGGCCTGGATGTCCTGGTACATCCTGGCGCGCTTGCCGCCGTCGCGTTCAAGCGCCGCGGCATCGGAGAGTTTCGTCAGCGCCGGAATGTCCCAGGCGTTGCGCCAGGCCAGCGGTTTGCTCTTCGCATCGTCGCCGTTGTCGGCATTGCGCGCGAAGGTGTCGGCGTTGGTGTGCGGGTCCCAGTAGTCTGCGCCCCACTGGCCGATGTAGATGTCGTGTGTGCGGGCGCGGTACTTGGTCAGCGTCTGCTTGCCGTCGCCGGGCAGGATCTCGAGCTCGATGCCGGCGCGCTTCAGCGTCTGCTGGATGGCCTCGGTGATGCCCTGCACCGGCTGCACCGTGCGCATGTCGATCGTCACCTTGAAGCCGTTCGGGTAACCCGCCTTGGCCAGCAGCGCCTTGGCCTTGGCCACGTCCAGCTTGTAGGGCTTGTCCTTGGCCGCGCCCAGCAGGCCGATGGGCAGGAAGTTCTGGTGCACGACGCCGATGTTCTTGATCAGCGTGGCACCGATGGCGTCGTAGTCGACCAGCCACTTCAGCGCCTCGCACACCTCGGGCTTGGCCAGGATCGGGTTCTTCTGGTTGAAGCTGATGTAGTACACCGTGCCCTTGGGCGTGGACGTGGTCTTGACGTCCTTGTTGGCAGCCAGTGCGTCCAGGTCCTGCGGCGTCAGGTTGCGCGCGATGTCGACGTCGCCCTTTTCCAGCAACAGGCGCTGGGTGGCCGACTCCTTGATGTGGCGGTAGATCACGCGCGCCGGCTTGCTCTTGGCGCCCCAGTAGTTGTCGTTGCGCTCCAGCGTGACGATCTCGTTGGCCCGCCACTCGCGGATCTTCATCGGCCCGCTGCCGGCGTAGTTGGTCTTCAGCCAGCCGTGGCCGAAGTCGCTCACACCGCCGACGACGGCTTCCTTGCTCATCAGCAGCTTCTTGTCGACCACCGCGGCCA
>JBBRBW010000089.1:0-17830 GCA_038205425.1 Burkholderiales bacterium | reverse complement strand
GGAACTCTTCGACGCTGCCTGGCACCCCTACACCTGGGGCCTGCTGGGCAGCATTCCGCCGCTCGCCGGGCCGCGGCCGCTGCGCCTGCCTTCGATAGGCGGCACACCGCCGGCGCTGGACGCGCTGCCGCCCGGCTGTGCCTTCGCGCCCCGCTGCGCGGCGGCCGACGCCCGTTGCCAGGCCCCGCTGCCCCTGCTGCCGCCGGGTGCACACGCCACCGCGTGTGTGCTGACGCCGGCCGAGCGTGGCGCGGCACGCCTGCGCTGCCTGAACGGGAGTGCAGCCCCTTGAGTGCACAAGGAACGGCACCGCTGCTGGACGTGCGCAGCCTGAGCAAGCGCTACACCGTGGGCAGCGTCTTTGCGCCAGGCGGCCGGCGGGTGGTGCAGGCGGTGGACGACGTCAGCCTGTGCCTGTGGCCCGGCGAGACGCTGGGCCTGGTGGGCGAATCGGGCTGCGGCAAAAGCACGCTGGCACGCTGCCTGGTGCGTCTGCTCGACGTCAGCGCCGGCACGCTGCACTTCGAGGGCCGCGACATCACGCACCTGGGGGCGCGTGCCATGCGCCCGCTGCGGCCGCGGCTGCAGATGGTGTTCCAGGACCCGTATGCGTCGCTCAACCCGCGCCGCCGCGTCGCCGACCTGATCGCCGAACCGCTGCGTGTGCACACCTCGATGGGTGCGGCGCAACGCCTGGCGCGCGTCGAGGAACTGGGCGCGCTGGTGGGCCTGCGCCCCGAACAGCTGCAGCGCTGGCCGCACGAGTTCAGCGGCGGCCAGCGCCAGCGCATCGGCATCGCGCGTGCGCTGGCCCTGAACCCGAGACTGATCGTCGCCGACGAGCCCGTCTCGGCGCTCGACGTCTCGGTGCAGGCCCAGGTCATCAACCTCTTCGCCGATCTGCGCGAACGGCTGGGCCTGACCTACCTCTTCATCGCCCACGACCTCAGCGTGGTGCGCCAGGTGAGCACACGCACAGCGGTGATGTACCTCGGCAGCATCGTCGAGACCGGGCCGACCGACGCCCTCTACGCCGCGCCGGCGCACCCCTACACCGCAGCGCTGATTGCCGCCGTGCCGCGGCCGCAGGTGCCGCCCGTCGGCGCGCCGCGTGCCGCGCCGGTGCTGCAGGGCGATCCGCCGAGCCCGCTGGACCCGCCCGCCGGCTGCCGTTTCCACCCGCGCTGCCCGGCAGCCACCGCGCTGTGCCGCAATACGCGGCCGCCGCTGCAGGACAACGGCGGCGGCCGAGCCGTGGCCTGCCACCACCCGCTGCCGCCGCCGGCCTGAGGGCTTGCGCCGGCGAGCGCGGGGCGGCACGATGGGGGATACACGCGCCCGGCGGGCGCAAGCGTGAAGTCCGCCCGTGCGTCGGCTTGGTCTGCCCTTCAAGAATCGCACCCGATGTCTGCCCACCTCTGCCCGGCCTGCCGGTCCATCAACCGGCCCACCGCGCGGCGTTGCGAGGTCTGCGGCCTTTCCCTGGTCGACGCCGATACCGTGCCCTCGCCGCTGCGCGACGCCGCCGGCGACTCGCAGGTCGGCGCGCTGTGGTTCGACGATCTCGCCGGTTCGACGCCTCCGGCGCCCGGCGCGGCCGCCGAGCCTGCCGCGGCGCTGCAAGGTGTCACGGTGCTCAAGCTCCGCCTGCCCTCCCCCCCCCGCCGTGCTGGCGGCAGCCCGGCCGGCATCCCCCGTGCCGCCCGGGCCCCCCCTGCCGCCCGTGCCGCCCGTGCTCCCCGCCAGTGTGGTGGCACTGCCGTCCGCGGCCAGCCCCGCGCTGCCCTCCGAGCGCGCGGAGCGCGCCGCCATCAAGGTGGCGCGGCGCGCGGCCGTGCGGCACGCCCGGCAGGCTGCGGCGCCGCCGCCGCCCGTGGTGTGCGACGTGCTGGTCATGGACGCCGATGCCCTCGCGCGCAACCAGCTCGACGACTTGCTGGGCGAGCTCGGCTTCCGGGTGCGGCCGGTCGCCACGCTGGCGCAGGCGGCGCTGCTGGCGGGCTTCCACCCCTTCGCGGCCGTCTTTGTCGCGGTGCCGTCAGGCGCCGTCGACGGCGCGGTGCACGACCTCTTCGAACAGGTACGTGCCACCGGCGAGCGCGGCGGGCTTGCCGCGGCCGTGCGCGTGCTGATGGCTGCGCAGTGGCCGCCCGTGGACCGCGTGCGCGCCGAACTGGCCGGCTGCGACGCCACCCTCGTCAAGCCGCTGAGCCGCCGCGATGTCGCACGCGTGCTCGACGCGCACGGCGTCGCGCTGCCGCGCGACCCGCGCCGGGTCTGAGCGCGTCGAGGCCCGGTTACGCCGAGCCCTGGCCGCGGCGCCTTCGTGGCTCAAGGCGCGGCGGCGTCGACCTCGCGCAGGAAGTCCAGCAAACCCTTCAGGTAGACGGCTTCGTCGTCGATCATCGCCATGTGGCTGCCCTGCGGGCAGTGCAGGTAGCGGCCCTGCGGCATCAACTGCGCCATGGCCTTCATGTGCGCCGGGTCCATGGTGTCGTGCGTGGCGCCGATGGTCAGCGTGGGCACGTTGATGCGCGGCAGGTCGGCCGTGCGCTCCCACTGCGCGAGCTTGCCGCTGGCGCCCAGCTCGCTGGGGCCCTGCATCGGGATGTAGACCCTGGGGTTGAGGTGCGCAAAGGCGCGCTGCACCGCGTCGGGCCACTGTGCGTGCGGCAGGCGCAGCACGTGGTGTTCGTAGTGGTGCGGGATCAGCAACTCCATGTAGCGCGGGTTGTCGTAATCGCCCGCCGTCTCCAGCGCCTGGATCTCGGCCAGCACCGCCGGCGGGATGCCGGGCATCAGCACCTGCTGCGCGTAGCGGTTGTAGGCCGGAATGCTGCTGACCATGTTGCTGATCACCAGGCCCTTCAGCGGCTGCGGGTGCACCAGCGCGTACTCGAGGGCCAGGATGCCGCCCCAGGAATGGCCGAGCAGGAAGAAGTTGCCGGCGTCCAGGCCCAGTGCCTGGCGCACCTGTTCGACCTCGTCGACGAAGCGCGGGATCTCCCACAGCGCGGCCTCGTCGGGCTGGTCGCTGTAGTGCGAGCCCAGCTGGTCGTAGAGGATCAGCTCGATGCCGGCCGGCGGCAACTGGCGCGCCAGCACCTCGAAGTACTCGTGCGTGACCCCGGGCCCGCCGTGCAGCAGCAGCAGCTTGATGCGCGGGTTGTCGCCCAGGCGCTGCGTCCAGACCTGGAAGTTGCCGCAGGGCGTGCTGATGGGGATGCGGCGTACGCCTTGCGGGGTGGGGTCGGGATCGTGCGGGTCTGGGTTCATGCGGGTGCGCGTTGCGGGGTCGTGGGGAGCGCGGGGGTGCCGGCGTCGTCGATGTTCAGCCAGCGCTGCAGCAGGGTGGCCACTTCGGGGCTGTCCAGCAGGCCGAGGTGGCCGGTGCCGCGCAGCACGCAATGGCGCTCGGGCGCCAAGGCCAGCGTGTGGGCGGCGTCGCGGTGGCGGCCCAGCGCGCTGTCCACCGGCACCAGGCCGTCGCCGAAGAGGCGGCCCTTCAGCGCGCCCGTGCCTTCGCCCAGCGTTGCCGCCACGGCCCAGCACCGGGGGCCGGCGGGCAGCGGCAACGGCGTGTGCCCGGGCCCGGACAGGCCGTGGCGCAGGTCGGTGATGCCGGCGCTGCGCACGCGGCCCAGGCGCGCCAGCGGCGCCGCGTAGGGGGCGGCGCCCAGCAGCAGGTCGACGCCGTGGCCGGCACGCTCCAGCGGCGCGCCGTGGTGCGGCGTGCCGAGGAAGACGAGGTCGTCCACGCGCGCCGGCCAGTCCTGCCCGGCGGCTGCGGCTTGCTGCAGCGCGCTGCGCGCCACCAGGCCGCCCATGCTGTGTGTCAGCAGCACCACGCGCTGCGGTGGTACCGGCCAGGCGGCCAGCAACTGCGCCATGAGGCCCGCGAACTGGCGGCCGTTTTCGGCGATCGGCAGCCCGCTGTTGTAGTGCAGGTAGACGGGGGTGGCGTCCAGGGCCGCGGCCAGCACGGCGCCGTGGTCGTGGCCGTTGCGCTGCCATTGCAGGTCGTTCATGCACAACCCGTGCAGCAGCACCAGCAGCGTCGGCCGCGCGTCGGGCAGGCGAGCCGCCAGCGCATCGCGCTCCAGCACCAGCGCGCAGCCTTCGCTGCGCAGCGCCATCCTGATGGCCAGCGGGTTGGCACTGGCCGCGAGGTGGTCGCCCAGCACGCCGTTGAGCGCCGCCACCAAGGCCTCGCGTTCGCGGCGCGGTGGCGCGGCCGGGGCATCAGCGGCCAGCGCGGGCGCGATCAGCGCCAGCAGCGCGTCGACGCTGCCGCCCACCACCTTGGTCACGCCGCGGATGCTCTGGTAGACGAGGCCCGTGATGCCGCCGGTGCGGCCGTCGAGCGCGGCGCCGCCGCCGGGCAGGCGGGCGATGCGCTCGTGCATCGCTTCCACCAGGTCGGTCAGGCCGGCGGTGGCCTCGGCGGCCAGGCGCGCGGCGCCGCGCAGGTCGTTGGTCTTCATGGCTGGGCCCCGGTAACGCCGCGGCACGGGCACGCCTGCAGGCCGCCCGACTCTACCCGCCTGCCCGCGCAGGCGCGCGCGCAGGCCTGCTGCCGTGAGCGCCGGCCCGCGGGGCCCGGCCCGGGCCTGACCCGAGGCTCGGGGCCCGGGTCCTCGGGTACATTGCCCGGCCATGTCAGAGCCCATGTCCGTCACCCCTGCTGCCCACAGCCCCGCCGACTTCCAGGACCGCCTGCTCGACCGCCATCTCGGCGCGCTCTTCGGCGAGCTCGACGCCGATGCGCTGGCTGCGTTGCGCCGGCAATTGCAGTGGGTGGAAGTGGCCGCGGGCCAGACGCTGATGACGCAGGGCGAGGTCGGCGAGTGTGTCTACCTTTCGATCAGCGGTCGGCTGCGCGCCTACGTGCGCGACGACGACGGCACAGAGCACCTGGTGCGCGAGATGTCGCGCGGCCAGGTCATCGGCGAGATGGCGCTCTACACCGACGAGCCGCGCTCGGCCACCGTGGTGGCCCTGCGCGACTCGGTGCTGGTGCGGCTGCACAAACCCGCCTTCATGCAGCTGCTGGCCAGCAGCGTGCAGTTGTCGATGGCGCTCACGCGGCAGCTCATCAAGCGCCTGAAGGCCGTGCCGACACGGGCCGACCTGGCGCGTCCGGTGGCCATCGCGCTGCTGCCCATCACGGCCGGCGTGGCTGCGCGCACCTTTGCCGACACGCTGGCCGCGCAGCTGCGGCGCGTGCCCGGCGCACGTGCGGCCGGGGGCGTGTGCGTGGTCGACGCCGCCACCATCGACCAGGCTCTGGGCCAGCCCGGGCTGGCGCGCAGCGACGCCGCCGACACCACCACCAACCGCCGCATTGCGCTGCACCTGGACGAGATCGAGGCCGGCCACGACGTGGTGCTGCTGCTCGCCGACGACACGCCCACGGCGTGGACGCAGCGCTGCACGCGCCGCTGCGACGAGATGCTGCTGCTGGCCGATGCCACGCAGCCGCCGGCGCTGCACGCCACCGAGAGTGCCTTCCTCGTTCAGCGCGCCGGCCGCGCCGAGGCCGCCGAGGTGCTGGTGCTGCTGCACCCGGCCCAACTGCGCTGCCCGCAGGGCACGTCGGCCTGGCTGGCGCGGCGGCCGCTGGCCGACCACGTGCACGTGCGCCCGGCGCTGGAGCGCGACATGGCGCGCCTGGCCCGCATCCAGAGCCGCACCGCGGTGGGCCTGGTGCTGGCCGGCGGCGGCGCACGCGGCCTGGCGCATCTGGGGGTGGCGCAGGCGCTGCAGCAGCAGGGCATCGAGTTCGACTTCGTCGGCGGCACCAGCATCGGCAGCGTGATGGCCGTGCTGCTGGCCAGCGACCGCGCGCTGGACGAGGTCGTGGCCGTCGCGCGCCGCGGTTTCGCCCACAACCCCACCGGCGACTACAACTGGCTGCCGTTGATCTCGCTCATCCGCGGCCGGCGGCTGCGTCACACCGTCGAGACCGGGCGCATCGAACTGCTGGGCCACGCCGCCGGCATCGAGGACCTGTGGAAGAACTGCTATTGCGTGGCCAGCAACTACTCGCAGGCCCGCGAACAGGTGCTGACGCAGGGCGACGCCGTGAAGGCCATGCTGGCCAGCGCGGCCATTCCCGGCGCGCTGCCCCCGGTGCTGCTCGACGGCGAGCTGCTGTGCGACGGCGGCACCTTCAACAACTTCCCTGTCGACGTGATGCGTGCGAGGCGCGGCGTGGGCCGCGTCATCGGCGTCGATCTGGCCTTCCGCAAGCCGCGCCGCATCGAGCACGACGAGGTGCCCGGCCCCTGGACGCTGCTGCGCGACCGGTTTCGCCCCTACCCGCGGCGCCGCTACCGGCTGCCTTCGCTGGTGGCTTACCTGATGAACGTGACCATCCTGTACAGCAGCTCGCGCCAGAACGCGTCGCGCCGGCTCACCGACCTGCACTTCAACCCGCCGCTGGAGCGCGTGGGCATGCTGCAGTGGAACAAGTTCGACAGCATCGTCGCGCTGGGCCGCGAGCATGCGCTGCAGGTGCTGCAGGCGCTGCCTGCCGAGGCGCTGCGCCCTTTCCGCGAGACGCCACCATGAACACCGACGAGACGGCCACGCTGCACGCCTTGCTGCAGCCCCATGCGCACAAGGTGTGCACGGCGGCGCAGGCCGTGGCCCACGTGCGCCCGGGCGACCATGTTTTTGTCGGCACCGCCTGCGCCACACCACGTGCGCTGGTGGCAGCGCTGGAGGCGGTGGACTACGGCCCCGCCGACGTCGAACTGCTGCACTTCTTCACCGACCACGCTGTGCCGCACGACGCGCAGGGCCGCCCCAGCACGCGCTTCCGTCACCGCAGTTTTTTCGTCGGCGCCGACATGCGCGCCGCGGTGCGCCAGGGCCTGGCCGACTACGTGCCGATGAGCATCGCGCGCGTGCCCGAGCTGATGGCGCTGGGGCGCATCGCCGTCGACGTGGCCTTCATCCAGGTCTCGCTGCCTGACGCCTTCGGCTACGTCAACCTGGGCGTCAGTGTCGACATCATCCCGGCCGCGGTGGCGCGGGCGCGGTTGGTCATCGCCGAGGTCAACCCGCACATGCCGCGCAGCCTGGGCGACGGCGTGCTGCACGTCAGCCAGCTGCACCACCTGGTGCCGGTCGACACGCCCATCATCGAATACGCGCACGCGCCCACCGACAGCCCGGCGATGGAGCAGATCGCGCGCTACATCGGCGGCATCATCGACGACGGCAGCACGCTGCAGATCGGCCTGGGCCGTGTCACCAACGAGGCGCTGAAGTACCTGGCCGACCGCCAGGACCTGGGCATCCACAGCGACGTCATCACCGACGCCATCATTCCGCTGCTGGAAAAGGGCATCCTCACCGGCGCCTGCAAGACGCAGCGCCCGCGCAAGATCGTCACCAGCTTTGCGATGGGTTCGCGCCAGCTCTACGACCTGATCGACCGCAACCCGCTGTTCGTCTTCCTGCCCATCGAGGCGGTGTGCGACCCGGTGATCATCGCGGCGCAGCACAAGATGGTGTCGGTGACGCAGGCCTTCGCGGTCGACCTCACCGGCCAGGTCTGCGCCGACCAGTTCGAGGGCCACTTCTACAGCGGCCTGGCGGCGCAGGGCGAGTTCCTACGGGGTGCCTCGCGCTCGCCCGGCGGCAAACCCATCATCTGCCTGACGAGCACCGACGACGAAGGCGCGGCTTCGCGCATCCGTGCCACGCTGCTGCCCGGCGAGGGTGTCACCGTGGCGCGCTCCGACGTGCACTACGTCATCACCGAGTTCGGCATCGCCTACCTCTTCGGCAAGAGCATCCGCGAACGCGCGGTGGCGCTGATCGAGATCGCGCACCCGAAATTCCGCGCCGAGCTCTTTGCGCAGGCCCAGGCGCTGGGCTATGTCGGGCCCGAGCAGACGCTGAAGAACATGCGCGCCTACGCGGTGGAAGAGGAGAAGACGGTGGTGCTGAAGGACGGCCGCTTTGTGCTGCTGCGCCCGGCAGCCTCGGGCGACTCGGCCGGCGTGCGCGACCTCTTCCACGGGCTGTCCGACCGCGATGTCTACACGCGCTTCTTCCGCAAGGTGCGCGGCCTGTCCGACCGCGACGTGCAGCGCCTGTGCAACCTGAACTTCGAGAACGAGGTTGCGTTCGTGGCCTGCGAGGGCCCGCGCGAGAACGCGCAGGTCATGGCCCATGCCTGCTACTTCGTCGACCCGTCGACCAACCTGGCCGAGACCGCCTTCATGGTGCACCCGGCATGGCAGGGCAGCGGCCTGGGCAGCGCGTTGCAGCACCACATGGCCGGGCACGCGCAGCGGCGCGGCGTGCGCGGCTTCGTGGCCGAGATCCTGGCCGCCAACGAAAACATGATCCGCCTGGCGCGCGCCAGCGCCAGCGTGGTGCCCGGCGGCACGAAGGTGACGGTCGAGCCCAGCGGCAGCACGGTGCGCATCACCACCTTGTGGTGACGCACGGCAAGGTGCCGCCGTGCGTGCGCTGAAAGCACTGTCAGTTGCCGCCTGCCCGCGCTTAAACTGCGGCACGAACAACGAACCGCGACAGCGCCGAGGGCATGGCACGCAAGACAGCAAGCGCGACGGGCGCCTCGACAGGCCGGCGCCGCAACACCGCGGCCGCGCAAGAGGCCGGCAAGGTGACGCTGGAAATGGTGGCCGCCGCGGCCGGCGTCTCGCCCAGCACCGTCTCGCGCATCCTCAACGACACGGCGGTGGTCAGCGACGACAAGCGCGCCGCGGTCGACGAGGCCATTGCGCGCCTGGGCTTCGTGCCCAACCCGGTGGCGCGTGGCCTGGCCGGCGGACGCACGCTGAGCGTGGGCGTGGTCACGCAGGCCATCGACAGCCCCTTCTACGGCGGCGCGCTGCGCGGCATCGAGGACGAACTCACGCGCGCCGGCTACAGCCCGCTGTTCGTCAGCGGCCACTGGAACGCGATGGCCGAGGCGCGCTGCATCGACACCCTGCGTTCGCGGCGGGTCGACGGCATCATCGTGCTCACCGGGCGCTTAAGCGACACTGCGCTGACGGCTTGTGCCCAGCATCTGCCGGTGGTCGTCACCGGCCGCCGCTTGCAGGCGCCGGGCCTCTATGCGCTGCACTTCGACAACTTCGAGGGCGCGCGCCTGGCCACCCATCACCTGCTGAGCCTGGGCCACCGGCGCATCGCTTTCATCCTCGGTGACACGCGCCACGCCGACAGCAAGGAGCGGCTGCGCGGCTACCGCGCCGCGATCGAGGCCGCGGGCCTGGCCTACGAGCCATCGCTGGTGCTGCCCGGCGACTACACCGAAGACAGCGGCCGCATGGCAGTCGACAGGTTGCTCGACAGCCGCGAGCCTTTCACCGCCATCTTCGCAGCCAACGACCAGATGGCCTTCGGCGCTGGCCTGGCCCTGTACCGGCGCAGGCTGCTGGTGCCGGCCGATGTCTCCCTGGTCGGCTTCGACGACGTGTCCAGTTCGCTGTACACCTTGCCGCCGCTGAGCACGGTGCACCACCCGGTGTACGAACTGGGCCAGATGGCCGCCACGGCGATGCTGCAGTTGCTGGCCGGCGAACAGCCGACCGAGGTGCTGCCGGCGCCGCGCTTCATCGTGCGCGAGTCGACGCGTCAGGCCGGCGGCTGAATCGCTTTCGCGGGCGCTTGCTGGTAGACCCGCACGTACTCCACTTCCAGGTGCGCGGGCAGGTGGTCGTCGTCGACCGGGCCGCCCAGGTCGCCCCCGATGGCGAGATTGAGGATCAGGAACTGCGGCGCGTCGAAGGGCCAGCGTGCGGCGCCCGTGCCGGGGTTGCGGTAGACGTAGTGCGTGCGGCCGTCGATGGCAAAGCGGATCTCCTGCGCCGTCCAGTGCATCTGGTAGTTGTGGAAGGCCGTGCAGGCCTCGGGCAGCGCCCGGCCGGCGCCCGCACCGTGGCCGCCGCTGCCGGCGCTGGTGTGCACGGTGCTGAACACCTGGCCCGGGTTCTTGCCCACGTGTTCCAGGATGTCGAGCTCGCCCATGGCCGGCCAGTCGCCGCGCACACCCAGCGTCCAGATCGCGGGCCAGCTGCCGCGGGTGCAGCTGTAGCGGGCGCGCACCTCGAAGTAGCCATAGGTCCACTCGCCGCGGCCGCGGGTGAGCAGCCGCGCCGAGGTGTAGCGCTGCCCGCCCCAGTCGGCCGCCTGCGGGCGCTGCTCGGCGCGGGCGGTGATGACGAGCCGGCCGCCCTGCTGCTGCGCGTTGCCGCCGCCCGCCGCGCTGTAGTACTGCAGCTCGCGGTTGTGCCAGCCCTGCTTGTTCATGCCGGTGTCGTGTTCCCAGCGCGCCGGGTCGGGTGGGCCGCTGCCGTTGAACTCGTCGGCCCACACCAGGGTGTAGCCCGCGGGCACGCGCAGCGCGGCGGCATCGCCGTCGGGCATCACGGGCGCGCTGCACGCGCCCAGCACGCCGACCGCGGCCCCCAGCGGCCCACCGGCCAGCAGCGCGCGGCGTGTCGGTGTCATGCGGCGTGCTTCAGGCCGCCCGGGCCGTGCCCGCGGTGGCCGGGCGCCGGGTGTAGCGGGCCACGTAGTCCTGGTGCACCGGCAACTGCGCCACGGTGCGTTCCACCTGGCTGCGGATGTTCTCGAGGAAACCCGACAGCTCGTCGTCGCCCATCAGGTCGGCCACCGGGTGGTGCTGCGCCGGCACGATGCCCTGGCCCAGCATGACCTGGATCCACGAGTTTTCGGCGAACAGTTCGTTCGAGCCGCGGAAGACGCGCGCCGTCTCGCGGAAGAGTTCGATGCGGTGGCGCAGCGTGGCCGGCACGTCCATGTGGCGGCAGCCGCGCCAGAAGGCCACGTCGTCGCGGTTCGTGACGTGGTAGTGCAGGATGATGAAGTCGCGGATGTGCTCCATCTCCGTGTGCGCCTGGCGGTTGTATTCGTCGATGTCGCTCTGCGCGATGCCCTGCGCAGGGAACATCTGCATGAGCCGGATGACGCCGCGCTGGATGAGATGGATGCTGGTCGATTCCAGCGGCTCCAGGAAACCGCTGGACAGGCCGATGGCCACGCAGTTGCGCCGCCAGGTCACCTCGCGCTGACCGGGCGTGAACCTGATGACACGCGGCTGTGTCAGCACCTCGCCCTCGATGTTCTTCAGCAGCGCCTGTTTGGCCGCGTCGACGTCGATGTGGCGGCTGCTGAAGACCACGCCGTTGCCGACGCGGTGCTGCAGCGGAATGCGCCATTGCCAGCCCCATTCGTGCGCGATGGAACGCGTGTAGGGCGGCGCCGGGCGCACCGACGCGGTCTGCACCGCCACCGCGCTGTCGCAGGGCAGCCAGTGCGACCAGTCCTGGTAGGCGACACCCAGGGTCTGGCCGAGCAGCAGTGAACGCATGCCGGTGCAGTCGATGAAGAGGTCACCTTCGATGCGTGCGCCGGAATCGAGTTGCAAGGCGCTGATGTCACCGCTGGCGTCGGTCTGCACCTGCGCGATCTTGCCTTCGATGCGCTGCACACCCCAGCCTTCGCTCAAGCGGCGCAGGTAGGCGCCGTAGAGCGTGGCGTCGAGGTGGAAGGCGTAGTTCATGCCGTCGTCCGGCAGGTGCGCAAAGCGGCCTTCCTCGGCGGCGCGCAGTTCCAGGCAGTAGTCGCCGTACTCGCGCGCCAGGCGGCGCTCGCGGCCCTTCAGCCAGAAGTGCTGGAAGCCGGCCGTCCAGTGGTCGGTGTCGGTCAGGCCGAAGCTGTGGATGTAGTCCTCGCCGCGGTTGCGCCAGTTCTCGAAGCGGATGCCGAGCTTGAAGGTGGCCTGCGTGGCGGCCATGAATTCCTGCTCGTCGATGCCCAGCAGCCTGTGGAAGGTCAGCAGCGTCGGGATGGTCGCTTCACCGACGCCCACGGTGCCGATCTCGTCGGACTCGACCAGCCGGATGTCGAGCATCCGGCCCATGGTCTTGGCGATGCACGCCGCCACCATCCAGCCGGCGGTGCCGCCGCCGGCGATGACGATTCGGCGCACCGGCGTGCGCCGGGGTTCGGCAGGGGTCGAGGGGTTCATGGTCAGGCCTCCTCAGCGGTTCAGCCGCCGCAGCAGTTCGGCGCGCATCTGGCGCGTGCCCACTTCGTCCAGCGGCGCCAGCGCGCTGCGCGCGTGGGCGGGAATGTGTGCTGCGGTGTGTTCGCCGGCCTCGAACACATAGTGCTCGAACAGCGTCTGCCAGCCCTGCCGCTGTGCCGGCGGCAGGTCGCGCACGGTCATCAGCGCCAGCATCAGTGCGGCCATCGGCGAGTCCATGTGTGCGGGCGACTGCCGCCACCAGTAGTTCACCAGCACGTTGAAGCTGTCCAACGCTTCGACGTGGTGCCACCACAGGCTGGGGATGAAGACCGCGTCACCCGGGCCGAGTTCGGCCACCTGCGCACGCTGCAGCGCCTGTGCAAACTTCGGGAAACGCGTGAGGTCGGGTGCGGCGAAGTCGACCAGGCTGATGGCCTGCCCGGCGGGCGTGAAGTCGAGCGGGCCGACGTAGAGGTTGGCCACTTCGTCGGGCGGGAAGAGTGTGAAGCGGCGCCGGCCGGCCACCACGCAGGCCAGGTTGTCGGGCAGGTCGAAGTGGGCGGCGATGCGCGAGCAGTTGCCCAGCCAGATGCTGGCCAGCGGGTCGCGCGTGCCGAAGCCCAGCGTGTTGTCGGCGCCGAAGCCGGGCAGGCAGGTGTCGAGGGTGGTCGAGCCCACGTACAGCGCCGGCGGCCGAGGCTCGGTGGCCATCTGCATCAGGGCGTCCAGCACCTGGCCGAAGGGAGCCACTTCGCGCTTGAAGTTGAAGCCGCTGAGGTCGTGGTTGTAGAAAAAGCGGCCGTCGGTCTCGGGCGGCGCCAGCAGCAGGCCCACGGTGGCGTTGCGCCAGCAGCCGCGCAGGTAGGCCGCAGCGTCGGCGCCCGATTGCGCCCCCGCCTGCGCCGCCGGCCAGTGCGCCACCAGGCCGGGCAGCAACACGGGTTCGGTCGACTGCAGCAGCGCGTCGGGCAGGGCCTGCGGGTCGACGTCCCGCATCTCGTGGATGGTGTTCACGAGACGGTGTTCACGCGCCCGCGGCCAGGCGCCGGTTCAAACGCTCGATGAGGTCGCGCAGGTGCGACATCGAGGCCAGCGCCATGTAGATGGGCTGCAGATGGCCGGCGCGGTGCAGCGCGTCGAGCGCGTTGCCGTCCAGCGTGGCCAGGCGTTCTTCGTTGACGGTGTACAGGCCGGCCAGGCGGCAGGCCGAGCCGTCGATGAGTTCGATGTCGAGCACGAAGGACTCGAGCAGTTCGTGCTGCAAGAGCGCCTGCACGAAGGCCGGCGTGGCGTGCACGCCTTCGTCGATGGCGCTCAGCAGCGAGGTGATGCGTTCGAGGAATTCGGTGTTGCCGCCATGCGGCAGGAACACCGGCTCGCCGGCGCTGCTCTGCGGGCCCTGCAAGACGCGCGGATGCGCCAGGTCGACATGCACCATCAGTTCGCCGCCGTCCCGGCCGATCATGAACGGCAGGCGTTCGATGGCCATCGGCAACACGTGGGCGTCCCAGCCCTGCGGCCCCAGGAACAGGTTCTGCCCGTCCTGCAGGCCGAGCAGCGCGATGGGCTGGAAGCCGGTGCCGTCGCCCGTCTTCTGGAACACGATGGGGTAGTGCGCCTGCAGGTCGCGGAATTCGGACGGGAAGACCACCGTCGACATCAGGTCGTCGCCCCAGGCCGCGCCACGCGTGGTGACGATGCGCAGGTCGCGGTGCGCGACGTTGTTGAGCACGGCGGCTTGGGTCATGGGCGTGGGCTTCGGAAGTTGGGGCGCAGGACAGGGCGGGGCCGGGCGCTTCAGATGCGCTGCAGCCCGTGCCGGTGGATGTGGTCGATGAGGCTGCGGTGAGAAGGCAGCGCGGCGAGCAGGCGGCGGGTCAGCGTGGCGGCTTCGCGAAAGTGCGCGTCGGCCACCGCCGGTGCTTCCGCGCGCCGCGTGGCGGTGTTGGCATCGGGCCTGAAACCCATGCCGTACAGCACGTACTGGTAGCTGGCCGAGGGGAACACCTCTTCGACGCGGTACAGGTCGTGCCGGTAGGGCGCGCGGTGTCGCCACAGTTGCAGCAGTTCACGCAGACGTTCGGGCACGGTCTCGGGGCGGCGGTGGTCGGCCCAGTAGGTGGACGATCCCGTGTCGGCGCGGCGGCTCAGCACGTAGTGCAGCTTGAGAAAGTCGATGACCCGCGACCAGCGATAGGCGAAGCTGTCGTTGAAACGCCGCGCCACGATGTCCATCGCGCTGCGCGTGGCCGGCAGTTCGTCGCTGAGCATCGTGGCCGACAGTTCCACCAGCGCCAGCGCCGAAGCTTCCAGCGGTTCGATGAACCCCGAAGACAGGCCGATGGCGACGCAGTTGCCGTGCCAGAAACGTTCGCGGTAGCCGGGTTCGAAGCGCAGGCGGCGTGCGCTGGGCAGGTCGCGCGGGCCGCCGCTGGCCGTGATGTGCTGGCGCAGGCGCGCCTCGACTTCGTCGGCCGAGGTGTGCGCGCTGGAATAGACATGGCCGACGCCGCGCCGCGTGGGCAGGCCGATGTCCCAGGTCCAGCCGTTCGGCTGCGCGGTGGCGATGGTCTGCGAAGCGATGGGCGTGTCGGCCGCGGCATAGGGCACCTGCAGCGCCAGCGCCGCGTCGTTGAAGAGCACGGCGCGCTGTGACAGCAGCGGCACGCCGCAGTGCTGCCCGATCAGCAGCGCGGCCAGTCCCGTGCAGTCGATGAAGAGGTCGCCGGCCAGGTCGCCGTGGGCGCGTGTCTGCAGCGCCGCGATGTCGCCGTTGGCATGCGTGGTGATGCCCAGCACTTCGTCGGCCACGTGTCGCACGCCGAGGTGTTCCACCGCGTGCCGGCGCAGGAAGACACCGAACTTGCCGGCGTCGAAGTGGTAGGCGTAGTTGGCCACCGCGGCGAACTCGGGCGTGGCGGCTTGTTTGGGCGCGAGGCCCTGCGCGCGCAGGTGCGGCTGGAAGCACACCAGGTCGGCGTAGGGCACGTCGTGATGCCCTTGCAACCAGGCGCCGACGAGGTCGGCGTCGCCATAACCCTGCGGCAGCACGAAGGGGTGATGGTAGGTGTCGCCGGGTGCGCCGGTCACCCAGCCGTCGAAACGCGAGCCCTGCTTGAAGGCGGCGTCACATTCGCGCACCAGGCCGGTTTCGCTGACGCCGATGCGGCGCAGCGTGTCGCGCATCGTCGGCCAGGTGCCTTCGCCGACGCCGATGGGCGGCGTGTCGGGAGACTCGATCAACGTCACGCGCAGGCCGTCGGCATCGGCGGCGCGGTGGTCGGCGGCCAGCAGCGCGGCGGTCAGCCAGCCGGCCGAGCCGCCGCCGACCACGACGACATGCCGGATGCTTTCACTGCGTGCCGTGCTCATCGCATCGATGATGTCAGGAAAGAAGCCGCCCGGCGGGCCCGGGGTTTCGGATACGCGGCGCGGCGGTTCTGGGCGCTGCGCATGCTAGATTGCCTTTCAGTTTGCGAAGCGGGTTGCTGTCGGTCATGACTGAGGCTCTTTTCGAATTCGAACCCAGCGTGATGAGGTGTCGTGATGCGCGAAAACTGTCTGAAGAAGATCCTGATCGTTGGCGGCGGCACTTCGGGCTGGATGTCTGCGGCGGTGCTCTTGCATTCGCTCGGCAGGAACTACCAGATCCAACTCATCGAGTCGGACGAGATATCGACCGTCGGCGTGGGCGAGGCCACGATTCCCTCGATCATCAAGTTCAATGAATTGATCGGCATCGACGAAGATGAATTCATGCGCCAGACGCAGGCCACCTTCAAGCTGGGAATCCAGTTCAAGAACTGGGGCGCGCTGGGTGATTCGTACATCCACGGTTTTGGCAGCATGGGGCGCAAGACCGGTCTGGTCGACTTCCATCACTACTGGCTGAAGGCGCACCAGGCGGGGAAGGCGGCGCGGCTGGACGACTATTCCATCAACCTGCTGGCCTGCGAGAAGAACAGGTTCACGCGCGCCAACATGGACAACCCGGCTTCGCCCCTGGCGGACGTTCGCCACGCCTTTCACTTCGACGCCGGGTTGTTCGCCAAGTATCTGAGGCACTACAGCGAGAAGTTGGGTGTGACGCGGACGGAAGGCAAGATCACCCGCGTGCAGACCCACCCGGAAACCGGCTTCGTCACCTCGGTGACGATGGAAAACGGCGACGTGCATGCGGCCGATCTCTTCATCGACTGCTCGGGCTTCCGCGGCCTGCTGATCGAGCAGACCCTGCACACAGGCTACGACGACTGGAGCCACTGGCTGCCCTGCGACAGCGCACTGGCCGTGCCTTGCGAGTCCGTCAGTCCGCTGTTGCCGTTCACACGTTCCACCGCGCACAGCGCAGGCTGGCAGTGGCGCATTCCCTTGCAGAACCGCATCGGCAATGGGCATGTCTTCAGCAGCCAGTACATGAGCGTTGATGAAGCGTCGTCCATTCTGATGGGCCATCTGGACGGCAAGGCATTGGCCGAGCCCCGGTTGATCCGATTTGTCACGGGCAAGCGCAAGAAGCTGTGGAACAAGAACGTGGTGGCGATCGGCCTGGCCAGCGGCTTCATCGAGCCCCTGGAGTCCACGTCGATCCATTTGATTCAGCAGGGCATCGTGAGGCTGGTCGAACTTTTCCCGAGCATGGGTTTTCATCAGGCCGACATCGACGAGTACAACCGCCAGTCGCAGACGGAGTTCGAGCAGGTCCGTGACTTCATCGTCCTGCATTACCACGCCACGCAGCGCAACGACTCGGCGTTCTGGAATTACTGCCGCCACATGGCGGTGCCCGACACCCTCAAGCACAAGACCGATCTCTTCCGCAGCAACGGCCGCTTTTTCCACCAGAACGACGAACTGTTCGGCGAAACCAGTTGGGTGCAGGTGATGTGGGGTCAGGGCATTCGGCCTCAGGGATTCCACCCGCTGGTAGAGAACACCGACGATGAACCCATCTTCAAGATGATGGCCAACGTCAAGTCTGTCATGCACCAGGTGGTCGACCGGATGCCGACGCACGAGCGCTACATTGCAGAGCACTGCAAGGCGGTTCCGGGCTGAAGGCAGCGCTCAGCCCGGTTCTTGGTGCCGGCCCCTGCCAGCCCGCGCTACGGGCCGGAAATGAGCTTGATGTCGTCGAAGTAGTAGGTCTCGCCGGGGTTGTCCGACGCCTTTGTGCCCAGGTTGGGCAGCATCACGACCCAGTTGTAGGTCGGCCCGACCTTGTTGGCGGGGATCACCCAGGTCAGCGTCTGCCAGCCCACCACGACGGCCTGCGTGGCCTGCAGGTCGCCGGTGTTGATGCTGGCGTCGGGTTCGTTCTCGAGCTTCAGCACCATGGGCACGCCGGCCACGGCGGAGTACACACGTGCCGAGATCGTGCGCTTGCCCGCCGTCAGCGGGATGGCGTCGGCCTTCACCTTCGCCCCGGCCCACACTTCACCACCCAGGCGGATGATCTTGCCGGTCAGGCCGGTGCCGCCGGCCGGGCCCGCGGCGATGGACGAGGTTTCCGCGCCGTTGAAACCTGCAAACGTCAGGGCCGGTGACTCGTCGAACGAGGCCAGTGTCGTGGCCGTCGGCGGCGGTGCGACAACGAGCTTGATGTCGTCGAAGTAGTAGGTCTCGCCGGGGTTGTCCGACGCCTTCGTGCCCAGGTTGGGCAGCATCACGACCCAGTCGTAGGTCGGCCCCACCTTGTCGGCGGGCACCACCCAGGTCAAGGTCTGCCAGCCCACCACGACGGCCTGCGTGGCCTGCATGTCGCCGGTGTTGATGCCGGCGTCGGCG
>JBBRBW010000088.1:0-18180 GCA_038205425.1 Burkholderiales bacterium | reverse complement strand
CCTGTCCCGCCCTGCCCGTTCCCCATCGGCGCCCACCCCGCGCGACCCGACCGCCCCCGCCCCATGCCCACCCTCCTGCAGCGCCTGAAGCGGCTCTGGCCCTACATCAACAACAGCCGCGCCGGGCTGCTGGCGGCCGTGGCCGGCTCGGTGGTCACGGCCATCACCGAGCCGATGATCCCGGCGCTGATGAACCGCCTGCTCGACGAAGGCTTCACCAAGGGCACGCTGCCGCTGTGGCTGGTGCCGGCGGCCATCATCGGCCTGTTCGCGATGCGCAGTCTGTCGGGTTTTGTCGCGCAGTACGGGCTGGCGTGGACGGCCAACCGCGCCGTGCTGGCCCTGCGCCAGAAGATGTTCGCGCGCCTGCTGGCCGCCCACCCGGGGCTCTTCTCGCAGAACACCGCCAGCGGCATGACCAACACCCTGGTCTACGAAGCCCAGGCCGGCGTGCAGCAACTGGTGTCGTCGCTGCTGACGCTGGTGCGCGATTCGCTCACGCTGCTGGCGCTGCTGGTCTACCTGCTGACGCTGAACTGGCAGCTCACGCTGCTCGTGGCGCTGCTCTTCCCGGCGGTAGGGCTGGTGATGCGGGTCATCGGCCGCCGCCTGCACCGGCTGACGGTGGAAGGCCAGAAGGCCGTCGACGAGCTGGCGTACGTGGTCGAAGAGAACATGCTGGCCTGGCGCCTGGTGCGCCTGCACGGCGCCGAGGCGGCGCAGAACGAACGCTTCTTTGCGCGCGCCGACAGCGTGCGGCGGCTGATGATGAAAGCGCTGGTGGCCGGCGCCAGCATGACGCCGGTGACGCAGATGCTGGCCTCGATCGCGCTGTCGGTGGTCATCATGCTGGCGCTGTGGCAAAGCAGCAGCGGTGGCGCCTCGGTGGGCGGTTTTGTGGCCTTCGTGATGGCCATGCTGCAGCTCATCGCGCCGGTCAAGCACCTGTCGGACGTGATGGCGCCGCTAACGCGGGGCCTGGCGGCGGTGGAACGCGGCCTCGACCTCATCGAACGCAGCCCCGTGGAACAGGGCGGCACGCACGACGGCGGCCGCGCGCGCGGCGACATCCGCTTCGAGAACGTGAGCCTGCGCTACCGCGAGGACACAGCCCCGGCCGTCGACGCGCTGGACCTCCAGGTACAGGCCGGCGAGACGGTGGCGCTGGTCGGCCCTTCGGGCGCCGGCAAGACGACGCTGGTGAATCTGCTGCCGCGGTTCATCGAGCCCACCGCCGGCCGCATCACGCTGGACGGCGTGGCGCTGGCCGACTGGGAGATGAAGGCGCTGCGGCGCCAGTTTGCGCTCGTCAGCCAGGACGTGGTGCTGTTCAACGACACGGTGGCCGCCAACGTGACGCTCGGCGCGCCGATGACGACGGAGCAGGTGCGCGACGCGCTGCGCGGTGCCAATCTGCTGGACTTCGTCGACAGCCTGCCGCAGGGCCTGGACACGCCCATCGGGCACAACGGCAGCCAGCTCTCGGGCGGTCAGCGCCAGCGGCTGGCGATCGCACGCGCGATTGCCAAGGACGCGCCGGTGCTGATCCTCGACGAGGCCACCTCGGCGCTGGACAGCGAAAGCGAACGTGCGGTGCAGGACGCCCTGGAGCGGCTGATGGTGGGCCGTACCACGCTGGTCATCGCGCACCGCCTGAGCACCATAGAACGCGCCGACCGTGTGCTGGCGCTCGACGCCGGGCGGCTGGTCGAGCAGGGCACGCATGCCGAGCTGCTGGCCGCCGATGGCCTCTACGCGCGGCTGCACACCATGCAGTTCCGCGGTTCATGATGGGAAGGGGCCGGCGCGTGCCGGCCCAGGCGCTGCTGAAGGAGATCAAGCGATGACCGCGATTTCACGCTACCCCGTGCCCGAGCTGAAAGACCTGCCCGAGGACATGCGCACGCGCATCCTGGAGGTGCAGGAGAAGGCCGGCTTCGTGCCGAACGTCTTCCTCGCGCTGGCCCACCGGCCCGCCGAGTGGCGAGCCTTCATGGCCTACCACGACGCGCTGCTGGTCAAGGACACGGGCTCGCTGAGCAAGGGCGAGCGCGAGATGGTCATCGTCGCCACTTCGGCGGCCAACCAGTGCCTGTACTGCGTGGTGGCGCATGGCGCCATCCTGCGCATCCACGAAAAGAAGCCGCTGGTGGCCGACCAGGTGGCGGTGAACTACCGCAAGGCCGACATCACGCCGCGCCAGCGCGCCATGCTCGACTTCGCGATGAAGGTCTGCACCGCCTCGCACACCCTCGACGACGCCGACTTCGCGGCGCTGCGCGCCCACGGCTTCAGCGACGACGACGCCTGGGACATCGGCGCCATCACGGCCTTCTTCGGGCTGAGCAACCGCATGGCCAACCTGTCGGGCATGCGGCCCAACGACGAGTTCTTCCTGATGGGACGGGTACCAAGGCCGCCGAAGGTTTAGCCGCCGCAGCCAGTCGCCGCCGCGGAACCGGCTCTGCCGGTCCGCCGGCGGCGCCCCCTTGAGGGGGATCGCCGTCAGGCGCTTCGGGGGTGGT
Source organism: Burkholderiales bacterium (assembly GCA_038205425.1). GTDB lineage: Bacteria > Pseudomonadota > Gammaproteobacteria > Burkholderiales > Burkholderiaceae_C > Rubrivivax. Next base: position 15,655 of record JBBRBW010000088.1, on the reverse strand, counting down.
CCTGCAACACGCGGATGCGGTCTTCGATCGGCGGGTGGCTGCTCAGCAGCGCCATCATGCCGCCAGGACGGCTGCTGATGCCCATGTTGGCCACGCTCTTGGGCAACTCACCCGGGTCCAGCCCGCCCAGGCGCGCCAGGGCGTTGATCATCGGCTGCTTGCGGCCCATCAGCTGCGCGGCACCGGCGTCGGCGCGGTACTCACGCTGCCGCGAAAACCAGGCCACGATGACGGCGGCCAGCACGCCCAGCACGATGTCGAGCACGATGGTGGTGATGTAGTAGCCGATGCCGGGGCCTTCGCGGTCGTTGCGCAGCACCACCTTGTCGACGAAGTAGCCGATGACACGCGACAGGAAGACGACGAAGGTGTTCATCACACCCTGGATGAGCGCCATCGTCACCATGTCGCCGTTGGCGACGTGCGCGACCTCGTGGCCGATGACGGCCTCGACCTCTTCACGGCTCATGCTGTGCAGCAGACCCGTCGACACCGCCACCAGCGCCGAGTTCTTGAACGCGCCGGTGGCGAAGGCGTTGGGTTCACCGTCGTAGATGGCCACCTCGGGCATGCGGATGCCCGCCTTCTGCGAGAAGTTCTCGACCGCGCCGACGATCCAGCGGTGGGTGGGGTCGGCCGAGCCGTTGATGACCTGGGCCTTGGTGCTCCACTTGGCCATCGGCTTGCTGATCAGCAGCGAGATGATGGCGCCGCCGAAACCCATCAGCGCCGCGAAGCCCAGCAGCGCGCCCAGGTTCAGCCCGTTGGCGGTGAGGAAGCGGTTGACCCCTAGCAGGCTGGCGGCGATGCCCAGCACCAGCATCACAGCCAGGTTGGTGACGACGAACAGCAAGATGCGTTTCATGACGGAGGCGGCACGGGCGGCCGCAGGTTGGCCCAGGACAGGCGGAATGTTAGGGTGTGGGGCACGGTTTCAAGCACACCCGGCGGCCGTAGGGGCAAGCCGGCCCGGCGCAGGCCAGCCGGTCTTCAACCGCGCAGGCGCACCTGCGAAGGCTTGTCGGCAGGCACCAGCTCGAAGCGGTCTGAGAGCTGCGAGAAGAGCTTGAGCGACGAACTGTTCTTGCCCAGCAGCTGGGCCTCGCGCAGGCGCTGCACCGCCACGTTGAGCGCCAGGCCCTGGCCGGCCTGCAGTTCGGGCAGACAGGCCAGCACGGCCTGCAGCGACGTCTGGCTGCGGTCGCCGCGCGGGCGTTCGGCCGGCGCCGAACGGGCTTCACGGGCGGCGGGCGCCGGCTCGGCCTCGCGGGCCGCACGGGCCTCACGCGGGGCGCGGGCGGGCGCCTCGGCGACTTCAACGAGGGCCGGCGTCACCTCGGCCAGCGCCGCTTCTTCCACCATTGCGGCCGCCTTGCGGCCGGCCGACCTGCGCGGCGCGGCCTTGGTGGCTGCCGTGGCGGCCGCCGTCCTGGCCGGTTTGGCGGCGGCGGTCTTCTTCGCGGCCGGGGCCTTCTTGGCCGCTGGCGCCTTCTTCACTGCAGGGGTCTTGGCGGCCGCCGTCTTGCGCGGCGCGCGGCTGCGTTTCGGCGCATCGGCAGCGGCCGCACGGGCCTGCTCGCCGGCGCTGGTCTTGCGGTGCTCGAGCACGGTGTAGTCGTCGTAGACGTCCTGCGTCTCGTCGCCGGTCTTGCCCTTCTGGCCGATGCCGCGCACGACGCAGCCCTTCTCGCGCAGGCGGTGCACCAGCGGCGCAAAATCGCTGTCCGACGAGCAGATCACCACCACGTCGGGGCGTTCGGCGAGCACGAGATCGATGGCGTCGACGGCCATCGCGATGTCGGTGCTGTTCTTGCCCGCGGCCAGGTTGACCATCGGCTTGATGCCCAGGCGCTTGAAGACACCCTGGTTGGCGACCGCGCTCTCGGCCGTGCAGTAGGCGCGGCGCACGTGCACGGCGCCATGCTGGTTCATCAGCAGGCGCACGGCCTGTTCCATGATGTCGACCGACACGTTGTCGGCGTCGATCAGCATCATCACGCGGTCGTTGCTCATTGAAGTTTCCATTGCAGCATTTCGCCGGCTCGAAGGGGTTTGATCGTCGCGTCGCCAAAGGGCAGGGTTTCGGGCAGGGCCCAGGTCTGACGCTTCAATGTCACGGTGCCGGTGTTGCGCGGCAGGCCGTAGAAGTCGGGGCCGTGGAAGCTCGCAAAGGCCTCCAGCTTGCCGAGCGCGCCGGCGGCCTCGAAGGCCTCGGCGTAGAGCTCCAGCGCCGCCGGCGCGGTGTAGCAGCCGGCGCCGCAGACGCTCTGCTCCTTCATCACCGCGGCGTGCGGCGCGCTGTCGGTGCCGAGGAAGAAGCGCGCGCTGCCCGAAGTGGCGGCCTGCACCAGCGCACGGCGGTGGTGTTCCTTCTTCAGCACCGGCAGGCAGTAGTAGTGCGGGCGCAGGCCACCGAGAAAGAGTGCGTTGCGGTTGTAGAGCAGGTGGTGCGCGGTGAGCGTGGCCGCGGTGTGCGGGCCGGCTTCGGCCACGTACTGCGCGGCCTCGGCGGTGGTGATGTGCTCGAAGACCACCTTCAGCTCGGGAAAGTCGCGGCGCAGCGGCAACATCACGCGGTCGATGAACACGGCTTCGCGGTCGAAGATGTCGACTTCGGCGTCGGTGACCTCGCCGTGCACCAGCAGCAGCAGGCCGGCGCGCTGCATGGCTTGCAGCGTGGCGTGGCACTTGCGCAGGTCGGTGACGCCGGCGTCGCTGTTGGTGGTGGCGCCTGCCGGGTAGAGTTTCAGCGCCACCACGCCGGCCGCCTGCGCGCGCAAGATCTCGTCGGGCGGCGTGTTGTCGGTGAGGTAGAGCGTCATCAGCGGCTCGAAGGCCGCACCTGCCGGCAGCGCCTCCAGGATGCGTTCACGGTAGGCCAGCGCCGCCGCGGCCGTGGTGACGGGCGGGCGCAGGTTGGGCATCACGATGGCACGCGCGAACTGCCGCGCCGTGGCCGGCAGCACCGCCGTCAACGCGGCGCCGTCGCGCAAGTGCAGGTGCCAGTCGTCGGGGCGCGTGAGAGTGAAGCTGTCGGGTTCGGGTTCGCTACGGGACATGCTTCATTCTCGCACCGGGGTCTTCAGGCGCAGGCCGAAACCGCCGATAGTGGCGGAGTCGCAGCACCCGAAACCGATCTGCCCATGAAACTGCCCCGCCGCACCCTCGCACTGTCCGCGCCGACCTTCATGCTGAGCCTCACGCTCGGAGCCTGTGGCACCGTCGCGCCGCCCGAAACGGTGGGCCCGGCCGCGCGCGAGGAGATCGTCGCCGTCAGCGTGTCGAACCACCTGCTGCGCTTCAATGCCGGCCAGCCGCAAGAGGTGCGCGAAAGGCGCCCGCTCGCCGGCCTGGCCGCGAGTGAACGGCTGCTGGGCATCGACTACCGCGTGGCGCGGGGCGAGCTCTACGCACTGGGCGCTTCGGGCCAGCTCTACAAGATCGACGTCGCTGGCGCGAGGGCCGCGGCCGTCGGCACGCCGGTGGCGCTGCCCGCCGCTGGGGCCGTCAACCCGGAATGGGGCTTCGACTTCAACCCCACGGTCGACCGCATCCGCGTCGTCAACGACGCCGGCTGGAACCTGCGCCTGCACCCCGACACCGGCACCGTGGTCGACGGCGACCCGAACACGCCCGGCCTGCAGTTCGACGGTCGCCTGGCCTACGACGCCGGCGACATCAACGCCGGCAAGCCGGCGAACGTGGTGGCCGCCGGCTACAGCTACAACAAGCTGAACGACAAGATCACCACCAACTACGCGCTCGACGGCGCGATGGGCCTGCTGCTGCACCAGGGCACGAAGGAAGGTGTCACGCCGATGGTGTCGCCCAACACCGGGCGCCTGTACATTGTGGGCAGCCTGGGCATCGGCCCCTTCGCCCACGCCACCTTCGACATCTCGGACATCACGCCCACGGCCTACGCCGGCGTGCGCGCCGCGGGCGCGAAGGGCACACGCTGGCACCGTGTCGATCTGACGACGGGCCGCGCATCTTTCATCGGCACCGTGGGTGGCGGCGAGCCGCTGGTGGGCGCCGCGATCGAACCCTGACGGGCCCCCGGGCGATGTGCCCGGTCAGTGCTGCAGGATCTTCGACAGGAAGTCCTGCGCGCGCGGCGAACGGTCCGAGGTATTGCCGAAAAAATCTTCCTTCTTGCAGTCCTCGACGATCTTGCCGGCGTCCATGAAGATGACGCGGTGGCTGACCTTGCGCGCGAAGCCCATCTCGTGCGTGACGACCATCATCGTCATGCCTTCCTTGGCCAGCAGCACCATCACGTCGAGCACCTCGCCCACCATCTCGGGGTCGAGCGCCGAGGTGGGTTCGTCGAAGAGCATCACGATCGGGTCCATGCTCAGCGCACGCGCGATCGCCACCCGTTGCTGCTGACCACCCGAGAGCTGGCCCGGGAACTTGTCCTTGTGGGCCATCAGGCCCACACGATCGAGCATCTTCAGGCCACGCGCCTTGGCCTCGTCAGTGCTGCGGTTCAGCACCTTGATCTGCGCCAGTGTCAGGTTCTCGGTGACGCTCAAGTGCGGGAAGAGCTCGAAGTGCTGGAACACCATGCCGACATGGCTGCGCAGCTTCGGGAGGTCGGTCTTGGGGTCGCTGATGCTGACGCCGTCGACGGTGATGTCGCCCTTCTGGAAGGGCTCGAGCGCGTTGACGGTCTTGATCAGCGTGCTCTTGCCCGAGCCCGAAGGCCCGCAGACCACCACCACCTCGCCCTTGTTGACGACGGTGCTGCAATCGGTCAGCACCTGGAAGCTGCCGTACCACTTGCTGACGTTTTTTATCTGGATCACTTACGCGCTCCTGGCGGGAACCCCCTCGGGGGTGCCCGCGGTACACCGCGGGCGGGGGCTGACATTACCGGATGATGGCGATTCGCTGCTGCAGCCTGCGCACGAGCATGCTGAGCGAGAAGCAGATGACGAAGTAGACGACGGCGGCCACGAGGTAGGTCTCCACGGGCCGGTTGAAGTTCTTGCCGGCGATCTCGAAACCCTTGAGCAGGTCGTAGGCGCCGATGGCGTAGACCAGGCTGGTGTCCTGGAACAGGATGATGGTCTGCGTCAGCAACACCGGCAGCATGTTGCGGAAGGCCTGCGGCAGGATGATGTACTGCATCGTCTGCTGGTAGTTCATGCCCACCGCGTAGCCGGCGTGCACCTGCCCCTTGGGCACGCTCTGGATGCCGGCGCGCATGATCTCCGAGTAGTAGGCCGCCTCGAAGAGCGTGAAGGTGACCATGGCCGACAGCTCGGCGCCCATCGGACGGCCCAGCAGCAGCGGGATGAGCAGGAAGAACCACAGGATCACCATCACCAGCGGAATGCTTCGCATGGTGTTGACGTAGGCCGCCGCCGGTATCACGAGGAAAGGCCTGCCCGACAGCCGCATCAGCGCCAGCGCGGTGCCCAGCACGATGCCGCCGATCATCGCGATCAGCGTCAGCTGCACCGAGAAGATCAGGCCCTTGATGACGAAGTTCGAGACGACGTCGTAGCTCAGGAAGGAGAAGTCCAGGTTCATGGTCTTCTCACTTCGAGCCGATCGTGCCGGGCACCCGCACGCGGTTCTCGATGAACAGCGCCAGCCGGTTGATGCTGAAGGCCGAGATGAAGTACAGCGCGGTGACCGCGAGGTACATCTCGACGTTGCGCGAGGTTTCCTCGCCGGCCTGCATCGCGAACATCGTCAGCTCGGCAATGCTCACCGCGAAGGCCACCGACGAGTTCTTGACGATGTTCATGCTTTCGCTCGTCAGCGGCGGGATCACGATGCGGAAGGCCATCGGCAGCAGCACGTAGCGGTAGGTCTGCGGCAGGCTCAGGCCCATCGCCAGGCCGGCGTAGCGCTGGCCCGTCGGCAGCGCCTGGATGCCGGCTTTCACCTGTTCGCTGATGCGCGCGCTGGTGAAGAAACCCAAAGCGAAGACGACGAGGATGAAACTCGGGAAGGCCTGCAGTGGCTTGATCAGCGACGGCAGCACGTGGTACCAGAGGAAGATCTGCACCAGCAGCGGGATGTTGCGGAAGAGCTCGGTCCAGGCGTTGCCCAGCAGCACCAGCCGCTTGTCGGGCACGGTGCGCAGGATGCCCATCAGAGAACCGACCAGCAGCGCGACGACCAGCGCCAGCGCCGCCACGCTCAGCGTCCAGCCCCAGGCGGAGAGGATCCAGTCCAGGTAGGTGATGTCGCCGCCGCGGCCGAAACAGCCGTTGACGACTTCACCGGTCGTCGTTTCCTTGCAGAAGACCTGCCAGTCCCAAGTGGCCACGCAGGCCCTCCCCTGTCAGTGCGTTTGGCACGTTAGGGCCCACCGCGGCGGGCCCGCGGCGCTCACTTCTTCATGTAGTCTTCGACCGGCTTGTCGTTCGGGTTCGCCCACGCGGCCTTGGTGGCGTCGCTGGCCGGCAGGCCGACGCGCGTGTTGCTCGGCGGGATGGGCTGCACGAACCACTTGTCGTAGAGCTTGGCGATCTCGCCGCCCTTCATCATCGCCGTGATGCTGCCGTCGACCGCCTTCTTGAAGGCCGGGTCGTCCTTGCGGATCATGATCGCGATGGGCTCGACCGAGAGCACCTCGCCGACGATCTTGAAGTCGGCCGGGTTCTTGGCCTTGGCGATGTTGCCGGCCAGGATCTGGCCGTCCATCACGAAGGCGTCGGCGCGGCCGCTTTCCATCAGCAGGAAGCTGTCGGCGTGGTCCTTGCCGAAGACCTCCTCGAAGTTCACGCCGTTGGCGCGCTCGTGCTTGCGCAGCAGCTGCACGCTGGTGGTGCCGGTGGTCGTGGCCACCTTCTTGCCAGTCAGCTGCGCGATGCCGGTGATGCCCGAGTTGGCCTTCACCGCGATGCGCACCTCTTCGACGTAGGTGGTGACGGCGAAGGACACGTCCTTCTGCCGCGTGGCGTTGTTGGTGGTGCTGCCGCACTCGATGTCGACGGTGCCGTTCTGCACCAGCGGGATGCGGTTCTGTGAGGTCACCGCCTGGTACTTGGTCTCGAGCTTGGCCAGGCCCAGCCCTTTCTGCACGTCGGCCAGCACACGCTGGCAGATCTCGACGTGGAAGCCGGCGTACTTGCCGTCGCCCAGCGTGTAGCTCAGCGCGCCCGACGATTCACGCACGCCCATCGTGGCGACGCCGCTGGTCTTGAACTTGGCCAGCGTGTCGGCCTGCGCGGCCCCGGCGGCGGCCAGCGCGAGCGTGGCGAGCACAAACGACATTCTCTTCATGGGATCTCCTTCATTGGCACGGACTGGGCATTCTAGGAAGTCGGCACGACCGCCCGACCGGGTGGAAGCCCGCGCTCCACGGTGTTCAACCACGCAAGCGCCGGGCCACCTGCGGGCACCATCGCGGGGCGCGGCTCCGGGAGCGGAAGGTAGCGGGTGCCGCGCCGCCGCGGCCAATGCCGATGGCCATGCGGCCCATGCCGACGCGGCATGCCGGCCTAGGGTTGACCCTGGTCAGCCAGGAAGGCCCACAGCGCCTGCACCGCCGGCTTGACGTGGCGGGCGCCTTGCGGGCGCTCGCGGTAGATGCGCATTTCCATGGTCAGGCTCAACTGCCCCGCCGGCGCCGCCGCCACCAGTCGGCGCGCGCGCAGTTCCTTGCGCACCGAGCTGTGCGGCAGGAAGGCCAGGCCATGCCCTTCCAGCGCCATCGCCTTCAGGCCCTCGGCCATGTCGGTTTCGTAGAGGGGTTCCAGCCGCAGCGGCGTGGCCGCCTGCTTGAGGATGACCTCGACCAACCGCGCCATGTAGGCGCCCGAGGCGTAGCCCAGGAAGGGCACGGCCTCGCCCGCGCGCCCGGGCAGCGTGTACAGCGGCCGGCCTTCGGCGTCGGCCTTGGCGTAGGGCGCCAGCGTTTCGTGGCCCAGGCTCAGCATCTCGTAGCGCTCGGCGCTCAGCTGCAGCGGCTGGCTGGCATGGTGGTAGGCGATGAGCAGGTCGCAGCCGGCTTCGGTCAGGCGCAGCACGGCGTCGTGCACGTTCAGCGCCGTCAGCCGTGTCTTCAGCGCACCGAAGTGCGGCCGCAGGTCGCGGTTGATCTCGGTGATCCAGTGCGGGAAGAAGGTGAAGGCCAGCGTGTGCGGCACCGCGAACTCGATCATGTCCTGGCCCGCCACCTGGTGGCTGCGCATCAGGTTGCGTGCCGCCTGCAGCCCGTCCAGCAGCTCCAGCGCCTGGGCGTGGAAGGTCTCGCCGGCGGGCGTCAGGCGGGTCGGGTAGGACGAGCGGTCGACGAGGTCGATGCCGGCCCAGGCCTCCAGCGCCTGGATGCGACGAGAAAACGCCGGCTGCGTGACGTGCCGCAGCTGTGCCGAGCGCGAGAAGCTGCGCGTCTCGGCCAGGCTCACGAAGTCCTCGAGCCACTTGGTTTCCACGCCGGCGAGTGTATCGGCCGGGAAGTTGCAGCCGGCGGCGGCGCTTGCAGGTGCACACCGGCAGCCACAGAGCTTTACATCCGCTTGACCTTGAAGTCGTGGTCCACGGCAGCGGCGCCGACGTTGTAGGGGGGTGGCGCCGTAGCACAGCGGTGTTGCAGCAACCAAGGAGTACGACGCATGAACAGCAAGCATCTCGCCGCCTTCGCCCTGGCAGGCATCCTGGCCGCTGGCGCCGCACACGCCGGCAACCGCGCGGACGTGCAGTGGTCGGTCACCCTCGGCAGCCCGCAGATCGGCGTGGTTGTCGGCAGCCCGGTGTACGGGCAGCAGTTGTATGCCCAGCCTGCATACGCGCCCCAGGTCTACGCGCCAGAGATCTACGTGCCGCGCGCCTATGCGCCGCCGGTCTACGTGCTGCCGGGCCGGCCAGTGCACCGCACCAGCTGGCACGACACCGACCGCGACGGCATCCCGAACCGCTACGACCGCGTCTACAACCCACGTTGGGACCGTGACGGCGACGGCATCCCCAACCGCTACGACCGCGTCTACAACCCGCACTGGGACCGTGACGGCGATGGCGTGCCGAACCGCTACGACCGCGTCTACAACCCGCACTGGGACCGTGACGGCGATGGCGTGCCGAACCGCTACGACCGGCGCGACGGCGGCCGACACGGTCGCTGACCGGCCGGCGACTGTGGCCGGCCGTGCAGGCGGCTACACGTCCTGCCCGCTCTGCTGCAGCCGCCACATCTCGGCGTAGCGTCCACCGCGCGCCAGCAATTCGGCGTGCGGGCCACGTTCCACCACGCGGCCCGCTTCCAGCACCACGATCTCGTGCGCGTCGACCACCGTGCTCAGCCGGTGCGCGATGACCAGCGCCGTCTTGCCCTGCGAGACGGCGCGCAGTTCGGCCTGGATGGCGCGCTCGTTGGCTGAATCCAGCGCCGAAGTCGCCTCGTCGAAGATCAGCACCGGCGGGTTCTTCAGCAAGGTGCGCGCGATCGCCACGCGCTGCTTCTCGCCGCCCGACAGCTTCAGACCCCGCTCGCCCACCATGGTGTCGTAGCCCTTGGGCGTGCTGACTATGAAGTCGTGGATGTGCGCGGCCTTGGCCGCGGCTTCCACCTCTTCACGCGTGGCGCCGGGGCGGCCGTAGGCGATGTTGTATTCGACCGTGTCGTTGAAGAGCACGGTGTCCTGCGGCACGATGCCGATGGCCGCGCGCAGGCTGGTCTGCGTCACCGAGCGCAGTTCCTGGCCGTCGATGCTGATGTGGCCGCCGGTGATGTCGTAGAAGCGGTAGAGCAGCCGCGCCAGCGTGCTCTTGCCGGCGCCGCTGGGGCCCACCACGGCCACCGTCTTGCCCGGCGGGATCTCGAAGCTCACGTCGTGCAGGATGGGGCGAATCCGGGCCCCAGGCTCACTGCGATCGCGGCCCCCAAGGGGCGCGTTCGAACCCGGGAGACCCGTGCTCAAACCAAGGTCGTAGGCAAAGCTCACGTGCTCGAAGCGCACATGGCCCTGCGTGACGCGCAGCGGCTGCGCGCCCGGCACGTCGTCGACCTCGCGGTTGCGTTCCAGCAGCGTGAACATCTTGTCGAGGTCGGTCAGGCTCTGCTTGATCTCGCGGTAGATCACGCCCAGGAAGTTCAGCGGGATGTAGAGCTGGATCATGAAAGCATTCACCATCACCAGGTCACCGAGCGTCATGCGCCCTTCGACCACGCCCGCGGTGGCGCGCCACAGCATGGCCACCAGCGCGGTGGCGATGATCAACTGCTGGCCGGTGTTCAGCAGGCTCAGCGTGCTCTGGCTCTTGAGTGACGCGCGGCGCAGCTTCTCCAGGTTCTCGTCGTAGCGGCGGGCCTCGAAGTCTTCGTTGTTGAAGTACTTCACCGTTTCGTAGTTCAGCAACGCGTCGATGGCGCGGCTGTGCGCCGTGCTGTCGAGCTCGTTCATCTGCTTGCGGAACTGCGTGCGCCATTCCGTCACGGTGATCGTGAAGCTGATGTAGACGACGAGCGCGGCGATGGTGATCCACGCGAACCAGGCGTCGAACTTCACCGCCAGCAGCGTCAGCACCATCGTCACTTCGATCAGCGTGGGCACGATGCTGTAGAGCGAATACGAGATCAGCGAGTGCACGGCACGGGTGCCGCGTTCGATGTCGCGTGTCATGCCGCCGGTCTGGCGTTCGAGGTGGAAACGCAGGCTCAGGGCGTGCAGGTGGCGGAAGACCTGCAGGCTGATGCTGCGCGCCGTGCCCTCGGTGGCCTTGGCGAAGATCAGCTCGCGCAGTTCGGTGAACAGCGTGGTGCTCAACCGCAGGCCGCCGTAGGCCACCAGCAGGCCGATGGGCACCACCAGTACGGCTGCAACATCACCGGGCTTGAAGGCGAGTGCATCAACCAGGTTTTTCAGCAGCAGCGGCACGCCGACGTTGGCCACCTTGGCCGCCACCAGGAAGGCCAGCGCGATGCCCACACGCCAGCGGTACTGCCACAGGTAGGGCAGCAGCTTGGCCAGCGTGCCCCAGTCGGAACGTTGATGGGCGGGGTCGTTCAGAACGGGCGCCGAGTGAGCGGCTACATTGGTGCGCATGCGGCGATTGTCGCCGTGCACCGCAAAAGCAGCCCGCCCATGACCGAAGCCCTTCCCACCCCGCGCATGGCGCCCGCCACGCTGCCCAACGGCGCCGAACTGGTGCTGCGCGTGATGCCCATGCCGGCCGACGCCAACGCCAACGGCGACGTCTTCGGCGGCTGGATCATGGCCCAGGTCGACCTCGCCGGCGCCGTGCTGCCGGTGCGCATTGCCAAGGGGCGCATCGCCACCGTGGCGGTGAACCAGTTCATCTTCAAGCAGCCGGTGTCGATAGGCGACCTGCTGAGCTTCTACGCGCGCGTCACGCGCATCGGCAACACCAGCGTCAGCGTGCACGTCGAGGTCTACGCCGAGCGCAACCCGGCCGACCTGCAGGTGGTCAAGGTGACCGAGGCCGACCTGACCTACGTCGCCATCGACGGCAAGGGCCAGCCGCGGCCGGTGCCGCGCTGAGCCGCAGGCCCGCCGGGCGGGCCGTGCTTCAGTCGATGAAGAAGTCGGGGATGAAGTTCTTCGTGCCCGGCTTCACAGAATACTTCTCCAGGTCGGTGATGCCGTGCTGGGCCAACAGTTCGTCGTCGATGAAAAACTGGCCGGTGGTCAACTTCGCGTCGCTGGTGAGGATGAAGTACGCCGCGTCGGCCAGGATCGCGGGCTTGCGGCAAAGCTCGAGGTCGATGCCCGGGATCATCTGCATCGCTGCGGTGGCAATCGCCGTACGCGGCCACAGGCTGTTGACGGCGATGCCCAGGTGGCGGAATTCACCGGCGTGGCCCAGCGTGCATTCGCTCATGCCGTACTTGGCCATGGTGTAGGCCACGTGGCCCTTGAACCAGTGCTCCTTCATCGACAGCGGCGGGCTCATGTTCAGCACGTGCGGGTTGCGGCCGGCCTTGGCGCTCTTCGTCAGCTCGGCCAGGCACGCTTGTGTGCACGCATATGTGCCGCGCACGTTGACCCCGAACATCAGGTCGAAGCGCTTCATCGGCGTGGCCGCGGTGGGCGTCAGGCTGATGGCGCTGGCGTTGTTGACCAGGATGTCGATGCCGCCGAAACGCGCCACCGCCGCGGCCACCGCGGCCGCCACCGCGTTTTCGTCGCGGATGTCGGTCTGCACGGCCAGCGCGTGGCCGCCGGCGGCTTCAACCTCGGCCGCGGCGCTGGCCAGGGTGCCGGGCAGCTTGGGGTTCGGCTCCACCGTCTTGGCCAGCAGCACGATGTTGGCGCCGTCGGCCGCCGCGCGCCTGGCGATGGCCAGGCCGATGCCGCGGCTGGCGCCGGTGATCATGAGGGTCTTGCCTTGCAGGCTGAGTGTGCTCATTTCGATGCGTCCGGATGGAGGTGGGGCCGCATGTGTGCGGCCGTCAGGTGCCGTGTGGCCGCACGTGTGCAGCCGTCAGGTGCAGATGTGGCCGCACGTGTGCAGCCACGTGCTGCGCGATGGCCGCCGCGCAATAGCGGTAGACCGGCACGCCAGGGTGGAAGCCGTCGGCGGCCATGACACCGCGGTTCAGCGGCATTTCCATGTCGACGCTGGACACGTCGCCGCGTGTGCGCACCCAGCGCAGCAGCGCCTGGTTGTGGCGGCGCGCGTCGCTGCCGGCCACCCAGCGCAGCGGCTGCGGCAGGCCGGGGAAATGGTGGATGGGCGGCAGCGGCGCGAACACCACGTGCTGCACGCCGTGGGCGTTGCGCAGCCAGTTGGCGAGTGTCTCGCGCGAAGACACGGCGTGGTGCGAGGGCACCTGCTCCACGACGTCGTTGACCCCGGACACCACCACCGCCACGTCGGCCTGCAGCGGCAGGGGCTCGCGCTGCAGCACGTGCAGCGTCTGCGCGGTGTTGAGGCCCGATTTGGCCACCAGCCGCCAGGTGACGTGCAGCGCGCAGGCCTCGGCCAGGCGTTCGGCCAGCTGCCCGGCCAGCGCTTCACGCTGCGTGACCACGCCGACGCCGGCGGCCGACGAATCGCCGGCGATCAGCAAGCGCAAGGGCGTGGCCTCCGCAGCGCCGGTCTCGCCATGGCGTTCCCCCTCGGGTTCGGCCAGGCGCGGCAGACGGCGGCGCGTCATCACCGCCTGCGCCACGAGCAACGGGCTGAGGGCGAGCTTGACGGTGAGCGACATGATCAGAACTTGGAGAAGTCGGGCTTGCGCTTCTGGAAGAAGGCCTGGAAGGCCTCCATCGCCTCGGGGCTGCGCAGGCGCTTGGCGAAGAGTTCACCCTCGGTGGCGATGGCCTCCAGCAGCATCTTGTGCTGCGGCGCGCGCATCAGCTGCTTGGACTCGCGCACGGCGCCCGGGGGCAGCGCGTTGAAGCGCTCGGCCACGCGGCGGGCGTGGTTCACCACCTCGCCGGCGGGCAGCACGGCGTTGGCAATGCCGCATTCCACCGCCTGCTCGGGCGTGAAGGGGTCGCCGAGCAGCAGCTTCTCGGCCGCGCGGCGGTGGCCCATCAGCTGCGGCACCACCAGGCTGGAGCCGAACTCGGGCACCAGGCCCAGGGCCACGAAGGGCATGGCCAGCCGCGCCTCGTCGCTGACATAGACGAAGTCGCAGTGCAGCAGCATCGTCGTGCCTATGCCCACCGCGGCGCCGGTGACGGCGGCCACCACCGGCTTGTCGCAGTCGAGCAGCGCACGCATGAAAAGGAAGACCGGCGAGTCCATCGCGTCGCTGCCCTGGCCCGGCGCGCGCTTCATGAAGTCCTCGATGTCGTTGCCCGAGGTGAAGATCCCCGGCTGCCCGGTGATCAGCAGCGCGCGCACCGCCGGGTCGGCCTTGGCGGCGTGAATCGCGTCCGTCATGGCCTCGTACATGGCGACCGTGAGCGCGTTTTTCTTCTCGGGCCGTGCGATCTCGATGGTGGCCACGCCGTTCAGTGTGGCGGTCTTGATGCTCATGCAAATACCTCGTCAGGCGGTGGGGTCGGTCTTGATCAAGGCCCGGCGCGGAACCGGCTCTGCCGGGCCGCTGCCGAAGCCCCCTCGGGGGGTGGCGAAGGCGCGAAGCGACAAGCCTGGGGGCCCATCACACACTCTCGATGATGCCTGCGGCGCCCTGGCCCATGCCGATGCACATCGTCACCATGCCGTACTTCAGCTTGTGGCGGCGCAGCGCGTGCACCACGGTGGCGGCGCGGATGGCGCCGGTGGCGCCCAGCGGGTGCCCCAGCGCGATGGCGCCGCCCATCGGGTTGGTCTTGTCCGCGTCCAGCCCCAGCGTGCGGATGACGGCCAGCGACTGCGCGGCGAAGGCCTCGTTGAGCTCGATCCAGCCGATGTCGGCCAGGCTCAGGCCGGCGTACTTCAGCGCCGCCGGGATGGCCTCGATGGGGCCGATGCCCATGATCTCGGGCGCCACGCCGCGTGCGGCGAAGCTGACGAAGCGCGCCAGGGGCTTGAGGTCGTAGCGCTTGATGGCCGCCTCGCTGGCCAGGATCAACGCGCCCGCGCCGTCGCTTGTCTGGCTGCTGTTGCCGGCCGTGACGCTGCCCTTGGCGGCGAACACCGGGCGCAGCTTGGCCAGGCCCTCGAGCGAGGTGTCGGGCCGCGCGCCTTCGTCCAGGTTGACGGTGCGCGTCTTCGTGCTGACCTCGCCAGTGGCGAGGTTGGGGAAACGGTCGACCACGGTGACGGGCGTCATCTCGTCAGTGAACTCGCCGGCTGCCATCGCCTTCACCGCACGCTGGTGCGATGCCAGCGCAAAGGCGTCCTGGTCCTCGCGCGAGACCTTCCACTGCGCGGCCACCTTCTCGGCCGTCAGGCCCATGCCGTAGGCAATGCCGACGTTTTCGTCGCGTGCAAAGACCTCGGGGTTGAACGACGGCTTGTTGCCGCCCATCGGCACCATGCTCATGCTCTCGGCGCCGCCGGCGATCATCACTTCGGCCTCGCCGACGCGGATGCGGTCGGCCGCCATCTGCAGCGCGGTCAGGCCGCTGGCGCAGAAGCGGTTGATGGTGACACCGCCCACGCTGTGCGGCAGACCGGCCAGCACCATGGCCACGCGGGCCATGTTCATGCCCTGCTCGCCCTCGGGGAAGCTGCAGCCGATGATGGCGTCCTCGATGGCCTTGGGGTCCAGCGTCGGCACCTGGGCCAGCGCGCTTTTCACGGCGGCCACCAGCAGGTCGTCCGGCCGTGTGTTGCGGAAAAAACCGCGGCCGCTGCGCCCGATGGGCGTGCGCGTGGCGGCGACGATGTAGGCGTCTTGAACTTGTTTGCTCATGATCTTGTCTCCGCTCAATTCCGGACGGGCTTGCCGGTCTGCAGCATGCCCATGATGCGTTCCTGACTCTTCGGATGCTCCAGCAGGCTGCAGAAGCGGTCGCGTTCCATCGTCATCAGGTACTCCTCGTTCACCATGCTGCCGGCGTCGACATCCCCGCCGCAGACCACTTCGGCGATCAGCGTGCTGATGTGGAAGTCGTGCGCGCTGATGAAACCGCCGTCGCGCATGCAGTGAAGCTACGGTTCCTAAAGTAACAATAATTATTCGGAAAGCTTATGGTGGTGGTTATATTGCCATGAATTCACGCCACTTGGGAGCCGACTTTGTATTTGCCTGGCCAACAGCAGAAATTGCAAAAGGTTTGGGCTTGGTTCAGTTCGTCAACTATTTTTTCGGTATTTAACCCCA
>JBBRBW010000087.1:0-18215 GCA_038205425.1 Burkholderiales bacterium | reverse complement strand
GTCGCTGCTGCTGGCCGCCCGACAAGGCCCTTGCCGGGCGATCTTCCAGTCCGCTCAGGCCGACCCGACGCAAGGCGGAGTCGCTGCGTTGTTGCCACTCCTGCCACGGAACAGCAGCCAGCCAGGCCGCCAGTCGCAGGTTGTTGCGCACCGACAAACGCAGCATGAACGGGCGCTGGTAGACCATGCTCTGCACCAGCGCGCGGCCTGAGGGATCAGCATTGCAGATCCGCCGGAGCCCGCTGTGCGAGACCACACCGTGCAGGGTTCGCAGCAGGGTTGTCTTGCCAGACCCGTTGGCCCCCAGCAAGGCCACCGATTCACCCGCCTTGATCTGCAGGCTGACATCACGCAAGGCCTGGACCGATCCAAAACGCACGCCCACGCCATCGAGCTCCAGCAGCGGCCGCTGACTCGTCTGCACGAGGCCGGAATCGCTGGCCGGGCGTTTCATCGAACCCCCGCCAATGCCGAGCCCTGACCGCGCTGGATCAGGCTGATTGCCACGTTGACGATGCCGACGACGCCGAGCAGCAGCAGGCCCAGTGCCATCGCCAGCGGCAGGTCGCCCTTGCTGGTCTCCAGCGCGATGGCAGTGGTCATCACCCGCGTCAGGCCGTCGATGTTGCCGCCGACGATCATCACCGCGCCCACCTCCGATATCGCGCGGCCGAAGGCGGTGAGCACAACCGTAAGCAGCCCGACGCGGGTGTGCAGCAGCAGCAGCGCCGCGGCCTGCGCGGGGCTGGCGCCCAGCGAACGCAGCTGGTCGCCGCCTTCGTTCAGCGCGTCCAGCACCAGCTGGCGTGACAGCGCGGCGATCAGCGGCACCACCAGGATGCTCTGCGCGATGACCATCGCCGCAGGCGTGAACAGGATGCCCAGGCTGCCCAGCGGACCGGCGCGCGAAAGCAACAGGTAGACGAGCAGCCCGACAACGACCGACGGCAGGCCCAGCAGCGTATTGACGCCCCAGACCAGCACCGACCGCCCCGGGAAACACGCCACCGCCAGCGTGGCGCCCAGCGCGAGGCCGAACACGGCACCCAGCAGGCAGGCGGTGGCGCTGACACGCAGCGACAGGCCGACGATGTCCAACAGGGCACTGTCGGCGTCGGCAATCAGGTGCAGGGCCAGCCACAGGCTGTCGGACACGGTGTTCATGGAAGGGGGCGGGCGAGGTGGGCCGGGACAGCGCCGGGATTCTGCCGTCCTGGCGCAACACGGGCGATATGCAACGGCATGCCTAGGCTCACCGCCAGCAGCCCCGGTGACGCAGCGATGCAGAATCACGTCGCTGCCGGGGTGGCTGGCCGGGCCCCGGGGGCCGCCGCTGCAGCGCACAGAGCACCCGCCATGGGTGCGGGAACGACCGATGACCGAACTTGCAGAGTCGCCACTGGCGGCGGGGGACCGCAACCTCAGTGTGGCCCAGGCGCGGGCCGCCATCGCCGCCGCGCTGCAGCCCATCGCCGACACCGAGACGGTGGCGCTGGCGCAGGCGCTGGGCCGTGTGCTCGCGGCCGACGTGATATCGCCCATCGACGTGCCGGCACACGACAACTCGGCCATGGACGGCTACGCCTTCCGCGGCAGCGAACTGCAGCCCGGCGCCACCACCACGCTGCACGCGGTGGGCACGCTGTTCGCCGGTGCGCCCTGGGCTGGCAACGTGGGCGCCGGGCAGTGCCTGCGCATCATGACCGGCGCGGTGATGCCGGCCGGCCTGGACACCGTGGTGCCGCTGGAGGTGTGCCGCGTCGACGGCGAGGCCGTGCTGGTCGACGCCGGCGTGATGCGCCCCGGCGACAACCGCCGGCGCCGCGGTGAGGACCTGGCCGCCGGCCGGCCCGCGCTGCTGGCCGGGCGCGTGCTGAAGCCGGCCGACCTGGGCCTCGTGGCGTCGCTCGGCGTCGGCGAAGTCAGCGTGCGGCGACGGCTGCGCGTGGCGCTGTTCTCCACCGGCGACGAACTGCGCACGCTCGGCCAGGCGCTCGACCCCGGCAGCGTCTACGACAGCAACCGCTACAGCCTGATGGGCGCGCTGCAGAGGCTGGGCATGGAGGTGATCGACCTCGGCCTGGTGCGCGACGACCCGCTAGCGCTGCAGGCCACGCTCGAGGCCGCGGTGGCGCAGGCCGACGTCGTGCTCACCAGCGGCGGCGTCAGCATGGGCGACGCCGACCACACGCGCGACGTGCTGGCCCGCCTGGGCGAGGTGGCGTTCTGGAAGGTGGCGATGCGGCCCGGCCGGCCCTTTGCCTTCGGCCCGCTGTCGTCCGCGGGCAAAGGCGCGGGCAAACGCGAGGGCGGCGCGCCGCCGTGCTGGCTGTTTGCGCTGCCGGGCAACCCGGTGGCCGCGCTCGTCACCTTCTACGCCTTCGCGCGGGACGCGCTGCTGCAGTTGGCCGGCGCCTCGCCGCAGCCGCTGCCGGTGCTGCAGGCGCGTTGCACCAGCGCGCTGCGCAAGCGGCCTGGCCGCACGGAGTTTCAGCGCGGCATCGTCGAGCCGGCTGCGGACGGTGGCTGGCAGGTGCGCCTGACGGGTTCACAGGGCGCCGGTGTGCTGCGCAGCATGAGTGAAGCGAACGCGCTCGTCGTGCTGGGCCACGAGCAGGGCTCGGTGGCCGAAGGCGGTTTCGTCGACGTGTGGTTGTTCGACGGCCTGGTGTGAGCGCCGCAGCGGTCGCTTACTGACCGGCGACGACCCTTACCGCGGCACGCTGTGGTTCGGGTTCCGAGTCGAAACGCTCGGCGCCGGTGTAGCAGAGGAAGTGGCGGTTCGCGGCGCGGCCGAAGAGGGTCATGCCCAAACGTGACGCCAGCTCATGGCCCATGGCGGTGACGCCGTTGCGCGAGACGACGATGGGCACGCCCATCTGCGCACCCTTCATGACCATCTCGCTGGTCAGGCGGCCCGTCGTGTAGAAGGCCTTGTCAGCGCCGGCAACGCCGTGCAGGCCCATCCAGCCGGCGATGGTGTCGATCGCGTTGTGGCGGCCCACGTCTTCGACGAAGTAGAGCATTTCGCTTCCCTGCGGCTGCAGCTGGAACAGCGCGCAGCCATGCACCGAGCCCGCCTTGCGGTGGATGCTTTCCTGCTGGCGCATGGTCTCGAGCATGCGGTGCAACGTGGTCTGGCGGATGCGTGCGGTGGCGGCGTCGGGCAGTGTCACGGTGTGCAGCTGGCTCATCACGTCGCCGAATACCGTGCCCTGGCCGCAGCCCGTAGTGACGACACGCGTGGCGGTCTTGGCAGCGAGGTCGTGCACGCCGTGGTGGGTGCGAACGGCGGCCGCGCCGACGTCCCAGTCGACGGTGATGGATTCGACTTCCTGCACGCCGGCGATCAGGCGCTGGTTGCACAGGTAACCCAGCACCAGCAGTTCGGGGCACTGGCCCAGCGTCATCAGCGTGACGAGTTCTCGCTTGTCAACGAAAACCGTAAGCGGCCGCTCGGCCGGGATGTGGATGCTGCGCCTATCGCCGTACTCGTCGAGGATCTGGATCTCGCGCAGCAACTCGCACTGCGCGCCGGTCAGGCGTGGCGCACCGGGCACCCGGAGCCGCACCTCGGCTTCGGGCGGCGGCGCTGGGGCTTGGGCCTCAGGCTGCACCGACATGGCCTGGCGGCAGCGCGCTCACTTCTTCGGCGCAGCCGCCACCGCGGGCGCCGGGGCGGCGGGTGCCGCAGCGACCGGGACACCGGATGCCGCAGCGGCCGGGGCCGCGGGTGGTGCCGGCGTGTAGACGAAGGGGCCGGGGTCGGTGCAGGGCGGCGTGGCCGCCGGCGGCTTGGTTTCCTTGCTCGCCTTCTTGGCGTTGGCGTAGTAGCTGGCCGCCGTGGCCTCCATCGTCTGGCACAGCTTGTAACCGTCGACCTTGCCGCCGTGCGCCGTCTTGGCAGCAGCTTCCGCGGCCTTGGCTTTGGCTTCATCGCTAGGCGCCGGCAGCTTGGCCGAGGCCACGGACAGCGTCAGCATCGAACCGCAGATTACGGCGCAGGCCAGCAGCATGGGGGTCTTGATCGTCTTCACGATGGGGTTCTCCACAAATCTTCTTTCGCTCAGGACCGGGTTGATACCGGGGCGATCCCAGGGGGTTGCGCACCCGAGCGAACCGCTGGGATCTTGCCGGCCTTCACGTCGTCGAACCACAGTTTGTGGTGTTCCTTGGCCCAACTCTCGTCGACATAGCCGGTCGTCATGGCGTCGAGCGCGCCCGGCACACCCAGCGAGCCCATGTAGATGTGGCCGATGAACAGCGCCATCATCAGCATCGACGCCACCGCGTGCACGATGTGGCTCACCTGCATGCCACCGCGCGTTTCGCCGAAACCGGGCACCAGGCCGTCGAGCACCAGGCCGGAAACGACGACGACGAGGCCGAAGACGATGCCGCCCATCCAGAACACGACTTTCTCGCCGGCGTTGAAGCGGTGCGAAGGCAAGTGGTGTTCGCTGAAAAGGCCACCGCCTCTCATCAGCCAGCCCACGTCGCCGGCGCGCGGTAGGTTGTCGGCCAGGAATTTGATGGAGAAGAGCACCAAGGCGACCGCAAACAGCGGGCCGGCGAAGTTGTGCGCCGTCTTCAGTGCGAAGGTCAGCCAGCCGAAGAGCGTGGCGCCAAGCACCGGCAGCATGAAAAACTTGCCGAAGGCCATCACGATGCCCGAGATGGCGAGGATGGAGAAGGTGACCGCCGTCGACCAGTGCAGCACACGCTCGTAGGGCGTGAAGCGCTCGATCTTGCGGCCGGTGTCCCTGGGCTGGCTGCCGAAGGGACCCTTCGTGTAATACACCAGCGCCAGCGTGGCTATCGCGATGAGCAGGAGCGAACCGCCGTAGGGGACGATCCAGTTGTTGCGGATCTGCCGCCAGGCCTCCCCGGCGGTGGTGTAGGCGGTGCCAGGGTACCGGGTGAAGGACTGGATCAACACCCCTTTCTCGGCACCCGGCAGGTTGCTCGTTCCCGGTTGCATGCCACTTTCGCGCACCGCGCGCCAGACTGGCGCGTTGTTGCCAGGCTGGGTCTTGTCGCGCTGCGCGGCGGTCTCGTCGGCCTTCGGCTCAGGCTGGGCGACGAAACCCGCCGGCGCGCCAGTGGCCGCAAGCGCCGGCATTGCTGGCGCAAGCGGCGCCGCCTGCTGGGCCAGGCTGAGCCCGGCACAACCCAGTGTTAGCGCAAGGGCCGCCAACACGTGCTTCATCGAGCCTGTCATGAATGCTCCTTGATCTCTTGCCAGGGCTTCACTTGCCCGCGCTGCGCCCGTACTCGTTTTGCCCCGACTGCGTACGCATGCGCATGTGCTCTTCCCAACTCGTTTCGTCACCGGCCTTCCAGCCGGAGGCCGTGTAGGGCCCGCCACCCGTCCCCGCGAAAGCAGACTGGCCCACCGTCCGCTTGCCGGTGATCTGCGGCTTTTCGGTACAGCCAGACAGCGCGGCCAGGAAGGCCAGGCCGCCCAACATCCAGAGAGATCTCATGACTTGGTTGCCTTCGGTGCACTTCCACCCGGACTCGGTTTGCCGTAGGCGGTGCCCCAGCCCCAGACTTCGCTGCCCTTGTTCCGGGTCATGACGCGGGTGCGGAAGATGTCGGCGACGACGTCGCCGTCACCGCCAAGCAGCGCCTTGGTCGAGCACATCTCGGCACAGGCGGGCAACTTGCCTTCGGCAAGGCGATTGCGACCGTACTTGTCGTTTTCCGCCGCACTGCCGCTGGTCTCGGGACCCCCGGCGCAGAAGGTGCACTTGTCCATCTTGCCGCGCATGCCGAAGGTGCCGCTGCTCGGGAACTGCGGTGCTCCAAAGGGGCAGGCGTAGCTGCAGTAACCGCAGCCGATGCAGGTGTCCTTGTCGTGTAGCACCACGCCTTCTGCAGTGCGGTAGAAGCAGTCGACGGGACACACCGCCATGCAGGGTGCGTCCGAGCAGTGCATGCAGGCCACCGAGATGCTGCGCTCGCCGGGCACGCCGTCGTTCAGCGTGACGACGCGGCGGCGGTTCACCCCCCAGGGGATTTGGTGTTCCGCCTTGCAGGCCGTGACGCAACCGTTGCACTCGATGCAACGCTCGGCGTCACATATGAACTTCATTCTGGCCATTGTGAGCTCCTCAGGCTGCCTTCTCGATCTGGCAGACCGACGTCTTCGTCTCCTGCATGTTGGTCACCGGGTCGTACCCATAGGTACCCGCCGTGTTGACCGACTCGCCCTTGATGATGGGCTTGGCACCGTCCGGGTAGTACTGCGTGATGTCCTCGCCCTGCCAGAGGCCGGCAAAGTGCATCGGCAGGAACACCGTCGTGCGGTCCACGCGTTCGGTCACCTGGGCCTTGACCTTCAGGCGCACGCCGGTAGGCGTCTTCACCCACACCCACTCGCCGTGGCGGATGCCGCGGTCGTTGGCCGTTGCCGGATTGATCTCGACGAACATGTCCTGCTGCAGTTCGGCCAGGTAGCGGTTGGAGCGCGTTTCGTCGCCCCCACCCTCGTACTCGACCAGACGGCCCGTGGTCATGATCAGCGGGAAGTCCTTGACGATGTCTTTGTTCTTGTCCTGCAGCGACTTGTAGAGCACCGGCAGACGCCAGCCCGTACGCCGGTCTTCGTGCGTCGGGTACTGGGCCACCAGTTCGGGCCGCGTCGAATAGATCGGCTCGCGGTGCTGCGGGATCGGATCAGGGAAGTTCCACACCACGGCACGTGCCTTGGCGTTGCCGAAGGGATGGCAACCGTGAGCCATGGTCACGCGCTGGATGCCGCCCGAAAGATCGGTCTTCCAGTTCTTGCCCTCGGCGGCCTTCTTCTCGGCTTCGGTCAGGTCGTCCCACCAGCCCAGCTTCTTCAGCAGGATGTGGTCGAACTCGGGGTAGCCCGTGGTGATCTCGGCGCCCTGGCTGTGCGATCCGTCGCCCGCCAGCAGCGATTGACCTTCACGCTCGACACCGAAGTTGGCGCGGAAGTTGCCGCCGCCTTCCATGACGTGCTTGGAGGTGTCGTACAGGTTGGGCGAACCCGGGTGCTTGAGCTCGGCGGTGCCGAAACACGGCCAGGGCAGGCCGAAGTAGTCGCCGTCGAGCTTGTAGCCGGTCTCCTTGTCGATGCCGCCCTTCGCGCGCAGCG
This sequence comes from Burkholderiales bacterium, assembly GCA_038205425.1. Lineage (GTDB taxonomy): Bacteria > Pseudomonadota > Gammaproteobacteria > Burkholderiales > Burkholderiaceae_C > Rubrivivax. The sequence continues at coordinate 11,089 of JBBRBW010000087.1, read as the reverse complement.
TGTTCACGTCGAAGACGTGCATGTTGCGCATATGGGCCTTCAGCCGTTCGGGGCTCTGCCCCGTCATGCCGATGGTCCAGATGGAGCGGTTCCATTCACGCGTGATGCTCTCGGGCAAGGGCTCGTCCATGCCCTTGACCTTCTGGAACTCGTAGTTCTTGCTCAGTTCCTTGCCGAAGCCGAGCTTCTCGGCCAGCTGGTGCATGATCATGTGGTCGGAGCGCGACTCGAACAGCGGCTCGATGACCTTCTCGCGCCACTGGATCGAGCGGTTGCTCGCCGTGACTGAGCCCGAGGTCTCGAACTGCGTGCAGGCCGGCAGCAGATAGACCGCACGCTTGGCGTTGACGTCCTCGGCCTTGCCTGGCATCGCCGCAATCGCCGCCGTGGCCGACGGGAAGGGGTCGATGACGACCAGCAGGTCGAGCTTGTCCATGGCCCGCTTCAGATCGGGGCCGCGGGTCTGCGAGTTGGGCGCGTGGCCCCAGTAGAACAGGCCGCGCAGGTTGCTCGGCTGGTCAATGACCTCGTTCTTCTCGAGCACGCCGTCGAACCAGCGCGACACCGTCATGCCGGGCTTGCCCATCATGCCGGGGGCGTAGCGGCCCTTGATCCAGTCGAAGTCGACGCCCCAGACGGCAGCAAAGTGCTTGAACGAACCATCGGCCAAACCGTAGTAGCCGGGCAGCGAATCGGGGTTGGGCCCGATGTCGGTACAACCCTGCACGTTGTCGTGGCCACGGAAGATGTTGGCTCCGCCACCCGACTTGCCGACGTTGCCCAGCGCCAACTGCAGCAGGCACGAGGCCCGCACCATGGCGTTGCCGATGGTGTGCTGCGTCTGGCCCTGGCACCACACGATGGTGCCCGGGCGGTTTTCGTTCATGATGGTGGCGATCTTCAGGCAGGTGGCCTCGTCGACCCCCGTCACCGCCAGCACCTTGTCGGGCGTCCACTTCGCCAGCACGTCTTCACGCACCTTGTCCATGCCCCAGACGCGGTCGTTGATGTACTGCTTGTCTTCCCAGCCGTTCTTGAAGATGTGATACATCACGCCGAACAGGAAGGCGATGTCCGAACCCGAGCGGATTCGCACGTACTCGTCTGCCTTGGCCGCCGTGCGGGTGAACCGGGGGTCCACCACGATCATCTTCGAGCCCTTCTCCTTCGCGTGCAGCATGTGAAGCATCGAGACCGGATGGGCCTCTGCCGCGTTGGAGCCGATGTACAACGCAGCCTTCGAGTTCTGCATGTCGTTGTACGAGTTTGTCATCGCACCGTAACCCCACGTATTCGCCACACCGGCGACAGTAGTGGAGTGGCATATTCGTGCCTGGTGATCGCAGTTGTTGCTCCCCCAGAGGGTCACCCACTTCCTGAGCAGGAAGCACTGCTCGTTGTTCTGCTTTGACGACCCCACCACGAAGACGGAATCGGGGCCGCTTTGCTCACGCAGCTCCAGCATTTTTTTGCTGATCTCGTCCAGGGCCACGTCCCAGCTGATGCGCTGGTACTTGCCGTTGACGAGTTTCATCGGGTACTTGAGGCGGAACTCGCCATGCCCGTGTTCACGCACCGAGGCGCCCTTGGCGCAATGCGCGCCCAGGTTCAGCGGCGAGTCGAACACCGGTTCCTGGCGCACCCAGACGCCGTTCTCGACGTAGGCGTCGATCGCGCAGCCCACCGAGCAGTGGCCGCACACCGTGCGCTTGACGACGACCTTCGAGCCGCCCTCCGCAGCGGCGGCCGGGCCGGCCGCCTCGGCCTTGCGAACGAGTGTCAGCTGGCTGGCCGCGAGGCCCGCACCGACACCCATGCCAGACCGGCGCAGAAACGCGCGGCGGTCCATCGTGGGTATGGCGCGGGATACACCGCGCGCCAGGCTGCCAACGAGGGCGCTGGGCGATCCGCCCCCGCTTCCCGCCGACCGTTTGGTCAATAGCATGTTGCCTCCTACTTCAAGCGGCTGAGGTCAGACGCGGGCTGTCCGGTAGTACTGCGCCACGTGTTCCGTGAGGCGATACCCGGGACTCTCGGTGGACGGGGCCTGGGCGACCTTGTCCGTGGCTGGGGTGGTGCCGGCCTGACGGCCCGGCAAGATGGCGGCGGCGGCCGCAAGGGCACCGACGGTGCCCGCACCCGCAAGCATGGTGCGGCGGGCCAGTGGCTGCTGATCTTGGCGTTTCATGGCAACTTCCTTTGCAGGCGGTGAAACCCGATGCGGGCACACACGTAAGACCGAATCACATAACCGCCCAATTGACGACCACGTGAACCCTTCACTCTCAAGGCACATGAGCACATCACCTGTGCTTCGATCAGCGTCCGGCGGTTGGGTTGTACGCAGTCGCCCCCGTTTGGGGATTGACCCATCGCAACCATCTGACCCTGGGTGTGAAAAGACTACCATAAGACCCCTTCAAACTCGACTCGGTCTTCCCCGGTGATCGTCGGTACAGCTGGTCACATCGACCATGGCAAGACCTCTCTCGTCAAGGCCTTGACGGGCATAGACGCCGACCGCCTGAAAGAGGAAAAAGCCAGAGGCATCACCATCGACCTGGGCTTTGCCTACAAGGCCCTGGCCGACGGCGGCGTATTGGGCTTTGTCGACGTCCCCGGGCACGAACGCCTGGTGCGCAACATGTTGGCCGGCGCCACCGGCATCGACCACGTGCTGCTCGTCGTGGCCGCCGACGACGGGCCGATGCCGCAGACGCGCGAGCACCTCGCCATCCTCGACCTGCTGGGCCTGTCGCGGGGTGCGGTGGTGCTGACGAAGTGCGATCTCGTCACGCCCGAGCGGCTGGCCGAGGCGCGCGCCGAAGTCGAGGCCCTGCTGCAGCCCACCGGCCTGGCCGGGGCACCGATCTTTGTGGTTTCCAACCTCAGCGGCGAGGGCCTGCCCGCGCTGGGGCAGCACCTGCAGGACGCACAGCGCGAGCAGGTGCGCACCCGTGCCGACGGCGGCTTCCGGCTGGCCGTCGACCGCTGCTTCACGCTGCCCGGCATCGGCACGGTGGTCACCGGCACGGCGGTATCGGGCCAGGTCGCCGTCGGCGACCGGTTGCTGGTCTCGCCGCGCAAGCTGCCGGTGCGTGTGCGTGGACTGCACGCACAGAACCGCGAAGCCGGCCAGGGCCTGGCCGGGCAGCGGCTGGCGCTGAACCTGGCCGCCACGGGGCTCGAAAAGAGCGACATCGTGCGCGGCGACTGGATCGTCGCCGAAGCCGCGCACTCGAGCACACGGCGCATCGATGCCCGCATCCGCCTGCTGCGCAGCGAAGCGCGCGACCTGGCGCACTGGACCCCGGTTCACCTGCACCTGGGCGCGTGCGACGTGGGGGCTCGCGTGGTGCTCCTCGAAGGCCCGACACTGGCCCCGGGCGGCAGCATGTGGGCGCAGCTGGAGCTCGACCGCGACATCGCTGCCTGGCATGGCGACCGCTTCATCCTGCGTGACCAGTCGGCCACACGCACGCTGGGCGGCGGCGTTGTGCTCGACCCCTACGCCAGTGCGACGCTGCGCCGCAAGCCCGCGCGTTTGGCCGCGCTGGCGGCGCTGGAGGCGCCGACCGCCGAGCAGGCGTTGCAGGCCACGCTGGCGCTGCAGCCCGCGATGGGCGTCGACATCGAGCCCTTCGTCGTGTCGTGGAACCTGCAGCCTGAGCAGCATCAGGCCCTGTTGCAGGCAGTGGCGCACCGTGCGCTGCCCGACGGCAGCGGCACGCGCCTGTTCGCCCCGGGCCAGCTCGAGCGGGTGGCCGACGCGCTGACCGAGACGTTGGCCGGATACCACAAGCAGCACCCGGACAGCCCCGGCATGCTGCCCGAGCCACTGCAACGCCAGCTGCCGGGCAAGCCGCGTGTGCTGGTGTTCGGCCACGTGCTGCGCGAACTGCTCGGCAACGGCCGCGTGCAGCGTGCCGGGCCCCACGTACGCCTTTCAAGCCATGAGGTCTCGCTGCTGCCCAACGAAAAAAAGCTCTGGGAGCGGCTGCGCCCGTGGCTGGACGAGGGCGGCATCCATCCGCCCAAACTCAGCGACATGCTGGCGCGTGACCGCAGCTTGCCCCGCGACCAGGTGCTGCGGCTGCTGAACAAGCTGGCGCGCTTCGGCAAGGTCTACGCCATCGGCGACGAGTATTTCGTCCAGGCCCGACACGTGTGCGCGCTGGCCCAGGCGGCGCAAGAGATCGCACGCAACGACCCGCACAAGCGGCTCAACGTGAAGGATCTGCGAGAATCGATCGGCTTGAGCAGGCACCTGTCCTTGCCGCTGGTCGAGTTCTTCGACGAGGTCGGCTTCACCAAGCGCGACCCCGAAGGACGCAAGATCCGTCGCGACGCCCTCGAGATGTTTGGCGGCACAACGAATGCGTGAGTTCAATGGAAGAGGCACGTTCCCCGGTGGGGCGTCCGGTCTGCAAAACCGGGTGGGGCCGCTCAGCGGTCCCAGGTGGGTTCGACTCCCACGCTCTTCCGCCATGACTGCATGAGCGCGCCGGGCCGCTCCCAAGCGCGAATCCTGAAGTGCGCAGCGTGTAGGGTAGTCCAATGAGCACACCCACACCGACGCCCGGCGCCGCGCGCCCACCCGCCCTCGACAAGCTGCTGGCCCTGGCAGCCCTGCGCACGCTGATCGACAGCCACGGCCGCCAGGCGGTGCTGGGCGCGGCACGCGAACAGCTGGCGCAATGGCGGCAGGCCGCTGCGGCCGGCTTCGACGCTGCAGCCTTCGCATCAAGCTGCGCCGTCGTGCTGGAACGGCAGGCGCGACCGCATCTCAGGCCGGTGTTCAACCTCACCGGCACCGTGCTGCACACCAACCTGGGCCGTGCGTTGGCACCCCCCGAGGCGGTGCAGGCCGTGGTCGATGTGATGAGCCGCCCGAGCAATCTGGAATACGACCTGGCCGACGGCCAGCGTGGTGACCGCGACGACCACATCGAAGGCCTGCTGCGCGAACTGACGGGCGCCGAGGCCGCCACCGCCGTCAACAACAACGCCGCGGCCGTGCTGCTGGTGCTCAGCAGCCTGGCGGCGCGCAAGGAAGTGCTGGTCTCGCGCGGCGAGCTGATCGAGATCGGCGGCGCCTTCCGCATCCCGGACATCATGCGGCGCGCCAACGCGAAGCTGGTCGAGGTGGGCACCACCAACCGCACGCACCTGAGCGACTTCGCCGAGGCGATGTCGCCGCGCACCGGCCTCGTGATGAAGGTCCACACCAGCAACTACGCGGTGATGGGCTTCACCGCCGCGGCGCCGGAAGCGGAGCTGGCCGCGCTGTGCCGCCAGCACGGTGTGCCCTACACGGTGGACCTGGGCAGCGGCACGTTGGTCGACCTGACCCTCTGGGGCCTGCCGGCCGAGCCGACACCGGCGCAGGCCGTGGCCCAGGGCGCGCAGGTCGTCACCTTCAGCGGCGACAAGCTGCTCGGCGGGCCGCAGGCCGGGCTGATCGTCGGTGACAAGGCGCTCATCGCCCGCATCAAGCGCAATCCGCTGAAACGTGCGCTGCGCCTGGACAAGATGACCATCGCGGCGCTCGAAGCCGTACTCAAGCTCTACCGCGACCCCGACCGGCTGGCGCAGCGCCTGCCCACGCTGCGGCTGCTCAGCCGGCCGACGGGCGAGATCCGCGCCCTGGCCGAACGCCTGTTGCCCGCCGTCGCGCTGGCGCTCGGTGCGCGCGCCAGCGTGCAGGTGCTGCCTTGCCGCAGCCAGATCGGCAGCGGCTCCTTGCCGGTCGACCGCCTGGACAGCGCCTGCCTGGCGCTGGCGGCGCCCGCCGGGCTGCGCCGCGCGGGCAGCTATCCTGACCGTCTGGCCGCAGCGTTCCGTGCCCTGCCCGTGCCGGTGATCGGGCGCATCGAGGACGGCGCCTTCCGCCTCGACCTGCGCTGCCTGGACGACGGCGCCGACGCCGCCACCTTCGTCGATCAGCTGGCGCTGCTGGCGCTGCCTACCGCGGGCTGAGGTTCTGCGGCAGCGACGGGGTTGCCCAGCGCGGCTGCCACGGCTTCGGCCTCGCGCTCGGCAGCGGTCGGCACGGCAGTCGCGATGACTTCGCCGGCGACCGCTGCGGCTTGTTCCGCGGGCAGCTCGGCCGCCTCGTCCGCGCCTGGCACCACTTCCGCAGCGGCTGCGGCCAGCGCCGCCTCTTCAGACGCCGGCTGCTCGGGCAGGTCGTCATCCAGCAGGCCCAGCATGCGCGCCTGCACCAGCTGGCGCAGCATGGCCTTGGGCAGCGGGTCGGGCGTGTTGTAGTCGTCGATGTAGGTGTCCAGCCCGTCCATCACGTTGTAGTGCGGGTCCGAGAACAGCTTTTTCATCGCCGAATTCTTGACCTTCTCGTCGACGTCGCGCGCGATGAAGCGCGAAAAATCGGACTCGGGCGTCAGTGCCTCCACGTCCTCCAATGTGGGCTTCGGTGGGGCCTGCGGCTGCGCCTGTGCCGGCAGCTGTGCCGGCAGCTGTGCCGGCAGCTGCGCCGGCTGCGGCGGCAGGCCGGCCGTGGCGTCAGCGGCGGCAGCAGACCGGGCTAGCGTGACAGGAGCAGCCACGCCAACAGCCGCCTCGCCCTCCGGGCGCGGCGGCAACGCCGGGTTGACCGCGGACCCGGGGAAAGGCACCACCACGGCAGGGCCTGCGGCGGGCGGCGGCATCCCTTGCCGCACCTGCGCCTTGCGGCGCGACCAGCGGGAGAGGAAGCTGTCGTCTTGTTCGCTCATGGAGATCTCAGCCGTCGCGGCTCTGGTTGTCGCGTTCCTGAGGGCTCAGGAAAGAGTTTGCGCGCTGCTTGCGCTTCTGCTCGGGCCGGAAGTGCTCGTTGGTGAACAGGCGCAACCACTCGCACAGCGGGTCGGGCAAGGGGACGTTGTCGACGTGTTCTTCGGCCGCCATCCAGCGGTCGCACTCGATGTAGGACACGCTGACCTGCTGCGGGCTGGCCAGCAGCGGGTTGTCTTCTTCCAGCCGCCACATCACGAACCAGACCGGCCGGCCCGAGGTGAGGTTGAGGAAGTAGCCCTTGCACTCGTCGGGAAAGAGCTCGATGCGGAAACCGGGGTAGATCCAGCGCGCGTGTCTGCCGTCGTCGAAAAGCATGCGAGGCGTCTCGCCGTAGCCGCCTTCGTCGGGGATGACCTCCAGCACACGAAAGGCGGCGTCTTCCCAGCGGTTGGGTTGCAGCACTCGCTCCATCACGACCGCCACCTGCGCGCCGGGGCGCTCCTTGGGGCCGGTCGGCGCCTCGGGCTTGTCGTCGTCGGCAGCTGCTTGCATGGCCCAGTCTAGCGCGGCGGCCCTGGCGCCGAGAAGGGGAGACCACGCGCCCATAATCGCCGCCTTGCCACGCGCCGCCGGACCGATGAAGACCCTGATCTGCAATTGCAACCAGACCTTGCCGCTGGACGCGCCGGCCCTGCAACGGGCACTGGAGAAGACCCCCGGGGCCAGCACCGACGGCCTGGGCTTCACGCACACGCTGCTGTGCCGCCGCGAAGCCGCCTACTTTCAGCGCGCCGCGAAGGAGACCACGGCCGAGGGCGAGGAACTGCTCGTGGCCTGCACCCAGGAAGCGCGCCTGTTCCTGGAACTGAACGCCGAGACCGAAGGTGCGGCCGGCGTGCAGGAACGGCCCATCCACTTCGTCAACATCCGCGAGACCGCCGGCTGGTCGCAGGAAGGCCGCCAGGCCACGCCCAAGATCGCGGCGCTGCTGGCCGCCGCGCAGTTGCCCGCGTCCGAGCCGGTGCCCTCCGTCAGCTACCGCAGCGCGGGCCGCTGCCTGGTGATCGGCCAGGCCGAGGCCGCCGAGCGCGCGGCGACGATGCTGGCCGACAAGCTGGACGTGAGCCTGCTGCTCAGTGGCACCGGCAGCGCGCTGGGCCAGACCCGCAGCCGCGCGACGTACAGTGGGCGCCTGACCCGGCTGCAGGGCTGGCTGGGGAAGTTCGAGGCCGAGTGGGAAAGCCACAACCCCATCGACCTGGACCTGTGCACCCGCTGCAACGCCTGCATCGACATCTGCCCCGAAGGCGCCATCGGGCTGGACTACCAGATCGACCTCAACGCCTGCACGAAGCACCGCGACTGCGTGCGGGTGTGCGACGCCGCCGGTGCCATCGACTTCACGCGCGAGCCTTTGCAGCACCGCGAGAGTTTCGACCTCGTGCTCGACCTGCGCAGCACACCCGCCTTCAGTCAGCACCAGCCGCCGCAGGGTTACCTGCACGTCGGCAGCGACGAACGTGCGCTCGTCGACGCGGCCTTCAAGCTGCGTGAACTGGTGGGCGAATTCGACAAGCCGCGTTTTTTCCGCTACGAGCAGAAAATCTGCGCGCACAGCCGCAACGAGCAGGTCGGCTGCAGCGCCTGCATCGACGTCTGCTCCACCACCGCCATCCGCAGCGACGCTTCGCGCAAGGGCCGCACCAAGGGCCAGACCTGGGGCGGTGTCGTCGTCGACCCCTACCTCTGCGTGGGGTGCGGCGCGTGCAGCACGGTCTGCCCCAGCGGCGCGATGAGCTTCGCCTACCCGGGCACGGTCGACATGGGCCGGCGCCTGCGCACCATGCTGACGGCCTACGGCCATGCCGGCGGGCGCAACGCGGCGCTGCTGATCCACAGCCAGGAAGCCGGCACGCGGCTGCTCGACGAACTCGGCCGCGGCGCCAGCCTGAGCCGGCGCGACCGCAGCCTGCAGGGCCTGCCGGCGCGTGTGCTGCCGGTGGCGGTGTGGCACACGGCCAGCATCGGCATCGACCTGTGGCTGGCCGCCATCGCCCAGGGCGCGAGCCAGGTGTGGGTGATGACCACCGCCGAAGAGGCGCCCGAATACCGGCAGGCGCTGCAGGAGCAGATGGCCGTCGCGCAGGCGGTGCTCAGCGGCCTGGGCTATGCCGGCCAGCACCTGCGCCTGCTGGAAGTGCGCGACGCCCGCGACCTGCACGCTCTGGACGCCGCGCTGCGCGCCGAACCGGCGCAGACGGTGGCGCGTGCCGCCGCCTTCGCCGCACAGGCCGACAAGCGCAGCACGCTGGAACTGGCCATCGACCACCTGCTGGCCCAGGCGCCGACCCCGGTCGACGAACTGCCGCTGCCGGCCGCCGGCGCCCCCTTCGGTTCACTGATCGTCGACGCCGAAAAATGCACGCTGTGCCTGAGCTGCGTCGGCGCCTGCCCCGAAGCCGCGCTGGCCGACAACCCCGATGCACCGCAGCTGCGCTTCATCGAGAAGAACTGCGTGCAGTGCGGCCTGTGCGTCACCACCTGTCCGGAAGATGCCCTCACGCTGCAGCCGCGGCTGTGGCTGGCTGACAGCGGCAAGGCACGCAAGCAGATGCGGGTCATCGCCGAGGCCGAACCCTGGAAGTGCGTGAAGTGCGGCAAACCCTTCGGCACACTGCGCGCCATCGAGAACATGATCAGCAAGCTGTCCGGGCACTCGGCGTTCCAGGGTACAGCGGCGGAACGCCTGAAGATGTGCAGCGACTGCCGCGTCGTCGACATGTTCAGCGCCACCAACGAAGTCCGCATCACCGACCTGTAAACGCATGACTGACGCTGCCCCGATCTCGTTTTCCAGCCTCGACGACAGCGACGAACTCGCGCGTGCCGAGCTCTACGGCCTGCTTGCCCGTCTCTGGTTGGCACCTCCCGATGCCGCGCTGCTGCAGCAGTTCGCTGTCGCGGTGACCCAGGCGCCTGAAGCCGGTGGCCTGCTCGAGGGGCCGTGGATGGAACTGGTGGGTGCGCTGCGCGCCACCACGCCCGAGGACGCGGCCGCCGAACACGCCGCGCTCTTCCTGGCCATCGGCAAGCCCGAGGTCTTCACCTACGCGTCCTACTACCTCACCGGCTTCCTCAACGAGAAACCGCTGGCCACCCTGCGTGACGACCTGGCCGCGCTGGCGCTGACACGCGACGAGCAGTCGCTCGAGACCGAGGACCACATCGCCTACGTGCTGGAAGTGATGCGCTACCTGATCGCCGGCGACGACGTGGCGGTGTGCAACCTCGAGCAGCAGCGCCGCTTCTTCCGCGCCCACGTACAGCCATGGGTGGCTCAGCTCTGCACCACCGTGCGTGCACACCCGCGCGCCCGCACCTGGGCCGCGGTGGCCGTCTTCACGCAGGCTTTCCTGGACGTCGAGATCCAGGGCTTCGACATGCTGGAGGTCTGATGACCGCGATACCCGACACCGACATCACCGGCCTCATCCTCTGCGGCGGCCGCGGCACGCGCATGGGTGGCGTCGACAAGGGCTTGCAGAACCACAACGGCATCCCGCTGGCCATGCACGCGCTGCTGCGCCTGCAGCCGCAGGTGGGCCAGTCGATGATCAACGCCAACCGCAACCTGTCGGCCTACGAGTCGATGGGTGTACCGGTGTGGACCGACCAGATGGTCGACTACCCCGGCCCGCTGGCCGGCTGGCTGGCCGGCCTGGAGCAGTGCCAGACACCCTACATGGTGACCGTGCCTTGCGACACGCCGGACTTCCCGCAGGACCTGGTGGCCCGGCTGGCCGAAGCCCTGCTCAGGGAAGACGCCGAGATGGCGATGGCCGCCACGCTGGAAGACGGGCAAGTGCAGGCGCAGCCCGTGTTCTGCCTGCTCAAGACCCAGTTGCTCGAGAGCCTGGTGACCTACCTCTACGCCGGCGAGCGCAAGATCGACCGCTGGACGGCCAAGCACCGCGTGGCCACCGTAGTGTTCGACGACACAAAGGCCTTCTTCAACGCCAACACGCCGCAGGAACTGGCGCAGTTGCAGGGCAACTGAGGCGCTGGCGGGCGACGGCGCGCCTGCTGGCAAGCACGGGTAGAGGACCACTCTCGGCCCGTTGCGGACGTTCACGTGTGTCCCGAACTTTCGAGGTGCGCTGCATAACGTAGGCCGGGGTTTCGGCCCGGCGGCCGACCTACTTTCTTTGCTGGCGCAAAGAAGGTAGGCAAAGAAAGCACCTTCAATACGGCACACCTTTTTAGCCGTTGTCATCGATCGCTGCGCTCCAGCCGCTGCTGCGCGCGATCTCGCGAAGCCTCGCTCGACAGACTGGCCCGGCCAGGCCGTGGCGGC
>JBBRBW010000086.1:0-18553 GCA_038205425.1 Burkholderiales bacterium | reverse complement strand
GCCAGCTTCTCCTCCGCCGTCTCCATCTCCGGCCGCCGCGCATAAAACACCCTGCAACCCTTCTTGCCCGCGGCGCCCTGCCGCTTGACGAAGAAGCTGATGGCCACGCCGGTCTGGATGCCGAAGACGTTGTGTTTCGTGCCACTCAACTTCGGGTTCGCGCGCACGTCGCCGCCCAGGTCCACCACATAGGCCTCGGCGAACTCGCTGGCCACCGTCTTGCGAAAACCGTCAAACGTGCGGCTGTCGATGAAGCTGCGGTTGGTCACGAAGGCCAGCACACCGTCGGCTGAGAGCCGGTCGCTGGCCCAGCGGAAAAATCGCGCGTACATGTCGTAGAGCTTGGTCTTCTGCGCCGTGCTCTCGTGGATGTAGGTCTGCTTGATGCGCGCGTCGATGCCCGGTTATTCGCGGTTCTTGTTGTTGTCGTTTTCGTTGGCCTGGTTGGAGTTGTGGGGCGGGTTGCCGATGATCACGCTGACCTTGCGGCTGTTCTGGCGCTTGATGCGCGCCACGTTTTCTTCGCTCACGCTGCCGAACAGGTCGGCCGTGCTGCCGTGCGTCGCGGTGTGCAGGCCCACGTTGTCCAGCGTGTCGACAAAACACAGGTTCGCGAATTCCTCGTACTGCCCGGTGATGGCGGCGCAGGTGGCCTCGATGTTCAGGTTGGCCACGTAGTAGGGCAGGATGGCCACCTCGTTGGCGTGCAGCTCCTCCTTGTATTTGCGCTCCAGCTTCTTCGGCTGGCCGCGAAAGTGTTCCAGCAGTTCGCAGATGAAGGTGCCCGTGCCGGTGGCCGGGTCGAGGATCTCGACGTCGCGGTCGACCAGGTTGCGGCCGAAGTGCTGCTCGCACAGCCAGTCGGCGCCCTCGATCATGAAACGCACGATCTCGTTCGGCGTATAGACCACGCCCAGCCGGTCGGCCGCCTTGGCGTTGTAGACCTTGTAGAAGTTCTCGTAGATGACCTTCAGGAAGGTCTGCTTCTCGCTGTGGCTGCCGATCTGCGCCGCGGCGGCGCGGATGGCGGCGTAATACGGCTCCAGGCCCTTGAGCGTGGTCTTCTTCAGGCCGCCGGTGAAGAAGCTGCCCTCCAGTTCGTACAGCTTCTTCGCCACGTTGTTCTGGCGGTGGAAGTCGCTGTCGTCGAAAACCTTGCTGAAGATCTCTTCGGTCAGGATGTGCTGGATCAGCATCTCGCGCACGTCGGCTTCCACCAGCGCGGGGTTGATGGCCTCTTGCGCATGCTGCAGGAAGGCGGCGGCGGCCTCGCGGAAGGCGGCGTTGGCCACGTGCTGCGCGTCGATCATCTCGCGCAGGCCTTTCAACACGGCCGGCAGGTCGGTCTTGAACTGCTCCACCGCGCGGCGGAAGCCGGCAATCTCGGGGCGCTCGAAGCCGAAGAACAGCTTCAGCAGCCTTTCCAGCTGCGACGTGTCGGTCATGTCGCAGCGCAGCACCTCGGCGCCGGCCTGCCACAGCGACGCCGTGGCGTCGTCGGTGAAGACGATGTTGTCGCGCGGGTAGCCGCGCCTGAACTTCTTCGCGATCTCTTCGTCGAGGTCGTCGTCCTCGTCCTTGGCCTCCCACCAGCCCAGCGGCGTGCGGATGCTGTGCAGCAGCGCGCCGTCGACGGCGATGTTGGCCCGGGCGACCGTCTTCAGCGGGTACTCGGCAACGAAGATGAGGTCTTGCGCGCGGCCCCAGGCCTTGAGCAGGTCCTTGAAGGCCTCGCGCACGATGGTCTCGCGCGTGCTGCCGCTGGCCTGCTTCAGGCGGCTCAGTTCACGCAGGTATTGATGGATCAGCAGCTGGCTCATGGGTGCCGATGGCTCAGGCTGCCACCGCTGGCGCGTGTTCCACGCTCTCGGCGGCCCGTGCTTGCGGCTCCCGCCGGCGGATCTGGTGGCGGTCGAACTCGATCTCGCCGTGTGCCGGGACGGCCGGGTCGCGGTGGCGCGGGTCGAGCAGGATCAGCATGCGGGTCTCCGGCAGCGGGTAGGCGGTGGACGCTGGCGCGGCGGATCGTAAGGGTTGCCCACGCGGCGCGGTGCCGGCCCCGACCCTAGACTGCGACGCCCGAACCCGCCTGCCGCACACCCCATGAGCCTCACCGTCGACTACTACCTCGCGCCGCAGTCGCCCTGGACCTACCTGGGCCACGCGCGCTTCCTGCGCATCGCGGCCGAGGCCGGGGCCCGCGTGAAGCTGAAGGTGGTGGACCTGAGCCAGGTCTTCCCGGTCTCGGGCGGCTTGCCGCTGGCGCAGCGGCCGCCACAGCGCCAGGCCTATCGGCTCGTCGAGCTGGCGCGCTGGCGCGACGCGCTGGGCCTGCCGCTGAACGTGAAGCCGAAGTTCTTTCCGGTGCCGGGTGCGGCCGCGGCGCGGCTCATCGTCGGCGTCGACGCGGCCAACGGCACTGCCGCCGCGCTGGCGCTGGCCGGCCGCGTGCTGGCCGCCGTGTGGGCGCAGGAACGCAACATCGCCGATCCCGCCACGCTGGCCGAGCTGCTGGCCGAGAGCGGCCTGCCGGCATCGCGCCTCGAGGAATCCGCGGGCCTGCAGCCGGTCTGCGATGCCCACACCCAGGACGCCATCGCTGCCGGCATCTTCGGCGCGCCCAGCTACGTCATCGACGGCGAGCTGTTCTGGGGCCAGGACCGGCTCGACTTCGTGCAGCGCCGACTGCAGGCCGCCCGCGGCGCCTGAAGCGGCGCGAACCAAGAAAAAGGGCCCCGAGGGGCCCTTTTTTGCAGTGTCGCCGAACCGGCTTACTTCAGGTGGCTGCTGATCAGCTTGGTCATCTCGAACATCGAGACCTGCGCCTTGCCCAGCACGACCTTGAGCTTGGCGTCGGCGTTGATCATCGTGCGCTTGGCCTTGTCCTGCAGGTCATTCTTCTTGATGTACTCCCACACCTTCTTGGTGACGTCGGTACGCGGCAGAGGCTTGTCGCCGATGATGGCCCCCAGCGCCGGGCTGGGGGTCAGCGGCTTCATGAAGGCCGCGCTGGGCGTGCGCTTCTTGGCCGGAGCGGCCTTCTTCGCAGGCGCCGCCTTCTTGGCCGGAGCCGCCTTCTTCGCCGGTGCCGCTGCCTTCTTCGCAGGTGCAGCCTTCTTGGCCGGGGCGGCCGCCTTCTTGGCCGGAGCCGCCTTCTTCGCCGGGGCCGCCTTCTTGGCCGGAGCGGCCTTCTTCGCGGGAGCTTTTGTCGCAGTTGCCATTTAGATGTTCTCCATCAGTGGATGAGGGATGCCGCTTCCCGTGCAAGCCTCGCAAACGATGTTCTGTCGCGGACTTGTCTTTCCTGGGAAACGTGCAGGCGCGATGCTACTGCGTGCGAGGGGCACTGAGAAGGCGTTTTCCTAGGTAAAAGCGGCTTTCGCACCACGCTTTGCGCCACGTTATGCTGTGACCATGAAGATCATCGTGCGTTGGATGCTGCTCGCGGCCGCCCTTCTGCTGGTGGCCAACCTCTACAACGGCGTGCAATTGGCCGGTTTTGGGTCGGCCCTGGTGGCCGCGCTGGTGCTCGGTCTGTTCAACACGCTGGTGCGTCCGCTGCTGGTGCTGCTGACGCTGCCGGTGACGCTGATCACGCTGGGCCTCTTCCTCTTCGTCATCAACGCGGCGATGTTCTACGCCTCGGCCAGCGTGTTGTCGGGCTTCAACGTCACGGGCTTCGGCGCGGCGCTGATCGGTTCGCTGCTTTACAGCCTGTGCGGCATGGTGATCGACGTCGCGGTCGAGCGCCTGTTCAACGGCTCGAACCCCTAGGCCGCGCACGCGGCGGCGCCGAAGCGCGCACCTCGAAGGCCACACGCACGGCGTCGCCCGCATCGGCACCCTGCCACTGCAGCACGTGGCGCCCCGGGCGCGGCAGCCAGTGCACACGCGGGCCCGCGCCCAGCGGCTGCCCATCGAGCGACCAGCGGCCGGGTGCACCTTCGAAGACCAGGCGCTGGGCGGCCATCGGGATGTCGGGGTCGAGCACAAACAGGCTGCCGTCGCGCGGCGAGCGGATGCCGAAGGCCGAGGCCAGCGCCCCGGCCGGCCGCGCCGGCGCCGTGCCGGCCACGAACCACTCGCCGCCCTGCGCCACCACGCCCGGCGGCGCCGCCGGTGCACGCGAAGGTGCGCCCGCGTGCAGGAAGGCGACGATCTCGCGCCACACGGGCGCGGCGCCGCTGACACCGCTGACGCCGTGCATGGCCGCGCCGCTGGCGTTGCCCACCCACACACCGACGGTGTAGCGGTCGGTGAAACCGATGCACCAGTTGTCGCGCAGGTCCTTGCTGGTGCCGGTCTTGACCGCCGCCCAGCCGCGCGTGACCAGCGGGCTGTCGAGGCCGAAGGTGGTGGCGCGCGCAGCCGGGTCGGCCAGGATGTCGGCGACGATGTAGGCCACGGCGGGGTCGAACACGGCCGACGGTGACACGGGCCGTGCGGCCTTCGTGCCCTGGCCTTCGGCCTGCCAGCGCACTGCGCCCAGCCGCCCGCCGTTGGCCAGCATGCGGTAGGCATTGGTGAGGTCGAGCAGCGTGACGTCGGCGCTGCCCAGCGCCAGCGCATGGCCGTGGAAGCCGGCACTTTCGCTGGGGCGCAGACCGGCGCGCACCAGGGTGTCGAACACGGCGTCGGGGCCGAGCAGCGCGCCCAGGCGCACTGCCGGCACGTTCAGGCTCGAAGCCAGTGCCGTGCGCACGCCCACCGCGCCCTGGTAGGCGCGGTCGTAGTTCTGCGGCTGGTAGAGCGAGGCGCCGCCGCCACTGCCTTCGCTGCTGAGTTGCAGCGGCGCGTCGTCGAGCACGCTGGCGGCGGTGATCAGCCGCTGCTGCAGCGCCTGCGCGTAGACGAAGGGTTTCAAGGTGCTGCCAGGCTGGCGACGCGCCAGCACCGCGTCGACCGCGGCGGCGGACGACTGCAGCGGCCCTGCGCTGCCCACCCAGGCCAGCACCTCGCCGCTGCGGTTGTCCAGCACCAGCACGGCGCCGTCCTCGACTTCGCGGCCACGCAGTTCCGACAGCTGCTGCCGCAGCGCCGCCAGCGCCACGCGCTGCACACCGGCGTCGAGCGTGCTGCGCAGCGGCTGGCCTGGTGCGGCGCCTTTCGGCTGGGCACTGGCGATGCGCTGCGCCAGATGCGGCGCCAGCGCCTCGCCGCTGCCCGCGCGCAGCGCACCCGGTCGCCGAGCCAGTGCCTGCGCCCAGGTGATGGCCAGGCCGTCGCAGGCCAGCTGTTGCGCCCGCAGCACTTCGCAGGCGCGGCGTTCGACCACGGCGGGCGCGGCGTTCGGCGCGCGCACCAGCGCGGCCAGCAGCGCGGCTTCCACCGCGTCAAGCCCGCTGGCGTGTTTGTCGAAGAGCAGCAGCGACGCCGCCGCCACGCCCACCAGCTCGCCGCGCAGCGGCACACGGTTGAGGTAGGCCTCGAGGATCTGCGCCTTGCTCCAGCGCGCTTCCAGCTGCTGCGCGCGCCAGGCCTGCGTGAGCTTCTGGCCGATGCTGCGGCCGCCTGCGGGGCGCAGCAGCGTCTCGTCGGCCAGGCCGGCGAGCTGCATCGTCAACGTGCTGGCGCCGCGTGTGCGGGTGTTCCAGGCGTTGGCCCAGGCGCTGGCCGCCACCGCCTGCCAGTCGACGCCACCGTGCTGCCAGAAACGCTGGTCTTCGCTGTAGACGATGGCCAACCGCAGCGCGGGCGAGATGCCGGCCAGCGCCAGCCAGGGGCCGCGGCGCACGGTGGCGTCGGTGCGCAGCCATTGCAGCGGCGTGCCATCGCGCGCCAGCAGCGGCACGTCGGACGGCGCATGCGCGGCGCGCACGGCCTCGAAACTCGGCAGCGCCTGGGCGGAGGCAGGCGATGGCCGCAACGACATCAACGACGCGACGAGCATCACGATCAGCCGAAGCCGAGCACGCCGCCCCATCACGGGCCGACCTCCAAGCTTGCGTTCGGGCTCTCGCCGAAGGTCTCGGGCGCGTACATCGCCTCCACACGTGTCGGCGGCAGACCGAAGCGGCCGCTGGCGTTCAGGCGCAGCGTGTACTCGACGACGTGTCTGCCGCGCGGCAGCCATTCGTAATAGGCGCGCCAGGTGTCGAAGCCGCGCTCCTCGAAGGCCGGCCAGGCGAGGCCCTCGCGGCGCTCGCCCTGCGTGGCGATGGCTGAATCACGCTTGAGCCCGCTGCCCAGCAGCGTGGCGCCGGTGGGCACGGGGTCGCTGAAGACGACCCAGGCCATGTCGCCCAGCGCCTCGACTTCCAGCCGCACGCGCAGCACGTCGCCGCGGCTCCAGGCGTCGGGCTTCTTGCGCTCCACCGCCGTGACGCTGCGGCTGACGCGGTAGCCCGCGGCCAGCGGCGCCTGCAGCGGCACGGCGGCCAGGGTCTGCAGTGCCAGCCAGGGCCGGCCCGCGCCTTCGTGGCGCGCCGTGAAGGCCGCGGCCGCGCTCGGCCAGGGCAAGCTCTGCGTGCTGCCGGTCGGCGCCGTCTGCCAGTCCTGTGTGCGTGTCGCCGCTCCCCATTGCAGCGTGCTGCGGCCGGCCACCGGCGTGGCCTCGAACTTCGCGGCAAAACGCTCCAGCGCCAGCACACCCCAGAGGTTGGCGGTGGTCGTCGCCCAGGCGCCCCCACGCTGACGCGCCAGCGTGCCGTTGAGGATCTGCGGCAGCTCGGCCTGCCACGCCGGGCTCTCGACGGCGGCCAGCAGCAGCCGCGCCGCGTTAGCGTCGGGGCCGTCCATCAGCCACCACCAGTCGTCGCTCTGCTCGGTGCTGAACTTCAGCGTCGTGCCGCCGGCGATCAGGCGCGAGCGGATCAGGCGTTGCAGTTCGTCGAGCCGCGCCGTGCGTTCGGGCAGGCTGTCGACGCGGCGGTACAGGCCCCAGGCGTCGAGCAGCGCGCTCGTGGGCCAGGCCGCGGGTGTCCACGCCACGCTGCCGAGCCAACGCGCCTGCACACGCCCATGGCGCGCCAGCGCTTCGAGCGCGGCGAGCTTGCGCACGTCAAGGTCGGCACGCGGCGTGTTGAAGCGGCGTTCGATGCGCCCTTCGACGAAGGCCTGCAGACCGCCGAGCATGGCGTCGCGCGTGGCCTCGGGCCAGGTCCAGCCGGCTTCGTGCGCGGCCGAAAGCAGGTAGGCGGTGAGCCGGTCGCTGCCCCGCGGCGCGCTGCCCGGCGTGGGCGGGAAGTAGCCGGCCAGGCCGTCGCTGTCGAGATAGCCCCCGGCTTCGCCCTGCAGCGTGGCCCAGGCTGCCACGTCGCGCAGGCCGAGGGCGCGCGAAGTCTTTTGTTCGAGGCAGCTGTAGGGGTAGTTTTCGAAGTAACGGCGCAGGCCGGGCAACGCGCCGGTGAGTTTCGGTTGCAGCGTGGCCGACAAACCACCCGCACCGGGCAGCGCGCCGGCGGGCTGCGCCACGGCCAGCGTGAAGTTGCCTTCCAGCGGCTGCAGCGTGGCCTGCCACACACGCACCGGCACCGCGGGTGCGATGGCCTGCACGATCTTCAGCCGGTCGCGCACGGGCGCGGCACCTGCCGTCTCCGTCGCGGCCGCGTCCCACTCGATGCGCGTGGCGCCCGCGGGCACCTGCACCGGCCAGCGCAGTTCCTGCGCCGCACCGGCGGCCAGCGTCACGGTCTGCGCTGGCAAGGTGAGTGCGGGTGTGGCCGCGCCCAAGGCCTGCCCGGCGAGCGTGGCCTGCACCGTGAGCGCGCGCGCCGTGGTGTTGCGCAGCGTGAAGCTGGCGTCGTAGCGGTCGCCCTCGCGCGCCAGCGGCGGCAGGCCCGAGAGCATCTGCAGATCCTGCGTCACACGCAGGCTGGCGCTGCCGGTGCCGAAGCGTTCGACCGCGGTGCCCGCGCCCGCATCGGCGATCGCCACGAGTCGGAAGCTGGTCAGCGAGTCGTTAAGAGGCACCGCGATGCGCGCCTGCCCCTGCGCGTCGAGCTGCACCGTGCCGCGCCACAGCAGCAGCGTGTCGAAGAGTTCGCGTGTCGGGTTGCTACCGCCACCCCCGCCCGGCGGCAGCGCCTTGCGGCCGTAGTGGCGGCGGCCGACGATCTCGCCCTGCGCGGTGGACGTCTCCACGCCCCAGGGCCGCGTGTGCAGCAGGCCGGGCAGCAGCTCCCAGGACGTGTTGGCCTGCAGCGCCAGCAGGCCTTCGTCGACGGCGGCAAACGCGACTTCTGCGCCGGCCAGCGGCTTGCCCTGAAAACTCACCTGCACCGTGGTCATCGCGGTTTCGCGCACCTTGTACTGCGTGCGCTCGGGCGTGACCTTGACGTCCAGCCGGTGCTGCGCGCGGCCGATGTCCAGCTGCGCGGCGCCGAACTTGAAGGACGGCTTGGCCAGGTCGACCACCGCCGTCGGCGCGCGGTAGTCACTGCCTTCGTAGCGGAAGGCGCGCCACCACTCGCCGGGTTCTCGCCAGCCCCAGGTGAAGAGACTCCACCACGGCGCCTCGCGCAGGCGGCCGCGCAGCACCAGCACGCCCACCACGACGTTGGGCGCCCACGAGTGCTCGGCGCCGGCGGGAATGGGCAGTTCGATCACCGGCTCACGCCCTGTCAACTGCACGACACGCGCGTCGATCACACCTTCACGCTCCACCGTCACCAGCGCCGTGGCCTGTCGGTAGGGCATGCGCACCTGCAGGCGCGCGGTCTGGCCGGGCTCAACTTCGCGGCGCTCGGGCAGCACGTCGATGCGGTCGTCGTTGTCCTGGCCGAACCACCATTCACCGCGGCCACTCACCCACACCGAGCTCGCGGCCACGCTCTCGCGGCCGGCATCGTCGCGGGCGCGGGCGACGAGTTCGACCTCGCCCACGGCGTCGAGCTTGATCTCGCAGCGCAGGCGGCCCAGCGCATCGGTCTTGCCGCTGCACAGCGTGCCCAGTTCACGCACCTCGTGGCGGTTGTCGTAGGCATAGAAGCCACCGACGATGCGCTTGCGCGTGCTGAGGGTCTGGTGCAGCCTGCCACTCACTTCGACCGTTCGGTCCATCAAGGGATTGCCCTCGTTGGAGAGCACCACCACCGTCAGGCCCGCGTCGCCGCGCGTGGCGGTCCAGCCCGGCACGCGCAGGCCCACGACCACAGCGGCGGGCCACAGGCGCAGGCGCTGTGCCACGGTCTGCACCTCGCCGTTGAGGTCGTCGAAACGCAGCTCGGCCAGCAGGTCGGCGGGGGCCTTCAGCGGCGGCAGCGCTTCCACGCTCAGGCGCGCGGCGCCTTGGGCGTCGGTGGTGGCGGCCACCTTGTCGGCCACCAGCTGCTGCCGGGTCTCGGGCTCGTCTGCTTCGCCTTCGCCACGCGGCCGCGGCGGGTTGAAGCTGAAGTCGTCGTGGCCCTTGAACTGCACCGGCGCGCCCCGCAGCAAGGCCGAAAGCTGCGCCGCCCGGCCCGCCAGCGGCCCGCCGGCCATCGCATTGAGTTGCGCCGCGAAGGCCACTTCACGCGGCGCCACCAACACACCCGCGGGGCCGCTCAGACGGGCGTCGACCAGCGGCACGCGGAAGGCTTCGACACGAAGGCTGCCGCTGACGAGCGTGCGTTCGCCCTGCTGCAGCGCCACGTCGTAGACACCCAGCTTGGCGTTTTTCGGTATTGCCCAGGTGCTTTCCGTTGCGCGTGCGCCGCGCGGCCAGGCCAGCGGCAGCTTCGTTTCTGCGCCGCTGCCCTGGTGTGTCAGCACCAGTTGCGTGGGCAGGGTGGCGGGCTCGGGCAGGGCCAGGCCGCGCTCGGTCTCGACCCGCAGGAAGTGTTTCATCGACACCGTTTCGCCCGCACGCAGCAGCGTGCGGTCGAACACCGTGTGGACGCGCAGGTCGGGCGTGCCTTCCAGCGACTGCGGCAGGTTGAAGCGCCAGGGCTCGATGCCGCGTGTCCAGTCGCTGAAGACGAAGGCCAGGTCGTCGCCGTCCTTGCCCTTGACACGCGCGGTGACGAACCAGCCTTCGCGGCTCAGGCACTTCTGGCGCGAGTCCCAGTCGCCGTTGTCGAAGCCGCGCTCGATGCGGGCCATGCCGGCGGCGTCGGTGCTGCCGTTCCAGGCCGGCTTGCCGTGGCAGTCGTTCACCGCCACGCGGGCGCCGGCCACCGGGCGGCCGCGGTCGAGTGTCGTCACCCAGACCAGGCTGGACGAGCGTCCGCGCTTGAAGTGCACCGCCAGGTTGGTGACCAGCGCGCCGGTGCGCGCATACATCGGCGCACGCTCGGCGAGCAGGCGTTCGCCCAGCAGGCGCGACTCCACTTCCAGCAGGTGGTAGCCGCGCTGCGGCAGCGGAATGCCGATGACTTCGGTGGCGCGCGGCGCCGTGTCCTTCAGCTGCGGCAGCTCGGCGCGTTGCACGCCGGGCTCGCTGGCCAGCAACGACTGGCCGCGCGTCTTGAACTGTTCGTCGTGATCCTTGCGCAGGCGGGCCAGCCAGCGCAGCAGTTCGAGGTCGGGTGTTTCGGCGCCCAGTCGCTTCACGCGCACCTGGCCGCCAGTGGCCACACCCGCCAGGTCGGCCTGCACGTGGCGCAGCGTCAGCGGCATCAAGGGCACCAGCGCCGGCGCCGCGGCGTCGCTGCTGCTTTCCAGGATGCCGAAGGGTGCACCGGCGAACTTGGCCAGCGGCGGCAGGCTGCCGGTGGCCACCGCGAGCGGAAAGCTGCCGGCATTGGCCAGCGCGCGGCCCGCGTCGTCCTGCAGGCGTTGCGGCAGCGTGAGGCGAAAGCGCGTGTTCTCGGGCAAGGGCGCGGCGAAGCGCACGGACTGCAGCATCTCGCCACGCTCGTCTTCGCGCAGCTGCGGCGCGATCGGCGCGCCGCTGTCAGGCACCAGCCGTGCGGCCAGCGCCTGGGCGCGCGGCACCGGGGCGCTGAAGTTCAGCGTCAGCGGCCGCAGCGGCATGCAGGCGGTCTGCAAGGGCGTGGCGCCCGCTGGCGCAGCGGCGGCAGACGGCGACTTCTCACCCGCGTCACCGCGACGCGGTGGCGCCTGTTCCCCCGCGTCACCGCGACGTGGTGGCGCCTGTTCCCCCACGTCACCGCGACGCGGAGGCGCCTGCTCGCCCGCGTCACCGCGACGCGGTGGCGCCTGCTCGCGTTCACAGCTGAACGCGGCGCTGAAACGCGCCTGCACCTGCCATTCGAAGCGCTGCGTGCGGCGCGACACCGGCGCCGCCGCACCCGGCGCCCTCACGCCCGGGCCCCACACCAGGCGCACACGCGTGTCGGCGGCAAACGGTCGTGCGCAGGCCAGCAGCACCGCCGCCTGGTCGTCGGCCCAGCCGCTGGCCTTCAGCACAGCCGCGCGCGCGGCGCCTGCGATCACGGTGACGGGCAGGCGGTCGAGCAGGCCTTCCATCTCGCACCACACCGCCGCGGGCAGGCTGGCGGGGTCTACGGCGCCGTTCAGGCGCAGCAGGAAGTGCTGGTCTTCGGCGATGCGTGAACCGGCGTAGGGCAAGGTCGACACCACCACCGGCGCGCCGGTGGAAAAGCGGTATTCACGCGGCCCTTCGAGCGCCCCGCCCAGCGGCTGGAAGGCCGGGTTGAGCGTGAGCTTGCAGCGCTCGCCCGCGGCCAGCGGGGTGCTGAAGTCCAGCACCCAGCTGCGCTCGTTGAGCCAGCGCGCCTGCCCGGCCGGCACACGCGCCTGGCAGGCGAGCGTGAAGGGGGCCGGCGCACGCGGGTCGCCGGCCGGCACCACGGCGGCGTCGAAGCGCACCAGCACCTGGCGCACCTCGGCCACCTCGCCCTCGGGCGAGACGCTGGCCACGCGCGCTGCCGCGGCGCCGCCGCAGCCGAGGGCCAGCAACGCGGCGACCAGGGCCCCGCGGCCGACGCCCGATGGCGCCGCCCGGCGCATGGCCGTGATGAAACCTGTGGTGTGCATGCGCCCCTCCCGCGCGGCCATTCTGGCCTGCGGGCGGCACGGTGCCTACCGGTGCGGTGCGGTGCGGTGCGGTCGCGGTCGCGGTCGCGGTCGCTGGGGGCGGCGCCTGCGCCCCTATTGCGGCGGCTCTTCGCCCGGCCCCGGACGCCGGCCCTCGCCGCGCATCTCCAGCACCAGCTGGCGGCGCTGCGCGGTGATCTGGCGCAGCCGCGCGTCGATCACCGAGGCCTCGATGAAGTCCTGCCCGCCGGGGCCGCGTGCCTGGGCCTGGGCGGCGCGCAGACGGTCGACGGCGCCGTTCAGGTCGCCCAGCACGGCACGCGCCTCGGCACCGGCGCGCATGGCGCGCAGCTTCAGTCCCAGCGCGTCGCTGCTGGCGGCCAGCAGTTCCCAGGCGGCGGCGTCCTGCGGCTGTTCAGCGACCCAGGTCTGCAGACCTTCGGTGCTGCGGCGCAGCGGCGCAGCGGCGGCCTCGGGCGCGCTGCGCTGCAAAGCCAGCGCGGCCTGGGCCCGCAGCAGCATCGGCGGGCGTTCGCCGGGCGCCGGTTGCAGCGTGTCCAGCACCTGCAGCGCGCCGGCGGCGTCGTCGGCCTCCAGCAGCACCTGGGCCTGCAGCAGGCGCAGCACCCGTTCGGCGGCGGCATCCCGCGGCGTGGCGCCGGTGGCCAGTTGCAGCGCCAGCGCCACCTGGCGTTCGGCACGCGCGTGGTCGCGCGTCATCGACGCCGCCAGCGCGCCGCCGTAGAGCGCGGCCACGCGGTCGGTCAGCGCGGGCGACGACGTGCTGCCACTCAGCCGCTGCAGCGCCAGCACGCTGTCGTCCATCAGCACGCGCGATCGCATCTGCATCAGGCTGTGCAGCAGCGTCGGGGCGGTGAGCCGGTTGTCGCCCAGCAGCGTGCGGTTGCGCGCCTCGCTGATGCGGTCGACGGTGAGCGGGTGGGTGCGCAGGTAGGGGAAGCCGCCGCTGTCGTTCAGGCGGTTGGCAAGGTCCATCTTGTCGAACATCGCCGACTGGCCGGCCGGCGCAAAACCAGCGGCGCCGAGCAGGCCGTAGCCCACACGGTCGGCCTCGCGTTCCATGTCGCGTGAGAAGTTCAGCTGCGACTGGATGGCCGCGCCCTGCCCGCCCATGATGGCGGCATTGGCGACGTCCATGTTGTTGCTGCGGCTGGCCGCGATGATGCCCAGCAGCAGCGAAGCGATGGCCACCATCGAGGCCTGCTGCTGCGGCGCGATGCCGCGCGCGATGTGGCGCTGCGTGACGTGCGAGAGCTCGTGCGCCATCACCGAGGCGAGCTGGTCGCGCGTGGTGGTGATGGCGATGAGCCCGAGGTGGGCGCCGACGAAGCCGCCGGGCAGCGCAAAGGCATTCACGCTGCGGTCCTTGACGAGGAAGCTCTCCCAGGCGAAGAGATGGTCGGTGTCGGCATCGATATTGCCCACCTTGCGCGCCGCCGCCACCAGCGGGTTCCAGATCGACTGCAGGTATTCCTGCAGCACCGGGTCGTCGAGGAAGGCGGGGTCGCGCCGGGCCTCGCGCATGATCTGGTCGCCCAGCCGGCGTTCGGCGCCGACGCTGAGGTCTTGCGAAGCCGATTCCCCCAGCGACGGCAGGCGCACCTGGGCGTAGGCGGGCCACTGCAGCGTCGGCAGCAGCGTGGCGGCGGCCATCAGGGCCGCGAGGCGGCGGCGCCGGGGAGGGGTGCGGACAGGGCTCAAGGGCGGTCTCTTCGGGGCTGCGCCGGGTGGGCGCGACGAACTTGGAGCCGCGGCGCGGCTGCACGTTCCCTCTGACTATGATGGCACCGCGATGTTGCTGAACGTGAACCAGCCTGGAACCACCCCGTCACCCATGACCGCCGCCGACACCCCCGACAGCCCGCTGACCCACTTCGACGCCCAGGGCCAGGCGCACATGGTCGATGTGGCGGCCAAGGCCGAGACGCACCGCGTGGCGCGCGCCGGCGGCAGCATCCGCATGCAGCCCGCGACCTTCGAACTCATCGCCAGCGGCCAGGCGAAGAAGGGCGACGTGATCGGCATCGCGCGCATCGCGGCCATTCAGGGCGCCAAGCGCACGTCGGAGCTGATCCCGCTGTGCCACCCGCTGGCCATCACGCGTGTGGCCGTCGACTTCGAACTCGACCGCGAGCACAGCGCCGTGCACTGCACGGCGCAGGTGGAAACGCTGGGCCGCACCGGCGTGGAGATGGAGGCACTGACCGCCGTGCAAGTAGGGCTGCTGACGGTCTACGACATGTGCAAGGCTGCCGACCGCGGCATGGTGATGACGGACATCCGGGTGCTGGAAAAGCGTGGGGGGAAGTCGGGGGAGTGGAAGCCCTGAGCCACGGTGCGCGCACCGCGATGCAGAAGGCAGAGTGCTTACGGCATAGAATGTTGGTTAACCATATCTTTATATGGGTTCACCAGATCGGAGTCCGTCATGAAGGAACTTGCCGTCTACGAAGCGAAAACGCGCCTGTCCGAATTGCTGCTGGCCGTGGAGCAGGGCGAGCAATTCCTCATCACCCGCCGAGGCGTGGCCGTGGCGCGCCTGATAGGCGCGGCGTCGACTGGCGCGCGCAAGGCAAAGGCTGGCGCGCGGCGCCAGGGCATAGCGCAGGCTCTGGCCGACCTGCAAAGCCTGCGATCGGGCGTGACGCTCGACGCGCCCTTGCGTGAAGTCATCGAAACCGGGCGCGACTGAGCCAGGGCCTGCGCATGCCTTTCGTGCTCGACAACTCGGTGGTGTCCGGGTGGTTCTTTGCTGACCAGACAACACGGTACACGGAAGCCATTGCCCAACGCCTGCTGGACGACATGGCGTGGGCGCCCGCCATCTGGGAACTGGAGGCGACCAACGTACTGCGATCAGCCTGCCTGCGTCAGCGGCTCGATGCGCAGCGCGCCCAGCAGATCCTGACCGGACTGGCGCAACTGCCCATCGAAGTGGACCGCCAAGCGGTGGCGCGCAGTGAGCTGCTGGCGCTGGCGCTGCGCTTCAGCCTGAGCACCTATGACGCTGCCTACCTGGAGCTGGCGCTGCGCAAGCAGCTGCCTCTGGCGACGAAAGACGCAGCCCTGGCCGAGGCTGCGCTGGCCGCCGGTGTGGGCGTGGTTCCCGGCGGCTGAGCAAACTGCGGCGGCGCCGGCTCGCTACGGGCGCGTGAAGCTGCGCCAGTCGGGCACATTCACGGGCGCCACGCACTGAAAGGGCTCTGGGGCCGGGGCGCCTGGCGCCGAAGCTCCAGACGCGGCTGCGGTCGGGGCTGCAGCCGTGCACGGCTCGAAAAACTCGGCCGCATCGTCCTTGCGGAACTCGCGCAGCCGCGCGGCGATGTGGCGTGCCTTGTCGATCTCGCCACGCGCCGCCAAGGATTCGGCCCACGCGATCATCAGCCGCGTGTCGAGCAGGTAATGGGTGACGCGGTCGAAGGCGTGCACCGGGTCGGCCAGCGGCACGCCGGACGTGACGGCGGCGTAGTCAGCGTGGTGGGCGAAGAACACGCTGCGCTGGCCGGTGGCGATGCGCTGTTCCAGCGGCGGCGCGCCCGGCGTGGCGGTGAAGATGTCGGCCACGCGCAGGTAGTCCAGCACCGACAGCGCGGCCCCCGCGGCCACCAGCAGCGCGGCCGCCGAGACGGCGGTGGACGGCGCCATTCGGCGGGCAACCGTGGCGGGCGGCGCTGCGACGGTCGCCGGGCGCTGCAGCGCAAAGCCCCAGGCCCAGGCCGCCGGCAACAGGAAGTAGCTGTACCAGAGCGGGTACTCCACCAGGCTGTGCAGGCCGATCATCAGCACCATCAGCATGGCGCAGCGCTGCGCGACGCCCAGCGCGGCAGGCACGCTCCAGGCCTGGCGCATGCCGCGCCACAGCGCCCACAGCAGCAGCGCCATCACCCCCGTGGCCAGCGGCAGGCCCAGCTCCACCGCCAGTTGCAGCGGCAGGTCGTGGGTGTGGTCGAAGAAGGCCACCGGCCGCTGCGGCAGCGGCGTCAGCGTCCACGCGAAGTTGAATTCGCCGAAGCCCACGCCGGCCCAAGGCTGCTGCGCGATGAGCGTGAGCGTGTCGCGCCAGATGGCCACGCGTGAACTGGTGATATCGCTCTCGGCCATACGGGCGGCACCGCCGAAGGTGTGCTGGGTGAGCGTAGCCCATTGCGCCATGGCCAGCCACGACACCAGATAAGCCAGCGGCGCGGCCAGCAGCAACCCGCGCGCCGGGCGCGACAGGCGCCGGTCGAGCAGCCCCCACAGCGCGAGCAACAGCACACTGACGAGCCCGGTGCGCGACGCCGTCAGCACCACCGCAAACACACCGGCGGCCAGCAGCACACCAGCCCAGGCGCGTTTCAGCCGGCCCAGTTCGAGCAGCGCGACGACGGCGATGCAGTGCCACAGCAGCAGGCTGCTGAGGTGGTTGGGCTGGCGCAGGTTGCCCACCGCGCGGCCGGGGATGCCCGAGGCCGCGACCCAGGCGCCGTCGGGCAGTTCGGGCACAAAAACCTGCACCAGCGCCACCAGAATGTTCAGCACGCCGGCCGCCACCCAGGCCCAGCAGAAGGCGGTGAAGAGCGCTTGGGCGTCGGGCCGCGCACGCGCGCCGGCGCCGCCCGCCACCAGCACGGCGGCGGCGAAGAGCGTGGCCAACGTCGACAGCGCCAGACTGGCCGGCAAGGCGCCGGGGCCCCAGGACCACGCCGCGGTGGCAGCCAGCAGCGCCAGCGCCGCCCACACCGCCCAGGGGCCACGACCGGGGCCGGCCGGGGCCGAAACCATCACGAACACGGCCCAGAGGGTGAAGGCCAGGGCCTGGTTGAGGTAGGTGGGGGAGGGGGAGAGGTTGTAGGCCAGCAGGGCCGGGGCGGAACTTGCCGCTATGGCGGCTGAGAGGGCGATGACACGCGGGCTCATTCAGAAACTCGGACACGGGTGTCGCCCGATTGTCGCCGTTGCCCGGACGAGTTCGGGTGGCCGGAGGCCGAGCCAGCGAATCGGATGCCGTTCTGGGGCCGACGGGGCCTGCACCCGCCACTCGGTCCTTGGGTCAGCGCATCGCGCAGGGCTCAGGACGCAAAGGCAGATCGGTAGGCACGGCCCAGCTCAGTGGCCACGGCCTCCAGCCGCTTGTCCAAGGTCCAGAGCAAGGTCTGGTCACTCAGCAGTGCGGAGGCAAGCAAGCTCACTTCCACGTAACCGCAGCCTCGGCCGGCCAGGGCTCTTTGCTCAAGCAAGCTCAGAAGTTCGTCAGACGTGGCGACCGGAACACCTTCCAGTTCGCGGAGCATGTCGATGACTTCGCTGCGACGCGGTGCCGTGCCGCAGGCCACTTCCACCACGACATACGGGTGGCAAACGACCAACCCGGCCTGCAGCAGCGCCACCAGCTGCTCATCGCGTTGCTTGAAATGCCGCACCCACACGGAGGTGTCGACCAACACCTTCATGCGGCGGGAACGTCATCGCGCCGTCGAGGTGCAAGTTCGATCTCTGGAGCCTGCCCACCCAGCGCTGCCAAACGTCGGGCGGTCTGCCGCTGAATGAACGCCTTCACGCATTCCTTGAGCAACTCTGACCGCTCGAGGCCGGGCTCAGCCAGGGCCACGGCTTTGGCAAACAGTTCATCGTCAATGGTCAGTGTGGTTCGCATGTTGGGGACTCATTCATGAATGACGGCATCAGTTTGCATCAAATTGATCATCAATCAAAGGCCTTTCAGGCAGAATAGTACGCAAATAATATCGCATCACCGTCATAAAACTTATATGCTACAATGCTTTGAAGCTGAAACGACGTTCGCAAAATTGTCCGCTTTATCCGATTTGTACGATTTCCCCCACCAGTTCGAGCCGCTCATGCCTTCGGCAGCGGCTCAAGAGCCGCTACTGGCCAAGGCGCATGATTTAGCGACGTCCGCAACGGCGTTGTCTGGGCAGCCAATCGCCCGAGAGATGCGGGGCCTGTTACGGGCCATGAACTCGTACTACACCAACCGCATCGAGGGGCAGCACACCCGGCCCTACGAACTGGAGCAGGCTCTACGCAAAGACTTCTCCCAAGACGCCAATCTGGCGGCGCGCCAACGCCTGGCACTGGCGCACATCGACGCAGAAGCCGAACTCGAGAGGCGCTACCAGGGTGGGACAGGCGCCAAGGCGCTCTACAGCCTTGCCGCCGTCTGCGACCTGCACCGCGAACTCTTCGCTCGCCTGCCGCCGGGCGACCTCTTGACTGGGCAAGATGAGGCGATCTTGCCCGGTCAGATTCGCCAGAGAGAGGTTCGCGTCGGGCAGCACGTGGCGCCCGCAGCAGTGGCCATCGAAGGCTTCGTCAATCGCTGGGCTGCCATGTATGCCGGCGTGCGCCGGGGCGAGGCTACGCTGGTCGCGATGGCCGCCGCGCACCAGCGCTTGGGCTGGATCCACCCCTTCGCCGATGGCAACGGGCGCGTGATGCGCCTGCACACCCACACGCTGCTGAGCGCGCTGGGCTACACGGGCGGGCTGTGGTCGCCGCTGCGCGGCTTCGCGGCTTCGCGCGGACTGTGGATCGGTACTGCGCCCACCTGGCCGCGGCAGATGAGCCCCGCCGCGGCGACCTCGACGGGCGCGGCAACCTGAGCGAGTCTGCGCTGGTGGCTTGGATCGACTACGTACTGGACGTCTGC
>JBBRBW010000085.1:0-18712 GCA_038205425.1 Burkholderiales bacterium | reverse complement strand
GCGCGTGACCACGCGGTGCACCACCTGCAGCACGGGCGTTACCAGCTTGGGTTGCGCGGCCAGCAACAGGCGCAGGGGGATGGGCAACGACAGTACCCACTGGCGCACCGGCACATGCGGGATGACGTGGTCCACCAGGTGGGCCGCCGTCTGGGCCATGCGCAGAGCCCCGCCCGACAGGCTAAAGCCTCGGCGCTTGCAGCTGAAGACCACCAGCTTGTCGTGCCCATTACCCGCCAAGTGCGAAAGCCTTCGATACCGACATCTTTGCCCAGCGTGGGCGATCCGATGGTCGGGTTGAGCTCAAGCTCCAGCGGGGCCTTCGACATCGCCTCGACCAGCTTGGCGCCAACCTCCCGTCGGCAGTACAGAACCTCGGCTCGCCTGTCTGCGCGAGCCCTGGGCCGCAGGCGGTAGGGCTTCACACCGATTCGCCAGAGGCGCTGCCACTCGCAATCGAGCGCAGATCGCCCCAGTCAGATCGGGAGTCCGGGGGTCGCCGGCCCGCTGGCCAGTCCCTCCGCCACCAGGGCACGCAGGCTGGCGATCGCGTGCTCGCGTTGATCTTTCCTGATCAATTCCCGCACGTACTCGCTGGTGTTGCCGGACTGGCCCGACGCGACGCGCTCAGTGACATACGCCCGCATCGGCTCCGGTAGCGCCATGTTCATGGTGCAGATGGTGCTCATGAACATCATCCTGCCTGGTTTGGCAATGGTGGTCAACGAGCGTTCGAGAGGAAGCTCAGCCCTGTCGTTGCAGGCGGGCCAGCAGTCCTGACAGGCCTTCGGCCAGGCGCCGCAAGGTCGCTGGGTCGGGGCAAGGGAAGGGAGAGGCTGCGTTCGCCGGTCACGGGGTCGGTCTTGACCCGCGGCGCCCCGTTCCCCTGCATGCGTGCGCCATCGGCTGACGCGGGTGGCTCGGCCAGCGCAGCGACCCATTGCAGGCCGGCTTCAAGCAGGGGCGCCCAAGGATCCGCGGCTGCTGAATGGGGCGCTGGCTCGGCCGCAACGGCGGCATCGCCTGTCGGCACCGCGACTTCGCTATCGTGATCGGCGGCAGCGCCACTGCGTTGCTTGTCGGGCTGCGGCAGTTCGCCCTCAGGTCCTGCGGCCTGTGCATGCGCTTGAGCTTGAGCTTGAGCTTCAACATCAGCTTGAACTTCAACCTGAACTTCAGCTTGAGTTTGCGACGTGCGCAAAGGCGGGGCTGCAGCGTCCTCGGCGGCGCCCATCGCCCCAGTGACCTCGTCCACGCTCTCCATGAACTTCGACAGCCGCGTGCCGTTCATGAACACCGCGCTGTCGCCACCGTCCAGCACGCCGGCAAACAGCGACTTCTTGAACGCCAGCACGCCGAGCATGCCTTCCTCGATGCTGCCCTGGGCCACGAAGTTGATCACCTGCACGCCGCGCGTCTGCCCCATGCGGTGCACGCGCCCGATGCGCTGCTCCAGCTTGGCCGGGTTCCAGGGCAGGTCCATGTTGACCACCGTGGCCGCTGCGTGCTGCAGGTTCAGGCCCACACCGCCAGCGTCGGTGGACAGGAACAGTTTGCACGCCGGGTCTTGCACGAAGCGGTCGACCAGGGCCCCGCGCTTGTCGCCCGGCACGCCGCCGTGGAACAGCACATGGCCCCAGCCGCGTGCGCGCAGCCGGCGCATCAGCACCTCGTGCGTGCCCAGCCACTGGCTGAACACCACGGCCTTGGCACCGGGCTGCTCGAACAGTTCTTCCAGCAGCGTGACGAGCTCGTCGGCCTTGTGACCGAAGTCGGTTTCATGGTCGAGCAGCCAGGTGCTGTTGCACGACATGCGCATGTTCTGCAGCGCGCATTGCAGCCGACGCTGGTCGACGTCTGACAGGTAGCCCGTCTTGCGCCAGCGCGACACGATGCGGGTGACGACCTGGCCGTTCTCGTCGTGGTGCACGCGCTGCTGCGGCGTCATCGGCAGCAGCAGGGTCTGGTCGACGCGCTCCGGCAGCTGGGTCAACACCTCGGCCTTGCGACGGCGCAGCAGAATGGGCGCCAGCGTGGCGCCGATGCGGTCGAGGTGGCGGTAGCCGATGACGCGCCCCATGTCGTCGACTTGCTGATGTTCGTGCAGGAAGCGCCACGTGGGGCCCAGGCGGTGCTGGTCCACCAGCTGCACGAGCGAGACCAGCTCTTCGAGGCGGTTTTCCAGCGGCGTGCCGGTCAGCACGATGGCATAGGGCGTGTCGACGCGCTTGAGCGCACGCGCGGCCACGGTGTTCCAGTTCTTGACGCGCTGCGCCTCGTCGACGATCAGCAGCTCGGGCGCCCAGGCGGCCACCAGGTCCTGGTCGCGCACCAGGGTGTCATAGCTGGTGATGCGGCAGAAGGTGTCTTGCTTGTACTGGTCCTGCCGCGCCGCGCGCAGGCCTTGCACCACCTGCACGGGCCACGCGGCAAAGCGCGCCACCTCGCGCTGCCACAGGTGCTTCAGCGACGTGGGGCAGACCACCAGCACACGCTGCACGCCGAAGTGCCGCGCCATCAGCTCGGCCGCGGCGATGGCCTGCACCGTCTTGCCCAGGCCCATCTCGTCGCCGAGCAGCACGCGCCCGGCGCGCGCTGCAAAGAGCGCGCCTTCGGCCTGATAGGGGTAGAGGCGGCCCTTCAGCAGCTTGCTCAGGCCCTTGTCGGCCGCGCCCTTGGGGTAGGCAGCCGCCAGCAGCTGCTGCCGGCGTTCGCCGTCGCGCACCTGGGCGACGAAGGCCAGGGCACGTTCATCGATGCGCAGTTCGTGGCCCTGCCGGGCGGCGTCCTGGCTGGCGGCGGCGATGAAGGCGTCCAGCTCGCCCAGTCGCGCCCGGGGCAGCACCCCGCCGGCGGCCGCGTCGAACAATTGGCGCGCGCGCTTGAACAGCGGCGCCGGGCATTCGCTGCCGGCGCGAAAGCGCACCGTGCGTTGGCCGGCCTGGTGCAGATAGACCTCGCTGAACACGGGCGTGTAGCCGCGTTGCAGCGCGGCCTTGCCGCCGCGGCGCCGGGCCAGCCGCGCGAGGGTGAACTCCACGTGCTTGCAGGTGCCCAGGTCGTTGGTGGCGTAGTCCAGGCAGGTGCACAGGTTGTCGCCCGCTGCGACACCGCGAATGGACACGCGGTAGCGCCCGCCCGAGGCCGGGTTGAGCACGCTGTAGTCCGAGAAAATCGGCGCCGGCCTTTCGTCGGACAGCGGGACCAGCTCGAAGCCCTGGTCGCGCCCGAACTGCCGACGCAGCATGCGCTGCCATTCTTCGGCGGGCATGTCTTTCGGCTTGCGCTGGCGCGACAGGCGCGGCTCGGTGTCGGCTCGGGTTTTGGCGCCGCGGCTGGCCTTGGCGATCTTGGGGCTCTTGGTGTGCTTGGCGATCACGGTGTCATGTCCTCGATGACCTGGTTGATTTTGTGCACCGGCAACACCTCCACGCCCGGCGCCAGCGGGTAGCCGCGTGCCACGGGGGCGATGACCCAGGCGCGGTCGATGCCCAGGTCTTTCAGCGACTGCCAGAAGCCACGCGCCGGCTTCGGGGCGCTGGAAAACTTGATCTCGATGCCGAACCTTCGCGTGCCGAGCTCGACGACCAGGTCCAGCTCGGCACCCACGGCCGTGCGGTAGAAGCTCAGTTGCGCGCCTGGCGGCAGCGCCGCAGCCACCTGCTCGACGACAAAACCTTCCCACGACGCACCTGCCACCGGGTGGCCCTGCAGGTCGCGCACGCTGGCCAGCCCCAGCAGTGCATGCAACACGCCGCTGTCGCGCACATAGACCTTGGGCGACTTGACCAGACGCTTGCCCAGGCTGGCCTGGAACGGCGGCAGCCGGCGCACCATCAAGGTGTCCACCAGCGTATCGAGGTAGCGGGCCGCGGTGGTGTGCGAAGCACCGCCCAGCGCCTGGCCCAAGGCCGAGGCGTTGAACATCTGGCCCTGCAGATGCGCCAACATGGTCCAGAACCGGCGCAGGGTTTCCGCGGGCACGCGCACGCCCATGCCGGGCAGGTCGCGCTGCAGGAAGGTCTGGATGAAGTCTTGCCGCCATTCGAAGGCTGCCGCATCGTCCGAAGCCAGGCAGCTCGACGGAAAGCCGCCGCGCAGCCACAGCCGCTGCAGATCGGGCAAGCCGGGTGGCATCTCGCATGCCAGCACGGGCGTGAGCTCGAGGTAGGCAACACGGCCGGCCAGCGACTCGCCCGTCTGGCGCAGCAGTTCACCCGAGGCCGAACCCAGCAGCAGAAAACGGCCGGGCACGCGGTGGGCGTCGATCTCGGGGCGCAGGGCCGCGAAGACCTGCGGCAGGTGCTGCACTTCGTCCAGGATGACGAGGCGGTCGCGCACACGGGGCAGAAAGATCTCGGGCTCGGCCAGCACGGCGCGGTCGGAGGCGCGCTCCAGGTCCAGGAACACGGCCCCGGCATGCCGGGCGGCAACTGCAAGCGCCAGGGTGGTCTTGCCTACCTGGCGCGGCCCCAGCAGCGCCACGGCGGGCGACTGCAAGAGCCGGCGTTCGACCTGGGCCTCGAGCTGGCGGCTAATCATTGCTGCATTTTGATCATGCGGCGATCAAAATACAATGTTTACCTGGCAACTCCACCATGCGCAGCGCGTACCACCGCCGGCCCTCTGACGCCGCCTCACGCCCCGTCCGGCGGCGGGTCTTCGCCGTCGAAGACATCGGCCAACGCGATGCGGGCGTCGACGCTGGCGGCCTCGAGCACGTCGGATCACCTCGGTGGCCAGGTCGGCCTTGTCGCAGGTGACGAAAAGATCGGAGTTGAGCATGGTGTCGTCGCCGATCTGCACCCTCATCGGCTGGGCGAAGACCTGGCTGGGCGAGCCGTCCAGTGCCTCGGACAGCCGGCGATTGAGGTTGCCCACCGCGCGCCCATGGACACGCCGGCCGCCCACCATCGGGAAGATTTCGCGGCGGTGGAACTCGTGGCGCTCGGGCTGTGCGTTCTCCCAGGTCAGACCGTCCTGCAAACTCACCTTTGGCAGGGTCGGTACGTTCATGGCGCCACACCGCGTTGCTGCCTCATCCTAGCGCCGCGCGCACGGCGTCGGCCACGCGCTGCACGTCGACCAAGGTCATGCGCGTATACAGCGGCAGGCTCAGCATGCGTTCATAGGCATGCTGGCTGTGCGGGAACATGGCGGGCGTCAGTGCGTAGCGGTCACGCCAGTAGGGGTGCAGGTGCAGCGGGATGTAGTGCACGCTGCAACCGATGCCAGCGTCGAACAGGCGTTCGATGAAACGGTCGCGCTCGATGCGCGCACCGTCGGCCAGGCGCAGCACGTAGAGGTGCCAGGCATGGCGGTCGCCGGCAGCAGCGCGTGGCGGCAGGACGACGGGCAGGCCTGCCAGCGCCTCGTCGTAGGCCGCGGCGAGTTCTTCCCGCTTGGCCTGGAAGGCCTGCGCACGCTTCAGCTGGTGGATGCCGAGCGCCGCGGCGATGTCGGTCAGGTTGTACTTGAAGCCCGGCGCCACCACCTCGTAGTACCAGCTCGGCACGGTGGCCGTGAAGCGGTCGAAGGCGTCGCGGTTCATGCCGTGCAGGCGCATCACGCGGGCGTGCTGGGCCAAGGCGGCATCACGCGTGACGAGCATGCCGCCTTCGCCGGTGGTGATGGTCTTGTTGGCGTAGAAGCTGAACACGGTGGCGTCGCTGCCCAATGTGCCGATCAGGTGGCCGCCGCAGGTGGTGGGCAGCGCGTGCGCCGCGTCTTCCACCACCTTCAAGCCGTGCTTGCGCGCAAGGGCCAGCAGCGCGGGCATGTCGGCCGCCAGGCCGGCGTAGTGCACCGGCATCAGCGCCTTGGTGCGCGGCGTGATCGCGGCTGCCACCGCCGCCACGTCGATGTTCAAGGTGGCGGGGTCGATGTCCACCAGCTTCACGTCGGCGCCCAGGTAGCGCACCACCTCGGCGGTGGCGGTGAAGGTGTGCGTCGTGGTGATGACTTCGTCGCCGGGGCCGATGCCCAGGGCTTCCAGCGCCAGGTGCAGCCCGGCGGTGGCGCTGTTGACGGCGATGCAGTGCAGCGCTTCGCCACGCGTGCTGTCGCCCAGGAATTCGGCGAAGTCGCCCTCGAAGCGGCGCGACTTCGGCCCGGTGGTCACCCAGCCGCCCTTCAGCGTGTCGACGACCTCGTTGATCTCGTCGTCGCCGATCTCCGGCAGGGCGAAGGGCAGGAAAGGCAGGCTGTCGGCGGGCATGATGGATTATCGGTGGCGCGCCGTGAAGGGCGCGGGCGGCCTCAGGGTTTGGTGATCCAGGCCAGCACGTGGGTGCGCAGCAAGGGCAACGCATTGAACACGCCGTACAGGCGCGGGTGCCAGCGGCACAGCACGCGTGCCAGCGGCGGCGCCAGCGTCACGCGCTGCGCGCTGATGCGGCCCTGCGGAAAGAGCCGTTGCACACGCGCCAGCGGCACGCCGCGCACGTCGGGGTTCTTCGGGTTGTTCACGGTGAAGTCGTACCAGAGCACGGCAGCGCCCGGTTTCAGCCACGACCACATCACGTCGGCCATGCGCTGCTGGAAGTTGTCGTCGAGCAGCGACGAAAACACGGTCGACTGCAGCACCAGGTCCTGGCTCTCGGCGACGATGGGGGCCTGGGTGGCGTCGCCCAGCCACACCGTGGCCGCCGTGGGCAGCACCTGGCAGGCGGCGGCGTGGCGCTCGGGCAGCAGCTCCAGGCCCGTCAGGTAAGTCGGCGTGGCGCCCAGGCGCAGCAGTTCGAGCAGGTTGCCGCCGGCGCCGCAGCCCACCTCGGTGATGTGCAGGCCGGCCAGGCTGTTGCAGCCGCGCGCCACGAAGCCGCGCAGCATCGCGCGCTGGCGCTCCTGCAGGCCCTGCCAGACCTCGGGACGCAGCGGGCTGTAGCGGTCGGGCGCCGTGCGGCGTGCGTAGCGCTCGATGACGGCGCGGGTCTCGTCCCGCGGTCCGGGGCGGTGGTCGCCCGTCACGCCAGCGCTTCCAGGAAACGCCGCGCCAGCACCGGGTAGGTGTGGTGGGCCAGCACGAAGCTGCGGCCGCGTTCGCCCATCACACGGCGCTCGTCGGGCGGAACAGCGGCGAGGTGGCGCAGGCCGTCGGCCACCGCGGCGGCGTCCTGCGGCGGCACGGTCAGGCCGCAGCCGGCCTCGGCCACCGGGTCGTTGCCGGCGTCGACCGAATGCAGCACGGCGCAGCCGGCCATCATGTAGTCCATCAGCTTGTTCGGCGCGATGCCGAAGCGGTAGATGGGCACCCGCTGCCAGCCGATGTAGGCAACGTGCACATGCGACAGGAAAGCCGGCACCTGGGCCTTGGGGATGGGCGGCAGCAGCGCCACGTTCACCAGCCCTTCGTCGGCCACACGCTGCACCAGACGGGCGGCTTCGTGGCCGCTGCCCACCAGCACGAAGCGCATCGGCTCGTTCTTCAGCAGTGCGGCGGCGTCGAGCAGCGTGTCCAGCGCGTTCGGTGCACCCATGCTGCCGGCGTAGCCCACCACGGTGCCCTGCGCCGCAGCGCTGCGCAGTGCCGTGGCCACGTCTTCGCGAAGTGGCGGCGGCGTGCCCTGCCACTCGTCCAGCGTGATGCCGTTGGGCACGATGGCCAGCTTCTTCAGGTCCAGGCCATGAGCAGCCATGTGGTGCTGCACCTTGGGCAGCATGCTGATGACGACATCGGCGTCGCGGTAGGCGGCGTTTTCGGCAGCCTGGCACAGCAGCGCGAACGGATGGCGCGGCGACATGCCCGACAGCTCGATCGGGCTCAGCGGCCACAGGTCGTGCACCTCGTACACCAACTTCGCGCCAGCTTTGCGCGCAATGCGCCGGGCCACCCAGATGTCCAGCGGGTAGGTGCTGCTGGCGATGACCACGTCGGGCCGGCACTCGCGCACGAGACGCGGTGTATCGTAGAAAAGGTGGTGCAGGAAGGTCGCGATGTTGCGCACGCGGCCCAGCCCGTTGCCCTGGTAGGCCGGCGTGGGATAGAAACGGTAGGCGATGCCGTCGAGCACGCTGTCGCCGGGCGGCGGCTGGGTGGCGCGCACGTGCGAGTGGTCGGCCGCGACGATCTGCACCGCATGGCCCGCGCGCACCCATTCACGCGCCAGGTAGTAGGGCCGGAACTCCATGCCCAGCGCCGGGTTGCCGGCGTAGTGGTTGAGATAGAGGATGTTCAAGGCTGAATCTGGGCAAGCCGGGCCACGAAGCGCTGGACGCAGGGTTCGAACAGCGCCTGCTCGTGCACCCAGACGCGGTTAGCGGCGGCCACCGGTTCGACGCGGGGCCTGAACGCGGCCAGGTCGGCAGCCGTCAGCAGGGCGCCCTCGGGCACGATGAGCCCATTGTCGCGATCGCGCACCAGTTCGCGGTTGGCCGGCAGGTCCGACAGGATCGGCACGCAGCCGTGCGCCATCGCCTCGAGCGCAGAGACCGAGACCGAGTCGCTCACCGGCAGGCTCAGGTACCAGCGCGCGCGCCCGTACCAGCCGGCCTGCGCCGCAGCGTCCAGGCGACCGACGAAGCTGACGCGATGGCCCAGGGCCAACGCTGTGGCCTGCCGCTCGAGCGAGCAGCGCAGCGAGCCGTCGTTGGCCACCACCAGCTGGCCGCCCTCGCCGGCCAGCGCGGCAAACTGCTCGAGCACGCGCTGCGGCGCGTAGATCGGCTCCAGGCCGCGGTTGGCG
This sequence comes from Burkholderiales bacterium, assembly GCA_038205425.1. GTDB lineage: Bacteria > Pseudomonadota > Gammaproteobacteria > Burkholderiales > Burkholderiaceae_C > Rubrivivax. The sequence goes on along the minus strand of JBBRBW010000085.1, from coordinate 10,028 downwards.
AAGAACAGCGTGTCGTCCTTGGCCTCCGGCGCGGGCGGCATCGCCTCGAGGCCGAAGGGGAAGGTCATGACCTCGCCCGCGCCCAGCTCACGCATGACCTGAGCCATGTGCTGCGAGTCGCTGGTGCTCAGCGTGCAGGCCCGCAGCACACGGCTCGTGATCCAGCGCCAAGCCGGGCCGCGTTGCGGCGTCACCAGGATGTCGGAGCCCCAGGCCGAGCCCACCAGCCGCCCCGGCACGCCCAGGCCACGCAGAGCCAGCCAGGCCAGCGTGCCGTGCGACGTGAGGTAGTGCGCGTGCACCCAATCGGGCCGCACCTGGCGCAGCCATCGGGCCACTCGCGGCAGCGTGCGCAGCAAGGCCAGGTTGCCGCCTTCGAAGCGCGGATGGGTGGCCAGCGCCAGCCGCCGTGCGCTGGGCACCACCGTATCGAAACCGGCCCCGAAGCCGCGGCTGGAGACTGCCCACAGGTCCACCTGTGCGGCCGCCAGTGCGCGCGCCCACTTCAGCAGGTGCGGACTCTCGCCGTCGCCGATAAGTACCAGCCTCACGGAGGCGTCTCCGCGCTTGCAAGTGCCGGCCCCGCGCCGCAGCCCAGGAGGGCCGGCACGAGGTACGTGACGCTCCCGTAGGACACGGCCACGGCGCCGAACTTCTCTTTGAAACGTGCCACGCTGTCCAGGCCTTCGCTGGCGCCGAAGTTCATCGTTGCCATGCCGCGGTCGCGGTAATGTCGGATCGCTGACCACAGCACGGCCTCCATCGCGCTCACCGGCGAATCGATGCGCTGGGCGCCCGAGGCCTGGTACTGCACCTCGCGATGGCCGACGAGAAACAGCGCGGCACCGACCTCGCGGCCCTGGTGTCGTACGACCCAGACATCGGCCAGGTGCGCGTCGGCCAGCGCGGAGAAGAAGCCCGCCGGCAAGATCCCCTCAGCCGGCTGCTGCCAGGCCCGGCTCCCCCGGCTGAACCAACCGTGAAAGTCGACCAGGGCCGCCTCGCCGTGCCGGATGTCCAACTCGAAACCAAGCTCGTCGACCTTACGCAGGCAGCCGCGCAGTTTGGGCCGCATTCCTTGCAGCAGAGCCGCGTCGTCGCCGGACAGGCCGAGAACATGCGTCGCAAAGGCGCGCGGCGCCAGTCGTTCGCGCCAGCCGCGCGGCCACCACACGCGCGAGGCCGCGGCAGGCAGCGCCGCGGCGCGTCCGGGCTCGCTGGTCAAGACCACGACCGGCCAGTGCACTTTCTTCAGCCAGAGCCGGTTAAGTTCGCGCTCGTCGTCCAGCCCCAGCGCCCTATCGCATTGCCAGCCCCCGTAGCCGCCCATGGGCATCGACTCGAAGACTGGAAAACCGAAGCGCCATTGCACGGCACCGAGACGCAGGGCTTGGCGGCCGTCGGGCCAGATGGCACGTACGCCAGCCAGGCGGTGCGGCCGGGCACGCGCGGCTGCGGCGGCGCTCACCCAGTTCGGATGCTGGAAGCAGTTGCCCTCCGCAGCGGCCACGACCGACGCCACTGCCGCCGACGGCAGCGGCTCGAAGCGGGGAGCGGCAAGCAGGTTCACGTGTCGGTTTCAGAGTCGCGCAGGGGCAGGACTTGCCCGACCCGCGCGTGCGGATGAACGCGGCATCGCAACGCCGCCATGCCATCAGCGCAGGCGACCTCGATCTGCCGGCCTCGAACGCTGTGCAGCGTGCCCGGCGCCGCCAGAGGCTCGGCCCCTGCGCGCGCTGCAGCCATCACCTCGATGAGACGACCCCGTCCGTCGTCGAACCAGGCGGGTGAAAAGGCGGCCAGCGCAGCGACCCAGCGCACGAGGCGATCAACCGGCCAACGCCAGTCGAGCCGGCGGTCGATGGCGAGGCGGCGCGAACTGCAGTGGCGCAGCAGCCCGGGCTTCGCCGCGGCCATGTCCGCGGATCGTCGGCCGTCGGCCCAGTCTTGCAGCAAGGGAGTCACGCGGCTGGCGGTGTGGGGCGGCAAGCGGTGGAAGAAGTAGTCACCGCCGTCGCGACCCAGCTCATCCTGCATCGGCGCGCGGTCGATCACGGCGCCGGCGTCGACCTTGGCAGCCATGACGTGGATGGTGCAGCCGCCGCAGCCGTCGAGAAACATGTAGGGCGCCGGCGCCGCGCCCGCGTACTCGGGAAGCAACCCAGGGTGGACGTTGAGCCAGTCGCCGTCGACATCGGCCAGCGTGCGCGCCGAGAACAAGATGCGTGACGTGATGGTGAGCGTGAGCGCCGGGCGCAGCGTGGCGCGGTGCGCGCGCACCGCCACGTCGCTCTCCAGCCAGCACCAGGGCAGCCCTTGCGCCCGCAGAAAGCGCTCGGCCTCGCCGGCGGCCAGCGTGCCATCGGCCAGACGATGGCCGCGGTCGGCAGGGAGGCGCAGCGCGCGGCGGCACCAGGCTGCGGCCCGGCGCCAGCGCGCGGGCCGCGCCCCGACCAGGGCCACGCTAACCCCCGCAGCGGGCCATGCCGGCGCGTCCACCAGGTGGCGCAAGACCTCAATGCCGAAGCCAGGCATCGTCAGGATCAGCAGCGGGCCGCGCTTGGTCAACGCTGCCTCCCGAGCCGCAGCACGGCGCCCAGGTCGGCCATCAGCTGCGCCCCCGGCCACAGTACTCGCCGCAGCGGCAGGCCGGCATGGCGCGCAAAGCGCCATGCCATGCACAACACGCCCAGGCCGTACGACAGGCTGGCGGCCAGCGCCGCGCCCGTCATGCCCATGCGGGGCGTCAGCCACCAGGCGAGGGCGGCGTTGAACAGCAACTGGCCGCCAGCCACCTGGGCCGGCACGCGCGGCGCCCCAGCGTGATTGGTGAAGTAGGCCGACAGGGCCGAGCCGCCACCGAACAGCATCACGCCCGGCAGCAGCACCGCCAGCAGCGGCAGGCTGGCGGCGTAGGCCGGGCCCAGCGCGCGCGGCACCACCCACCAGGCCAGCAGCCACAGCAGCGGTGCCGCCAACAGCAGCACCACCACGTTGAGCTGCACGACGCGCAGCGTGGTGATGCCGGCCTGGGCGCGGTCGGGCGTGCCGATGCGGCCGTAGACAGCCTGCGTGAGTGAACCGGAGACGAACCACAGCAGCTCGGCCACGATGATGGCGATCGAGTAGATGCCAGTCGCCGACAAGCCGAGCGCGCGTTCGATCACGAAGAGGCCGACGCGGTAGTTGAGCATCCCGATGAGGTTGGTCAGCCCGATGGCGCTGATCAGCGGCAACTCGCGCCCGAGTGCCGCCATGTCGGGCCGCGCCAGCCGCGCGCCGCGCCAGAGCACCACCAGGGCCGCCGCGCCGACGAGCGCCTTGGCGCCCACCCACGCACCCAGCACGGCCGGCAGCGTCAGGGCCTGCCATGCGCCCAGCGCCAGCACGGCCAACAGCGCCAGCAGCGGCGGCGCCACCGTCAGCCTAGCCATTGGCGCCATGCGGCCCTCGCCGAGCCACAGGCCGGCCAGGTTGGGCGCCAGCAGCGCCAGCGGCGCTCCGAGCGCCAGGATCCACAAGCTGGCGTAGGCTGCAGGCCCCCACGCCGCCACCGCCGACAGGACCAGCGCGCCCAGCAGGCCGAGCCCGACGCAGGCCAGCACCACCGCAGCGACCAGCGCGCGCGGCTGCTCGCCGTGGTGCGACACGCGCCGAGCCAAGGCGATGCCGAAGCCAGACAGGAGTGCGAGCCAGATGCCCTCGATGCTGGTGAACACCGCGAAGGCGCCCTGCGTCTCGGTGCCGATGCGCGCCGTGACCGTGGTCAGCGCCAGCACCAGCGCCACCCCCAGCAGCCGAGTGACCAGGTTGATGACGGTCCCTCGGACGACGCTGTCCATCGTGTGCCTGTCCTGGGCCTTCAACGCGTGAAGGTCATGCGCATGATGTCGCCGCGGTCGAGCACTCGCGCGGCCAGCAGGCCGGCGCGGTGGCGCCAGAGCGGCCCGTCGCCGGCCACACCTTCGCTGGCGCAGTGCGCCAGTCTTAGCCCCGCCCGCTCGCTCGCGCGTACCATCGTTCGGCGCCCGAACATGGTGAGATGCCAGGGTGGCGCCAGTAGATGCCATTCGGCGCCGCGCGCGCGTGCATAGGCGCTGTCCCAGTCACCGGTGGTGAGCACCAGGCGGCCGCCCGGGCGCAGCACGCGCGCCGCTTCGGCAAGGAGCGGCACCGGGTCGGGCACATGTTCGATCACGTCCCACAAGGTGATGATGTCGAAATGCGCTGCCGGCAACGAGGCCTCTTGCAGCGTCCCGGTGAACACGTTCAACCCGAGTCGGTCGCGCGCGTAGGCCGACGACCAGGCCGACAACTCGACGCCCTGAACCTCGTAGTGCGCGCGCGCCTCGGCCAGGAAGAAGCCGGCCGCACAGCCCACGTCGAGCAGCCGCCCGCTGTGCGGCAGGCGCGGCGGTAGATGGCGCAGCCACCACAGCTTGCGTCGCGAATGGGCGCGTCGTGCGGCCTCTTCGCCCACGTAGTCGGCAAACACCGCATCGTGGCCCCCGGTGTAGTAGCTCTCGCCGTAAAGCGCCTGGAAGTCGATCGAGGTCGGGTCCTGGGCCACGAAGACACAGCCGCATCCGTTGCAGCGGTGCAGGTCGAAGCCGTTGCGGTCGAACAGGCGCTGCGACTGCCTCCCATCGCACACCGGGCAGGCACGCACCGAACCCCCACGTTCCGTCCCGGGCAGCGCGGTGCTCACGCCGGCAGCATCGCAAGGGCACCGGCCAGGGCTTGCACCACGCGATCCTGGTCGGCTGCGGTGAGATCAGCGCTCATCGGCAGGCTCAGCACCCGTTCGGCCAGGCGGGTGGAGACTTCGCAGCATCCGGGGCAACAGTGCGAAGCATAGGCCGGCTGCAGGTGCAGCGGCTTCGGGTAGTGCACGGCCGTCGGCACACCCGCGGCGGCGAGCGCGGCCTGCACCGCAGCGCGCCGCTCGACCCTCACCGTGAACTGCGCGTAGACCGAGTTGCGGTCAGCGCGCACCACCACCTGCGGCACGTCGCCCAGCAGGCGCTGGTAGCGCGCGCCGATCTCGGCGCGGCGCTGCAGTTCCCACTCGAAACGTTCCAGCTTGGCCAGCACGATGGCGCACTGCAGCGTGTCCATGCGGCCGCCCACGCCCAGGCGGGTGTGCGTGTAGCGCGCGCTCTGGCCGTGGATGCGGATCTCGCGCGCCGCCTGCGCCAGGCGGTCGTCGTCGGTGAAGAGCGCGCCGCCGTCGCCGTAGCAGCCCAGCGGCTTGCTCGGGAAGAAACTGGTAGCGCCGAAGGTCGACAGCGCGCACGAGCGCCGGCCCTGGTAGAGCGCCCCGAAGCTCTGCGCGGCGTCTTCGATGACGGCCAGGCCGTGTTTCGCGGCGATGGCGTTGATGGGGTCCATGTCGGCCACCTGACCGTACAGGCTGACCGGCATGATGGCCTTGGTGCGCGGCGTGACCTTGGCCTCGATGAGCGACACGTCGATGTTGCAGGTGTCGGGCTCGACGTCCACGAACACCGGCTTCAGTCCGGCCAGCACGATCATCTCGGCCGTGGCTGCGAAGGTGAAGGGTGTGGTGATGACCTCGTCGCCGCGGTTCAGGTCCAGCGCCATCAGCGCGATCAGCAGCGCCTCGGTGCCGCTGGCCACGGTGATGCAGTGCTTGCTGCCGGTGAAGGCGGAGAGCTTCGTTTCAAGCTCCGCCACCTCGGGGCCCATGATGTACTGGCCGTGGTCGAGCACACGCTGGATGCGCGCGTCGATGCTGGGCTTCAGCGCCGCGTACTGGGTCTTCAGGTCGGTGAATTGCATGGGGGTGCGCCGCGCTTGCGCGGCGGCGTCCGGTTCAGGGGCAGGGCGTCAGGATGTCGTGGGCCAAGCGGTAGCGTTCGCCGGTGGCCGGGCAGGTGGCGTGCAGCACCTCGCCGCGGCAGTGGCCGGGCAGGTCCAGGCGTTCGCCGTGGCGACTCATCCAGCCGATGCGCCGTGCCGGCACACCCGCCACCAGCGCATAAGGCGAAACGTCGCGGCTGACCACGGCACCGGCGCCGACAAAGGCGTACTCACCGACGGTGACACCGCAGACGAGCGTGCAGTTGGCGCCCAACGTGGCGCCGCGCCGCACCAGCGTGCGCCGGTACTCGTGCTTGCGCACCACCGCCGCGCGCGGGTTCAGCACGTTGGTGAACACCATGCTGGGGCCGCAGAACACGTCGTCCTCCAGCGTCACCGCGTCGTAGACGGAGACGTTGTTCTGGATCTTCACGCCGTTGCCGATGTGCACGTCGTTGCCGACGAACACCCCCTGCCCCAGCGAACAGTTCGTGCCGATGTGTGCCCCGGCGCTGACGTGCACCCAGTGCCAGACGCTTGTGCCCTCGCCGAGCTGCGCGCCTTCGTCGACGATGGCCGTGGGGTGGATGGTGGCAGTCATGGCAGCGCCGCACGGCCACCCGAAGGCGCTGCCGCGCCCCTCGGGGGCCACGAACGAATTGAGCTGGGGGTCGACATGACTAGAACACCAGCGGGAGGCCGACACGCACGCCGTCGCGCGCGCTGCGGTAGGCGGCCAGCACCACTTCCAGCGACCGCAGGCCGCTGTAGCCGTCGACTTCGGCGTTCTGCTCGCCGCGCAGCGTGCCGATGACGTTGTCGTAGTACAGCGGATGGCCGGGCCCGTAGACCGAGGGCGCGGCGTAACTGGCGTCCTTCACGGCCGCGTCTTCCGCAAGGGCCTCGTCGAATTCCCAGTGCTGGATCTGATTCACCGCCACGCCGCCGATGCGCACCGTGCCGCGTTCTCCCAGGATGGTGATGCTGCCCTCGAAGTTGCGCCCGTGCGTGAGCATCGTGACGTTGATGCTCGCCAGCCCACCCTTGCGCAGGCGCAGGCTCATCACGCCGGTGTCCTCGGCCTCGATGTCGCGTGCCAGCGTGGCGGTGTAGGCGTGCACGTTGTCGACCGGGCCCACCAGCCAGTCGAGCATGTCGACGTAGTGGCTGGCCTGGTTCAGGAAGGCGCCGCCGTCGAGGTCCCAGCGGCCGCGCCAGGGGGCGTCGTCGTAGTAGCTCTGCGGGCGCGTCCAGAACACGTTCACGGTGCACATGAAGATGCGCCCGAAACGGCCGCTGTCGATGGCCTGCTTCAGCAGCTGCATCGTCGGGTTCAGCCGGTTCTGCTTGACGACGAAGAGCTTGACGCCGGCCTCGCGGCAGGCGCGCACCATCTGCATGCCTTCGTCCCACTTGGTGGCCATCGGCTTTTCGGTCAGCACGTGGCGGCCGGCAGCGGCCAGGCGCATGGCCTGGCGCGGGTGCAGGCCGCTGGGGGTGGCCAGGGTCACGATGTCGGCGTCGCTGCCCGTGCCGTCGGTGGCCAGCAGCGCGTCCAGCGACGCAAACCCCTGGGCGCCGGTCTTCTTCTCGGCGGCGGCCAGGGCCTCGGGGCGGTTGTCGCAAACGGCCACCAGCTGCGCGCGCGCCCCGTGCTGACGCAGCGCCTCGAAGTGGCTGGCTGCGATGCGGCCGCAGCCCACCAGCGCGAAGCGGATGGGGCGGCCCGAAATGGGCAGGCTGGAACTCATCGAGCCATTTTACGGCTGCGCCTAAAATTCGACCCCTTTCCCGCGCCCCCCACTCCAGAGCAAAGCAGCCCCGCATGTCCGACGACAACCAACTCATCGCCGAACGGCGCGAAAAGCTGCAGGCCGTGCGCGCGGAAGCGGCGAAAAACGGCAGCGCCGCCTTCCCCAACGACTTTAAGCCGAAGCACCACGCCGCCGACCTGCACCACAAACACGGCCAGGTGCCCAACGAGGAGCTTGAACCGCAGGCGGTGACGGTGGTCGTGGCCGGCCGCATGATGCTTAAGCGCATCATGGGCAAGGCCTGCTTCGGTACGCTGCAGGACAGCACCGGCCGCATCCAGCTCTATGTCACCCAGGACGCGGTCGGGCCCGAGGCGCTGGCCAGCTTCAAGCAGCTCGACCTGGGCGACATCCTGGGCTGCGAGGGCACGCTCTTCCGCACCCGCACCGGCGAACTGTCGATCAAGGCGACCCGCGTGCGCCTGCTCACCAAGAGCCTGCGCCCCTTGCCCGACAAGTTCCACGGCATGGCCGACCAGGAGCAGAAGTACCGCCAGCGCTACGTCGACCTCATCACCGACGAAGCCGCACGCGCCCGTTTCGTGGCGCGCAGCAAGGCGGTCAGCGCGATCCGCAGCTACATGGTCGAGCACGGCTTCCTGGAAGTCGAGACGCCGATGCTGCACCCCATACCGGGCGGCGCCAACGCCAAGCCCTTCACCACCCACCACAACGCGCTCGACCAGGAGATGTTCCTGCGCATCGCACCCGAGCTCTACCTCAAGCGGCTGCTGGTGGGCGGCTTCGAACGGGTGTTCGAGATCAACCGCAGCTTCCGCAACGAAGGCATCAGCGTCCGGCACAACCCGGAATTCACGATGATGGAGTTCTACGCGGCCTACTGGACGCACCACGAGCTGATGGACTTCACCGAAGCCGTGCTGCGCCACGCCGCGCGCTCGGCCGCCGGCACCGCCGAGATCAGCTATGCCGGCAAGCCGGTGGACCTGCACCTGCCGTTTGTGCGGCTGAGCGTGCGCGAATCGCTGGTGGTGCACGCCGGGCTGACGCTTGCCGAGGCCGACGACACCGGGCTGCTGCGCGCCAGGCTCAAGGCCCACGGCGAAGAAGCCCCGGCGCACTGGAAGCTGCCCGAGCTGCAGTTCGGCCTGTTCGAGGCGGTGGTCGAGGAAAAGCTCTGGCAGCCCACCTTCATCATCGACTATCCTGTGGAAGTGTCGCCGCTGGCGCGCGCGTCCGACAGCAACCCGGCCATTACCGAACGCTTCGAGCTCTTCATCACCGGCCGCGAGTACGCCAACGGATTCTCCGAACTGAACGACGCCGAGGACCAGGCCGCGCGCTTCCAGTCGCAGGTGGCCAACAAGGATGCCGGCGACGAGGAGGCGATGTACTACGACGCCGACTTCATCCGCGCGCTGGAATACGGCATGCCGCCAGCTGGCGGCTGCGGCATCGGCATCGACCGGCTGATGATGCTGATCACCGACAGCCCGAGCATCCGCGACGTGATCCTCTTTCCGGCATTGCGCCGGGAAGCCTGAGCGTGTGAGAGTCCTTCGCCCATGCCCGCTCATCGCGCCCAAAGACACCCGCTCGTCGTTGCAATTGCTCGCCATAGCCCGAGCTATGGCTGTGCTTTGCGCCTCGATCGGGCGCCCTTTGGACGCGCTGCTCGGACACGTTCGAGAAGCTCTCACACGCTGACCCCACTCGACCTGCCCACCGGATGAATGCCATGGCCGACAGGCTCGCGACGCTCGCTGAGATCGAAATGGCCGTGGCGCAGGAACTGGCTGCCGCCGTGCACCACAAGGGCCACCCCTGGCGTGTCGGCGTGCTGGCCACCACCGACGGCGACATCGCCGACGCCCGCAGCGTGGTGCTGCGCGAGTGGGACGCGGCGCAGCGCTTGCTGCTGATCTACACCGACGCGCGCAGCCCCAAGGTCGCGCAGCTGGGCGCGCACCCGCTGGGCACGCTGGTGCTGTGGTCCGAGTTGCTGGGCTGGCAGCTGCGTCTGCGCGTGAAACTGGAACTGCAGACTGCCGGGCTGGCGGTGTCGTCGCGCTGGGCGCGGCTCAAGATGACACCGGCCGCGCATGACTACCTGTCGCCACTGCCACCGGGCGCCACGCTGGACCACCCCCGCCCGCACGGTCCGCCGCCGCAGCGCGAGAGCCGCAGCCACTTCGCGGTGATGGTGGCGCGCGTGCAGGCCGTCGACTGGCTGGAGCTGCACGCCGAGGGCCACCGCCGCGCCCACTTCGACGGCCACGGCGCACGCTGGCTCACGCCCTAGGCGCGCGGCGCGGCGCGGCTCAGCCGCGCTGGAAGGCCGCCTTGCGCTTGGCCATGAAGGCGTCCATGCCCTCCACCTGGTCGGGCGTGCCGAACAGGCTGTGGAACAGGCGACGCTCGTAGGTCACG
>JBBRBW010000084.1:0-18760 GCA_038205425.1 Burkholderiales bacterium | reverse complement strand
TGGCCGGCGCGGCCGACCCCGCGGCCGGCGGGACGCGCCGCCCGGGTTTAAGGGGCGGGGGCCGGCTGGATTAGGGGTTGGGCGGGTGCCCCGGCCGGCCGGCGTCGGCACGGCCCGCCCCCCCGCCGCTGCGCCGTAGCGGCTGGTTCGGCCGCAGCCGCGCCGGCGACAAACGCAGCCGGTGACGCGGCCCGGCGCGGCGCGCCGGGCCAAGTCACGCCGCCGGCCCGAGGCGCAGGAGTTCGCCGCCCTCGGCCACCTGGTCGCCCACCGCGTGGAGCAGTTCCTCCACGACACCGTCGTGCGGTGCGTTGATGGTGTGCTCCATCTTCATCGCCTCCATCACCGCCAGCGCCTGGCCGCGCTGCACGCGGTCGCCCGGGGCGGCCAGGAAACCGACCACCTTGCCCGGCATCGGCGCGGTCAGCCGACCCTCGGCGGCGCCCTCGCCGGCATGCACCAGCGGGTCGTGGTCGGACAGCAGCGCGCTGCCTCCGGTGGTGAACACGGCGTAGCGCTCGCCATGGGCGTAGACGGTGGCCATCAGGCGTGTGTCGCCGACCTGCAGGTCGTGCCGGCCGCTGCCCAGGGCCCGCGCCGTGAACGGCCAGTGCCGGCCTTCGATGCCGATGCGCGCGCGGCCGTCGTGCAGGCGCTCCAGCCGCAGCAGCAGCGGCCGGCCCTGGTGTTCCAGGTGCAGCAGGCGCGCCGCGCCGCCGTGCAGGCGCCAGCCGTCGCGGCGTGACCAGGGGTCGGCGTCCTCGAGCAGGGCTTCGGCGGCCAGCACATGTGCGGCCACCGCGCCGGCGGCCACCTCGGGCGCCAGCGGCGGCGCGTCGAAGAGCGCCACGTGTTCACGTTGGATGAGCCCCGTGTCGAGGTCGGCGGTGGCAAAGGCGTGGCTGCCGACGACGCGGCGCAGGAAGGCGACGTTGGTCGACAGGCCCAGGATGTGCGTGGCCTGCAGCGCCGCGTCCATTCGCGCCAGCGCCTGTTCGCGTGTCTCGCCCCAGACGATGAGCTTGGCGATCATCGAGTCGTAGTGCGGGCTGATGGCGTCGCCCTCGCGGATGCCGCTGTCGACCCGCGCCAGGTCACCGTCGCCGGGGCTGCGCATGAAGGCCACGTGTTCGGGCCAGCGCGCCACGTGCAGCGTGCCGGTGGCGGGCAGGAAGTCGGCGTCGGGGTTCTCGGCGCAGATGCGGGCCTCGATGGCGTGGCCGCGCAGCGTCACCTGGTCCTGCGTCAGCGGCAGCGGCTCGCCGCTGGCCACGCGCAGCTGCCACTCGACGAGGTCGAGGCCGGTGACGGCCTCGGTCACCGGGTGCTCGACCTGCAGCCGCGTGTTCATCTCCATGAAATAGGCGCGGATGTCGCCGTCGTCGAGTTCCTCGGCCACGAACTCCACCGTGCCGGCGCCCACGTAGCCCACGGCTTTCGCGGCGGCCACCGCGGCCGCACCCATCTCGGCGCGGCGCATGGCGCTCAGGCCCGGTGCCGGGCTCTCTTCCAGCACCTTCTGGTGGCGACGCTGCACCGAGCAGTCACGCTCACCGAGGTGGATGACCTGGCCGTGGCTGTCGCCGAAGACCTGGATCTCGATGTGCCGCGGCCGCGTGACATAACGCTCCACCAGCACGTGGTTGTTGCCGAAGCTGGCCTGCGCCTCGCGCTGGCAGCTGGCCAGCGCGGCCTCGAAGTCCTCGGCCTTGTCGACGCGCCGCATGCCCTTGCCACCGCCGCCGGCGCTGGCCTTGATCAGCACCGGGTAGCCGATCTGCGCCGCCTGCGTGGCCAGGAAGGCGGGCGTGTTGTCGTCGCCGTGGTAACCCGGCACCAGCGGCACGCCGGCCTGTTCCATCAGCGACTTGGCCGCGCTCTTGCTGCCCATCGCCGCGATGGCGCTGGCCGGCGGGCCGATGAAAACGAGGCCGGCGTCGCCACAGGCCCGCGCAAAGGCCTCGTTTTCGCTCAGGAAGCCGTAGCCGGGATGCACGGCCTGCGCGCCGGTGGCCAGCGCCGCGTCGATGACGCGCCGCCACTGCAGGTAACTTTCGCGCGGCGCATTGCCGCCGACGTGCACGGCCTCGTCGCAGGCGCGCACGTGGCGCGCGTCGGCGTCAGCGTCCGAGTAGACGGCCACCGTGCGCACGCCCAGGCGGCGCGCCGTGGCGGCCACGCGGCAGGCGATCTCGCCGCGGTTGGCGATGAGGATCTTCTTAAACATGGCGCACCTCCGCGTCGAGATCGCCTGCGTGCGCTGCGCGCACCACGCGCTCTGGCTTCACCGCCGCCAGCACGCGGTGCTGATGGTCACCGCGGTTGGCGATCAGGATCTTCTTGAACATGGCTTTGCCTCTGTCAGGCCAGGGCCTGCGGCGCTTCTTCCCTGCGCCGCACCAGGCCGCGCAGGAACTTGAAGAGCACGACGATCAGCACCAGCGCCAGCACCACGGCCAGCGCCAGCACCGGGAAGAACCACAGCGGATGCGTCCAGGCCAGCCACAGCAGAGCGGGTACCGCCGCGTCGCCTGCCAAGGACATGCCGATGTTCGAGAAGGGTTCGGGGCTGGTGTTGACCGCGGCGCGGGTGGTGGCCTTGGCGGCGTGCGCGGTGGCCGCCAGCGTGCCGCCGGCCAGCGCGGCGACGAGGGCCCCGGCGCTGCTCCACTCCGGCCCCAGGCCGCCGAACACGCCCGCCGCCAGCGCGGCGCCGGCGGGGATGCGGATCAGCGTGTGCACGGCGTCCCACAGCGTGTCCAGGCCCGGCACCTTGTCGGCGACGAACTCGATCAGCGCCATCAGCCCGCTGGCCCCCAGCACCAGCGGGTGCTGCAGCAGCTTCAGGCCTTCCGGCAGCGGCACCCACCCGAGGTACCCGATGGCCCCGGTGATGAAGACCACGGCGTAAAGGCGCAGGCCGCTGGCCCAGCCCAGCGCGGCGGCCAGGGCCACCAGATGCGTCAGGTCGAGGCTGGCAGGGACCATGGCGATGTCAATCGGCGCGCCAAGCGGGCTCGCGCTTGGCAAGGAAGGCCTGCACGCCCTCGCGGCCTTCTTCGCTGGCGCGGATGTCGGCGATGCGGCGCGCGGTTTCGTCGCGCAGCGCGGCGTCGACGGGCCGACCGGCCACGTCCTGCACCAACTGCTTGCAGGCCTTCACCGCCGTCGGTCCGTTGGCCACGAGGGCCCCGACGATCTCGGCCACGCGGCCGTCCAGACCATCGGGCGACACGAGTTCGTGCACGAAGCCGAGTGCGTGCGCACGTGCGGCGTCGAAACGTTCGGCGGTGAGGAAGTAGCGCCGCGAGGCCTGCTCGCCCAACGCCTTGACGACATACGGCCCGATGGTCGCCGGCAGCAGCCCGAGCTTGGCTTCGCTGAGGCAGAACTGCACGCCCTCGGCGGCCACCAGCACGTCGCACACTGCGGCCAGGCCCACGCCGCCGGCGTAGCAGTCGCCGTGGATGCGGCCCACCACCGGCAGCGGGCAGCTGTAGACGGCCCACAGCATGTCGGCCAGCGCCTGTGCGTCGGCGCGGTTCTGCTCCCAGCTGTAGCCGGCCATCGTGCGCATCCACGACAGGTCGGCGCCGGCGCAGAAGGCCTTGCCGTGGCCTGCCAGCACGATGGCGCGCAATTGCGGGTCTGCGCCCAGTTCGCGGAAGGCCGCGGCGAGTTCGGCGATGACGCCGTCGTTGAAGGCGTTGCGCACCTCGGGGCGGTTGAGGTAGACGTGGGCCACGGGTCCCTGCCGGCGGATATCGAGGGTGCTGGTCATGTCAGTGGTCTATTGCGTCCCGGTCGACCCAGGCCTTGCGCGGAACCGGCTTCGCCGGGCCGTAGCAAGAGCCCCCTGGAGGGTACCGAGCGAAGCGAGGTTGGGGGCTTCACTTCTTCCAGCCGCGCAGCCCGCGCAGTTGCTCGAAGGCGTGGAAGTCGCGGTCGCGGTGCAGCAGCGCGTAGTCGTGCTCGATGCAGAAGGCGGCCACCAGCGCGTCGATGCCACTGCGCACCGTGACGCCCTGCGCACGCAGGCTGCGGTAATGCTGCGCGGCGGCCAGCGCGAGTTCGGCGCCACCAGTGTCTTCCACGTGCAGGCTCTCCATCAGCCGGCGCGCCTGGCGGTGGCTGTGCTCGTGGCGAAAGCCGCGCAGCATCTCGAAGAGAACGAGGTCGGGCACGACGAGGCGTACCTCACCATGGTCGAGCAGTTGGCCCAGCAGTTCGACGGCGGGGTGGTCGACACCGTTGAAAAAGTCGATCCAGACGCTGGAGTCAACGACCAGCACGGCGTTTCCCCGGGGCCGGCTCCTGGGCCACGACCGCGGCCGCGCCGGCCTCGGGCTGCGTCCAGTCGACGGAGTCGGCGCCTTCCCACTTCAGCTTGCCGCGCCACTTCAGGATTTCGCGGTAGGCGGCCTGGCGAGCCAGCAGCTTCAGGCCGGCCTCGACGGCGTCCTTCTTGGTCTTGTACGGGCCGGCCTGCATGGCCTGCGCCATCAGCTCGTCGTCGATGTCGATGTTGGTGCGCATGATGTGTACGAATGCAGCAATGTGGGCACATTTTGCACTACATGCGGAATATCCCGAAACGCGGGCGGTCGGGTATCGGCGCGTTCAGGCTGGCGCTCAGCCCCAGCGCCAGCACGCGGCGCGTGTCGGCGGGGTCGATGACGCCGTCGTCCCAGAGCCGCGCACTCGCGTAATAGGGGTGCGCCTGGCGCTCGAACTGCTGCTCGATGGGCGCCTTGAAGGCCGCTTCGTCTTCGGCGCTCCACTGCCCGCCCCTGGCCTCGATGCCGTCGCGCCGCACGGTGGCCAGCACGCTGGCGGCCTGCTCGCCGCCCATCACGCTGATGCGCGCGTTCGGCCACATCCACAGGAAACGCGGTGAATACGCGCGGCCGCACATGCCGTAGTTGCCGGCGCCGAAGCTGCCCCCGATGATCACCGTGAACTTGGGCACCGTGGCCGTGGCCACCGCGGTGACGAGCTTGGCGCCGTGTTTGGCGATGCCCTCGTTCTCGACCTTGCGGCCGACCATGAAGCCGGTGATGTTCTGCAGGAACACAAGCGGGATCTTGCGCTGGCAGCACAGTTCGATGAAGTGCGCGCCCTTCATGGCGCTCTCGCTGAACAGGATGCCGTTGTTGGCCACGATGCCGACCGGCAGGCCCTCGATGTGGGCGAAGCCGGTGACCAGCGTGGCGCCATAGCGCGCCTTGAACTCGTCGAACTCGGAGGCGTCGACGATGCGGGCGATGATCTCGCGCACGTCGAAGGGCTTGCGGCTGGTGAAACCGGTTTCGTCGCTGGGCAACACACCGTGCAGTTCACGCGGGTCGAACAGTGGCGCACGCGGCGGCTGCGTCAGCAGTTGCGCCGGCTTGCGCCAGTTCAGGTTGGCGATGCTGGCGCGGGCGATGGCCAGCGCGTGCATGTCGTTGTCGGCCAGGTGGTCGGCCACGCCCGACAGGCGCGTGTGCACGTCGCCGCCGCCCAGGTCCTCGGCGCTGACGACTTCGCCCGTGGCGGCCTTCACCAGCGGCGGCCCGCCGAGGAAGATGGTGCCCTGGTTCTTGACGATGATGGCTTCGTCGCTCATCGCCGGCACGTAGGCGCCGCCGGCAGTGCAGCTGCCCATCACCACCGCCAACTGCGGGATGCCCAGCGCCGACATCTGGGCCTGGTTGTAGAAGATGCGGCCGAAGTGGTCGCGGTCGGGAAAGACCTCGTCCTGGTTGGGCAGGTTGGCGCCGCCGCTGTCGACCAGGTAGATGCAGGGCAGGCGGTTTTCCTGCGCCACTTCCTGCGCCCGCAGGTGCTTTTTCACCGTCAGCGGGTAGTAGGTGCCGCCCTTGACGGTGGCGTCGTTGCAGACGATGAGGCATTCGACGCCGCTGACGCGACCGACGCCGGCGATCAGCCCCGCGCCCGGCGCCGCATTGTCGTAGAGGTCCAGCGCCGCCAGCGGCGCGATCTCGAGGAAGGGCGTGTCGGGGTCGAGCAGCATCTCCACCCGTTCACGCGGCAGCAGCTTGCCGCGGCCGGTGTGCTTGGCGCGTGCGGCGTCGCCGCCGCCCTGGGCGATCTGTGCCAGCTTCGCATTCAGGTCGTCGACCAGCTGCGCCATCAGCGCTGCGCTGGCCTTGAAGGCCTCGGCACGCGGGTTGAGCTTGGAGGTCAGGGCGGGCATCGGGTCTCCTGGGCGGATGCCGCCCGTGGCAACGGCCGGTCCGGTTACTTGACGTTTACGTAAACGTTAAGCGATTCTAGGGGCACGCCGGCGTGCACTGCGGGCTTGCTGTGCCGTGCAGCCGCGGTCTAAAACGGCCCGCTGGCCAGCCAGCGCTCGATCTGCGGCTTGCGGTCGTTGCCCCAGAAAGGTTCAGCGTCGACGACGAACCAGGGCGCGCCGAAGACGCCGGCGGCGATGGCCTCGTCGTTGGCGCGTTTCAGGCGTGCCTTCCACACCGGGTCGTTCCAGGCGCGTTCGGCGGCGTCGGCGTCCAGCCCCTCTTCGGCGGCCAGCGCCTTCAGCGCCGCCGCATCGTGCAGCGCCACGCCGCGCGTGAACAGCGCGCGCAGGCCGGCGCGGGCCCAGTTCGCGGCCGCTGCCTCGCCCTGGGTGTCAGCCAGCCACCAGAAGATGCGCGCGGCATTCTGGGTGGGGATGGGAAACACCGGCGGCAGCGCATACGGCAGGCCCTCGTAGCGCGCCGAACGCTCGAAGTCGTGCAGCGAGTATTCGCGCTTCATCGGGTAGGACACCGGCGACTTCAGTTCGGCCACCTGAAAGATGGCGCCCAGCAGGATGGCGTGGCGGCGTACGACGCGGCCGTGGCGCGCGGCCACGGCGTCGACCCACTCGTTGGCGATGTAGCTGTAGGGCGACGAGAAGTCGAAGTGGAAGTCGATGGCGGCGTTCATGGCTGCACCCTAATCGGTCGATCGCGCGCCGTCCATGCGGGGCTGCCGCAGGGGCGGCGCGCGGACACCGGGCCGCGCCTACTCGGCGCGGATGCCGCGGCTGGCGATGATGGCGCCGAGCAGCGTGGTTTCGGCCTGCACACGCCGCCGCAGCGCCTCGGGCGCCGTGGCCTGAACCTGCCAGCCGGCGTCGAAGAGGCGCTGGCGTGCATCGGCCTGGCGCAGCAGCTGCGGCAGGTCGCGCGCCAGCCGCTGCTGCGCGGCGATGTCCAGCCCCGCCGGGCCGACCAGCGCCACCCAGACCTCGAGCTCGTCCATGCGCACGCCGGCCTCGGCCAGCGGCGGCAGCTCGGGCGCCAGCACGCTGCGCCCGCCGGTCACGCCGATGGCGCGCAGCCGGCCGGCGCGCAGCAGCGGCAGTGCCAGGCCCGGTGGCACCAGCGCGGCCTGCACCTGCCCGGCGATCAGCGCCGTCAGCACCGCCGGGTTGCCGCTGTAAGGCACGTGCGTGGCGCTGAAGCCGGCACGGCCCTGCAGCAGTTCCATGCCCAGGTGGCCGACCGAGCCGATGCCCACCGAGCCGTAGTTCCATTGCCTCGCCGCCTGGCGCGCCGCGGCGAACCAGGCGGCACCACCCGGCGCGCCGGCCGGCGCCACCGGCTCCCGCGGTGCGGTGGCCAGCAGCGAAAGCTGGCTGAAGTCGCGTGCCGGGTCGAAAGGCAGGCGCGGGTTCAGCAAGGCCGCGGTGCTGAGGTTGCCGTTGATGACGACGCCCAGCGTGTGGTCGTCGCGCGCCTGCGCCACCGCCGCCGCGGCCAGGTTGCCGGCGGCGCCCGGGCGGTTTTCCACCACCACGGCCTGGCCCCAGGTGCGCGCCAGGCCCTCGGCCAGCACGCGCGCGGCCATGTCGGGCGTGGCGCCGCCCGGAAAGCCGACCAGCAGCTTCACCGTGCGCTGCGGCCAGCTGGCGGCGGGCGGTGCGGCCTGGACGCGCGCCTGCCGCCCGGCCGCCAGCGGCAAGGCGAAAAGCAGGGCCGACAGGCGGCGGCGTTGCAGGGAGCTCATGGACGGCAGGACAAGGCAGACAGCCGCAACGGGCCCGTCAAAGTATCCACTAGCGCCTTGCCGGCTACGATGGCCGCATGCTGTTCGTGAACCTGCTGCTGGGCCTGGCCGCCACCCTGTTGGCGCTGGCGCTGCGCCCCTGGCGCGCCGTCACCGAGCTGCCCTGGCCGGCGCTGGCCTGCTGGGCCGTGCTGCCACTGCTGTGGAGCGTCGACCGCCTGTCGGCGATGCCGGTGATGCAGCCGCTGGCGGGCAGCTGCCTGCTGCTGCTGATGCTGGGCTGGCCGCTGACGGTGCTGATGCTGCTGCCGGTGGTCGGGCTGATGGCGCTGCTGACCGACCTCGGCGCGGCCGAACTGCTGCAGCGCCTGGTCTGGCTGGGCCTGGTGCCGATCACGCTGTCGATGGGCATGGGCGCGGCGCTGCGGCGCTGGCTGCCGCACCACCTCTTCGTCTACATCCTCGGCCGCGGCTTTTTTGCCACTGGGCTGGCGCTGGGCCTGGCCGGAGCGCTGTCGGTGCTGCTCAACGGCGTGCCCTACGGCCTGGACGCCGACGACGTGATGCTGGCACGTGTGCTGGCGGCTTCGGGTGACGCCTTCATCACCGGCATGTTGGTGGCCATCTTCGTGGCCTTCCGGCCGCAGTGGCTGGCCACCTACGCCGACCGCATCTACCTGCCGCCCGGCTGATACGCCGAACCAAGTACCCCGTCACTGAACCGGCTTTGCCGGGCCGTCGACGAGCGGCCCCCTCGGGGGGGGGGCGAAGGCCGCGGCTCCAAGTCCGCCTGCGCGAACTTGGACGGCCGAGCAAGCAACGCCTCTGGCGTTGCGTGGAGCGAGAGCGAGCTTGGGGGCTCACTTTCTCCAGAACGCCGGCGTGAACAGCACCATCACGCTCAGCAGCTCCAGCCGTCCCAGCAGCATCGCAAAGCTCAGCACCCAGGTCTGGAAATCGGTGAGCCCGCCGTAGTTCACTGCCGGCCCGACTTCGCCGAGGCCGGGGCCGATGTTGTTGACGCAGGCGATGACCGCGGTGAAGGCGGTGACCACGTCCAGGCCGCTGAACAGCAGCAGCATCGTGAAGCCCACCAGCGTGGCACCGTACATCATCATGTAGGCGATGACACTCTGCATCACGCGGTCGCTCACCGCGCGGCCGCCCAGCACCACCGGGTTGACGACGTTGGGGTGGACGATGCGGACCATCTCGCGCCGCGACTGCTTCAGCAGCAGCAGCATGCGCACCATCTTGATGCCGCCGCCGGTACTGCCGGCGCAGGTGGCGAAGCAGCCCAGCAGGATCATCAGCAGCGGGGCGAACAGCGGCCACTGCGCATAGTCGTAGGACGAATACCCGGTGGTGGTGGCGATGGAGACGACGTGGAAGGCGGCGTGACGCAGGGCATCCAGCGGGTTGGGGTAGGCGCCGTCGGCCACCAGGTAGCCGGCAATCAGCAGCGTGCTGCCGGCCAGCACCGCATAGAAGGCGCGCACCTCGGTGTTGCGCCACAGCGCTGACAGCGAGCGCGCGCGCCAGGCCACGAAGTACAGCAGCAGGTTGACACCGGCCAGCAGCATGAAGACGATGGCCACGGCCTCGATGCGCGGCGAGTTCCAGTAGCCGAAGCTGAGGTCGTGCGACGAAAAGCCGCCCAAGCTGACCGTCGAGCACATGTGCATGAAGGCGTCGTCCCAGCTCATGCCGGCCCAGCGGTAGGCCAGGAAGCAGGCCACCGACATCAGCACGTAGGCGCCCCAGATCACGCGCGCCGTGTCGGCGATGCGAGGCGTGAGCTTCTGGTCCTTCATCGGCCCGGCCACCTCGGCCTTGAAGAGCTGCGAGCCGCCGACGCCCAGCAGCGGCAGGATGGCCACGGCCAGCACGATGATGCCCAGGCCACCGACCCACATCATGAAGCAGCGCCAGACGTTGACCGACAGCGGCAGGCTGTCCAGCCCCGTAAGCGCCGTGGCGCCAGTGGCGGTGAAGGCCGACATGGCCTCGAAGTAGGCGTCGGTCAGGCTGAGGTCGGGCAGCGCCAGCACCAGCGGCAGCGCGCCGAAGACCGGCAGCGTCAGCCAGGTCATGCCCACCAGCACGAAGCCGTCGCGCGGCTGCAGTTCGCGCCGGAAGCGGCGCGTCACCAGGCTCATCAGCACGCCGCAGACCGCAGTGATGGCGATGGCCGTCGTGAAGGCCTGCTCGGCGGCGTCGTGGCGACCGATGGCGAAGACCAGCGGCACCAGCAGCAGCAGCGCGAACAGCAGCACCATGCGCCCGACCAGCGCGACGACGGGGAGCAGACCCATGTCAGAACATGAAGGTGGCGCTGACCTGGAAGAGCTTCTCCACCTCGCGCACCATGCGCTTGCGTGGCACGAAGATGATGACGTGGTCGTTGGGCTGAATCGCGGTGTCGTGGTGGGCGATGATGACCTCGGGCCGCGCGTCGGCGCCGGCCTCGCTGCCATCGCTGCGATGCAGGCCGCGCACGATGGCGCCCACCTGCGCGCCCTTGGGCAGGCCCACCTCGTCGATGCGGCGGCCGGCCATGCGGCAGGTCTTGCGGTCGCCGCGCACGATGGCTTCCAGCGCCTCGGCCGCACCGCGGCGCAGGCTGTGCACGGCCTCGACGTCGCCGCGGCGCACGTAGGCCAGCAGTTCGCCGATGACGGTGTGGCTGGGCGAGATGGCGATGTCGATCTGCGTGCCCTGCACCAAGTCGGCGTAGGCGCGGCGGTTGATGACCGCCAGCACGCGCTTGGCGCCCAGGCGCTTGGCCAGCAGGCAGGACATGATGTTGTCCTCGTCGTCGCTGGTCAACGCCAGGAAGAGATCCATCTGGTCGACGTTTTCGTCGCCGAGCAGATCTTCGTCGGTGGAATCGCCCTGAAGCACCAGCACTTCGGGCGGCAGCTCGGTGGCCAGGTACTCGCAGCGTGCGCGCAGCGGCTCGATGATCTTGACGTGGTAGTCGGCGTTGATCTCGCGCGCCAGCCGCAGGCCCACCTTGCCGCCGCCGGCCACCATCAGCCGCTTCACCGGCTGGGCTCGCATGCTCAGCGCGCCCAGCACGGTACGGATGTGCTCGGTGGCGGCGAGCACGAAGACCTCGTCGCCCGGCTCGATGCGGGTATCACCATCGAGCTGCGGCACGACGGTGTCCTGGCGGTAGATGGCGACGATGCGCATCTCGAGGTCGGGCACCAGGGCCGGAATCTCGGCCAGGCTGTGGCGCACCAGCGGCCCGCCGGCCACCGCGCGCACCGCGATCAGGCTCACCAGGCCCTGCGCAAATTCCAGCACCTGCAGCGCCTCGGGGTACTCGATGAGCTTGCGGATGTAGGCCGTGACGCTCTGTTCGGGGCAGATCACCTTGTCGACGCCGAAACCTTCCTTGCCGAGCAGCGGGCTGCCGTCCTGGAACTCGGGGCTGCGCACGCGCGCGATCGTGGTCTGCACGTTGAACTGGTCCTTGGCCACCTTGCAGGCCACGAGGTTGGTCTCGTCCTGCGGCGCGCACGAGATCAGCATGTCGGTGTCCTCGATGCCGGCCTCGCGCAGCACGCTGGGCTGGATACCGTTGCCGACAACGCCGCGCAGGTCCAGGCGGTCCTGCAGCGCGCGCAGCCGGGCCGGGTCGGTGTCGATGACGGTGATGTCGTTTTTCTCCGAGACCAGGCTCTCGGCGACGCTTTCGCCGACGCGGCCGGCGCCGAGGATCAGAATTTTCATGGGCTCAGAGTCTAGGGCCGCCGAGCGCTTGCACCAGCGCGTCGGCCAGCGGCTGACGCAGCGCCAGCGCCAGCGGCTCGGCCTCGCCGACATTGTCGAAACGCTTCGCGCGTGTGCGCCACAGCGTGGCCAGCGTGCCCTGCTGCGCGGCCAACGCCGGCACCAGGCGTTCACGGGCCGCATCGGACGTCAGGCCGTTCGCGAGCACGGCGTAGCGCGCCAGCAGGCCGGCGGTCACCGGTGCCAGCACCTCCTCGTCCCAGGTGACGAAGCTGCGGTCGGTGCCACGCACGACATTCAGGCCGCGCGCCGCGCCGGCTGCGCCCAGGGCACCGAGCAGCGCACCGACGAGGGCGCCACCGCCCATCGTCAGGCCACCGCTCAGCACGTCGGCCTTGAAACCGGTGAGGGCACCTCCCAGCACACCGGCCACCAGCGCCGAACGGCCTTCGTCGACACGCTTGCGCAGGGCTGCGGCGGGCGCCGGCAGCGTGACCGCGGTCGCCGGAACGGCGCGTCCGTCGCCCTCGCTCACCGCAGGCAGCCCCAGCAGCGAGGCCAGCCGCGCGCCATGCGCCGACAGTTCGGCTTCGAGGGCCTGGCCCAGGGCCCGCCGTGCAGCTTCGGCTTCGGCGCGGCCGCTGGTCAGGCGGCCGACGTCGGCCACCGCCTCGCGTGCACAGGCCACGCGCGCCAGCGTCGCGGCGAGTTCGGCCACGCCGGCGTCGAGGCGGGTGCGCTGCTGCGCCGTCCAGGCCGCGGCCAGGCGCGTCAGCCGCGGGTCGTCGTCCAGCGCCGCGGCCAGCGCGCGCAGCAGCCGGCCTTCGGCCAGCCAGCCGTCGTCGCGTTCGTTCAGGCGCAGCGCCGGCGGCTCGGCCGCAGCACCGTCCACCAGCGCCACCACCGGTCGGCCCAGCGTGGCCAGCCACTCCGGGCGTGGCGCGCCGGGGGTGGTCACCAGCAGCACGGCCGCCACCTGTTCACGCAAGCGCGGCAGCACGGCGTCAGCGGGACGGCGCCAGGGCGCCCACCAGGGGGCCGGCAGGGCCACCTGCATCAGCGCTTGTGGCACCGGCCACAGTTGCAGTTCGTCGCCCTCGTCGCTGCGCAACAGCGTCAGCGGCGCGTCGAGCGCGCCGATCGCCTGACCCAGCAGCGTCAGGCCGGGCCGGTCGCACAGCCACAGCAGCGGCAACACACGCGGCAAGCCGGGGCGCATCAGCGGGTGCAGGGCCTCGAAGTACGGTGTGTCCAGCGGCAACGGAAAGTGCCGCGACAGGCGCCGCGCGCGCCACCCCGCCAGCCCGGCCAGCAGGCCGCGCGGCAGCAGAACGGCCAGCGCCAGCGTGGTGGCGTAGAGGTGGATCCACGGCGCGGCGGTGGCCTGCGCGTCGCCACCGGGCCCGATGCGCAGCGGCGCGACATCGGGCACGGTGATGCCGGTGAGACGGCTGGCCGGTGCCAGCAAGGTGCCCAGCGCCTGCTGTACCGCGGCGGCGTCGAGGAAGGTGCTCTGCCAGCCTGCGCGGTAGTCCAGCACCAGGCCGCGCAGGTACAGGCCGGCCACCAGCCCGGCACCCAGCCCGGCGGCCATGGCGTGCAGCACGAGCGCCACACGGGCACCCTGCAACGTGGCGGCATGGCGCGACCAGAGCGCGGCGGGCGCGTCGTCGCCGCGCAGGCCCCAGCGCAGCAGCGCCTCGCGCAGCCCCAGCGTCGGCAGGGGCAGCAGCAAGGCGGCGTAGACCACCAAGTTCCAGGCCACGACGGACCACACGGCCGGCGCCAGCAGGTTCACGCGCTGCGGTGGGCCGAGTTGGTCAGCGGCCAGGCCGGCGATGAAGCCGAACACCAGCGCCAGCACGACCCAGGCCGCGTGCCAGCCGTGGCGCGCCAGCCAGCGCCTGGCGGCAGCGTCGCGCGGCAGCAGGCGTTGCAGCGCCACCGTTGCGCGTGCCACGACGAAACGCTGTGGCGGCGCGTCGTCGCCCACGGCGTCGGCCGCCTGGCGCGTGGCCCAGCGACGGTCCTCGGCGCTCCACAGCGGTGAAGGCGCTTCGGTTTCGCGGGCCTGCAGGAGCAGGACGCGCCGTGCTTCTTCTTCTGTCATCCGGCGCACTGTAGCGCCGGGCGGGGTGGACCCCGGCTGATCAGACAGCGTGCAGCAATGCCACCAGCTGCGCCTGGCTGTGGGTGCCGGTCTTTTCGTACATCTGGCCGACGTGCGTGCGCACGGTACTGATCTTCACGCCCAGCTGTTCAGCGGCATGGGTGGGGCGCATGCCGGCACACAGCATCTCGGCCAGGCGGGCCTGAGTACGCGTGAAACGGAAGCGGCGGCGCATCGCGTCGGAGCGCGTGAGCTGCACACGTTCGATGGTCGCCAGCACCCAGCAGCTGGCGTGCGCGTCCTCGCTGGCGGGCATGGCGCGCAGCGTGATCTGCATCGGCACGCCGCCGTCGACCTCGATCGGCAGCGTCAGCTCGCCGCCGGTCGCGACCTGGGCATGCCAGCGCGAAAGCGGCACCCAGCGGCCGGCCTGGCGCAAGGCCAGGCGGCCGCCGGCGTCCAGCCACAGGCCTTCGCGGCGTTCGATGCGGCGCGTGGCCGCGGGGTTGGCCTCGAGCACCGCGCCGTCGGCGTCGGTGACGAAAAGCGGCGTTTCCAGGCGCTGCATCAGGCATTCGCCCAGGGCAGCCAGGCGCTGCGAACGGGCGGGCGGGACGGGCAGGCCGCCGCTGAAGGGGCTGACGGGCTGGCTGTAGGTGAACTGCATGGTGGGCCTCCGGTGGTCGATGGAGGCATAGTGCGCCGCGGTGTCCCTCGTGCAAATGACACCAAGGTATCCGCCCCCGGGTGGGGGTGAGGTGCCTTCAGGCCAGCGCGCGACCGATTCAGTCGGCGTCCGGCTCGCCGGCTACGCCAGCGCCCGGCCGATGAGGATCTTCTGCACCTCGGACGTGCCCTCGTAGATCTGGCACACACGCACGTCGCGGTAGATGCGTTCAACGGGAAAGTCGCTGACATAGCCATAACCGCCGAAGACCTGGATGGCGTCGCTGCACACACGTTCAGCCATCTCGCTGGCGAAGAGCTTGGCCATGGCCGCCTCTTTCAGGCAGGGGCGGCCCGCGTCCTTCAGCGCGGCGGCGTGCCAGATCATCTGCCGCGCCACCTCGATTTGCGTCGCCATGTCGGCCAGCTTGAACTGCACCGCCTGGTGCTGGAAGATGGGCTGGCCGAAGCTCGTGCGTTCCTTGCTGTAGCGCAGCGCGGCTTCGAAGGCCGCGCGCGCCATGCCCACGGCCTGGCTGGCGATACCGATGCGGCCGCCTTCCAGGCCGCTCAGCGCGATCTTCAGCCCCATGCCCTCGTCGCCCAGCAGGTTGGCGGTCGGCACGCGGCAGTTCTCGAAGTTGATCTGCGCCGTGTCGCTGGCGTGCTGGCCCAGTTTGTCCTCGATGCGCGCCACGGTGTAGCCCGGCGTCTTGGTCGGCACGAGGAAGGCGCTGATGCCCTTCTTGCCCGCGGCCTTGTCGGTGACGGCCATCACGATGGCCACGTCGCCGTTCTTGCCGCTGGTGATGAACTGCTTCACGCCGTTGATCACGTAGGCCTCGCCCTCACGCACGGCCGTGGTCTTCAGGCCGCCGGCCTCGCTGCCGACATGCGGCTCGGTGAGGCAGAAGGCGCCCAGCATGTCGCCACGCGCCAGCGGCTTGAGGAAGGCCTCTTTCTGCGCCGCATTGCCATAGCCCATCAGGATCGAGCACACCGGGCAGTTGTTGACGCTGACCACGGTGCTGGTGGCGCCGTCGCCGGCGGCGACTTCCTCCAGGATCACCGCCAGCGCCAGGTAGTCGAGCCCGGCGCCGTCCCACTCGGGCGGTACGGCCACGCCGTAGCAGCCCAGCGCGGCCAGGCCCTTGAGGGCCGCGGCGGGGAAGCTGTGCGACTTGTCCCAGGCCGCGGCGTGCGGCGCCACCTCGGCCTGCACGTAGCTGCGCACGGCGTCCTGTACCGCAAGGTGGTCTTCGGACAGCAGCATGGCTTCGGGTCTCCGGGAAAGGTGTGCGGCGGGTTCGGGCCGGCGGTTACCAGGGCAGCGGCGTGCCGTCGTGGTTCAGGAAGGCACCGTGCTGTTCCGGCGTCAGGCTGGCCAAGGTACAGCGCATGTCGGCCACGCTGCGTGCAGGCTCGAGGTCGGCGCTGCTTCCGCCCATGTCGGTGCGCACCCAGCCCGGGTGCAGCGCCACGCAAACGGCGCGGCCGGCCATGGCGAGTGCGGTGTCGGTCAGCACCGAGTTCAACGCCGCCTTCGATGCGCGGTACAGCCAGCCGGCATTCGAGCTGCGCCCGGCCATCGCGCCCATGCGCGACGACAGCACCGCCACGCGTGCACCGGGGGCCAGCGCGGCCGCCAACTGCGGCAGCACGCGCATGGGACCCAGCACGTTGGTGTGCATCACGGCATCGAACTCGGCCTGCGCGGGCGCTACCAGGCCCTGGGTGCGCGGGCCGTAGACGCCGGCGTTGACGATGGCGATGTCGAAGGCCTGCCCCGCGATGTGCGCGGACAGGCCTGCGGCGCTGGCGGCGTCGGTCACGTCGAGCCGCAACGCGGTGGCGCCCAGCGCATCCAGGCGCGCCAGGCCGTCGTCGCTGCGCGCGGTGGCCGTGACGGCCGCTCCGTCGGCGCGGTACTGCGCCACGAATTCCAGACCCAAACCGCGCGAGGCGCCCACCACCAGGATATGCATAGCGTGATTGTGCGGGCGTGCGTCGGGCTCAGGCTGCCAGCGGTCTCTCGCGCAGCAGGCGCAGCGCCAGACCGATGAAGAGCAAGCCGCCGGCCACGCCCAGAAAACGGCTCACCGCGGGCCGCGCCTGCAGGCGGCGCAGCCGCGCGGCCAGCGCCACCAGCACGAGCAGGAAGGCGAGGCCCTGGGCCACGAACCAGGTGCCAAGCAGCAGGAAGGACAGCGTCTTGTCGGGCGAGCTGGCGGGCACGAACTGCGGCAGGAAGGCCAGGAAGAAGAGCGCGACCTTGGGGTTGAGCACGTTGGTCAGCAGGCCGCCGCGGAAATCGGCCCAGGCCGTGCGCGGCGCCACGGCCGCCACCGGCGCGGCCTGCGCCGCGCCCTTACGCCAGGCCTGCAGCAGCAGGCCCAGGCCCAGCCACACGAGGTAGGCTGCACCCGCCCATTGCAGGGCGACGAAGGCCTGCGGGTGCAAGGCCAGCAGCGCGGCCAGGCCGAAGGCCGCCGCCAGCGCATGCACCACGCAGCCGGCCGCGATGCCGCAGGCGGCCGCAACGCCGGCACGCGCACCGCCGGCCAGCGTGCGGCTGACGGTGAGCAGGAAGTCCACCCCCGGCGTCGCGTTGAGCACAAACACCGCGCTGGCAAACACCGCCGCCTCGGCCGGGCCGGGCAGCAGGCTTGCGCCGGCTGTCAGCACATTTCCACGGCCAGCGCCGTTGCCTCGCCGCCGCCGATGCACAACGCAGCGACGCCACGCTTCAGCCCGCGCTGGCGCATCGCCCCCAGCAGCGTGACGACGATGCGTGCCCCACTGGCGCCGATGGGGTGGCCCAAGGCGCAGGCACCACCGTGCACGTTGACGATCTCGTGCGGCAGCTGGAAGTCGGCCATGGCGGCCATCGTCACCGCGGCGAAGGCCTCGTTGACTTCCCACAGGTTGACACTCTTGGCGTCCCAGCCGGCCTTCTTCAGCGTCTTGTGGATGGCACCGGCCGGCGCAGTGGCGAACCATTCCGGCGCCTGTGCATGCACGGCGTGGCTGACGATGCGCGCCAGCGGCTTGATGCCCATCTTCATCGCCGTGCTCTCGCGCATCAGCACCAGTGCCGCGGCGCCGTCGCTGATGCTGCTGGCATTGGCCGCAGTGATGGTGCCGTCCTTCTTGAAGGCCGGTTTCAGGCCCGGAATCTTGTCGAGCCTGGCCTTGAAGGGCTGCTCGTCGAACTTGACCACGGTGTCGCCGCCGCGGCCGGAAAGCAGCACCGGCGCCATCTCCCAGTCGAAGCTGCCGTCCTCGTTCGCAGCCTTGGCGCGCGTGGTGCTGGCGATGGCAAAGGCATCCTGGGCCTCGCGCGTGAAACCGTACTTGGCCACGCAGGCTTCGGCGAACACGCCCATGGCCTTGCCCCGTTCATAGGCGTCTTCAAGGCCGTCCATCGCCATGTGGTCGAAGAGCTGCGCAGCGCCGTACTTCACGCCCTTGCGCGCGAACATCAGGTGCGGCGCGTTGGTCATGCTTTCCATGCCGCCGGCGACGACCACGTTGGCGCTGCCGGCCAGCAGCATGTCGTGGCCGAACATCATCGCGCGCATGCCGCTGCCGCACATCTTGCTGAGCGTCACTGCGCCGGCGCTCTGCGGCAGGCCAGCCTTCAGCGCCGCCTGGCGTGCCGGCGCCTGGCCCTGGCCGGCCATCAGACAGTTGCCGAGCAGCACCTCGTCCACCGCGTCGCCGGGCACACCCGCGCGTTCCACCGCAGCCTTCACGGCCACGGCGCCCAGTTCCCAGGCGGCAAGCGACGAAAAGTCGCCGAGCAGCCCGCCAATTGGCGTGCGCGCAGCGGAAACGATGACGATGGCCTCAGGCATGGCGGGCTCCTTGCGTTGCAGCGGGGGGGTCGAAGTAGCGGCCGGCGGTGAAACGCTTGGCCGGCTCGTAAGGGAAGACGTCGTGCACGTGGCCGGCCTTGATGCGTTCCTTGTGGGCTTGCCAGAAGGCGGCGTCCAGCAGGTCGGCGTGGTGGGCCATGAAGACCTCGCGCACGGCGTCGTTGCCCAGCAGGAAAGGCGCGAAGGTCTCCGGGAAGACGTCTTTCGGGCCCACCGTGTACCAGATCTCGCCGCTCATCTCTTCTTCTTCGTTGCGCGGCGTGGGCACGCGGCGGAAGTTGCAGTCGGTGAGGTATTCGATCTCGTCGTAGTCGTAGAACACCACCTTGCCGTGGCGCGTGACGCCGAAGTTCTTCCACAGCATGTC
>JBBRBW010000083.1:0-19143 GCA_038205425.1 Burkholderiales bacterium | reverse complement strand
GTTCACATGTGGTCGATCATGACCTGCCCGAAGCCCGAGCAGCTGACCTGCGTGGCCCCGTCCATCAGGCGCGCGAAGTCGTAGGTGACCTTCTTGCTCAGGATCGACTTCTCCATGCTGCTGATGACCAGGTCGGCCGCTTCGGTCCAACCCATGTGGCGCAGCATCATCTCGGCCGACAGGATCTCGGAGCCCGGGTTCACGTAGTCCTTGCCGGCGTACTTGGGCGCCGTGCCATGTGTGGCCTCGAACATCGCGATGCTGTCGCTCAGGTTCGCGCCCGGGGCGATGCCGATGCCGCCCACCTGCGCTGCCAGCGCGTCGGAGACGTAGTCGCCATTCAGGTTCAGCGTCGCGATCACCGAGTACTCGGCGGGGCGCAGCAGAATCTGCTGCAGGAAGGCGTCGGCGATGACGTCCTTGACGATGATGTCCTTGCCCGTCTTCGGGTTCTTGAACTTGCACCACGGGCCGCCGTCGATCAGCTGCGCGCCGAACTCGGTCTGCGCCAGGCCGTAGGCCCAGTCGCGGAAGCCGCCTTCGGTGAACTTCATGATGTTGCCCTTGTGCACGATGGTCACGCTGGGCTTGTCGTTGTCGATGGCGTACTGGATGGCCTTGCGCACCAGTCGCTCGGTGCCTTCGCGGCTGACCGGCTTGATGCCGATGCCCGATGTGTCCGGGAAGCGGATCTTCTTCACGCCCAGTTCGTCCTGCAGGAACTTGATGAGCTTCTTGGCCTTCTCGCTCTCAGCCTCGAACTCGATGCCGGCGTAGATGTCTTCCGAGTTCTCGCGGAAGATCACCATGTGGGTCTTCTCGGGTTCCTTCACCGGGCTGGGCACACCCTTGAAGTACTGGATCGGGCGCAGGCAGACGTACAGGTCGAGCTGCTGGCGCAGCGCCACGTTCAGGCTGCGGATGCCGCCGCCCACGGGCGTGGTCAGCGGGCCCTTGATCGATACGACGTAGTCGCGCACGGCGTGCAGCGTCTCCTCGGGCAGCCAGACGTCGGGGCCGTAGATCTTGGTGCTCTTCTCGCCGGCGTAGACCTCCATCCAGTGGATCTTGCGCTTGCCGCCATAGCTCTTGGCCACCGCGGCGTCCACCACCTTCAGCATCACCGGCGTGATGTCCCGGCCCGTGCCGTCGCCCTCGATGAAGGGAATGATGGGCTGGTCGGGCACGTTGAGCGAGAAGTTCGCGTTGACGGTGATCTTCTGCCCGTCTGCGGGCACCTTGATGTGCTGATACATGAGTCGGGTCTCCAGGGGTCCGGCGCCACGAGGGCGGGAATGGCTTCTTTCTTCGAGCCCGAAATTCTATGTCACGGCCCCTGTCAGCCGACTGACGGCCGGTCGCGTTTCCGTCGTGGCTTCCCGATGGGAAGGAAGCCACAACCCACCACTGAAAGGTAGGTTCCAATGAGCGAGCTCCTGGCCGCCCTGATCGCCGGCGCCTTCTCCGCTGGGGGCTTCGCCGCCAACGCCCCCGCCAAGAAGGAAGAAGCCAAGAAGTGAGCTCCGGCTTGCTGACTTGCGCGTGCCAACCCAGCGCGCGGCTCCGACGCTCGGCCAGTGCGCGGCGTTTTTTGTCTCTGGCGCCGCGCTCAGGCCAGGCCGCAGAAGGCGGCCACCTCGTGCCACACACCGTGCAGCAGCGCCCAGCCGGAAAAGGCCGCCAGCATGGCACCGGCCACGCGTACCGCCAGGCGCTCACGCGCCGGCCCCTGGGCGCCGCTGAGCAAGCGCCGCGCGAGCCAGGGGCCGACCAGCAAGCCGGGCGCCGAGGCCAGCGCAAAGCCGGCCATGGCGAGCGCGCCAGTCGCTGCGCTGCTGCCCATGGCCGCCACCAGCAGCGCCGACTGCAGCAGGCCACAGGGCCAAGCCACCCACAGACCGCCGGCAACGGCCGCGCGCGTCGGGCCCCTCACCGCCTGCCAGCCGGGTGCTGACGGCGCAGCGGGCGTGCGCCCGAGCGCCGACATCCAGGCCGGCTGGCGCCCCTGCACCAGCAGCCACAGGCCCAGCGACAACGCCGCAGCGTGCAGCATGACCCACAGCGGACGCAGCGCCGGGCTGAGCTCCGACCAACCCGCCAAGGTGGCCACGCTGGCCGCGGCCAAGCCACCCACGGCCGAATAGCCGGCCAGGCGCCCGAGGTGAAAACCGAGGTTGGCGCGCCACCCTCCCTGGCCCAGCGCGGCCGCGCAAGGGGCGGCGCACATCGCAGTGCAATGCGGCGCGCCGGCCAGCCCCAACAGTGTGGCGCTGGCGATGAGGGGGATCTCCACCCTTAGATGATGCGCGAGAAACGCTCCCTGACGCGGTCGGCCTGCAGATTGCGGTCGAAGACCATGGCCACGGCGCGGACGAAGAACCAGCCCATCGCGGTGACCTGGATCTCCTGCGCGGTGACCTCGACCAGACCCATCTTCTCGAGCTGCTTGAGCTCCTCGAACTCATGTGCGAAGGCCTCGTGCATCTTCACCAGGTGGGCCAGCTCGATGGACTCGAACTCGACGCGGCCCTGGCACATCAGCGCCATGATGACGGCGCGTCGCAGCAGGTCGTCGCGCGTCAGCGCCAGGCCGCGCACGATGGGGAAGTTGCCCTGGTCCAGCGCGTCGTGGTACTCGGGCAGGGTCTTGGCGTTCTGGCTGTACGTGGCGCCGATGCGGCCGATGGCCGACACGCCCAGGCTGATGAGGTCGCAGTCGGGCTGCGTGGTGTAGCCCTGGAAGTTTCGGTGCAGCCGCCCCTGGCGCTTGGCGATGGCCAGCGCGTCGCCCGGCAGCGCGAAGTGGTCCATGCCGATGTAGACGTAGCCGTTGGCGATGAAGCCGGCGATGCCGGCGCGCAGCATGCGGATGCGCTGCTCGGCGGTGGGCAGCGCGTGGTCGTCGATGCGGCGCTGCGGCTTGAAGCGTTGCGGCAGGTGCGCGTAGGCGTAGAGCGCGATGCGCGTCGGGCGCAGTTCGGCCACCTGCGCGATGGTGCGCTTGAAGGATTCGGGCGTCTGCTTGGGCAGGCCGTAGATGAGGTCGGCGTTGATCGACTCGAAGCGCAGCGCCCGCGCCTCGGCCACCAGGTCACGCACGTTCTCGAAGGGCTGGATGCGGTGTACCGCCACCTGCACGTCGGGGTCGAAATCCTGAATGCCGAAACTGATCCGGTTGAAACCCATCTCACGCAAATTGCGCAGGCGCTGCGGGTCGGCGGTGCGCGGGTCGACCTCGATCGAGACCTCGGCGTCGGGCAGCAGCTTGAAGGCGCCGCGCAGCATGGCCATCAGCGCCGCCAGCTCGGCGTCGTCCAGGAAGGTGGGCGAGCCGCCGCCCAGGTGCAGCTGCGATACGGGCTGCGACCGGCCGAGCTCGGCGACGTGAAGATCGATCTCGCGCTGCAGGTCGAGCAGGTACTCGGCGCCGCGACTCTTGTGCTTGGTGATGATCTTGTTGCAGGCGCAGTAGTAGCAGAGCTGCTCGCAGAACGGGATGTGGAGATACAGGGACAGCGGCCCGCTGCCACCGACCGTGGCGCCCTGCGCGCGCTGGCGCAGCGCCTGGCGGTATTCGTTGGGCCCGAAGGCCTCCACGAAGCGGTCGGCCGTGGGGTAGGAGGTATAACGCGGCCCCGGCACATCGAGGCGGCGCAGGAGCGCATCCGTGAGCAGGGCTTCGACGTCGGGGCTAACGGAGGTGTTCATGGGCGTACCGCAGAGTTCGTGCACGGACTGTGCCAAAGCGTGGCCGGCCCGTCTTGATCCTGCTCAAGCCCCAGGGCCCGCCCAGCTGCGGTGGCGCAGGGGATTGGGCTTGCGCGACAATGCAGACCTTCCCGACTTCCTCGTCGACATGCAGCCTACACCTCCACCCGTCCGACTGGACCCGTTCAAGGTCGCCTGCTCCAGCTGCAATCTGCGCGAGCTGTGCCTGCCCGTGGGCATGTCCGACGACCAGATGCAGCGCCTGGAGGCCATCGTGGCGACGCGGCGCACGGTGCCGCGCGGCGACCCGCTGTTCCGCTCCGGCGACGCCTTCACCTCGCTCTACGCCGTGCGCACCGGCTTCTTCAAGACCTGCCTGTCGTCGGAAGACGGCCGAGACCAGGTCACGGGCTTCCAGATGGCCGGTGAACTGCTGGGGCTCGACGGCATCGGCACCGACCGCCACACCTGCGACGCCATCGCGCTGGAAGACTCGTCGGTTTGCGTCATCCCCTACCACCAGCTGGAAGACCTGTCGCGCGAGTTGTCCGACCTGCAGCGCCACTTCCACAAGATCATGAGCCGCGAGATCGTGCGCGACCACGGCGTGATGCTGCTGCTGGGCAGCATGCGCGCCGAGGAACGACTGGCCGCCTTCATGCTGAACTTGACGCAGCGGCTGCGTACACGCGGCTTTTCGGCCAGTTCCTTGGTGCTGCGCATGACGCGCGAGGAAATCGGCAGTTACCTGGGTCTGAAGCTCGAGACTGTGAGCCGCGCCTTCAGCAAGTTCCAGGAAGACGGTGTGCTGGAAGTCAAGCAGCGGCAGATCCGCGTGCTGAACGCCGACGCGCTGCAGGCGCTGGTCAACGGCTCGAACTGCTGACGGCCGCAGGGCGGCCGACTGCCCCGTTCCCTCTCAGCCGTCGCGCCAGACGCGGCTGTTGACGTCGTCGGCGGCGCGCTGCAGCAGCAAGGTCAACGCACAGGCCCCGGCCGTGGCCACCCAGAACATGAAGAAGGCGATGGAATAGACGGCGGTGGCCGACATGTCCAGCGCAGCGCCACTGAGCGTCTGCAGCGTCGAGGGGTCGACGAAGGCGAAGACCGCGATCTCCAGCACGCCGGCCACCAGGAAGGCCGGCCAGGCCACGGCAGCAACGCGACGGGTCAGGCGCTTCATCGCCGCGGGCTCAGGGTTTGGGGCTGGCCGCGTGGTTGCGGGCCTGCACCGCCGGCTGGTTGGCGGGGTTGCTGCTGGCTGGCGAGACGATCACCGGGTCAGGGTAGGCAATGGCGATGCCCAACGTCGTGAAACCCGCCACCACCACGGCCGCCGGGCCGCCGATGACCATCCAGACGAAGGGCACGCGCCACCAGGGCGTTGCGGGCGAGGCGCCGGTGTCGGAGTCGGGTTGTCGCTGGGACATGGCAAGGGCTCCTGAAGGGGCGCCGCTCAGCGCGGCACCATGAATGTGGACTTCTCGACCACGGTGCGCAGCGCTTCGTCGGGCTGTCCCGGCACACGCTCGACCGTGAACTGGATGGTGTGGGTGCCCGCACCCGCCTGGGCAGCGGCGTCGGGAGGCACGCGCACCGCCACGGCGACCCAACGCGCCTGCGCGGGATCGATGAGGATGTCGTCCTTGAGGTCGGTCACCAGCTGCGGCAGGCCGCTGGTGGCGATGCGGTAGCGCTGCACCTGCTCGGTAGCGTTCATGATCTGCAGGCCGTAGACGTTCTCGACCCAGCCGTCCTCGACCACACGCGCCATGACGCCGCGGTCGCGCACGATGTCGACCTTGAACGGCGAGCGCAGCCACAGGCTGGTTGCCAGGGCAGCAACGATGACCATCAGCAGCGTGGTGTAGATGACGATGCGGGGCCGCAGGATGCGACGCAACACGCCGCCGCGCCCCAGGTGCTGCTGCATGCCGTTCTGCGTGTCATAGCGGATGAGCCCGCGCGGGTACTGCATCTTGTCCATCACGCCGTTGCAGACGTCGATGCAGGCCGCACAGCCGATGCACTCGTATTGCAGCCCGTTGCGGATGTCGATTCCCGTGGGGCAGACCTGGACACACAGGTTGCAGTCGATGCAGCTGCCCAGACCGGATGACCCCAGCGCCGCCTTGCGGCTGCGCGTGCCTCGCGGCTCTCCGCGCACGGCGTCGTAGCTGATGACCAGCGTGTCCTTGTCGAACATCGCGCTCTGGAAGCGTGCGTACGGGCACATGTACTTGCAGACCTGCTCGCGCATCCAGCCCGCGTTGCCGTAGGTCGCGAAACCGTAGAACAGCACCCAGAAGGTCTCCCAGGGCCCCAGGCCCAGACTGAAGGCCGAAGGCACCAGCGTCCGGATCGGGGTGAAATAGCCGACGAAGGTCAGTCCGGTCCACAGCCCGATCGCGGCCCACACCAGATGCTTGCCGCCCTTGCGCAGCAGCTTGTTGGCGCTCCAGGGGCCTGCGTCCAGCTTGATGCGTTTGTTGCGATCGCCCTCGAGGTGCCGTTCCACCCACATGAAGATCTCGGTGTAGACCGTCTGCGGGCAGGCGAAGCCGCACCACAGCCGCCCGGCCACCGCGGTGAACAGGAAGAGCGTGTACGCCGAGACGATGAGCAGGCCCGTCAGGTAGATGAAGTCCTGCGGGTAGAGCACCAGCCCGAAGATGTAGAAGCGCCGCGAGCCCAGGTCGAAGAGCACGGCCTGGCGGCTGCCCCAATCAAGCCAGGGCAGGCCGTAGAACACCAGCTGGGTGATCCACACCAGCGCCCAGCGCCAGCCGGCGAACCAGCCGGACACGGCGCGCGCATAGATCTTCTTCTGCGTCTGGTACAGCGAGACCACCGCCGTGCGGGCGTCGTCGTCCTCGCCCTTCGGGGCCTCAACCTTGATGGCGGTGTCGCTCAAGCCGGTGTGCGCTTTCTCACTTGGCGGCGACGCGCGTCGCCTTCGACAGGTTCAGCACGTAGGCGCCGAGCACGTGAACCTGTTCCGGCGTCAGCAGCCGGCCCTGCGCCGGCATCACGTTCTGCTTGCCGTTGCTCACCATGTTGACGATGGCCTGTTCACCCCAGCCATGCAACCAGATCTTGTCGGTCAGGTTGGGCGCGCCCAGGGCCGGGTTGCCCTTGCCTTCGGCCCCATGGCAGGCGGCGCAGACACCGAACTTGGCCTTGCCGAGCTCGGCGGCCACGTTGTTGTGCGCACTGCCCGACAGGCTCAGCACGTAGTTGGCGACGTTCTTCACGTCCTCGGCCGAGCCCACCGCGGCGGCCATCGGCGGCATGTTGCCGATGCGTCCGTTGGTGATCACGCCCTTGACGTAGTCGTGCGTGTCGCCGCCCAGCCAGTCGTTGTCGGCCAGGTTGGGGAAGCCCTTGCTGCCGCGGCCATCGGAACCGTGGCACTGCGCGCAGTTGTTGAGGAACAAGCGCTGGCCGATGCCCATCGCCGCCCCGTCGGCGCCCAGCTGTTCGGCTGTCATCGCGACGTACTTGGCGTACACGGGTTGCATCGCCTGGCGCGCCTTGGTCTGCTCGGCCTCGTACTGGCCGACGCTGGTCCACTTCAGCGTGCCCTCGTTGGTGCCCAGGCCGGGGTAGAAGGCGAGGTAGACGGCGGCAAAGACCACCGTCATCACGAACAGGTACATCCACCAGCGCGGTAGCGGGTTGTTCAGCTCGCGCAGGTCGACGTCCCAGATGTGGCCCGTGGTGTTGTCGTTGGCCATCACCTTGCGGCGGCTGGCGATGATGAGCAGGCCCAGGCAGGCTATCAGGCTGAGCACCGTGACCACGCCCACGAACCAGGCCCAGCCGCTGTTGACGAAATCACTCACGGCTTCTCTCCTCGGGGTTCGACGGCGTCTTGCGCGTCGGCGAAGGGCAGCATCGCCGCCTCGTCGTATTCGGCCTTCCGCTTGCGGCTCCAGGTGTAGGCCACGAGCGCGAGAAATAGCAGGAACAGCGCGACCGTGACGGCCGAGCGAAGGTCATTGACGTCCATCTTTGAAGCTCCTCACTTGCGCGCGGTGCCGAGCACCTGCAGGTAGGCCACCAGGGCATCCATCTCGGTACGGCCCTTGACTTCCTCGGCCGCCTTGGCGATTTCGTCGTCGGTGTAAGGCACGCCGACCATGCGCAGCGCCTTCATGCGCGGCGCCATGCCCTCGGGGCTCACGGTGGCCTTCAGCAGCCAGGGGTAGGCCGGCATGTTGGACTCGGGCACCAGGTCGCGCGGGTTGTTCAGGTGCACGAAGTGCCACTCGTCGCTGTACTTGCCGCCCACACGGTGCAGGTCGGGCCCGGTGCGCTTGCTGCCCCACTGGAACGGGTGGTCGTAGACAAATTCACCGGCTGTGGACAGTGCGCCGTAGCGCAGCGCCTCGGCGCGGAAGGGACGCACCATCTGCGAGTGGCAGTTGTAGCAGCCCTCGCGCTGGTAGACGTCGCGGCCGGCGAGTTGCAGCGCGGTGTAGGGCTTGACGCCCTCGGCCGGCTGCGTGGTCGAGCGCTGGAAGAACAGCGGCACGATCTCGACGATGCCGCCGATGGCGACAGCCACCAGGATCAGCACGATCATCAGGAAGTTGTTGGTCTCGATCTTCTCGTGACCGCTGGGCGCGTGTGTGTTTGCCATCTTGATGGTCTCCTAGGGGGCGCTCAGGCGTGGGCCAGTGTGGCGTTCACGGGCGGGATCGGGGCCAGGACCGCCTTGCCGCTGCGCACGGTCATCACGGTGTTCCAGGCCATGATCAACATGCCGCTCAGGTAAAGCAGGCCGCCGCACAGGCGCACCACGTAATACGGGAAGGTGGCCTTCACGCTCTCGACGAAGCTGTAGACCAGCGTGCCGTCGGGGTTCACTGCGCGCCACATCAGGCCCTGCATGACACCTGCGATCCACATCGCGGCGATGTACAGCACGATGCCGATGGTGGCGATCCAGAAGTGCGTCTCGATCGCCTTCACGCTGTACATCTGCTTCTGGCCGAACAGCTTCGGGATCAGGTAGTACAGGGAGCCCATCGAGATCATGCCCACCCAGCCCAGGGCACCGCTGTGCACGTGGCCGATGGTCCAGTCGGTGTAGTGGCTGAGCGCGTTGACGGTCTTGATGGACATCATCGGGCCCTCGAAGGTGCTCATGCCGTAAAACGACAGGCTCACGATGAGGAACTTCAGGATCGGGTCGTCACGCAGCTTGTGCCAGGCCCCGCTCAAGGTCATGATGCCGTTGATCATGCCGCCCCAACTCGGCGCCAGCAGCACCAGGCTAAAGATCATGCCGATGCTCTGCGTCCAGTCGGGCAGCGCCGTGTAGTGCAGGTGGTGCGGGCCGGCCCACATGTAGGTGAAGATCAGCGCCCAGAAGTGCACGATGCTCAGCCGGTAGCTGTACACCGGCCGCTCGGCCTGCTTGGGGATGTAGTAGTACATCATCCCCAGGAAGCCGGCCGTGAGGAAGAAGCCGACCGCGTTGTGGCCGTACCACCACTGGATCATGGCGTCCTGCACGCCGGCGTAGGCCGAGTAACTCTTCGTCGCGTCGACCGGAATGGCCGCGCTGTTGACGATGTGCAGCAGCGCCACGGCGATGATGAAGGCGCCGAAGAACCAGTTCGCGACATAGATATGGCGCACCTTGCGGATACCCACGGTGCCGAAGAACACGATGGCGTAGGACACCCAGACGACGGCGATCAACAAGTCGATGGGCCACTCGAGTTCAGCGTATTCCTTGCTCTGGTTGATGCCCAGCGGCAGCGTGATCGCCGCGGCCAGAATCACCAGCTGCCAGCCCCAGAAGGTGAACATGGCCAGCCCGGGCGCAAACAGGCGTGTCTGGCAGGTGCGCTGCACGACGTGGTAGCTGGTCGCGAAGAGCGCACAGCCGCCGAACGCGAAGATCACCGCGTTGGTGTGCAAGGGGCGCAAACGCCCGTAGCTGAGCCAGGAAATACCCAGGTTGAGTTCGGGCCAGGTCAGCTGCGCGGCGATGATCACGCCCACCAGCATGCCGACCACGCCCCAAAGCACGGCGGCCAAGGAGAACAGTCTGACGACCGAATCCGTGTAGACGCCTTCCTTTGGCGTTGCTACTGCGGCACTGTTTGCCATCTGTCTTCTCCTCACGAGCGGGGGGTTTTCAGGACGCGCGATTGTTCGCGGGCGGGTTCGAACTTGTATTGATCGGCATCAACGGGCGCGGCGTCGTCCTGCAGGATGCGTGCGCCTTCGGCCTCCAGGTCGTCAAACTGACCCTTGTGCAAGGCCCACCCGAAGACCGCGATGATCGCCAGCACGAGACCGGCGGACAGCGGGATGAGCAGGTAGAGGCTTTCCATGGCTTGACGGTGGTTTTCAGCGGGCGGCGCGCAAGGCGTTGGCGATGACCACCAACGAACTGACGGCCATGCCCAGCCCGGCCGCCCAGGGCGGAAGATAACCGGCCAAGGCCAACGGAATGCTGACAGCGTTGTAGCTG
The DNA here is from genome assembly GCA_038205425.1 of Burkholderiales bacterium. GTDB lineage: Bacteria > Pseudomonadota > Gammaproteobacteria > Burkholderiales > Burkholderiaceae_C > Rubrivivax. The sequence continues at coordinate 8,942 of JBBRBW010000083.1, read as the reverse complement.
CCGGCCCAGATGAAATTCTGGCGCACGATGCGCACCGTGTGCTGCGCGGTGTGCCAGGCGCGCACCAGGTCGCCCAGGTGGTTGGAACCGATGACCGCATCAGCCTGACTGCGCGAGACCAGTGCACCCTGCCCCATCGCCAGCGAGACATCGGCACGCGCCAGCACCGGCGCATCGTTGATGCCATCGCCGACCATCGCCACGCAGCGGCCCTCGCGCTGCGCCTGGGTCACGGCGGCCAGCTTGTCCTCGGGCGTGGCACGTGCACGCACGTCCTGCACCCCCAGGCGTTGCGCCAGTGCCGCGGCGCGCGCCGGCGCGTCGCCAGTGAGCAGCGTCACGCGCACGCCGGCCTGCTGCAGCGCCTGCAGCGCGGCTTCGGTGCCAGGGCGTAGCGTCTCCTCGAAGTCCAGTGCCGCGAGCGCGCGGCCGTCGCAGGACAGCACCACCTGCGCATCGCCACTGTCGGCCTCGGCCCGGCACGCTTCGCCGTGGCCGGCCCACGCCGCAGACCCCAGCCGCCACAGGCGCCCCTGCGGATCGAAGGCCTGCACACCCTGCCCTGCGATCTCCTGCAGGCCGACCCAGCCCTCGAGCGCATCGACCCCGGCCCGGGGCACGACGCCCGCCTGCGCGTCGACCACGGCACGCGACAGCGGATGCGACGACCACGCGGCCAGCGCCGCGGCCAAGGCCTGCGCGCAGGCGGCGTCGCCGAGCTCGGCATGCCCGGCGACGCTCAGGCGCAGCGCGCGCAATTGCAGGCGGTCTTCGGTCAGCGTGCCCGTCTTGTCGAAGAAGACCTGCTGCACGCGGGCCAGGCGCTCGAGCGCGTCCAGCCGCTGCAAGAGCACGCCGCGCCGGGCCAGGCCGCGCGCCGCGGCCACCAGCGTGGCCGGCGCGGCCAGCGACAGCGCGCAGGGGCAGGTGACGATGAGCACCGACACCGCGACCCAGATCGCGCGCGAGGGATCGATCACGCTCCACACCGCAGCGGCGCCGGCGGCCAGCACCAGCACCGCCCACAGGAAGGGTGATGCCCAGCGGTCGGCCAGCGCAGCGGACGCCGGCCGCTGCGCCATCGCGCTGCGCATCATCGAGACGATGGCCTCCAGCCGCGTGTCGCCGCCAACGCGCTGCACGCGCATCAGCACCGGTGCGGCCAGGTTGGTGCTGCCGGCGACGACCGCCGCGCCGGGCGGTTTGTCGACGGGCGCCGATTCGCCGCTGAGCAAGGCCTCGTCGGCGCGCGTGTGGCCCTGCTCGAGCACACCGTCGGCGGGAAAGGCCTGGCCCACCGGCACCCGCAGCAGGTCGCCTGGCTGCAGCCGGTGCAGGCTGACGGCCTCGGTGCTGCCGTCGGGCTGCACACGCCAGGCCGTCTCGGGCAGGCGCGCCATCGAGGCCTCGAGCGCCTCGGCCGCGCGGTGCCGCGCACCGAGTTCCAGATAACGCGCCCCGAGCAGGAAGCTGACGAACATCGTCAGCGAATCGAAGTAGACCTCGTGGCCGAAAACGCCCTCGGGCGAGAAAGTGGCGCCAGTGCTGGCGATGAACGTGATGGCCACGCCGAGCGCCACCGGCACGTCCATGCCGATGCGCCGCGCGCGCAACGCCTTCCAGGCACCGCTGAAGAACGGCCCGGCCGAGAAGGCCAGCACCGGCAGCGACAGCAGCCAGCTGCCCCAGTTCAGCAGCTGGCGCATCTCGGGCTCGAGTTCACCCGGACCGGCGACGTAGCTGGGTGTCGCCAGCATCATCACCTGCATGGCACAGAAGGCGGCGACGAACAGCCGCCACAGCGCCTGTCGATGGGCAAGGCGGCGCAGCGCGCGGGCCGGCGCTGCAGCATCGGGCACGGCACCATAACCGGCGGCCTGCACGGCCCGCACGAGGGCGGATGGCCGCGTGGCCTGCGGATCCCAGCAGACTGTGGCGCGCTCGGTTGCGGCGCTGACCACCACCGCGCGCACACCATCGACGCGGCGCAGCGCCTGTTCGATGAGGCCGCTGCAGGCGGCGCAGTACATGCCCGAGAGCTGCAGCACGGTTTCGGCGACGCGCCGACCCTGGCCATCGACCAGCCAGCGCGTGCAGCCGCCGAACTCGGCGGGGTCGTCGAGCACGGCAAGGGCAGGGTCGGAAGTTACGGCTGTGGCTGGGTACATCGGCTTCGCCGTCGAGGTGCCCATAATCTAGACCAGTGCCATCCGCCCGTCCATGATCTCCATCAAGCCCCCCCTGTTGCTCGCCGCGGTCCGCCGCGCCACCTTGTTCTTTGTAGTGGCAGCATCTGCAGCCCTGGCGCAAGAGGGCCCCCAGGCGCGCCTGCGCACGGTGCCGCTGACCGCGGGCATGCACGTCATCCAGGCCGAACTGGCCATCACACCGCAGCAGCAGCAGACCGGCATGATGTTCCGCCGCGGCATGGGCGCCAGCGAGGGCATGCTCTTCGTCAACGACGACAAGGACATGCGCTGCTTCTGGATGCGCAACACGCTGATCCCGCTGGCCATCGCCTTCATCGCCGACGACGGCACCATCGTCAACATCGCCGAGATGAAGCCGCAGTCCGACCAGTCGCACTGCTCGGCGCGCCCGGTGCGCTTCGCGCTGGAGATGAACACCGGCTGGTTCACCAAGCGCGGTTTCAAGGCCGGCAGCAAGCTGCGCGGCATCCCCTTCGGGAACTGAGGCGCTTGAACTGAAACGGCCAGCACGCAGGCTGGCCGTCATTGCTTGCGCGGCACCGGGCCGCGCCGCACGTCAACCGGGTCAGGCGAAATTCGCCTCGGCAAAACCCCAGTTCACCAGCTTGTCGAGGAAAGTCTCGACGTACTTCGGGCGCATATTTCGGTAGTCGATGTAGTAGGCGTGTTCCCACACGTCCACCGTCAGCAGCGCCTTGTCGGCCGTGGTCAACGGCGTGCCGGCCGCGCCGGTGTTGGCGATGTCCACCGTGCCGTCGGGCTTCTTCACCAGCCAGGTCCAGCCCGAGCCGAAGTTGCCGACAGCCGACTTGACGAAGGCCTCCTTGAAGGCCGCGTAAGAACCCCACTTTGCGTTGATGGCCGCGGCCAGTGCGCCGGTGGGTTCACCGCCGCCGGCGGGTTTCATGCAGTTCCAGAAGAAAGTGTGGTTCCAGACCTGCGCCGAATTGTTGTAGATGCCGCCGCTGGACTTCTTGATGATGTCCTCGAGCGACATCGCCTCGAACTCGGTGCCCTTCTGCAGGTTGTTGAGGTTCACCACGTAGGCGTTGTGGTGCTTGCCGTGGTGGAACTCCAGCGTCTCCTTGCTGTACAGCGGCGCCAGGGCGTCGATGGCATAGGGCAGTGCGGGCAGGGTGTGTTCCATGGTGCGTGTCCTCTGGTCTGGGTGTTGTGCTCTAGGCGGCTCGACATTGTAGGCAGCCGCCATCACGCGGTCGGCGGCAGGGGCTCCACGCGCTGCACCTGCATCTCGGCACGGCCGTCGGACCACACCGCACGCACCTGCTGGCCCGCGTTCAGGGCCAGCGCCGAGACGACGGCGCGCCCGTCGCTGGCTTCGACCCAGGCGTAGCCGCGCTGCAGCACGCGGTGCGGGTCATGGGCCTGCAGTCGCTGCGAAGCGGCCTCCAGGCGCAGGCGCTCGGCCTGCAGTCGACCGGCCAGCGCGCGCGACAGCCTTTCGCCAGCGCGCCCCGGCGCTTCGGCCAGTCGTTCGCGCCGCGTCTGCAGTGCGCGCCGCAGACGCCCGGCCAGGTCGTCCAGCCGCTGCACCTGCCCACGCAGGCCCCGCGCCGGCTGGCCCAGGCGCAGCGCCAGCGTGTCCAGGCGTTGCGCGCGGGCCTGCAGCGTGCGCTCCAGCGCGCGCTGCAGCAACTGCGTGCGGGCCTGCACGGCGGCGAGCGCGTCGTCGCGCGAAGGCGCCGCCAGCTCGGCCGCCGCCGTGGGCGTGGGCGCACGCAGGTCGGCGGCCAGATCGCACAGGGTGATGTCGGTCTCGTGGCCGACGCCGCACACCACCGGCAGCGGACTCGCCGCGATGGCCTGAACGACACGTTCGTCGTTGAAGGCCCACAGGTCTTCGAGCGCGCCGCCGCCGCGCACCAGCAGCAGGGTGTCGACCTCCGCACGCTGGCCCGCCAGCTGCAGCGCGGCGGCGAGCGCGGCGGGCGCCTCGGCGCCCTGCACCAGGCTCGGGTAGACCACCACCCGCACGTGCGGCGCACGCCGCCGCAATGTGGTCAGCACGTCGTGCAACGCCGCCGCGCCGAGCGAGGTGACGACGCCGATGACGCGGGGGAAGGCCGGCAGCGGCCGCTTTCGCGCGGCGTCGAACAGGCCCTGCGCCTCGAGTTTGGCGCGCCGGCGCAGGAACTCCTCGTACAGCGTGCCGGTGCCCAGGCGCTGCAGCGACTCGACGACCATCTGCAATTCGCCCCGCGACTCGTAGATGCCCAGGCGTCCACGCACCTCGACCTGCTGACCGTCGCCAGGGGCGAAGTTCGCCAGCGTCGCGGCGCGGCGGAACATGGCACAGCGCAGCAGGGCCGGGGCGCCGTCGATGTCTTTCAGCGCGAAGTAGCAGTGGCCGCTGCCGGCGCGCGAATAGCCCGACAGCTCGCCACGCACCGCCACCGCGCCGAAGCGCGCGGCGATCGCGTCACCCGTGGCCAGCAGCAGCGCGGCCACGCCCCAGGGCAGGCGCGCCGGCTGGGCTTCCTGGGGTTCAAACACGACGGATGCCGCGGCTGGCGCGGCGCGGGAACTCCACAGGTGCGCCGATCCAGGCGCGGCGCGGCATTGAGCCCGTCATCGAACTGTCATGATCGTGCAAGTGTTTGATTTGCATGAAGAAATCGCTGCCTAAAAATTCGGCACTGCGCCCCGGGCCGCAGCAGGACATACGTTGTGAGGGTTGTACGGGGTGTTGCCCACAAAGATATCCACATCTTCGGTGGACAGTCTGGGGTCGCCGCGACGCCGTTTGCAAGAGTTCGCAAGGCGGCTGGGGTCGCGCAGCTCATCGGCCATAATCCGGCGCGTTGCTGGCGGCATGCCGGCCGATCTTCCACCCGCCACGCGCGCCGAGATCCTCTTGCTGTCCATCATACAAGCGGCCGGTTGGCCGATCTGGCCTCTCATCCTGAGTTCGATCGTGGCGCTGGCGCTGGTCATCGAGCGCCTGTACCACCTGCGCGCGTCGCTGGTGGCACCAAGCTCGCTGCTCGACGAGGTCATCGGTGTCACGCGAAGCAGCCTGCCGAGCGCAGACGTCGTCAACAAGCTGGCCGACAACTCGGTGCTCGGCGGCGTGTTGGCCGCCGGCCTGCGCAGCGTCATCGCCGAGCCACGCATTGCCGAGACGGCGCTGCGCCAGTCGTTCGAGAACGCCGGCCGCAGCGCGGTGCACAAGCTCGAGCGCTACCTCAACACACTGGGCACCATCGCCGCCGCGGCGCCGCTGCTGGGCCTGTTCGGCACTGTCGTCGGCATGATCGAGATCTTCGGCTCCCAGGCGCCGGCGGGCAGCCCTGGCGGCAACCCGCAGCAGCTGGCGCACGGTATCTCGGTGGCGCTCTACAACACGGCCTTCGGGCTGATGATCGCGATCCCCTCGCTGATGTTCTACCGCTACTTCCGCGGCCGCGTCGACGAGTTCCAGCTCGGGCTCGAACTGGCCGCCGAACGCATGGTGCCGCACCTGCTGCGCTTCACCGTCAGAACGACATGAGGCCCCCAGGCTTGTCGCTGCGCGCCTTCGCCACCCCCCGGGGGGGCTCGGCCCGCCTTGGGGCGGCCCGGCGTCGGGCCGGGTCAGTGAAATGAAGTTCAGCCGCCGCCGCATGGAAGAGCCGGAGATCAACCTGATCCCGTTCATCGACGTGCTGCTGGTGGTGCTGATCTTCCTCATGCTGTCGACCACCTATTCGCGCTTCACCGAACTGCAGATCAACCTGCCCGCCGCCGATGCCGAGAAGCTGCGCGAGCGGCCGGGCGAAGTGCTCGTGGCCGTGGCCGCCGACGGCCGTTATGCCGTCAACCGCAAGACGGTGGACGGGCGCAGCGTCGAGTTGCTGACCGCCGAGCTGAGTGCCGCCGCGCGCGGGCGCCCCGACACGGTGGTCATCATCTCGGCCGATGCGATGGCCGCGCACCAGGCGGTGATCAACGTGCTCGACGCGGCGCGGCGCGCCGGCCTGTCGCGACTGACCTTCGCGGCGCAGTCGGGCACCGCGCCGGCCCGTTGAAGGCCTGGCTCGAGGCCCGCTTCGCACGGCTGTGGTGGCACGCGCCGCCCACGGGTGCGGCCTGGGCCCTGTGGCCGCTGTCGCTGCTGTATGGCGCGCTGTGGGCCGTGTACCAGCGACGTCAGCAGACCACTGCGCTGCCAGTGCCGGTGCTGGTGGTGGGCAACTACGTCGTCGGCGGCGCCGGCAAGACACCCACGGTGATCGCGATCGTGCAGGCGTTGCAGGCCCGCGGGCACCGGCCGGGCATCGTCTCGCGCGGCCATGGCCGCCACGGCGACGGCGCGCGTGCCGTGACGGCCGCCGACGGGCCGTCCGAGGTTGGCGACGAGCCGCTGCTGCTGCTGCGGCGTTGCGGCGTGCCGGTGTGGGTCGGCGCCGACCGCGTCGAAGCCGGTCGCCGGCTGTGCGCGGCGCAGCCGCAGGTCGACGTGCTGGTCTCCGACGACGGCCTGCAGCACAGGCGGCTGGCGCGCCAGGCCGAACTCGTCGTTTTCGATGAACGCGGCGCCGGCAACGGCCTGCTGCTGCCCGCCGGGCCGCTGCGTGAACCGCTGCCGTCGGCACCCCCCTCACGCTGCCGTGTGCTCTACACCGCCGGTCGTCGCAGCACGCCGCTGCCCGGCGCGCTGGCCACGCGGCGCCTTACGCAGGCCTGGCCGCTGGCCGCCTGGCAGGCCGGCGACGCCACGCAGGCGCAAGCCCTGGCCACGCTGCAAGGCCGGCCGCTGCTCGCCGCCGCCGGCCTGGCGGCGCCGCAGAAGTTCTTCGACATGCTGGCCGCCGCGGGGCTGCAGGTCACGCCGCTGCCCCTGCCTGACCACCACCCTTTCGACACCCTGCCCTGGCCGCCCGACACCGCCGACGTGCTGGTGACCGAGAAGGACGCCGTGAAGCTGGCGCCGGCCCGAATGGGCGGCACGCGGGTGTGGGTGCTGCCGCTAGACTTCGCCATCCCTGCGGCGCTCGTCGATGCGCTCGCCGACTTGCTGTTCGCCTCCCCCGCCAAGCACCTGCCATGAAACTGCCCCAAGCTCACTTCGTTCGCTGCCCCCCGAAGGGCGCGTCAGCACTTTCGGGCGGCCTGGCGGTACTGACATGACGCTGGACCACCGCCTCATCGACCTGCTGGTTTGCCCGGTCTGCAAGGGCCCGCTGGAAATGCGGCGCGATGCCGAATCGCGGCCAACCGATCTCGTCTGCCCCGCCGACCGGCTGGCCTTTCCCATCCGCGACGGCATCCCGGTGATGCTGGAAAGCGAAGCCGGCCCGCTCGACGGCCCCGCCGCCGCGGCGTGACCGCCGCCCCGCCCTTCACGGTGCTGGTGCCGGCCCGCCTGGCGTCGACGCGGCTGCCGAACAAACCGCTGGCCGACATCGCCGGCCTGCCGATGGTGGTGCGCGTGGCCCAGCGTGCCGCGGCAAGTGGCGCCACACGCGTGGTGGTGGCCGCCGACGACGCGCGCATCGTCGAGGCCTGCGCCGCGCACGGCGTGCAGGCGCTGCTGACGCGCACCGACCACGCCAGCGGCAGCGACCGCCTCGCCGAGGCCTGCATGCTGCTGGGCCTGGACGGCGACGACGTCGTCGTCAACGTGCAGGGCGACGAACCGCTGATCGACCCCGCCCTGGTGCGGCGCTGCGCCGAACTGCTGGCCGAGCGGCCCGACTGCGTGATGAGCACGGCCGCCCACCCGCTGGCCGACATCGTCGAATACCTGAACCCGAACGTCGTCAAGGTGGTGCTCGACGCAGCGGGCCGTGCGCTCTACTTCAGCCGCGCGCCGATACCCTGGCGGCGCGACGGCGCCGCCGTCGGCGCGCACGGCACGACCCCGGCCCTGCCGCAGCCGCGGCCGCTGCGCCACCTGGGCCTCTACGGCTACCGCGCCGCTTTCCTGCGCCGCTTCCCGACACTCGCGGCGGCGCCGCTGGAACAGACCGAGGCGCTCGAACAGCTGCGTGTGCTGTGGCATGGCGAGCGCATCGCGGTGCACGTCGCCGAGCACGGCCCGGGGCCGGGTGTCGATACGCCGGAAGATCTGGCGCGGGTGCGCGCGCTGTTCGCGGCAGCAGCGGCGGCGGGCGCTGCAAACGCCTGAGGACAGGCCCCACGGAACCGCGGGTTCACCCCCGTGGGCACGTCAGTTTGACGCCGGGATGTGCGTGCTATTCTCATTCGAAGAGACACCGTGCTCGGTATCCCCTGCCGAGGCGGCGCGCCCCCAAAACACGAACTTCCGAGGCACTCGATGAGACTCATCCTCCTGGGCGCACCCGGCGCCGGCAAGGGCACGCAGGCCACGTTCATCTGCCGCCATTTCGGCATCCCGCAGATCAGCACCGGCGACATGCTGCGTGCCGCCGTCAAGGCCGGCTCGCCGCTGGGCGCGGCGGCCAAGAAGGTGATGGACAGCGGCGGCCTCGTCAGCGACGAGATCATCATCGGCCTCGTCAAGGAACGCATCACGCAGCCCGACTGCGCCGGCGGTTTCCTCTTCGACGGCTTTCCGCGCACCATCCCGCAGGCTGACGCGATGAAGGAAGCGGGCGTCGCGCTCGACTTCGTGCTCGAGATCGACGTGCCCGAGGCCGACATCATCGAACGCATGAGCGGCCGCCGCGCCCACCTGCCGTCGGGCCGCACCTACCACGTCAAGTTCAACCCGCCCAAGGTGGCCGGCATCGACGACGTGAGCGGCGA
>JBBRBW010000082.1:0-19366 GCA_038205425.1 Burkholderiales bacterium | reverse complement strand
AAGGGGTCGAGGCTGCCCGTGACCAGACGCGCATGACTGAACGGGTCGTCCAGCCGCACATAGATGCCGGGCGCACCGCGCACGCGGTGGCCGACGACACCGCCGCTGGCCCACAGCGTGTCGATCACGGCTTCCTCGATGCGGAAGACGTATTCCTTGACGTAGATGCCCAGGCGCTTCAGGTCCAGCAGCGGGTAGGCCACCACCTGCCCCGGGCCGTGGAAGGTGACCTGGCCGCCGCGGTCGGTGCGGATGACGGGGATGTCGCCGGCAGCCAGCACATGCGCCTCGCGGCCGGCGATGCCCTGCGTGAAGACGGGTTCATGCTCGACGAGCCAGAGCTCGTCCTCCGTGTGCGGCATGCGCGCGGCAGTGAAGGCGCGCATGGCGGCCTCGGTCTCGGTGTAGGACCGGCGGCCCAGGTTCAGCGTCTGCATGGGGCCACCAGTCTAGGGCCGCGGCCCGTGGGCGGGTTCAGCGCCAGGGCATGGTCGGCACCCAGGCCTGCAAGCGGCGGCCTTGCAGCTTGCAGCCGTCGAGCCGGCGCGCCAGCCGCCAGGTCTGCGCGGCGCCGGTCAGCACATGCAGCACGGCGAAGGCCTGGTCGCTGTCGCCCGGGATGTCGAAGACCTCCAGGCGCGCAGCACCGCCGCAGCCCGGCAGCCCCCGCAAGGCCTCGGCACTGTCGCCGCGGGCCAGGCCGAAGATGACGAGACGCGGGGGCCGCATCATGGCTGCCGCACTGCCTTGCCTGGCCGCTTGCGGCGCGCCCGCCGTGGCGGCGGCGCGGCCGCCATCGGCGAGGTCAGCCGGCAGGCCAGGTCCATCACCCGCGCGGGGTCCACGCCCAGCGTCTGGATGAGCAGTTCGATGATCTCCGAGCGCGGGTTGTCGAGCGTGGGCTCGATCATCAGCACCGCAGCGGCCATGGCCAGCGCGTGTTCGCGCTGGGCGGGCTGGGGCAGCATCTCACCCAGCGCGTTCAGCGCTTCCACCGGCGCCACGGCGGCGATGCGCGCCTCTTCGTGCAGCAGACGCCGCCAGTCGATCACCTTGCTGCCAGCGCGCGGGCCGGCGACGGTCTGCAGCTCGGACAGCAGCCGCGCCAGCCGGAAACTGCGGCGCTCGAAGGCTCCGATCGACACCATGCCGGCCAGCACCACGCGGCAGACGGCCTGCGCCAGGCCACCCTCGCCGATGCGCGGCAGCACATCGCGCCGCAGGCTGGCGATCTCGGCCTCGGCGCGTGCGAGGGCGCCCACCTCGTCCGGCGGTTCGGGCCGCAGCCAGGCGCCCAGGCCCAGGGGCCCGTAGGCCAGCCGCGCGCACTGCACGACGGCCTGGTCGCGCAGGTCGCGGTAGAGATCGAGGCTGTTCTCCAGGCAAGTGGATACGGCGCGTTCCCACTGCCGGGCCGGGTGGTCGTCGGGCAGCGCATGGCGGTGCTCGCGCACCTGCTGCGCCAGCGCCGCCACGGGCGCGGCCGCCGGGTGCTTGTCAGAGAACCCGCGGCGCTGCAGGCGCAGCGGGTGCAGGTCCACCACGGCATCGCCCACGGCACGCAGCGGCAGGGCCTGCAGCCAGGGGCGGACCCAGGCCTTGTAGAGCGCGGTCTGCATCTCGGAAAAGCGCGCCACCGTCGAAAAAAGCTGTTCCTCGGCCCGCCCTTCGGGGTTGAGGGCGCGCAGGTCGTCCATCGTGCGGTGCTGGAACTGCACGGTGTAGCTGCCCGGCTCCAGCCCGTCCCAGCGCTGCGGCTCCTCGCCGTACTTGTGCACCAGCTTCATCTCGTAAAGGCCGGGGGGCAGGTGGTCGATGACGTCCAGCGAGTTGACGATCTGATCGTGCTCCTTCCTCGCGATGTCGGCGCCGACGAAGATGCCCAGGTGGCCCACCGACTCGTGCAGCACGTAGACGATGACGCGGCCGGCCGCAGCGATGGCACGCTCGCTGCCCCAGACGTCCACGATCCAGTTCAGCGCCTGCGGCGGCGGCGTGATGTTGTCGCCCCACGAGGCGAAGACGACCACCGGCGCAGTGATCTGCCGCAGGTCGATCGCGGCAGTGCCGTCCATCACCTTGCCGCGGGCCAGCTTGTTGCCGACGAAGAGGTCTTCGACAATGGTCTCGATCTCTTCGCCCGTCATGCGAAAGTAGCCGCCCCACCAGCGCTCGAACTCGAGGTAACGCGCAGCCTCGGTGTCGACCTGCGACCAGAGCTTGTAATGACGGCTCCACAGCGTGTTGGCCGGGTTGAGCTTCTCGAAGTTCTCCACCAGGTGCGCGCCGTCGAAGCGGCCGCCGGCCAGGTCGGCTGTCAGCGCCGCCAGCCAGGCGCCGCCCAGTGTGGCGCCGCTGTAGCGCATGGGGTTCATCTGGTCGCCTCCGGCCCAGTAGGACAGCGGCGCACCCACCAGCATCAGCGGGCCGAAGAGTTCGGGGCGGGTGGCGGCCAGCATGGCACTGGCCCAGCCGGCCTGGCAGTTGCCGATGACCGCGGGACGGGCGGCACTGTCGGGGTGGCGCGCGATCACGGCTTCCAGGAAACGCGCCTCGGCGTGCATGACGTCGAACAACGTTTGGCCTTCCTCGGGCTGCGGGCGGAAGGTGACGAAATACACCGGGTGGCCGGCGCGCAGCGCCACGCCGACCTCGGAGTCGTTCTTGAAGCCGCCGATGCCCGGGCCATGGCCGGCCCGCGGGTCCACCACCACCAGCGGCCGGGCGCCGGGCTGGGTGGGCGCGTCGGCGGGCGGCCGTACATGCAGCAGCGCGTAGTTGCAGGGCCGCGGCAGGTCGCGTCCGTCCAGCACCATCTCGTGCTCGAACTTCAGCAGCGCCGGCTCGCCGGCCTCCAGGTGCGCGGTGTAGCGATTGCCGCGCTCGCGCAGCGTGTCCATGAACAGCACGCTGCGCTCGCAGGCGTCGACGAGGTAGTGCACACCGCTCAGGGCGGACAGAGCCGGCGGGCTGGCCGGTGCAAGTTCGGGGGCGGAGCTGAGGTCCATGAGGGGCTCGTGGGAGAGGAGGCCTTCAGTTCATCGGCCCGCCCGGCCCGCGCTTGAACCCTCGACTTGCGCTGCATCAAACTTGGTGTCATGCCGGGTGCAAGAGACGCGGCCCGTGGCCGATAGCTCTTGGATACGCCCTGCCCCGTGACAAGGCCCGCCCAGGAGAACGCCCCGTGACGCTCGCGAAGATCTTCGACTCGCCCCAGCCGCTGCCGGCCGTGCCCCGCGTCGTGCAGCAACTCATCCAGAGCTTCAGCCGCGACGACGTCGCCGTCGAAGAGATCGCCACCGGCCTGGCGGCCGACCCCGTGCTCAGCGCCAAGACCTTGCGGCTGGCCAACTCGGCCTACTTCCATGTCTCGCGCCGCATCGGCACGGTGGACGACGCCCTGCGCATGCTGGGCTTCGTGATGGTGCGCAACCTGGTCATCGGCTGCGGCATGGTCGGGGCCTTCAAGCCGATGGCGGGTTTCGACCTGCCGCAGTTCTGGCGCCACAGCCTGCACACGGCCTGCGGCGCCCGCTGGCTGGCCCCCGCCGCCGGGCAGAACAGCGACCTCGCTTTCACGCTGGGCCTGGTGCACGGCCTGGGGCAGTTGCTGATGCACGCGGTGCAACCGGCATTGATGCGGCCCATCGACGCCCACTGCCACCCGCTGGCCGCCGAGCGCGCGGCGGCCGAACTGTCCGCGCTGGGTTACCACTACGGCGAGGTGAGTGCCGAGCTGGCGCTGCGCTGGAAGTTTCCGGCCGAGTTCGTCGTGCCGCTGCAGGCCCACACCGACCCGGCGCAGGCCCGGCCGGCGTCGCCGATGGCAGTGCTGCTGCACATGGCCGCCTGGCGCGCGCGCGTCGACGCGCTGCAGCTGGCCGACGAAGCCATCGCCGCCAGCCTGCCCGTGAAGGTGGCGCGGTTGATCGGCCTGCCCGTCCACTGGGACGCCGCGGCCGCCACGCTGAAGGTCGAACACGCCGACCTGCCGACGCTCATGCCCGCGCTGGGCGACCTGAGCGCCGGCATGGAGGCGATGTTCCAGCCTGTCAACAGCGGTTGAAAACTCAGCGGCAGGCCTTGGCGACAGTCCAGTCGGCCACCACCAGCCGGCCGGCGATGATGTCGGCCTTGGCGGCTTCGACGCTGGCGCGCATCGCGGGCGTCACGAGCCTGGCGTTGTGTTCGTCGTAGGCCAGGTCGAGCCCCCCTTCCTTCAGCCCCAGCGTGGTGACGCCGGGCTGCACGCCGCTGAAGGCCTGGAACACCGCCACGTCGGTGCGCTTGAGCATCGAGGTCAGCATGCGCCCGGGGTGCAGGCCGTTCTGGTTGCTGTCGACGCCGATGCCCAGCAGGCCCAGGTCGGCGGCGGCCTGCAGCACACCCAGGCCGGTGGTGCCGGCGGCGGCGAAGATCACGTCGGCGCCCTGCGCGGCCTGCGTGCGCGTGAGCTCGGCGCCGCGCGCGGGGTCGGTCCAGGCGGCGTTGGTCGTACCCGTCATCGCGCTGATGACCTGGACCTTCGGGTTGGCGTACCGCGCGCCCTGCTCGTAGCCGCACAGCACCTTGCGCACGAGGGGAATGTCCTGCCCGCCGACGAAACCCAGCTTGCCACTCTTGCTGGCCAGCGCTGCCAGCTGGCCAGCGAGGAAGGCGCCTTCGTGTTCGCGGTAGACGAAGCTCTGCACGTTGGGCAGCGCCACCACCATGTCGACGATGGCGAAGCTCAGCTTCGGGAACTCACGTGCCACGGCCTCGATGCTGCTGGCCTGCGGAAAACCGACGCCGACGATGGGGTTGGCGCCGCGTTGCGCAAAGCGGCGCGCGGCCTGTTCACGCTGCGCGGCGCCCGCGATCTCGAACTCGAGGTAGGGCTTGCCGGTGGCCTTCTTCCAGCGCTCGGCGCCTTCCCAGGCCGCCTGGCCGAAGCTCTTGTCGTTCTTGCCACCGAGCTCGAAGATGATCGCCGGCTGCGCCTGGACCGCGAGGGCCCCAGCCGCCAGCGCAGCCGCCGCCAGCGCCCGCCTCATCCTCAGAAGTTCGCCTTGAAGCTGACGCCGAAGGTGCGCGGCTCGTTGATGAAGCCGGTGAGGTTGTTGAAATCGATGCCACCCACCACGCGGATGGTGTTGGCCAGGTTGCGCACGAAGGCCGCGGCCTCGTATTTGCCGTTGCCGAAGTTGTAGCCGGCGCGCACGCCCACTTCGGTCAGCGCCTTGCCGGTGAACTCGGTGCTTTCGTAGAGGAAGAAGTTGATCTTGCTGCGGTAGACCACGTCGGTCAGCAGCACCAGGTCGCCACCGGCCACCGGCATGGCGTAGCGGGCGGTGAAGTTCAGCGTCGTCTGCGGGGCCTGCGGCAGCGAGTTGCCGTCGATGGATACCGTGGGCGCGAACTTGCCGATGGCCGGGTTGATGGGTGCGGTGATGGGGTCGAGCACCGTGCAACCACTGCCGCAGGCGTCGACGCGCAGACCGGGGTCCTTGATCTTCGTCTTGTTGACGCTGCCGCCCAGCGTGAACAGCAGGTTCTCGGTGGCCAGCCACTGGGTGTTGAACTCGACCCCCTGACCCGCCGTCTTGGCAGCGTTGACGAGCTGGTTGAAGTTGGCCGCGCCGCCCACCGCCGTGAGCTGCTGGTTCTTGATGGTGTAGTTGAAGGCGGCAGCCGAGACACGCGCACGGCCGTTCATCAGGTCGGCCTTCACGCCGGCTTCATACGACGTGACCTTCTCGCTCTTGGCCACCGACAGCGTGTCGCCGAAGAGCAGCCGGCCCTGGATGGCCGGGGCGCGGAAGCCCGTGGCCACGCGGGCGTAGACGTTGGTCGTCTTGTCGAGCGCGTAGGTGGCGCTGACGTCGCCGCTGGTGTTGGTGGCGCTGGTCTCGGCCGTGCGGCGGCTGATGAAGGTGGGGCTGAAGGGCGGCGCGATCAGGCGGTCGGCGTAGAAATCCTTCTCGTCCTTGGTGTAGCGCAGGCCGCCGCGCAGCTTGAGCTGCGGGCTGACTTCCAGGTTCACGCTGCCGAACAGCGCGTAGGCCTTGTTGTCCTGGTCCTGGCGCGCCAGGCCGTTCAGGGTGTTGCCGCCCAGGCTGCTGTAGTTGAAGCTGTCGATCTTCAGCTGCTCGTCGAAGTAGTAGACGCCGGCCAGCCACTGCAGCGCGCCGCTGCCGGTGCTTTCCAGCCGCACTTCCTGCGTGAACTGTTTGTGCTTGGGCATGCCGTCGGCCGACTCGGCGTCGAAAGGGATGTTGCCCGGGCCGAAGTTGCCCGCACCCAGGAAGCTGGCACCGAAGCCGCCGTCGATGTCGCCGCGGCTCAGCGAATCCACCGTCTCGTAGCCGGTGATGCTGTTCAGCGCCATGCCGTTGCCCATGTCCCAGCGCAGGCGCAGGCTGCCGCCGGTGCTGCTGACCTTCTGGCTGTTGATGCCGTCCTGCGAGACCTTGGTCTCGTCGAAGCCGGCCACCAGGTTGTTGGTGCCCGGCGCGATGATGTTGGCGCGGAACACACGGGCCGAGCCCTTGAGGTCGCGCGTGTGCACGTTGAACAGCGCGCTGAAGTTCTTGCTGGGTGTCCACAGCAGTTGCAGGCGGGCAGCGTTGTCGTTGTAGCCCTCGAGCTCGCGCGTCGGCCCGGCTGCGTAGGTGTTGCTGACCCAGTCGTCGCGGTTCTGCGACTGCGCGGCGACGCGCAGCGACACCGTGGGCGACAGCGGCACGTTCACCGCACCCTCGACGTTCAGCGCCGTGAAACGGCCCAGTGAAGCCAGCGCATAACCCTCGAACTTCTTGCCGGGCTTGGCCGACTCGAACTTCACCACGCCGGCCGGCGAATTGCGGCCGAAGAGTGTGCCCTGCGGGCCGTTGAGCACCTCGATGCGCTCCATGTCGAAGATCGGGAAACCCTTCAGGATGGGGTTCTCCTGCACAACATCGTCGTAGACCAGGCTCACCGGCTGGCTGGCGTTCAGGTCGAAGTCGGTGTTGCCGATGCCACGGATGTAGAAGCGCGGGAAGGCGCGGCCGAAGCTGGATTCGATGTTCAGGCTGGGCACACGCCCGGACAGCAGGCGGATGTCCTGGCCACCGCTGTTCAGCACTTCGAGGATCTCGCCCTGCAGCGCGCTCACCGAGCTGGGCACGTCGCGGATGTTCTCCAGCCGGCGTTCGGCCGTGACGGTGATGGTCTGCAGCTGGCCAGCGCTGGCCTGCGCGGCAGCGCCGGTGCTCAGCAGCGTCAGCGCGGCGGCGGCCAGCGCGTGGTGCATGGGGGTGCGGGAAGCGTACATGGGCATGACTCCGGAAGTGACGGGATGGCTGAGGCCGCCGATCCGGGCAGCCTGGCGCCCGGATCGGGCCGGGCGAATAGCATCGGATGATGCCGCGCCGTCGGACCGAACTTCGTGAAAACCAGAAGCCCGCCGCGCCCTTGCCCACCTGACCGACGCCTGCACGCAACACATGTTGACCTCCGACCAACTCGAGACCTGGCACCACGACGGCTTCCTGGTGCTGCCCGGCTTCAAGCCCGCCGACGAACTGGCGGCCGCGTGCCGCCGCGCGAACGAGATCGTCGCCGCCTTCGAGCCCGGCGCGCACAGCAGCCGCTTCTCGACACGCGACCGCAGCAAGCTGGCCGACGCCGCGCTGCTGGCCTCGGCCGTGGCCGTGCACTGCTTCTTCGAGGAAGAGGCGCTCGACGAAGCCGGCCGGCTGCGGGTGCCCAAGGACCTCAGCATCAACAAGATCGGTCACGCGCTGCACGACCTCGACCCCGTGTTCCAGGTCTTCTCGCACGGCCCGGCCCTCGCCGCGCTGGCCGCCGGTCTGGGTCTGGTGCGGCCACAGGTGTGGCAAAGCCAGCTCATCTTCAAGCAGCCTCACATCGGCGGTGAGGTCGGCTGGCACCAGGACGCCAGCTTTTTCGTCACCACGCCGCAGACGGTGACGACCTTCTGGTTTGCGCTCGAAGACGCCACGCTCGACAACGGCTGCCTCTGGGTGCAGCCCGGCGGCCACCGCGGGCCGGGCAGCGTGCTGCGCGAGCAGTACGTCTGCGAACGCCCGGCCGATGGCAGCCCGCCGCGCCTGGTGATGCACGCACTGGACGGCACACCCTGGCCGACGACCAGCGAAGCGCGCCCGCTGCCTGTGGCCGCCGGCACGCTGGTCGTCTTCCCGGGGCTGCTGCCGCACTACAGCCCACCCAACCGCAGCCCGCGCAGCCGGCTGGCCTACACGCTGCACATCACCGACGGCACGGCCCCCTACGCCGCCGAGAACTGGCTGCAGCGCAGCGCCGGACTGCCCGTGCGCGGCCTGGCCTAGAGTCGCGCGCCATGCAGACGCCCGTCGCCCTGCTGCTCACCGACCTGGTGGACAGCGCCGCCCTCACCCAGCAACTGGGCGACGAGGCGGCGACCGCGCTCTCGGCGGCGCACGACCGCGTGGCGCGCGACCTGCTGCGCCAGTGGCGCGGGCAGGAAATCGACAAGACCGACGGCTTTCTGCTGCTGTTCGCGCAGGCCGCCGACGCGCTGGGCTACGCGCTGGCCTACCACCGCGCACTGGCAGCGCTGCCGGTACCGCTGAAGGCCCGCGCCGGGCTGCACGTCGGGCCGGTCTCCATCCGCGAGGCATCGGCTGACGACGTGGCGCTGGGCGCCAAGCCCTTCGAGGTCGACGGTGTCAACAAGCCGCTGGCGGCGCGCGTGATGTCCACCGCGCTGGGCGGCCAGACGCTGCTGACGCAGGCCGCCGTCGACGCGCTGGGCGCCACGCCGCACCGCGTCGTCTCGCACGGCCACTGGCAGGTCAAGGGGCTGCCGGTGCCGCTGCAGCTCTACGAAGCCGGCGAAGAAGGTGCGCCCTTCACGCCGCCGCCGGACGCTGCCAAGGTCTGGCGCGTGGTGCGCCAGGGCGACCTGTGGCTGCCGCTGCGCGAGCTGCGCCACAGCCTGCCGGCCGAGCGCGACGCCTTCGTCGGCCGCCGCGAGCCGCTGCAGGCGCTGGCGCGGCACTTCGACGAAGGCGTCCGGCTGGTTTCCGTACTGGGCATCGGCGGCGGCGGCAAGACACGCCTGGCGACACGTTTCGGCTGGGCCTGGATGGGCGACTTCCCAGGCGGCGTGTGGTTCTGCGACCTCGCGCCTGCGCGCAGCCTGGAAGGCCTGTGCGGCGCCGTCGCACAGGGCCTGCAGATGCCGTTGGGGCAGGAAGACCCGGTCGTGCAGCTGGGGCAGGCCATCGCCGGACGCGGACGCTGCCTGGTCATTCTCGACAACTTCGAGCACCTGGCGCGCCTGGCCGAAGCCACGCTCGGCCGCTGGCTCGACGGCGCCGCCGATGCCCTCTTCCTGGTCACCACGCGCGAAGTGCTGGGCATCCCCGGCGAGCAGACGCTGGCACTGGCGCCGTTGCCCACGCCCGACGCGCAGACGCTGTTCACGCGCCGCGCCGCAGCCGCCAAGCGCGACTTCGCGCCCGGCGCGGAAGACGAGGCGGCCATCACCACGCTGGTGGGTCTGCTCGACGGCCTGCCGCTGGCCATCGAGCTGGCCGCCGCGCGTGTGCGCACGCTGGCACCGCGTGCGCTGCTGGCGCGCATGAGCGAACGTTTCAAGCTGCTGGCCAGCAGCGGCGGCCGGCTCGACCGCCAGGCCACGCTGCGCGCCACCTTCGACTGGAGCTGGGGCCTGCTGCCCACCGCCGAGAAGGCCGCGCTGGCCCAGCTGTCGGTGTTCGAAGGGGGTTTCACGCTCGAATCAGCCGAGGCGGTGATCGACCTCTCGCTGCTCGAAGATCCGCCCTGGACGCTGGACGTCGTGACCTCGCTCGTCGACAAGAGCTTCGTGCGCCCGCTGGCGGGCGACCGCTTCGACCTGCTCGTCAGTGTGCAGGCCTACGCCGACGAGCACCTCGTCACCGAAGGTCGTTACACCGGCAGCGGGGCGGCGGCGCTGGCCGCGGCGCAGACCCGCCACGGCGCCTGGTTCGCGGCGCTGGGGCCGCAGCGCGCGGCGGCCGAGGGCCGTGTCGAACTCGAGAACCTCGTCGTGGCCTGCCGCCGCGCCGTGGCGCGCGGCGACACGGCGCAGGCCGCGGGCACGCTGGACGGCGCATGGGCCGTGCTGAATCTGCGCGGGCCGTTCAAGGTGGGCGTCGACCTGGCGGCGCAGGTGTGCTCGATGCCGGGGCTGGCCGGCGGCGGCGCGGCACACGCACATGCCGTGATGGGCGGAGCGCTGGAAGCCTCGGGGCAGCGGCAGCAGGCGGGCGTGCACCACGAACAAGCGCTGGCGCACGCGCAGGCCGCCGGCGACACCACCTGCGAGGCCGGCGTGACGGTTCGCATCGGCGGCCTGCACGCACGGGCCGGAAGGGCCGAGGCGGCGCGCCAGGCGCATGGCCACGCGCTCGAACTTGCGCGCCGCCTGGGCGACGCCCGGCTCGAATGTGCGGCGCTCAACGGCCTGGGCGTCGTGAATTTCGAGGCCGGGCGTGTCGACGAAGCGCGTGGCCACTACGAAGCTGCGCTGGCGCTGGCACAGCGCAGCGGCGACCGCCGCTGGCAGGGCAGTCTGCTGGGCAACCTAGGCAACCTGCACGCCACGCTGGGCTGCCTGGACGACGCGCGCCAGCACTGCGAAGACTCGCTGCGGGTGGTACGTGAACTCGGCGACCGCCAGCGTGAAGGCAACACCTTGTGCAACCTGGGCATGCTGTGCCTGCTGCAAGGTGACCTGGACGGCGCCACCGACGCACTCGAGCGGGGCCTGGCCGTTGCGCGCGAACTCGGTCACCTGCGGCTGGAGTGCATCGTGCTCGGCAATCTGGGTCTGGTCCACGACGCGTCACGGCGTCTGGACGAGGCCGTTGCGCGCTACGCCGCCGCGCTGACGCTGGCACGCCAGCTCGGCGACCAACGCACCGAAGGCCAGTTCCTGGGCCACCTGGCCGTCACGCAGGCGCGCCAGGGCCAATTCGAGCTTGCGCGCCGAGGCCTGACGCAGGGACTGGCCATGATGGAGAAGCTGACCGACACGGTGAGCATGGGTCTGCTCTGGTGCCAGCGTGCCGAGGCCGAGGGCCTCGCGGCGCAGACGGCTTCAGCCTGGCAGGCGCTGGACGAAGCCGATGCGTTCGCGCGTGCCTGCGCGGCCGGCCCGCGCTCGGAGCTGGGCACGGCCCTGACGCGCTTGCGCGCCGAGTTGCCGCCACGCGCGACTTGAAGGCCGGCGGTGCTGGCGCCAACTGGGCTCGCTCAATCGTTCTGAATGAAGACGTTTGGCTGCGGCAGGCTCACCATCTCCTTCCCGTCGCTCAGCCGGATGCGGTAAGGCAACTGCCCGCCGGGCGCCTGGTCGCTCTTCGTGCAGCGGACCATCTGGCCATAGTTGAGCGTGGCGCAGCTGAAGTAGCCCTGGGCGTCGCCGAAGTCGATGCTGGCGCTGGTGAAGCGGTAGCCCTCGGTGCGCAGCTGCCAGGTCAGCGTCACCGTGCCCGACGGCGTGCGCACGGCAGTCTGCGAAACCTGGATGGCGCCGTCGACGACCGCGACGTCGACGGCCGGCGCGGGCGCCGAGCGCGAGCCGGTCTGCGCCATAACGCCGGTCACCGTCACGGCCATGCCGAGCGTGAGCGCCAGCACTTCGAGCTGATGTCTGTTCATTTCTGCCCCTCCGAGCCTCTTGATGTAACGGTGTGTAGACCGTGGCGCGGATTCTCGTGAGGCCCTACCCCACAGCCAAGTGAAATTTCACGTCGACGTGCCGAGGCCGCGGGTAGCGTATCTTCCGCACCTTCCGTCTTCGCAGCGCCCATGGACTCCATACCCACCACACGCCACATCCGGTTGACGTCCCACCCCGGCCAGGACAGCGCGGGCGCGCCCGCCATCCGCTGGGGTGCGGCCGAGCCACTGGAACGCGGCCCGGTGATCGGCAGCACCACCAACCGCAGCCAGCGCAACGTCATCGGCACGCACAGCGGCAGCTACGGCGTCTACCGCGCGCTGGCCGTGGCCGCAGGCAACCTGGCCCGCGGGCACCGCGCCGATCTCACCGACACCGCGCCCACCGACCTCATCGGCCCCTACCCGGCCTGGGGCGACGCCAGCAAGATGGTCAGCATCGACCCCTGGGGCGCCAGCGTGCAGGCGGTGTTCGCCGACTACATGGTGCAGGGCTACGACATCCGGCCGACCATCGCCGTCACCAAGGCCCACGTGCACCTGCCCGAGATCAAGCAGGCGCTGGCCTTTCAGCGACTGGCGGTCGACGGGCGCATCCTGCTCGACGACGCCTCGGCCACCGTCACCAAGGTCGCGGTCGAGCCCGTCTGGTGGCTGCCCGGCGTGGCCGAGCGCTTCAAGGTCAAGGAAGCCGACCTGCGCCGCGCGCTGTTCGAGGAAACCGGCGGCATGTACCCGGAACTGGTCACGCGCAGCGACCTCGAGGTCTTCCTGCCGCCCATCGGCGGCCAGACGCTCTACGTCTTCGGCGATATCCGCGACCTGGCCAACCCCGCGGTGACCCTGACCGCGCGTGTGCACGACGAGTGCAACGGCAGCGACGTCTTCGGCAGCGACATCTGCACCTGCCGGCCCTACCTCACGCACGCCATCGAGGAATGCATCCGCGGCGCGCAGGCCGGCGGCGTGGGCCTCATCGCCTACAGCCGCAAGGAAGGCCGCGCCCTGGGCGAAGTCACCAAGTTCCTGGTCTACAACGCGCGCAAGCGGCAGGTAGGCGGCGACAGCGCCGACAAGTACTTCCTGCGCACCGAATGCGTGGCCGGCGTGCAGGACATGCGTTTCCAGGAACTGATGCCCGACGTGCTGCACTGGCTGGGCATCACCAAGATCCACCGACTGGTCAGCATGAGCAACGACAAATACGACGCCATCACCGGCAGCGGCATCGAGGTGGGTGAACGCGTGAAGATCCCCGACGCGCTGATACCGGCCGATGCCCGCGTCGAGATGGAGGCCAAGGTGGCCGCCGGCTACTTCACCGACGGCGTCGTGCCCAGCGCCGCCGCCCTGGCCCAAGTCAAGGGGCGCTCGCTTGAGTGAAGAACGCAAGGCCCTGCTGAAACTGGCCCCCGACAAGCGCCACCCGCTGGCGCTGCTGCGCGACCCGGGCACCATCCGCGCACGCTGCGCGGCCATCCTGCGCGCCGCCGACGGCAACGTCAGCGAGTACTTCACCATCGACCGCAGCGCGCTGCCCGCGCTGGCCGCGCGCGTGGTGGCGCTGACGCTCAAGCGTTTCCCCGACCTGAACATTCCGTACCACAGCCGCTGGCGCCACTTCGAGGCCGACGGCGTCGACCGCAAGCCGGTGCTCGACGCGCTGCTGCACAGCCGCAGCGTGGCCGACGCGGCGCGTGCACGTTTCGACCTCACGGTGGTCAGCGTGCTGCTGGACGCTGGCGCCGGGCCGGCGTGGCGTTACACAGAGCACCGCGAAGGCGAGGCCGACCGCGTGCTGCAGCGCTCCGAAGGCCTGGGCGTGGCCAGCTGGCACGGCTTCCTGAACGGCGTGTTCTCGGCCACCGCCGACGACCCGCTGCGTGCCGACGCCGCGGCGCTGGAACGCATCGACGCCAGCGTGTTGCGCGCGCTGTTCCAGAGCAGCCCGTCCAACCCCGTGGTCGGCCTCGAAGGGCGCGCCGGGCTGCTGGTGCGGCTGGGCGCGGCGCTGCGCGAGGAAGCCGCACGGGCCGGCGGCATTGCGCGCCCGGGCCTGCTCTACGACCGCCTGACCGACAACGGCACCCGCACCGAAGTCAGTGCCGCCGCCGTGCTGGGCGAGGTGTTGCGCGTGCTGGGCCCGATCTGGACCGCGGGCAGCCGCGTGCAGGGCCTGCCGGCGGGCGACGTCTGGCCGCAGCGCTGGGCGGGCGACGCCACCGGCAGCGGCGCCACCGCGGGCAAGGACCCGACCACCGGCGGCTACGTGCCCTTCCACAAGCTCAGCCAGTGGCTGAGCTATTCGCTGCTGGAACCGCTGCAATGGGCCGGCGTGCGGGTCACCAACCTCGATGCGCTGACCGGCCTGCCCGAGTACCGCAACGGCGGCCTGTTCATCGACGGCGGTGTCATCGTGCCGCGCGACAGGCGTGCGCTCACGCGCGGCTGGAAGCCGCAGGACGACTTCATCGTCGAGTGGCGTGCGCTCACCGTGGCGCTGCTCGACGAACTGGCTGTGCTGGTGCGCGAACAACTCGGCAAGACCGCCGCGGAACTGCCGCTGGCCTGCATTCTGGAAGGCGGCACCTGGGCCGCCGGCCGCGAGATCGCGCGCGAACTGCGCAGCGACGGCGCACCGCCGCTGAAGATCGAGAGCGACGGCACGCTCTTCTAGCCCCCGGCCCCTACCCCGCACGAGACCCGACGATGACCACGCCCGCCCCTGTCCACGTGATCGACCACCCGCTGGTGCAGCACAAGCTCACGCTGATGCGTCAGAAGGACCTGTCCACCAGCAGCTTCCGCCGCCTGCTGCACGAGATCAGCATGCTGATGGCCTACGAGGTCACGCGCGACATGCCGACGCAGCTGATCGAGATCGAGACCCCGCTCGAGAAGATGCAGTCGCCCGTGATCGAGGGCCGCAAGACGGTGTTCGTGGTCATCATGCGCGCCGGCAGCGGCTTCCTCGACGGCATGCTGCAAGTGGTGCCAGGGGCGCGTGTCGGCCACATCGGCCTGTACCGCGACCCGAAGACGCTGGTGGCGGTGGAGTACTACTTCAAGATGCCGCACAACATGGACGAACGCGATGCCGTCGTGCTCGACCCCATGCTGGCCACCGGCAACTCGGCCGTGGCCGCGGTCGACCGGCTGAAGGAAACGAAGCCGAAATCGATCCGCTTCGTGAGCCTGGTGGCAGCGCCGGAAGGCATCGCCAACATGCAGCGTCACCACCCCGATGTGCCGATCTACACCGCGGCCATCGACCGCGAGCTGAACGACCACGGCTACATCGTGCCGGGGCTGGGCGACGCGGGCGACCGGCTGTTCGGGACGAAGTAGCGCCGGGGTCAGCGCCGGGCTCAGCGCCGGGCTCAGCGCCTGGCGTAGGGGTCCGCGTAGCCCAGGCCGGCCACGACGACCGACTCCCTGGCCTCCATCGCCGCCGCTTCGGCCTCGGGCACGCCGTCGTGTTCGTAACCCTGCGCGTGCAACGTGCCGTGCACCAGCAGGTGGGCGTAGTGTGCTTCGAGGCTCAGCCCCTGTTCACTCGCCTCGGCTTCCACCACCGGCGCGCAAATCACCAGGTCGGCCACCACGACCGGGTCGTGTTCGTAGTCGAAGGTCAGCACGTTGGTGGCGTAGTCCTTGCCACGGTAGTCGCGGTTGAGTGCCCGGCCTTCGTCGGCGTCGACGATGCGCACCGTGATCTCGCCCGGCGCCTGCAGCGCCGCACGCACCCAGCGCGCCACGCGGTGGCGTGGCAGCTGGGCGCGGTGGCGCGCGTCGGCGAATTGCAGCGACAGCTGCAGGGCGGGCGCGGCGGCGCGCGTCACCGTTCATCCTCGCCGGCGCGGTGGCGCTCGTAAGCCTCGACGATGCGCGCCACCAGCGGGTGGCGCACCACGTCGGCGGCGGTGAACTCGGTGATGGCGATGCCGTCCACGCCGAGCAGCACGCGGTGGGCGTCGATGAGGCCGCTGGGCGTGTGCTTGGGCAGGTCGATCTGGCTCACGTCGCCCGTCACCACGCACTTGCTGCCGAAGCCCATGCGCGTCATGAACATCTTCATCTGCTCGCGTGTGCTGTTCTGCGCCTCGTCGAGGATGATGAAGGCGTGGTTGAGCGTGCGCCCGCGCATGAAGGCCAGCGGCGCGATCTCGATCTGCTGCTTTTCAACCGCCTTCACCACGCGGTCGAAGCCCATCAAGTCGTAAAGCGCGTCGTAGAGCGGGCGCAGGTAGGGGTCGATCTTCTGCGCCAGGTCTCCGGGCAGGAAGCCCAGGCGTTCACCCGCCTCCACGGCCGGGCGCGTGAGCACGATGCGTTGCACGCCGTGGCGTTCCAGCGCGTCGACGGCGCAGGCCACGGCCAGGAAAGTCTTGCCGGTGCCCGCCGGGCCGATGCCGAAGGTGATGTCGTGGGCCAGGATCTGCTGCAGGTACTGCACCTGGTTGGGCGTGCGACCGCGCAGATCGGCGTGGCGCGTGTGCAGCACGACGTCGCCGTCGCCGTCGCCGTCGGCGCCCCCGAGCACGGTCGGCGCCTGCGGCGCGCCGGGCACGGTGGCAGCGTACTTCAGCAGCGCCAGCTGCAGCGCACGTTCGCCTATCGGGTGCGCGGCGCTCGTGTACAGCGCATCGAGCAGACGCACCGCGCGTTCGACACCGTCGCGCGGGCCCTCGATGCGGAAGCTGGCATCACGCCTTGCCAGCGTCACGCCCAGCGCGCCTTCGATGGCGCGCAGGTGGGCGTCGAGCGGCCCGCAAAGGTGGGCGAGACGGCGGTTGTCGGCGTTGTCGAAGGCGTGGCGGCGGATCACGTGGCGGTGGTGGCAGGCAGGGACGGTTTCCGCGCCCGGGGCGCAGCGGCAGCCGCGCGGGCCGGCGTGCGGGAAGGGGGCGCGGCATTAGCGCACGGCCCTGCATTGTCGCAGCGCCGGCGGCGCCGGTCTGCCCCGCGCACAATGCCGCTCGTCATGCCCTCGACCGCCATCAACCTTCACACGCCCGCGACGCGCCACGACCACGCGCCGCCTGCCGCGCTGCAGCGTGCCTGGGCACTGCTGTGGCGCGGCGCGACGTTGCTGCTGCTGGGGCTTCTGAGCAGCGCGGCCCCTGCGCAGACCGTGTACCTCGACACCGCTTGGCGCGCCCCCGGTGCCGGCCCCACCTTCCCCGCAACAGCGCCGGCGCAGCGCGTGGCGCTGCCCGACGAATGGGCCCGCACACGCCCCGACCAGCGCGGGCCGCTGTGGTACCGCACCGAGCTGCCGCCGCTGCGCGACGACGGTGCCGGCGACGAGCTCTACGCGCTGTTCATCGAACATGTCTGCAGCAACCTGGAGGTCTACCTCAACGGCGAGAAGCTGCACAGCGGCGGCCGCATGTCCACGCCCTACACGCACAACTGCAACCATCCGCAGCTGGTGGCGCTGCCGTCGGCGTTGCTGCGCAAGGGCGGCAACGTGCTCGACATCCGACTCGTCGGCCATCCGCTGGCCGAGGTGGGTTCGCGCCAGCGTGCCGGCGCGCTGTCGGCGCTGGTGATCGGGCCGCAGTCCGAGCTGGCCGCGCGCCACGCGCGGCTGACCGCGCTGCAGGTGTGGGCGCCGCAGGCGGTGAGCGCCACGCTGCTGCTGATGGGCGGCTTCATGTTCGTGCTGGGCTTCCTGAACCGGCGCGAAAGCCACCTCGCCTACTTCGGCGCGCTGTGCGTGGGCTGGGCGCTGGTCGACGGCCGGCTGTGGCTGCGCAGCATGCCGCTGGGGCATTCCGAGACCGAGTTCCTGGTCCTGGCGATGCTGGGTTTCATCACCTGGGCGGCGGTGCAGTTCCTGCTGCGCTACGCCGGCGTGCGCCACCGCGTGGCCGACGTCGGTCTGCCGGTGCAGTGCGCGCTGCTGTCGGTGTCGCTGGTGCTGGCCGGGCCGCAGCGGCTGCACGCCGTGGCCAGCGTCTGGTACCTGCTGCTGGCCGGCGAGGTGCTGGCCGCCGCGGCCTGGCACCTGCACCAGCAGCGGCCGGGGCACGGCCGGTGGCTGATGGCCGCGCTGCTGGGCGCGGTGTCGATCGCCGGCGCCATCGAGTTCGCGGCGCAGTGGACGAGCGGTCTGCCGTCGATGCTGACGCTGGCCTCGCACGTGGCCCAGCTGCTGGTACCGACGATCTTCGTGCTGGTGGGCCTGCGCCTGGTGCAACAGCACGGCCGCGCGCTGCAGCATGCCGAACAAGACAAGGCCGTTCTCGAGCAGCGCGTGCGCGAGGCCACGGTGGAGATCGAGCGCAACTTCCGCCAGATGGCCGAACTGCGCGTCGAGCAGGTGACCGAACGCGAGCGCAAGCGCATCGCCGCCGACCTGCACGACGACCTCGGCGCCAAGCTGCTGACCATCGTTCACACCAGCGACAGCGAACGCATCAGCACGCTGGCGCGCGAGGCGCTCGAGGAGATGCGGCTGAGCGTGCGCGGCCTCACCGGCCGGCCGGTGCGCCTGGCCGACGCCCTGGGCGACTGGCGCGCCGAGGTCGTGTCGCGCCTGGGCCAGGCCGGCATCGAGGGCGACTGGAGCGCGCCGGAAGACCTGCCGCAGACGCTGAGCGCGCGGGCCTACGTGCAGACGACACGCATCCTGCGCGAAGCCACCAGCAACATCATCAAGCACAGCGGCGCCACGCAGTGCACGGTACAGGCCGGCATCACCGACAACGACTTCCAGTTCGTCGTGCAGGACAACGGCGACGGCATCGCGAGCGAGATCGACGGCCGCCTCGACCGCGGCCACGGTCTGGCCAGCATGAAAAATCGCGCCAAGCAGTTGCAGGGGCAGTGCCTGGTGGAGAGCACACCCGGTCATGGAACCGTGATACGGCTCACGGTTCCGCTGGATCGTGCCACCCAAGCTTCATGATGCGGCGCAACACGACCGATAACATCGAATCGCCACTTCCCGTACACGCCCATGAAGACGATATTGCTGCTGGAAGACCTGCCCGAGATCCGGGCCTGGATGCGCAAGCTCGTGCTTCAGGTCTTTCCGGGCGCCACGATCTCCGAAAGCGCGCGCGTGCACGATGCCATCGAGCTCGTCAGCGCGGTCAAGTTCGACCTCGCGCTGATCGACCTCGGCCTGCCCGACGGCAGCGGTGTCGACGTGGTGACCAAGCTGCGCGACCTGCAGCCCGAGGCGCAGAGCGTGGTGGTCACGATCCATGACGACGACGAGCACCTGTTCCCGGCGCTGCAGGCCGGCGCCTTCGGCTACATCCTGAAGGAACAGGCGCGCGAGCTGATCACCGAACAGTTGCAGCGCATCAGCCAGGGCGAGCCGCCGCTGTCGCCGTCGATCGCGCGCCGCGTGATGGCCTACTTCAGCGCCAAGGCCAAGCCGGCGTCCAACGCCAACGCCATCCCCGCCGTCAACCTCACCGACCGCGAGAGCGAGGTGCTGCTGCGCGTGGCCAAGGGCTATACGCTGCCCGAGATCGGCGTGCAGCTGGGCCTGAGCCGGCACACCATCGCCGACTACGTGAAGCAGATCTACCGCAAGCTCAACGTGAGTTCGCGCGCCGAAGCAGCACTCGAAGCGCAGCGGCTGGGCCTGTTCCGTCGCGCCTGACCCCGCGGATGCCGAATGCATCACCGCAGAGGAACGGAGAACGCA
>JBBRBW010000081.1:0-19534 GCA_038205425.1 Burkholderiales bacterium | reverse complement strand
AGCGTCTTCATCTGCTTGGGCGTCAGGTTCTGCGCCTCGTCGATGAGCACGAACTTGTTCAGGAAGGTGCGCCCGCGCATGAAGTTCAGGCTCTTGATCTTGATCTTGCTGCGCACCAGGTCGTTGGTGGCGGCGCGGCCCCATTCGCCAGCGCTGGCGTCGGTGCGCGCCAGCACTTCGAGGTTGTCGTCGAGTGCGCCCATCCAGGGGCCCATCTTCTCTTCCTCGTTGCCGGGCAAAAAGCCGATGTCGTCACCCACCGGCACCGTCACGCGGGTAACGATGATCTCGGTGTAGCGGCGGTCGTCCAGCACCTGTGAAAGGCCCGCGGCCAGCGTCATCAGCGTCTTGCCGGTGCCTGCGGTGCCGGTGAGGGTGATGAAGTCGCAGTCGGGATCCATCAGCAGGTTGAGCGCGAAGTTCTGTTCGCGGTTGCGTGCCGTCACGCCCCACACCGCGTTCTTGCCGTGGGTGTAGTCGCGCAATGTCTTGAGGACAGCTGTCTTGCCGGTGATCTCGGTCACGCGTGCGTAGAGCGCCGCGGCGCCCGGCACTTCCAGGTAGACGAACTGGTTGATCATCAGCGCGGGCACCAGCGGCCCGCTGATGCGGTAGAAGGTGTTGCCGCCCTGCTGCCAGCTTTCCATGGTCTTGCCATGGCGGTCCCAGAAGTCGGCCGGCAGCTGCAGCACCCCGGTGTAGAGCAGGTCGCCGTCTTCCAGCGTCTTGTCGTTGTAGTAGTCCTCGGCCGGCAGGCCCAGGGCACGCGCCTTGACGCGCATGTTGATGTCCTTGGACACCAGCACGATGTCGCGCCCGGGCTGCTGCTCGCGCAGGCTCTGCACCACGCCCAGGATCTGGTTGTCGGCCTTGCCCTGGGGCAGGCCGGGCGGCAGCTTGAAGTCGAGGAAGGTGGTCTGGAAGTAGAGCTTGCCGCCGGCCTCGCGGTGGCCGGTGCTGGCGAGTTCGATGCCGGCGTGGGCGTCGAGCTTGCTGTCCTTGGCGGCCAGGCTGGCCAGCGCGTCGAGCTCGCGGCTGACCTGGCGCACGCTGCGCGCCACCTCGCTCATGCCCTTCTTGTGGCCATCGAGTTCCTCCAGCGTGATCATCGGCAGGAAGACGTCGTGTTCCTCGAAGCGGAAGAGCGACATCGGGTCGTGCATCAGCACGTTGGTGTCGAGCACGAAGAGCTTGGCCGGGCCGCTGCCGCGCGGCTTGCGCACACGCGGCGCGGGCGCGGGTGCGCGGCCGGCACGGCCCAGCGGTGCGTAGGCCGCCGGGGGCGGCGCGGCGGGCTTGTCGGCGGGCCGTGCGGCGAGCGCCGGGCTACCGTCATGCAGTTCCAGCGCCGCTTGGGCCGGGGCCTCGGCGGTGCGGGTTTTCAGCGAGCGCTTCTCGACACGGGGCGCAGCCTGCGCCTCGTAGTCGGCGCTACGCAGCAGGTCACCTTTTTTCGCGGGCGGCTTGGGCAGGGGCATGGGCGTCAGACCGGGGTGAGGAGAACAGAAAAAAGCCGCACAGGCAGCTGTGCGGCTAGGCATCCGGAAACCACGACTGCGGGGCGCAGGCCCTGCAGTCCAGGGAGGAAAGTTCGGCGGATCAAGCGGCCTTCTTCAGCGCCTTCACCGCCGTGAGCACGTCGTCAACGTGCCCGGCGACCTTGATGCCGCGCCACTCGGCGCGCATCACGCCCTCGGCGTCGATGAGGAAGGTGCTGCGCTCGATGCCCTTGACCTTCTTGCCGTACATGATCTTGTTCTTGACCACGCCGAACATGTGGCAGAGCTTTTCTTCGGTGTCGGCGATTAGTTCGAAGGGCAGTTCAAGAGTGGTCTTGAACTTCTCGTGGCTGACCATGTTGTCGCGCGATACGCCGAAGACCACGGCGCCGGCCTTGATGAAGTCCTTGTGCTGGTCACGGAACTGCATCGCCTCGGTCGTGCATCCAGGGGTGTTGTCCTTCGGGTAGAAGTACAGCACCACGGCCTTGCCGAGATGCGATTGGGGCGTGAACTTCACGCCGCCCGTGGCCAGGGCTTCGAATTCCGGTAGGGACTTGTTTACGACAGGCGTCATGGGTAGTGTTCTCGCACTGCAGAAGGAAGCCGGCCCTCCAGCCCAGCCGGCTCAATCGCGAATTATAAAGTCTCCGGCGCCCCCGACCTCAGGGGGGCGGTGCCAGCAGCAGTGCGGCGAGCACGCGGCGGTGTTCGCTGACGAGCACGTTGTAGGTGCGGCAGGCGGCCGGCGTGTCCATGGTTTCGACCCCGATGCGCAGCGCCATCAGCGACTGCAGCAGGGCCGGTGCGACGAAGCGCAGGCGCGCGCCGCTGCCGAAGATCACCAGCTCGGGCTGCATCGCGGCGATGCGCTCGAAGTGCGCGGGGGTGAGTTCCTCGGGCGCGGCTGCCGCCCAGGGCAGCACCTCGCCGTGCCAGGGCACCAGCACGCTGTGCTGGAAGAGGGTGGCACCCAGCCAGACGCGGCCGGGTTCCTGGCGCGTGATGACGTTGACGCCGTCGAGCGTATCGGGCTGGAACTTCATGCGTGGATAATTCTAGGTTGCTCCAGCCCACCCCTTCAAGAAGGCCCGCGCCTTGAAACCGATCGCCAAATCCGCCAAGCTCGCCAACGTCGGCTATGACATCCGCGGCCCCGTGCTCGACAAGGCGCGACAGATGGAAGACGAGGGCCACAAGATCATCAAGCTGAACATCGGCAACGTGGCCGCCTTTGGCCTGATGCCGCCCGACGAGATCGTGCAGGACATGATCCGCAACCTGCCGCACGCCGCCGGCTACACCGACAGCAAGGGCCTGTTCGCGCCGCGCAAGGCGGTGGTGCACTACACGCAGGAGAAAAACGTCAGCGGCGTGACGGTCGACGACGTCTATCTCGGCAACGGCGCCAGCGAGCTCATCGCGATGAGCATGAACGCGCTGCTCGACGCCGGCGACGAGGTGCTGATTCCCTCGCCCGACTACCCGCTGCACACCGCGGTGGTGTCGCTGTCCGGCGGCACGCCGGTGCATTACCGCTGCGACGAGGGCTCGGGCTGGATGCCCGACCTGGCCGACATCCGTGCCAAGGTGACGCCCGCCACCCGTGCCATCGTCGTCATCAACCCGAACAACCCCACCGGCGCGCTGTATCCGGTGGAAGTGCTGAAGGACATCGTCGAGGTCGCGCGCACGAACGACCTCATCGTCTTTGCCGACGAGATCTACGACAAGACGCTGTACGACGGCGTCGAGCACACCAGCATCGCGAGCCTGGCCGACGACGTGCTCTTCGTCACCTACAACGGCCTGAGCAAGAACTACCGCAGCTGCGGCTACCGCGCGGGCTGGATGGTCGTTTCGGGCGGCAAGAAGCGCGCGAAGGACTACATCGAGGGCCTGAACATGCTGGCCAGCATGCGGCTGTGCGCCAACACGCCGGGGCAGCTGGCCATCCAGACCGCACTGGGCGGCTACCAGAGCATCAAGGACCTGGTGGCACCGGGCGGCCGGCTGTGCCGCCAGCGCGACCTGGCCTACGAACTGCTGAGCCAGATTCCCGGTGTCAGCGTCGTCAAGCCGCAGGCCGCGCTGTACATGTTCCCGCGGCTGGACCCGAAGATGTACCCGATCACCAACGACCAGCAGTTCGCCTACGAACTGCTGGCCGAGGAGAAGGTGCTGATCGTGCAGGGCACGGGCTTCAACTGGCCCGCGCACGACCATTTCCGCATCGTCTTCCTGCCCAACTCGGACGACCTGACCGAGGCCATCGGCCGCATCGACCGTTTCCTCTCCAACTACCGCAAGAGACACAACCAATGACAACACGAAGTGTTGCGGTGGAGACTCACGTCGAGCAGCGACGTGATGTCGAAACCAAGCCGATACAGGTCGGCCTGCTGGGCATCGGCACCGTCGGCAGCGGCACCTTCAAGGTGCTGCGCCGCAACCAGGAAGAGATCCGCCGCCGCGCCGGCCGCGGCATCGAGATCACCATGGTCGCCGACCTCGACATCGGGCGCGCGCGCGCCATCGTGGGCGACGGCGTTCAAGTGGTGGC
Source organism: Burkholderiales bacterium (assembly GCA_038205425.1). GTDB lineage: Bacteria > Pseudomonadota > Gammaproteobacteria > Burkholderiales > Burkholderiaceae_C > Rubrivivax. Next base: position 15,472 of record JBBRBW010000081.1, on the reverse strand, counting down.
CGATGCACGCGCCGTCATCGCCAACCCGCAGATCGACATCGTCATCGAGCTCATCGGCGGCTACGGCATCGCCAAGGCGTTGGTGCTGGAGGCCATTGCGGCGGGCAAACACGTCGTCACCGCCAACAAGGCACTGCTGGCCGTGCACGGCAGCGAGATCTTCGGCGCCGCGCGCGCCAAGGGCGTGATCGTCGCCTTCGAGGCAGCGGTGGCCGGTGGCATCCCGATCATCAAGGCACTGCGCGAGGGCCTGACGGCAAACCGCATCGACTGGGTGGCCGGCATCATCAACGGCACCACCAACTTCATCCTGTCCGAGATGCGAAGCAAGGGGCTGGACTTCAGCGTCGTGCTCAAGGAAGCGCAGCGCCTGGGCTACGCCGAGGCCGACCCGACCTTCGACATCGAGGGTATCGACGCCGCGCACAAGGCGACGATCATGAGCGCCATCGCCTTCGGCGTGCCGGTGCAGTTCGACAAGGCCTACGTGGAAGGCATCACCGGCCTGCAGGCGGCCGACATCCGCTATGCCGAGCAGCTGGGCTACCGCATCAAGCTGCTGGGCATCACGCGGCGCAGGGATGACCTGAAGTCGGCCGCGTACCCGGCCGGTGGCATCGAGCTGCGTGTGCACCCGACGCTGATCCCGGCCACGCGCTTGATCGCCAACGTCGAAGGCGCGATGAACGCCGTGGTGGTGCAGGGCGACGCCGTCGGCCCCACGCTCTACTACGGCAAGGGCGCGGGCAGCGAACCCACGGCCAGCGCCGTGATCGCCGACCTCGTGGACATCACCCGCCTGCACACCGCCGACCCCGAGCAGCGTGTGCCCCACCTGGCGTTCCAGCCGGGTGAACTGCACGACACACCCATCCTGCCCATCGCCGACGTGGTGACGGCCTTCTACCTGCGCCTGGTGGTGGCCGACAAGGCGGGCGTGCTGGCGCGCATCACGGGCATCCTGGCCGAGAACGACATCAGCATCGACGCCGTGCTGCAGCGTGAAAGCGCCGAAGGCGAAAACCAGACCGATCTCATCATCCTGACGCACGACACCGTCGAGGGCCGCATGACCGCGGCGCTGGCGCAGATGCAGGCGCTGGCGACGGTGCTGGCGCCGATCGTCAAGATCCGCAAGGAAGAGCTGAATTGAGCACACGATGAAGTACGTCAGCACCCGCGGCGACAAGTCGGAGCGCGGCTTCTGCGACATCCTGCTCGAGGGCCTGGCGCCCGATGGCGGTCTCTACCTGCCGGCGTTCTACCCCGAGGTCGACGCCGCCACGCTCGCGCGTTGGCGTGGCCTGCCGTATGCGGAGCTGGCCTTCGAGATCCTCAGCCTCTACATCGCCGACATCCCTGCGGCCGACCTGCGGCGCCTGTGCACGGCCACCTACACCGAGGCGGTGTTCGGCACGCCGCAGATCACGCCGCTGAAGAAGCTCGAAGAAGGGCTCTACCTGCAAGCGCTGTCCAATGGCCCCACGCTGGCCTTCAAGGACATGGCGATGCAGCTGCTGGGCAACCTGTTCGAGTACGAGCTGGGCCGCCGCGGCGAGGCGCTGAACATCCTGGGCGCGACCAGCGGCGACACCGGCAGCGCGGCCGAATACGCGATGCGCGGCAAGCAAGGCGTGCGCGTCTTCATGCTCAGCCCGCACGGCCGCATGAGCCCCTTCCAGCAGGCGCAGATGTTCAGCCTGCAGGATGCCAACATCCACAACATCGCCGTCGAGGGTGTGTTCGACGACTGCCAGGACATCGTCAAGGCCGTCAGCAACGACCTCGGGTTCAAGCGCAGGTACCGCATCGGCACGGTGAACAGCATCAACTGGGCGCGGCTGCTGGCCCAGGTCGTCTACTACTTCGCGGGCTACTTCCAGGCCACATCAGAGGCCCCCAACCTCGCCTCCGGCTCGGTACCCGCCGAGGGGGCTGCGCCGCCTTGGAGCGGCCTGGCGGCGGCGCCGAACGATGCACGTGTGAGCTTCACGGTGCCCAGTGGCAACTTCGGCAACATCTGCGCCGGCCACGTTGCACGCATGATGGGCCTGCCGATCGACGAGCTGGTGGCGGCCACCAACGAAAACGACGTGCTCGACGAGTTCTTCCGCACCGGCACCTACCGCCCGCGCGCCACGGCCGAGACGCACGAGACCTCGAGCCCCTCGATGGACATCAGCAAGGCCAGCAACTTCGAGCGCTTCGTGTTCGACCTGCTGGGGCGCGACGGCGCACGCACGAAGGAACTCTTCGGCGCCGCGCTGGCGCGCGACGGCGGCTTCACGCTCACGCCCGAGGAGTTTTTGCGCATCCCCGGCTACGGCTTCGTCAGCGGCAAGAGTACGCATGCCGACCGCCTGGCCACCATCCGCCACACCTGGCAGGTGAACCAGCTGCTCGTCGACACCCACACCGCCGACGGCCTGAAGGTGGCGCGTGAACACCTGCAGCCCGGTGTGCCCATGCTGGTGCTGGAAACGGCGCTGCCGGCCAAGTTCGCCGACACCATCGAAGAGGCGCTGGGCTTCAAGCCCGAGCCGCCGCCCGCGCTGCGCGACATCGAGGCGCTGCCCAAGCGGTTCGTTGTCATCGCTCCCGACGTGGCGGCGGTGAAGGGTCTCATCGAAACCCACTGTCACGACGCATGAACGCCGCGCGCCCGCTGCTCAGCCTGGACGATGCACTGGCCCGCCTGACGGCCGCCGCGGCCGGCCACGCCATCACCGAAGCCGAGCCGGTCTCCACCTTCGACGCGCTGGGCCGCGTGCTCGCTGCCGAGGTGCTGTCTTCGCTGGACGTACCACCCGCCGACAACACCTCGATGGACGGCTACGCGATGCGCTGCGCCGACCTGCCCGCTGCCGGCGGGGTGCTGCCGGTGGCGCAGCGCATCCCGGCCGGCCATGTCGGCCAGCCGCTGCAGCCCGGCACCGCGGCGCGCATCTTCACCGGCGGCCAGGTGCCCGCGGGTGCCGATGCCGTGGTGATGCAGGAACAGTGCGAGGCGGTGGCCGGCGAGGGCTACGGCGCCGTCAAGGTCAACACCGTGCCGACGCCGGGCCAGTGGATACGCCGCCGCGGCGAAGACGTGCAACGCGGCAGCGCGGTGCTGCACCGCGGTGAACGCCTCACGCCGCAGGCCCTGGGCCTGGCCGCCAGCGTCGGCGCCGGCTTGTTGCCGGTGCTGCGCCGGCCGCGTGCCGCGCTCTTTTCCACCGGCGACGAACTGCAGATGCCCGGCGAGGTGCTGCGCCCGGGCGCCATCTACAACAGCAACCGCTACACGCTGCGTGCGCTGTTGCAGGCCGGCGGCTGCGAGGTGCAGGACCTGGGCATCGTCGGCGACACGCTGCAAGCCACGCGTGCGGCGCTGCGCGAGGCGGCGTTGCACAACGACCTCATCATCACCAGCGGCGGCGTCTCGGTGGGCGAGGAAGACCACCTCAAGCCGGCGGCCGAGGCCGAGGGCTCGATCGAGAACTGGCAGATCGCCATCAAGCCCGGCAAGCCGCTGGCGCTGGGCTGCATCCGCCGACCCGACGGCAGCGCGGCGCTGCTCATCGGGCTGCCGGGCAACCCGGTGTCTTCCTACGTCACCTACCTGCTGACGGTCAGCACGGCGCTGCGTGCGATGCAGGGCATGCCGGCCGGGCTGCCGGCGCCGCTGCCGATGCGTGCGGACTTCGACTGGCCACGCCCCGACAAGCGGCGCGAGTTCCTGCGCGTGCGGCTGAACGGCGAAGGGGGCCTCGACCTGTTCCCGAACCCGAGTTCGGGTGTGCTGACCTCGGCCGTTTGGGCCGACGGCCTGCTCGACAACCCGCCCGGCCAGGCCATCGCGCGGGGTGACCCGGTGCGTTTCCTGCCGCTGTCGGCGCTGGTTTCCCGATGAGTGCGATGGTGAAGATCCGGGTCCGCTATTTCGCCTCCTTGCGCGAGGCGCTGGGCGCGCATGAAAGCGTCGAACTGCCGGCCGGCAGCACGCTGGGCGCGCTGCGTGACCAGCTCATCGCCAGCAGCCCGCGTCACGCCGAAGCGCTCTCGCGTGGCCGCGCGCTGCGCGGTGCCGTCAACCAGGCCATGAGCAACGACAGCGCCCAGGTACCGGAAGGGGCCGAAGTAGCCTTCTTTCCCCCGGTCACCGGCGGTTGAGGCAGCATCAGCCCATGCCTGCCCGCGTCAGCATCCAGACCGGCGACTTCGACCTCGGCGCCGAAGTCGCCGCGCTGCGTGCCGGCGACGCGGCGGTGGGTGCCGTGGCCAGCTTCGTCGGCACGGTGCGCGACCGCAACGGCGGTGTCGCCGGCGAGGTCGCGGCGATGGAACTCGAGCACTACCCCGGCATGACCGAAAGGGCCATCGAGGGCATGATCGACGAGACCCGTCGCCGCTTCGACATCCGCGCCGCGCGTGTGGTCCACCGTGTCGGTCCGCTGCTGCCCGGCGACCAGATCGTGCTCGTGGCCGTCAGCTCGGCGCACCGGGGTCAGGCCTTCTTGGCCTGCGAGTTCCTGATGGACTACCTGAAGACGCAGGCGCCATTCTGGAAGAAGGAAACCACGGCCGAAGGTGCACGCTGGGTCGACGCGCGTGTCGCCGACGACGCGGCCCTGGCGCGCTGGGGCCTCGTGTCGGGCAATGCCGCGGCGGCTGCCGCGCCGGGCCCGGGCGCGGGCCACTGATGGACCCGCGGCGGCTGCGTACCGCGCTGGGCAGGTTCACCACCGGCATCACCATCGTGAGCTGTATCGACGAGGCCGGCGCCTATGTCGGCCTGACGGTGAATTCCTTCAACTCTGTCTCGCTCGAGCCGCCGCTCGTGCTGTGGTCGCTGCGGCGCGAAAGCCCCATCCTCGCCGCCTTCGAGGCCGCGCCGCGTTTTGCCGTCAACGTGCTGGCCGAGGTGCAGATCGGCCTGTCGCGCCGCTTTGCCAGCGCCCACGCGCACCGCTTCGCTGGAGGCCAGTGGTCGCTGGGCGGGCACGGCACGCCGGTGCTGAACGACGCCGCGGCCGTGTTCGAGTGCGAGTTCCACACTCGCCAGGACGCTGGCGACCACCGCCTCTACATCGGGCGCGTGCTCGCCTTCACTGAAAACGCGCAGGCGCCGCTGCTCTACCGGTCGGGCCACTACCACCGGCTCGGCGAAGCGATCTAGGCGCCGCCGCGGCGGGGCGCCCTGGCCTTGAGGCGCGTCAGCTGACGAGCCGGCCCGGCGGCAGCTGACCCGGCATGCCCTCGGGCGGCGTTCCGCCTGGCGCCGCCGCGGCCTGCAGACTCCACTCGGCCGCCGCCAGCGCGCTGTCCAGCAGGCGCAGCAAGGCGGTGGCCAGCTCAGCGTTGAGCGCGATCTCGATGCGCCGGCCGCGCGGCTCGCGCACGGCCAGCGTCAGCTGGCCGTCGGCGCCCGGGCGCAGGTCGGCGGTGTCGGGCAGCAGCGGTTCCGGGCCCAGCGGATGGCTGGCGTCGGCGCTGGCGAAGGGTTGGGCGAAGTCGGCGCCCTGCAGTGAACGCTGCAGCGCCGTCTGCTCCAGCATCTGGCGCGCCTCCGGCACGGGCAGGGCCTGCGGCGCGGCACGTGCCACGCTGGCCTGCGCCACCACTTGGCGAAAGGGCGGGTACAGCCGCTGCACCATGCGCCGCGTCAGCCACACCGCATAGACCTCGGCTTCCGTTGTGCGCAGTTGCAGCAGCAGGCGGTCGGCCGTGGTGTCGTAACGGACCTGGATCTGGTGGATGGCCATGGCTTCCATTCTGGCGTGCTGGGGGCGCCGGCGCGTTGCAGCGCTTGTCCTGGCGCAAGGCCAGGCTGCGGGCATGGCCTTGAAACCGATGCGCTGCCGCCCCATGTGGGCAGCAAGCGAAAGGACCTCCATCATGCGTTTCGACAAGCTCACCACCGCCTTCCAGCAAGCCCTGGCCGACGCCCAGAGCGCCGCCGTCGCCCGTGACAACCCCTATATCGAGCCGGCCCACCTGCTGGCGGCGATGCTGGCCCAGCCCGACGGCCCCAAGGCACTGCTCGACCGCGCCGGCGCCAACACGGCCGCCTTGGGCGTGGCGATGGAGACCGCCATCCGCAACCTGCCGCAGGTGCAGGGTGGGGGTCAGGTGCAGGCGGGGCGTGAGCTGGCCCAACTGCTGCAGGCCGCCGACAAGGAAGCCACGAAGGCGGCTGACCAGTTCATCGCCAGCGAGATGTTCCTGCTGGCGTTGGCCGACTCGAAGACCGACATCGGTGGCGTCGTGCGCGGGCACGGCCTGTCGCGCAAGTCGCTCGAGGCGGCGATCCTGGCCGTGCGTGGCGGGCAGTCGGTCGACTCGGCCGACGCCGAAGGCCAGCGCGAGGCGCTGAAGAAGTACACGCTCGACCTGACCGAGCGCGCCCGCCAGGGCAAGCTCGACCCGGTGATCGGCCGCGACGACGAGATCCGCCGCGCGATCCAGGTGCTGCAGCGCCGCACCAAGAACAACCCGGTGCTGATCGGCGAGCCCGGCGTGGGCAAGACCGCCATCGTCGAGGGCCTGGCGCAGCGCATCATCAACGGCGAGGTGCCCGACAGCCTGAAGAACAAGCGTGTGCTGGTGCTGGACATGGCCGGACTGCTGGCCGGCGCCAAGTTCCGCGGCGAGTTCGAGGAAAGGCTGAAGTCCGTGCTGAAGGAAGTGGCCGCCGACGAGGGCCGCATCATCCTGTTCATCGACGAACTGCACACCATGGTGGGCGCCGGCAAGGCCGAGGGCGCCATCGACGCCGGCAACATGCTCAAGCCCGCGCTGGCGCGCGGCGAACTGCACTGCATCGGCGCCACGACGCTGAACGAATACCGCAAGTACGTCGAGAAGGACGCCGCTCTCGAGCGCCGCTTCCAGAAGGTGCTGGTCGACGAGCCCAGCGTCGAGGCCACGGTGGCCATCCTGCGTGGCCTGCAGGAAAAGTACGAGGTGCACCACGGCGTGGAGATCACCGACCCGGCCATCGTCGCCGCGGCCGAGCTGAGCCACCGCTACATCACCGACCGTTTCCTGCCCGACAAGGCCATCGACCTCATCGACGAGGCCGCGGCCAAGGTGAAGATCGAGATCGACTCCAAGCCCGAGGCCATGGACCGGCTCGACCGGCGGCTCATCCAGCTCAAGATCGAACGCGAGGCCGTGCGCAAGGAAAAGGACGAAGGCTCCATCAAGCGCTTCGGCCTGATCGAGGACGAGATCGCCAAGCTGGAGCGCGACTACAACGACCTGGAAGAGATCTGGAAGGCAGAGAAGGCCGTCGCGCAAGGCAGTGCGCAGGTCAAGGAAGAGATCGACCGCACGCGCCAGCAGATCGAAGAGCTCAAGCGCAAGGGTGACTTCAACAAGGTCGCCGAGCTGCAGTACGGCAAGCTGCCCGAACTGGAAAAGCGCCTGAAGGAAGCCCAGGCCACAGAGACCGGCAAGAAGGGTGCCGGCCGCCCGCAACTGTTGCGCACGATGGTGGGCGCGGAAGAGATCGCCGAAGTGGTTTCACGCGCCACCGGCATCCCGGTCAGCAAGTTGATGCAGGGTGAACGCGACAAGCTGCTGCAGATGGAAGACAAGCTGCACGAACGCGTGGTGGGCCAGGACGAAGCCATCACCGCCGTGGCCGACGCCATCCGGCGTTCACGCGCCGGCCTGTCCGACCCGAACCGGCCGCTGGGCAGCTTCCTCTTCCTGGGCCCCACCGGCGTGGGCAAGACCGAATTGTGCAAGGCGCTGGCCGGTTTCCTGTTCGACGGCGAGGACCACATGATCCGCGTCGACATGTCGGAGTACATGGAGAAACACTCGGTGAGCCGCCTGATCGGCGCGCCACCGGGCTACGTGGGCTACGACGAGGGCGGCGCGCTGACGGAAGCCGTGCGCCGCAAGCCGTACAGCGTGCTGCTGCTCGACGAGGTCGAGAAGGCGCACCCGGACGTTTTCAACGTGCTGCTCCAGGTGCTCGACGACGGCCGCCTGACCGACGGCCAGGGCCGCACGGTCGACTTCAAGAACACGGTCATCGTGATGACCAGCAACCTGGGCTCGCACATGATCATGCAGATGGCCGGCCAGCCCAGCGCCGACATCCGCGACGCGGTGTGGGTCGAGGTCAAGCAGCACTTCCGCCCCGAGTTCCTGAACCGCATCGACGAGACGGTGGTGTTCCACGCGCTCGACATGAAGAACATCGAGAGCATCGCGAAGATCCAGCTCAAGCTGCTGGAGGGCCGGCTCGAGAAGCTGGAGATGAAGCTCGAGGTGTCGCCGGCGGCGCTGGCCGAGCTGGCCAAGGTGGGCTTCGACCCGGTGTTCGGCGCACGACCGCTCAAGCGTGCCATCCAGCACCGCATCGAGAACCCGGTGAGCAAGCTCATCCTGCAAGGCAAGTTCGGCCCCAGGGACGTGATCCCGGTGGACGTCGAGGGGGGCGAGTTCGTGTTCTCGCGCATCGTCCACTGAGCCCGCGCGTGCAAGCCCGGAAGGGCTTGCGCGGCTGGCGAAGGCCCGAATGCCATTTCACGTGTGAGGGCTGAGAGCCGCGCGTGCAAGCCCCGAACGGCTTGCGCGTCGCTGCGCATGCTGCGAGTTGACCGGGAAACCGGTCCTTAATGCAGAGCATGCACCGCCGGGGGGACTCTGACAATCTGTGCGTGTGCCGCGGCCCTGGTGCCGCGGTGCATCTCGAACAACCACAGATTCACCGCCACAGGAGTCCCGCATGCTGTCCCACGCCACCCGACGCCATCTCGCCACCGCCTGCAGCCTGGCTGCCGCCGTCCTGTTCGCCGCCCCGGCCCAGGCCGGAGAGCTCTACACCGGCATCGGCATTCCCGGCATCGGCCTGGGCTACGCCCAGCCCGTGAACGAGAGCTTCACGCTGCGCGGCGACATCTACACGCTGGGCTCGCGCAGCAAGTCCACGGTCGAGAACGGCATCAACTACGACGGCCAATACAAGCTGCAGCGCAGCGCGCTGCTGGCCGACTGGTTCCCGTTTGCAGGCAGCTTTCGGTTCACCGGTGGCGCCGCCTTCAACACCTACAAGATCACGCTCGACGCCAACGGCGCCGGCGGCTCGATCACCATCGGCGACCGCACCTACGTCACCACCGCCGCTGACGGCCTGAAGGTGCAGGTCGAGTTTCCGAAGAGCACACCGTACATCGGCATCGGCTGGGGCCACCAGAGCGGCTCGGGGCTGCGCTTCTCTGCTGACATCGGTGCGTCGATCGGCCGCGCCACGGTAACCGCCACGGCGCGAGGCCAGCTGGCCACCCAGCCCGACATCCAGGCCAACATCGACAAGGAACTGGTCGACCTGCGCGACGGCGTCGGCAAGGTGCGCGCCGTGCCGCAGCTGTCCATCGGCCTGGGCTACAGCTTTTGAGTAGCCAAGCGCAGCGCTGAAAGCGAAGCGGGCCCCTCGGGGCCCGTTTTACATGGGCGCCCGCCCGACGGGGCGGGGCGCTGCAGCCGGTTCACTGTGGTGCTTCGATGCGCTCCAGTTGCATGCGCGCCAGCGTCAGGTTGCCCGTGGTGGCCGAGACCACCACGTGCACGGCCACGCCGGGGTGGCCCGGCACCGGACGCAGCAACAGGTGGTGGCTGGCGGTGCTGACGCTGGCCTCGGCGCGCGCCGGCCCCAGGCCCAGCGCGCGCGATGCGTCGTTCATCTGCGACAGCAGCGTGGTGCCCTGCTGCGCCAGGCGGTCGGCCGCGGGCGCACCGCCGGCATGGGCCAGCGGCTGCGAGTTGTGGAGGTCGAAGACGCAGACCGACACCGCGCCCTTGATCAGCGCACAGCGGTCGACATAGGCCTGCCAGCTGACGCCGCCCACCTTGGGCATGGGCGTGGTCGCCTGGGTCATCAGCGGAATCGACATCGTCGGCGGCGGGCCGATGGGACGCAGCTCCATCGGTTGCGTCGGTGCCTCGCTCGGCGGCAGGCGTGGCTTGGGCACGGCCTGCGCCATGTCGGTGGACAGCGCGCGTGCACCGCTGGCGCCGTTCATGCGGTTCCAGGCGCCGCCGATGTAACCCCAGGCCTGGCGTGGCTTGTCGGCGTGCGGCGTGACGTGCACCGAGACGGCGCTGCCCTGGGCCAGCTGCGCGGCGTGGGCGGCCATGGCCAGGCTGGAGCCCAGCGGCACCAGCAGCATCTCGCGGTTCGGCCAGGTGCTGCGCATCAGCGCTTCGTGCAGCGGCGCCAGCTGGCCGGCCAGCGCGTGCGGGGGCAGTTCGCCCACCAGCAGCACGCCCAGCTTGCTGAAGGCCAGCAGCGTGCGCGCCACCTGGGCGCGCGTGGGGTTGTCGGCGTTGATGTCGGTGGCATAGACGCGCAGCTGCGTGCCGTCGGCCAGCGGCATCTCGACGAACTGCAGCACGGCCAGCGCCACGCCATGGCCCTGGCGGCGGATCGACAACCGCTGCACACGCGCGCCGGCGGCGCCGGCCAGGCTGGTCAGCAGGCGCAGGCTGGCGCTGGTGCCCAGGTCGTGCAGCGCGATGAACTCGGGCGTGTGCTGCACAAATTCGCGCTGCAGCGAACCGGCCACGTCACCCGTGATGAAGAGTTCGACATGATCGTCGGAGATGCGGCGCCCGACGTCGTGCCGGCCCTGGCCCAGATAGGCCTCGCGGTCGGTGACGATCTGCGTGCTGGGCGCGTTGAGCTCGTCGCGCGTGGGGGGCCGCACGGGCGCTCGTTGGGGTTCCTGCCAGCCGGGTTCGTCACGCCTGATATTCATCAGCGCATGATAGGGGTCGCCTGCCCGTGCCGCACCGGCCCAGAAGTGGGTAGTTCATACAATCTGGCCCCCTTGGACGCGCTCCGTGCGCACCCCCGTGAAATGATCAACGATCCTCCTTCCGCAGGCGCCGTGCCGCCTGTCGTCATCGTGGGGGCCGGCCTGGCCGGGCTGACGGTGGCGCTGCAACTCGCCGAGCGGCTGCCGGTGGTGGTGCTGGCCAAGCGCGAACTCACCGAGGGCGCCACGCCGTGGGCGCAGGGCGGCATCGTCGGCGTGCTGGGCAGCGACGACAGCATCGAGTCGCATGTGCGTGACACGCAGGACGCTGGCGCCGGCCTCGTCGACGAGCACACCGCGCGTTTCATCGCCGAACACAGCGCGTCGGCCATCCGCTGGCTGGTCGACGCCGGCGTGCCCTTCTCGCACGACGCCGGCGGGCCGCTGGGCCTGCACCTCACGCGCGAGGGTGGCCATGCGGTACGCCGTATTGCGCACGCCGCCGATGCCACCGGCAAGGCCATCCACGACACGCTGCTGCAGCGCGCCCGCGAGCACCCCAACATCACGCTGCGTGAACGCTGGATGGCCGTCGACGTCATCACCTCGCGCCACCTGAAGCGCCAGGAGGCGCCGCGCTGCTACGGCGTCTACGCGCTCGACATGGACGGCCGGCGCGTCGAAACGCTGCCTGCCACCGCGGTGGTGATGGCCACCGGCGGTGTCGGCAAGGTCTACCGTTACACGAGCAACCCCGATACCGCCACCGGCGACGGCATCGCGATGGCCTGGCGCGCCGGCTGCCGCGTGGGCAACATGGAGTTCATCCAGTTCCACCCCACCTGCCTGTACCACCCGCAGGAGCGCAGCTTTCTGATTACCGAGGCGCTGCGCGGCGAGGGTGCGCACCTGACCTTGCCCGACGGCATGCGATTCATGCCCGCGCACGATAGGCGGCTGGAGCTGGCGCCGCGCGACATCGTCGCGCGCGCCATCGACTTCGAGATGAAGAAGCACGGCATCGACCATGTCTGGCTCGACGCCAGACCCATCGTCGCGGAGAAGGGCGAGGACTTCCTGAAGGAGCACTTCCCGACCGTGCACGCACGCTGCCTCAGCCTGGGCATCGACATCGCGCGCCAGCCGATCCCCGTCGTGCCGGCGGCACACTACACCTGCGGCGGCGTCGTCACCGACCTCGACGGCCGCTGCGACCTGCCCGGCCTCTACGCCGTCGGCGAGGCCACCTACACCGGGCTGCACGGCGCCAACCGGCTGGCCAGCAACTCGCTGCTGGAATGCGTGGTGCTGGGCCGCACCTGCGCCACGCGCATCCTGGCCGAGGGTGTGCAGCCGGTGGCCACGGTGCCGGCCTGGGACGAGAGCCAGGTCGAAGATGCCGACGAGCAGGTCGTCATCGCGCACAACTGGGACGAACTGCGGCTGCTGATGTGGAACTACGTCGGCATCGTGCGCACGACGAAGCGCCTCGAGCGTGCGCTGCACCGCATCGAGCTGCTGCGCAGCGAGACGCTGGAGTACTACCGCAACTTCCGCGTCAGCCGCGACCTGCTCGAACTGCGCAACCTGGTGACCTGCGCCGAGCTCATCGTGCGTTCGGCACTCAGCCGCCACGAAAGCCGCGGCCTGCACTACAGCCGCGACTTCCCCCTGCCGCTGCCGGTGAGCTTCCCCACTGTGCTCACGCGCCCGGCGCGCAGCCGCGCGCAGCCCGACGGCCCCGACGCCTGATCAGCCCAGCGTGGCGAAGCCGGTGCGTGGCGCCATCTCGACACGTGCCCGGCCCTGGTGCTTAGCGGCATAGAGCGCGCGATCGGCGCGCGAGAGCAGCTGCTCCAGCGTGCTGCCGTGGCGCGGGAAGATGGTGATGCCGGCCGAAAAGGTGCCACTGGGCAGGCGCCGGCGGCCATGCTCCAGGTGCAGCGTCGAGAAGGTGTCGAGCAGCCGCGTGAGCATGGCGTGCGCGCCCTCGGCGTCGATGTCGGGCATCACGGCGACGAACTCCTCGCCGCCGTGGCGGCACAGCACGTCGCTCTTGCGCAGCATCTCGCGCAGCAGGCCCGAGAAGCGCTGCAGCACGAGGTCGCCGGCGGCGTGGCCGCAGGTGTCGTTGAGCAGCTTGAAGTGGTCGAGGTCGATCAGCACCACGCACAGCGGGCGTTCGTTGCGGCGCGCCAGCTCCAGCATGCCGGGCACGATCTCGAACAGGTAGCGGCGGTTGTGCAGGCCGGTCAGCGGGTCGCGCAGCGCCTGCTCGCGCAGACGGGCGTGCAGCATCTCGGTCTCGGCGACCTTTCTCAGCAGCGCGTCGTTCAGCTCGGAGAGGCGGCGGCGGTCGACTTCGGCACTGCGGTGGCCGTGCACGGCGGCGTCGCGCTCGCGCTGGGCCTCGTCGAGCTGGTGCTTGACCTGCAGCGCGATGTAGCGCGCGCGTGCGCTGCGGCCCACCATCTGTTCGTACTGGTTGTGGGCGCGGCGCATGTAGCGCAGCGCAGCGCGGGCGTCGCCGGCCTGCTCGGCGGCGTCGGCCAGCACCCGGTGCAGCGACATCATGTCGAAGGGCGGAGCCACCAGCCCGTGCTGCTGGCAGGTCTGCAGCGTGCGTTCGGCCACCGCCAGCGCGCCGGCCGCGTCGTTCTGGGCCAGCCGGCAGCGTGCCATCAGCCAGCTCCAGAAGACCTTGCTGCCCGCGTCGCGCAGGCTGTCGGGGTCGACCGCGTGCAGGTAGCGAAGCGCGGCTTCGGTCTCGCCCGCGGCCACGTGGCCCAGCGCCAGCGGCAGCATGTAGCGGTCGCGTACGCCGGCATGGCGGTCGTCGGGCTGGGCCAGCAGGACGCCGGCCATCTGGCGCGCCAGCAGCATGTCGCCAGCGGCGTAGTAGATCGTGATCAGGTTGGCCGACGACGCCAACAAGGCCTGCGTGGCGCCGGCCTCGCGGGCGGCCGCCAGCGCCTGTTCGCTCAGCAGCCGGGCGTCGTCCAGGTTGTACAGGTCGTGGTGGTAGCCACCCAGGTTGCTGTAGGCGGTGATGCGCGGCCCGGCCCAGCCGGTCTGCAGCGCCGCGTTGCACGCGGCGTAGAAGTGGCGCAGCGCGCTGTCGGCATGGCCTTGCTGGCGCGCCGTCATCGCGCGCGAGTTGTGGGCGATGAAACGCTGCATGGCGTCGGGCTCGAAACCCGTGCGGGCGTCGATGTCGGCCTGCAGTCGCGACGACCCTTCGTTGTCGCCGGCGCCGCGCAGCACGATGGCGTGCACCTCGTCGCAGAGGGCCAGGCCGCGCGCTGCCGCGGCGGCGTCGGCCAGCGCAGCACAGGCTGGGCGCGCCTGCGCCAGCGACTGCAGCGCGGCCGTGGCGTCGTGCAGGCGCACCTCGCACAGCGCGGCGACGATCCAGCCTTCGGCCGCTGCGGCGGCATCACCGCTGGCGGTCGCTGCGCGTCCGATGGCCAGCGCTGCCGCCGGGTCCAGGTAGCTCAGCTCCCAGGCCCGCGGCAGTGCGCGGTCGATGCCGACCTCAGCCACGGGCCCGCATCGCGGTGCGCGCCTGCACGAAGCCGAAGGCAAAGTCGACCGCCTCCAGAAGCTGCCGCTCGCTGTCCTGGCGTTCGTGGTCGCTGAGGTAGAAGACGTAGTCGACCTCGTGGCGGATGTAGCGCGCCGGCAGCCGGTTCAGCGCCACGCAGGCCACGTCGGCCAGCAGTTCGGGGTCGTCGGCGACACCGGGGAAGCGGTCGGCGTTCAGCGCCACGGTGTTGAAGACGGCGCGCTCGTTGTGGTTGCGCACGGAGGAGAACTCCGTGGTGATGGTGGTCTGCATGATCCGGCTCCGCCCCGTGCTCGGGGTACGCCCGGATATCGGCGCCGGCGCGTCGGGCTTGAGTCGCGACCGCGGGCCGGGCTCAGGCCGGGTTCAGGCCGCTCCGATGTTCGGTATTAAGCCGCTGGCCCGCACCGCGGGCTGCGCCACGCTGGCCGGGTGCTGGCGGACGAAGTCGAGCATGCGGTTGATGCAGCCCAAAGCGCGGCTGCGCACGGCTTCCGGCACCCGCACTTCGCCGCTGCCAGTCTCCAGGCAGGCCACCACGCCCTGCAGTGCGTTCATCGCCATCCACGGGCAGTGCGCGCAGCTCTTGCAGGTGGCGCTCTGGCCGGCGGTGGGCGCCTCTATCAATGTCTTGCCCGGTGCCAGCTGGCGCATGCGGTGCAGGATGCCGTTGTCGGTGGCCACGATGTAGGCCGGCGCGCTGCCGTCGACCACCGCCTTCAGCAGCTGGCTGGTGCTGCCCACCAGGTCGGCCTGGGCCACCACGCTGGCCGGGGACTCGGGGTGCACCAGCACCAGCGCGCCGGGGTGTTCGCGGCGCAGCAGTTCGAGCTCCACGCCTTTGAACTCGTCGTGCACGATGCAGGCGGCGTCCCACAGCAGCATGTCGGCGCCGGTCTGCTGCTGGATGTAGCGGCCGAGGTGGCGGTCGGGCGCCCACAGCACCTTCCTGCCCTGGTCCTTCAGATGGTTGACGATGGCCAGCGCGCACGAACTCGTCACCATCCAGTCGGCGCGCGCCTTCACGGCGGCGCTGGTGTTGGCGTAGACGACCACGGCGCGGTCGGGGTGGGCATCGCAGAAGGCGCCGAACTCTTCGGGCGGGCAGCCCAGGTCGAGGCTGCAGGTGGCTTCCAGATCGGGCATCAGC
>JBBRBW010000080.1:0-19722 GCA_038205425.1 Burkholderiales bacterium | reverse complement strand
AAGAGCTTGACCGAGCAACGCAACTCAAAATCGATGCGACGTTGTTTGGTGTCCAGATCCACCTTCGCCACGCCCCAGGGCGCAGCCAAACCCAGTGCGCTGGTGAACAACGCTTCTATGCCCACGCTCATAAAGACCGCCCGTCCAAGCAAAGGTCAAAGGCGGCCTGTGGACATTTGGACAGGCTAAAATGCAGCCTGCCCACATGCCCACAGGCCTCGACCACCACCCCCAATTGTGAGTGTTGGATTCCACACTAAATGACGAGGGGCCACCCTGCCCCCTCCTATGTGAATTCATACTGCAGCGTGCCGCAGCGCTCTTTTCGGGCTGTGTGTGCAGTCCAGTTTTCATTGGTGCGGCAGGCTCGTCGCTAGGACTGCTGACGGTTGGCGGATAGTCGCGACAATTCTTTGAAACAGACTTACTACATTTCACCTATGACGGACTGACACCATAGACCGTTCTCGCAAGCATTTAGCGTGGTCGATTTCGACGGTGGTCATAGTTTTACTACTCGTTTGAAACAGAATTACTACACTTCACGGCTGCGGACCCGACGCCCGCACCAGCACCGGGAGCTTGAGCTTGAGCGAGCCAAGAAGTCCCATGCCGTTCACTCCGCGAGGCGCAAGCTGCCGCCCGTGATGCGGTAATTCACCCCGCTGCCGGTGCTGAGGTTGCAGCTCGACGCGCCGCACGGCGCGGTGCCGAGCTTGTACTTGCCTTGCGCGTCGGCCTGCTGCACGTTCAGCGCGAAGGTGTTGCCGACGGCACTCACCGTCACGCCGGCGGCGACCGCGACGTTGAGGTTGGTGGTCTGGCTGCCGGTGTTGTTGCCGGCGAAGACGTTGCCGCCCGGCGAGGCGAGCGTGCCGAGGTCGTAGACCGACGCTGCCGCGCCGGCCATCGTGACGCCCGAGTTGCCCGGCTGGTTCGAGTTGCCGCCGAGCAGGCTCTTGTTGCCATCGACCTGCACGTTGCGCAGCTTCAGCGAGTAGTTCTTCGTCGCCGAACCGAGCCAGACGCCGCCGTAGAAGCTCCAGGCGCCGACCAGGGCCGGGTTCTGCGTGCCGTTGTCGGCGATCTCGCCGCCGGCGATGTCGATGTTGCAGGCGGCGGGGCACACGACGCCGCCGAACGTGTTCGAGCCGATCGTCACGTTGCTGCCGGTGAGGGTCAGCGAAGACGGCGTCGTGCCATCGGCGACCCAGACACCGAAGTCGTTCATGTTCAGCGTCGAGTTGGCCATCGTCACCGTTGCAGCGACGCCGGGCAGGCCGACGTTGCCGACAGGGCCGATACTGATGCCGCGGCCGCTGTTGGTGGCGAAGCCGCTGATGACCGAGCCCACCAGCGTGACCTGCGGCGTTCCGGCAGCGGCGAACACACCGCCGCCGAAACCCGAGTTGGCGTTCGAGCTCAGCACCGATCCGGTCATGTTCAGCTGCGTCGCGTTGCCCTTCATGACGACGCCATAGGAATCGACGCCGACGACGGCGTTGTTGATGTCGAGCCGGCTCGACCCGGTCAGCGTGAACGCGCCGCTCGGGCCATACAAATTCGCCGAACCACCGAGTGCCGCGCCGCCGAACACGCCGCCGTTGACGTTCAACCGGGCGCTGTCGGCGAGGGTCGCGTAGGCGGCGACGCCCTGCCCGACCGGCGTGAGCTGGTCGGCGTAGTCGGCGATGTTGCCGGGGGTCATGGTCGCCTGCACCGTGCCGCTCAGGGTGATCGCCGCGTTGAGGCCGCTGCCGGTGAACGCGGAGCCGACGACCTTGACGCCATCGAGCACGACCGTGCCGCTCGACGCGGCGATGAAACCCGTGTCGAACAAGCCGAGCCGGCCGATGACGACGCCGACCACCGTGGCGCTGCCTTGCAGGACGATGCCGCGCGACACCTGGGCGAGGCCCGGCGTGAGCGCGCGCAGCGTCAGGCCGGCAGGGAAGTTGATCAGCGCCGGCTGCGTCACGCTGGTGTAGTTGCCATTGTTCAGCCAGACCGTCTTGGTTGCCTGCGCGAGCAGCGCCGCCTTGGCGATGGTCAGGCAGGGTGCGGCCTGCGAGCAGCTGTTGTTGCCGGTGTCGATGCCGGTCGGGCTGGCATAGGTGTCGCCGGTCGACGGCGTGGTGACGAGCACCAGGGTCGGCGTGCTGGTGGCGTTGTTGTTTTGCGCGTCGAAGGCCTTGGCGGTGAAGGCGATGGTGCCGAGGTCGGCGGCGGTGAAGCTCACGCCGGTCTGGAACGGTGCCGCGTTGACGGTTGCGATCAGCGCCGCGCCGCGGTAGAACTCGACCTGGGTGACGCCGATGTTGTCGACGACATTGGCCAGCAAAGTGGTCGAGCCCGGCACCAGTACCGTCGCCGGGTTGGCGGTGATGTTGACGGTCGGCGGCGTCACGTCAGCGCCCACGGTCACCGTGACCGGCGCGCTGGTCGTGCTGTTGTTGGCGGCGTCGAAGGCCTTGGCGGTGAAGGCGACGCTGCCGATGTCAGCGGGCAGGAAGCTCACCGCCTGCGTGAACGGCGCCGCGCTGTCGGTGCCGATCAGCGTCGCGCCGCGAAAGAACTCGACCTTGGTGACGGCAGCGTTGTCGCTGGCCGTCGCGGTCAGCGTGGTCGAGCCCGGAGCGACCACCGTCGAGGGGCTGGCCGCCAGGCTCACGCTGGGCGGCGTCGCGTCGGCGCCGAGCGTCACCGTGACCGTGGCGGTCTTGGTGAGCCGGGCTGGATGGGTCGCGGTCAGCGTGAAGGTCGTGGTGCCGGCGACGTTGACGGTGACCGATCCGGTCTGGGCGGCGAACAACGAGTCGATGAGCGTCACCGAACCGCCGCCGTTGTCGATGCTCACGCCGGTCGCCCCCTTCACCGCCCACGACAAGGTCACCGGGCCGCCGGGAAACTGCACGCTCGCGGGGCTGACGGTGAAGCTTTCGATAGCGACCTTGGCGATGAAGAAGGTGAGCGAGCGCATGGGCTCGGAGATCGTGCTGTTGCCCGCCTTGTCGAACACCCGGGCCATGAATCGGCGCGTCGCCGGCGCCGTGTTGTCGAAAGGGATGAGCAAGTTGCCGGTGTCGTAGGCCGTCACCGGCGCGCCCGAGAAAGCGCTTGCCGGGGCCTGCCAGAGTCGCGCGACCTGCAGCGTGCCGAAAATGGCGTTTTTCGTCGGCAGTTTGAGTATTTCGAGAATCTCGGCCCCGCTGAGCCCGTGCGGGTCGCTGGCCGTGATGCGGGCGCGGAACACGGCGCCGGTCTCAAGCTCGTCCTTGTAGACGAAGTTTCCGTCCCCGGTCGACTTGGTGTTGAACCCCGGCTTGGGCGGCGCATCCTTGTCCCACATGACGGAGTAGGTGCCGCTCGGCAGGATCGGTGCCGAGCACATGAACTTGCCACCCGTGGCCCGGCAGTTGCCGAACAACGACCGGCCAGGGCCCGTCAACACGGGCGGGGAGGTGTCACCATTGCGTTGGCAGACACGACCCCAGCCGTTGGCCAGTGCCAACTCCGTGAACTCGGCCTCTGCCGTCACCTCGCGGTAGCCGGGTGGGCACGATGGAGCCAGTATCGGCGTCACGATCACGTCCTGCGAAGGCGCACAAATGACGACGATGGGATTCGGGTTGTAGACCACGGTGCAGCCCGGCGCGGGTGCCTGCGGGCACTGCGCCGGAACGTTCGGCACCGACGTGACCAGGATGTTCTGCGCCGTCTGGCTGCCGTTCAACACCGAAGGCGCGTTGACGAGGCAGGTGGGCGGCGGCACATAGCCCGGCGGCAGCGCGAGCGCGAATTTGCGCCCCGGTGGCGCGGCGAGCGCGAATTTGTGCCCCGGTGCCGCGGCAGCCGCCGCCACCGCCAACGGCGACTCGATCGTGATCAGCACCTGCTCCGGCACCTGGATGTCGGGCGCCGTGAACACGTAGGTGGTTCCGGGCACATAGCTCGGGTCGGCCGCGGTCGCGGCATCGGGCGTCCCCGGCACGATGGTGATCGACGCCGGCGCCTGCAGCGCGTTGTCGCCGACCGAGACCGTGACCTTGCCGTCGCTCGATACGACGCTGCTGGCGGTGGGCCCGAGCGTCGAGTTCGGTGCAGGTGTGGGGTCGGCGCTGCCGCCACCGCCACCGCAGGCCGCAAGCACGGCGAGGGACACGGAGCAGGCGAGGGCCCTGCCGAAGCGTTGGATGGGGAGTGAAGTCATGGTCGGGTTCCTCCGGTCATGCGATGCGCTGCAGCGAACTGGCTACGGGGCAAACGTGGTGACGACGCCGGCGGGCGTGACCTTGCGGATCTTGGAGTTGCCGGTGTCGGCGACATAGACGTTGCCTCCGGCATCGACGGCGACACCGCTCGGGTTCAAGAACCGAGCCGCACTGCCCGTGCCATCGGCACTGCCAAAGATGCCCGCCGAGCCGGCCAGCGTACTGACGACGCCGGCAGGCGTGATCCTTCGGATCGTGTAGTTTTGTTGATCGCCGACATAGACGTTGCCCGCGGCATCGACCGCGACACCACGCGGGTTCTTGAATCGAGCCGCACCGCCCGTGCCATCGGTGCTGCCGGAGATGCCCGCCAAACCGGCCAGCGTGCTGACGGCACCAGCCGGCGTGATCTTGCGGATCGTTTCGTTGCCGGCGTCGGCGACATAGACGTTGCCCGCGGCATCGACCGCGACACCAGCCGAGAAAACGAACCGAGCCGCACTGGCCGTGCCATCGGCGCTGCCGGAAGTGCCCGCCAAACCGGCCAGCGTGCTGACGACGCCAGCCGGCGTGACCTTGCGGATCGTGTGGTTGTTGTTGTCGGCGACATAGACGTTGCCCGCGGCATCGACCGCGACACCATTCGGACCGTTGAACCGGGCCGCACTGCCCGTGCCATCGGTGCTACCGATGACATTCGCCAAACCAGCCAGCGTGCCGACGACACCGGCTGGCGTGATAGTGCGGATCGTGTGGTTGGCGCTGTCGGCGACATAGACGTTGCCGGCGGCATCGACCGCCACACTACGCGGGCCGGCGAACCGAGCCGCACTGCCCGTGCCATCGGCACTGCCAGAGATACCCGCCAAACCCGCCAGCGTGCTTACAACACCGGCGGGCGTGATCCTGCCGATCGTGTGGTCGAAGGTGTTGGCGACATAGACGTTGCCGGCGGCATCGACCGCGACACCCTCCGGGACATTGATCGCTGCCGGCGACGCTGCAGTCACCGTCAACACCGCCCCGTTGCTGTTCACGCTGCCCGAGGCATTGGTGAACACCGCGCGCAAGCGCTTGCCGCTGTCGGCCAGCATGGTCGCCGGCGTGGTGTAACTCACGCTTGTGGCCGCCGTGATGTTGGCCCAGCTCACGCCGGCATCGGTGCTTTGCTGCCACTGCACCGTCGGCGACGGCGTGCCGCTGGCGGCTGCCGTGAAGGTCGCGGTGGCCGGCGCCACGACGGAGACGTTGGCCGGCTGCAGGGTGATACTCGGCGCACCCGCCGCCGCGTTCACCGTCAGCGTGGCGTTGCTGCTGGTGGCATCGGGGTTCACGCCGTTGCTGGCGACGGCGCTGAAGACCGAGCCGCTGCAAGCGATGGGCACGCTCGTGAGCGTCAGCGAGGCGCCGCCGGCGCCGGCCACGGTGGCGCCGGTACACACGCCGCTCGCCTGGGCGCCGTTGACCAGGTTGGCGCCGTTGATGCGCCACTGCAGCGCCGGTGCGGGCGTGCCGGTGGCCACGACGCCGAAGTTCGTCGCCGCGCCGGCGACGATGGTCTGTGCAACCGGTTGGGTGGTGAACGCAGGTGCCGTCGGCACCGCGGTCACGGTCAGCAGTGCCGCGTTGCTGGTGACACTGCCGGCAGAGTTGCTGACCCGCACGCGATAGCGCTGCCCGCTCTGTGCCGTGGTGGTGTTGGTCACCGCCAGGCTCGGTGCGTTGGGCGCGCCGGCCACTGGAGTGAAGGTCACGCCGGCGTCGCTGCTCGACTGCCACTCGTAGGCCGGCGAGGTGCCGGTGGCGGTGACGGCGAAGGTGGCGGTCGCCGGCGCGGTCACGCTCTGGTCGGCCGGCTGCACGGTGATCGCCGGTGCGACCACGACGGGCGTGACGGTGAGGCGCGCCGCACTGCTGGTGACGCTGCCCAGGCTGTTGCTGACGGCCACGCGATAGAACGTGCCGCTCTGGTTCAGCGCGGTCGCGCCAGTGCTGTAGCTGATGCCGGTGGCGCCGGGAATGGCCGTGAAGGTCGTGCCGTCGGCGCTGCTCGCCCACTGGTAGGCGAGCGGCGCGGCACCGGTGGCGGCGACGCTGAAGCTGGCCGCGCTGCCCGCGACCACGCTCTGGTCGCTGGGTTGGGTCACGACGACCGGAACCGTCTCGGGCGGCGGTGGTGCGTCGGCATGGCCGCCGCAGGCGGCGAGCGCCAGGCAGACGACCGCCAGCGCCGCGCGCTGGAAGGCGGCGCGAAGGCCGAAGGATGCGACCGGTCGCGGCAGGGTGCGGGAGGCGTTCATGGCGTCGGTCCGTTTCTAGAAGGCGTACTGGGCGGCGAGACCGAGCATCTGCAAGGACCCGCGGGTCGTGTGCACCTTCATGCGCGTCACGTCGTAGTCGAGGCCGAGGCGCACGGCCGGTGTGATCGCGTAGGCGAGGCCGAGTCCGGCGAGCGGCTGGAGGGTTGTCTTGCTGGCACTGTCGAGATCGGCGCGTGCGTAGTCGAAGCGCGTGCGGACGGCCGCGAACCCGGCGCGTGCGCCCAGGCTCCAGGATGGCGCGAGCTTCCAGCGGTAGCCGCCCGTGACGCCGAAGCCGCTGACCTCGAACTTGCCACCGAACTCGGTGCCGAGCGGCGTGGTGTCGCCGCCCTTGAAGCGGCCGGCGTCGAAGTAGACGGCCTGCACGTCGACCGTCTCGCTGAGCCGATAGCCGGCAGAGAGCTTCCAGTGGGTGCCGCTCCGGTCGCACGGGAACGAGCCGACGCAATCGACACGGCCCCGGTCGGCTCCCGCGCCGACACCGATGCTGAAGTCGGCGGCGGCGACCGTGCCGGCACCGATCAAGGTCGCGGCGGCGAACAGCCAGCCGACCCCGTTGCGAAGAGTCAGGGCCGCACGGGCACTCCGCACTCGGATGTCGAAGGTAGTCATGGCGTGGTTCTTTCCTGAAGGGGTGCGATGCAGCTCGCCGTTCGGCGAGCCTGAGGGTGCCGCTGGTGATGCAGAAGTTGATGCCGCCATGTCGGTGTCCTCAGCGCAGTCCGCGCGGATGCCAGTCGGCGGAGTGGGACAGCTCGGTGAGAAAGAGCACCAAGTCGACCGGGCGATCGAACCGGATCGGCTCGGCCGTCCCGGCGGCGCTGACCTGGGCCTGCCAGGCGCGAGCCGGCGTCTGCGGCCACACCGAAAGGGCGAAGCGACGCCCGTCGGCATCGGGGTCGCGGCGGGTTTCGGAATCGCTCATGGGCAGCTCGTGGCCGCACTGTGCGCAGCCGGCGTTCCCGGAGCGCTTCCTGGGCCTGGGGTGATGGTCGGTCGGGATCCATCGCGATGTCGGGTGCTGTGACATCACGATAGGAAGGCAGCGTTGAAAGAGCGTTGAAACCGCCCGGCCAGGAGCGAACGCCAGCGAAGAAACGCGTTCAGTTCGTCGAGGGCGGGCAGCGTTGCCGTGTCGATGCCGGACAGGTTCTTCGTTGGATGCAGGGCGAGCCTCAGGCGTTGAGCCGCCGCCACCCCATGCGGCAAGGGTAGGAAGCGTCAGCAGCCACGAACCGGTCGTCGAAAGCCGGCGGCGGTGAACGGTCTTCATGGCGATTCTTCCAGGAGTTCAGCGCAGGCCCGCGGCACCGGTGCGGGGGAGCGGGGGCACGGTGGCATCGGGCGCCGATGTCGGCAGTTGGGCCAGGTGGCGCAGCAGATCGAGCGGCGTCGAGAACTCGAGCGCGGCGGCGGCAGGTGCGGCTTCGGGCTGCAACACCGCGTGCCAGCGCTGCTGCAGCGACTCAGCGGTGACCGCCAGCGCGAAGCGGTGCACCGAAGCCGGTGCCATCTCGCTGCCGGATGGCAGTGGTGCAGGCACAGCAGGCGCTGGGGACGGCGGCATCGCATTCATGGCGCCGACCATAGAAGTCCAAGCGTCCCAGAACGCGTCCCAGAAAGCGGGCCTTTTCGGATCTCCCCCGATCGATGGAACCGACGTCGCTCAGCGTAGCCGGTGGAACTTCGCCTCGAACAGCGCGCGCTCGCGTGGGTGGCGCGCCAGGCTGGCACCGAGTGTTATGAAGAGGCGCCTGCCTTCGGCGCGCCAGGCGTCGCCAGCGCCGGCCGCGAGCAGCGCATCGATCAGCTGCAGCGCGCTCAGCGGCGGCTGCTCGCCGCTGCCGAGACTCTGTTCGGCCGCTTCCCGGGTCGCTGCGTCGAGGCTGCCCCGCGCCGCCTGCACGGCCAAGGCTGCGGCGAGCAGGCAGGCCCAGGTATCGGGGCCCGCGTCGCCGCGCACTTCGGCCGACACGGTCTGCAGGACAACGCGGTGACCCAGTGCGGCCATCCGGTGCCGGGTCGTCAGCAGGTTGACCCGGTCCTCGTCGCTCAGCGGCTCCATGGCACAGATCGCAGCGACCTCGGCCTTGCTGCCGGCCGCGCCGCCGCAGTCGTGGGCGAGCCAGGTCAGGGCGCAGTGCGCGCGAATGATGACCGCCTCGCCGTGCCCGTCCGCCAGTGCCGCCCGCACCGGCGCGAGCGCCACGGCGGCCGCCTCGGTGTCGCCGATCAGCAGCGGCAAGTCGCTGGCCACGAGCAAGCCCGCCAGCATGCGGTACTGGTTACCCACCAGGATGCTGAGATCAACGAGCAGCGGGCGCACGTCGAGCGCGTCGCCCAATTCGCCGACGACGACGCGGCAGTGGTAGCGCGCCTCGAGAAATGCGTGCTCCTCGGCCTTGGCGCTGAACAACGTCGACAGCGCCAAGCCCTCATCCAGCATGGCGAGCGCTTCGTGCGTGCGGCTCTGGCCGACCAGTACCGGCACCAGATTGAGGATGGCGCTGCGCTCGAGCGCAAGCAAGCCGTGCCGGGCGGCGATGCGACGAGCTTCTTCGAGCGGCGGTGCCGCCTGCGCCATCCGGCCGCCGTGCATGTGGGCCACCCCGGTCACGACGAGCGCACGGCTCAGGCCGAGCGGGTGGTCGATCGCGCGCATGACGATGGCCGCCTGTTCCGCGTGGCCGAGCGCGGCCGCCGGATCGCGGCCGGCGAGCGCGGCACGGGCCAAGCTGTCGAGCAGATCGCCACGCGCGAACGAGGGCTCGTCGCCAAACGCCTCGAGGGCCTGGTGCAGGTCGGCGAGCGCTTCGGCCGCGCGGCCGAGCGTGCGCAACGCATCGCCGCGCGCCTGCAACAGCCGGCCGCGTTCGTGTTCGCGCAGTCGAGGGTCGGCGAGCCGGGCCGTGATGGCGTCGAGCGCCGTCGCCGCGTGGCCTTCGCGAAGCGCGTCCGCGGCCGTGGCCAGCAACAGTTGCACATGCAGAGCCGGGTCGTCGTCTTCGCGCAACAAGCCGGCAGTGCATGCCAGCGCCGCCCGAGCCCGTGGCGCATCGGCGCGTATGCGCCAGGCCTCGGCGGCGGCGATGTGCGCCGCCAGCGCGGCAGCAGGCGGCGGTGCCAGGGCCAGCAGGCGCTGCGACTGCTCGAGGACGTCCGACACGGCATAGCGCCGCCGCGCCGCCTCCAGCGCCAGCAGGCGGTGGCGCTGTGCCGAGGGGATGTCGCCGCCGCGCTCGAAGTGCTCGGCGATGCGGGCCGGGTCGGCTTCGCCCTGCGCCAGCTTGCTGCCCAGGGCACGGTGCATGAGTGCGGCGCGCTCGGGCGACAGGCTCGCGGCGATGACCTGCGCGAAGAGGTCGTGCTCGAAGCGGTAGAGGCCACTCGTCTCGGCGTGGCGGCGCACGATGCGCGCCCGCAACGCGGCCTCTAGTGCGGCGACCGCCTCCCATTCGCCCAGCGCAGTGGCGCCGCTGATCAGCTCGAGGCGGAAGTCGTCGCCGGTCAGGCTGGCGGCCTCAAGCAGCCGCCGCGTTGGCTCGTCGAGCGCATCGACGCGGCGGGTCACGGCGGCGTGAACGGAAGGCGCGATCGGCAGCTCGCGGTAGTCGGCGGTGTCGGCGTCGAAGGGCGTCGCCCACTGACCCTGGGCGTCGACGTGGATCAGGCCCAGCTCAAAGAGGTGGCGCAGCGTCTCGATCGCGAAGAATGGATTGCCGCCGGTGGCGTGGCCGAGGCGAAGCGCGAAGCGTTCGGGCCGGGCCACGCCCGACAGGCGCGCCACGAGCGTGAGCATGGCCGCCTGGTCGAGCGTGGGCACAGCGATGCGCGCGGCGCCGGGCTCCAGCATCGCGGCGGCCAGCGCGGCGGCGGCTTCGGCGCGGGCCTCGCCGGGCCGCGCGGCGACGAGCAGCCGCAGCCCGCCGCTCTGGCCCTGCCACCAGGCCCACCACTGGGCGCTGGCGCCGTCGACGAACTGCCAGTCGTCGAAGAGATGGCTGTCGCAATTGGCGAAGCACGATTGCCAGGCGACGCGCAAGGCCTCGTAGAAGCGCAGGCGCTGGGCATCACCGGTGATCGGCGGCGCTGCCAGGCCGAGCTCGGGCAGCAGGCGGCTGAGCTCGGCGCTGACCCAGGTCGGCCACGCCGGGCGAGCGGACGCGGCGACGCCGAGGCCGGCGCGCAGCCAGCGCACCAGCGCCGCGAATGGCACGTGCGCGTCGCTGGCGCGCGCTTCGTGCAGCATGCGCTGAGTGCGCTGAGTGCGCTGAGTGCGCTGAACGCGCTGCGCGCAGAGCGCGCGCAGCAGCGTGCTTTTGCCGACGCCGGGAACGCCTTCGATGACGGTGAGGTGCGCGCTGGCGAGGCGGCGCTCGAGCGCTTCGAGCAGTGCGTCGCGACCGACCGGCGCCGCCAACTCCGGCAGGGCCACGGCGAGGCTGAGGCGGAGGGCGAGCGCGGCGTTGCCGGGTCCGGGCTCAGGCACTGTCGCCGGCGCACCGCGGCCGCTGCGGATCCGCTCGGCCAGCGCGCTCGTCGCCGTCAGCGGTCGCAATCCCAGTTCGCGACCGAGTGCGCGCCGGCAGCGCTCGTAGGCGTCCAGCGCCGCTTCGCGTTCGCCGAGCAGGGCGTGCAGCGTCATCGCTCGCCGGTAGTGCTCTTCCTGCAACTGATCTTGCGCGATGAGCGTTTGCGCGACGACGAGGGCGCCGCGCAAGTCACCGCGTTCCTGGAGCGCCCGTGCATGGGCATCGGCCTGCGCGCGCCAGGCCTGTGCCAGGGCTTCGCGCCGTGCCGCCAGCCAGTCGTTGAAGGCGGGCGCGGCGTGCAGTTCGAAGCCGGGCAGCAGGCCGGTGGCATACCGGGTGAGCGCGGCAGGCGCGTCGCCGCTCGCACAAGCGCGTTGGAAAGTAGCGATGTCGAGATCGACGTCGGGCGCCAGGGCGAGCGTCGGCCCGCTGCTGTCGAGTACGCCGTCCAGGCCCGCGTCGCGCATCCGGTGCAGCTCGCGGCGCAGGTTGCGGCGCGCGTCGGTATCGCCTTCGGCATCCCAGAGCAGCGTCGCGACGCGTTCGCGCGGCACGCTGCCGTCGCTCGCGACCACCGCCAGCAGCGCGACGCAACGGCGGTCGGGGAAGCGAAGCTCGCGATCGCCGACGAGCAGACGCGGCATGCCGAGCAGCTGCAGCCGCAGGGCGGGGCTCGGTGAAATCGACGCGGCATGCATGATGCGATCATGCGCCAGCGACGGGCCGGTCGGGCCGGCTCTGTCCGAACGGCTTCTTGCTCGGCTGGGTGCTCTTGTTCTTCGCCGCACCCTGCACTCGGCCCTTGTGCGTCAGCAGCGTGTCGCTGGTGGAACCCGAAACCAGATCGGTGCGGAAGTTGGACGTGCCGCGGTGCCCGACAACCTGGTCTGGCGCAATCTCAAGTCGCTCGACTTCCGTCTGCGCGGCCATCACCGCACGGCGCCGTGCTTGCGCAGGAACGAGGGTAGCAATCGCTTCAGCCTGTGCAACGCGTGGCGGGCCGCGACGACGATGACGACCCGGGGGACGACGGCCGTCGTCGGCAGCGGGGCCACCAGCCCGCGTGTGACCTTGAAGCTTTCCCTGCATCTGCTGGAAAGATCGGCACACCCCACCTATCGCGTCGAACTGGCGGCGGCCGACGACTTCGGCAATGGGGACGCCTTCGTTCGCGCCACAACGCTGCAGGTTCAAGGCCTGTCCCACCGCCCGCGGTAAATGGCGCTGCGGTGGCGCTGCGGCGGCGCTGCCGCCACGATCCTGAGTGTCCGCCTGACTGCGGCAAGCACCGACTCCCGCGCGAAACCGCTGCCCGGGCGGGCCGAAAGCATCGCGCGGCCAATCTCGATCCACGACGGTTCGTTGAGCAACACATCGGCCCGGTCGGTGTGAGGGGCGCGCCCCTGCGCGAGCCACCCCGGCGACACAGAGCAAACACCCGCTCCGGCGCCGGGTGGTGATTCGCGGCGTTGCGTCCGCGGCCCCGGAAAGATGGCGATGAAGACGGCCATGAACCACTTGAGCGGCATCGACGCCGCCTTCCTGCACCCGGAATCGCCCGAGATGCCCATGCACGTGGGCTCGCGGCACGTGCCGGACCTGCCGGAGGATAGGAAAAACCTATCCTCCAAGCCGCTGCCGTTGGCGCTGAGGGAAGCGCGCGCCTGGGGCATAAAGGAGAAACTCTTCGAACGGGTGCTGCCGCTGCTCGCCGGCCATCAGCTTGCGCAGCTGCTGGAAGCCGCCAGCGTCTGCGGCGGCATCGTCAAAGGGCTGAAACACTCCGACTGGCCGCAGGCGCCGTGGGACGCGCTGCGACGCCTGGTGCTGATGGCGCTGCAGCCGGCGCAGCACAGCGCGCCACTGCGCGGCCCGGCCTTGCACGCCTGAGAGACGAAGTTCAGCCCGCGGCCGTGCCGTCGCCCAGCGCCAGCAGCAGCCAGGCGCGCGCCTTGTCCCAGCGGCGGCGCACCGTGCGTTCGCTCAGCTGCAGCAGTTCGGCGATCTCGTCTTCGGTGTAGCCGCCGAAGTAGCGCATCTCCACCACCTCGGCGAGTTCGGGTTCCAGCGTGGCCAGGCGCGTCAGCGCCTCGTGCACGGCCAGCGGCTCGTCGCTGCCGGCGCAAATGCCTTCGTCGTCGGCCGAGGACAGGGTGACATGCGCGGCACCGCCGCCGCGGCGTTCGGCCAGCCAGGCGCGGGCCTCGTCGACGATCACGCTGCGCATGGTGCGCGCGGCGTAGGCGAAGAAGTGGCGGCGGTCTTCGAGCCGCAGTTCCTGCGCTGCCACCAGGCGCAGAAAGGTCTCGTGCACCAGCGTCGTGGTGTGCAGGCTGCCGTCGGCGCGGCCGCCGCTGTGCAGCCGGGCGCGCGCGACGCGCTTCAGCTCGGGGTAGAGCGCGGCGTAGAGCTGGTCCAGCGCCGCGCGGTCGCCTTGCGCCAGCTGCTGCAGCAGCAGGGTGACGGGCAGGCGGCTGGCGGCGGTCATGACGGCGCAGACTAGGTCCGTGGGCGGCAGAAGTCCAGGCCCGCGTTGACCCTGCTTGGGAGCCCACGCTCCTGGCGTTGCCTGGCAGGCGGGGCAAGCCCACAATCCTGACCGCTTCTGGCATCAGTTCACGTACGCCGGACACGGAGGCCACGCCTTGCCGCGCCCCGCGGCGGTGTCGGGCACCCGTCCGTTTACAACGGGAGCCCACCCATGGTCCAGGCCCGCGAGGCCGCAGCACTTGCGCAGTGGCAGGCCTTGTCCGCGCTCTACGAAGAGGTCGACCAGCTGCCGGCGGCCGACGCGCAGGCGTATGTCGAAGGCCTGCGCAGTCAAGACCCCGAGCTGGCCGATGCGCTTCAGCGCATGCTCGCCGCGCGCCGGCTGGCGCAGCGCCGCGGCTTCCTCGAAGCCCTGCCCTCGCTTCCTGGCGCCACGACCCTTCCCGACGCCGTCGTGGTGGCGGGCGAGGGTCTGCGCGTCGGCCCGTGGCGCCTGCTGCGGCGGCTGGGCAGCGGTGGCATGGCCGAAGTCTGGCTGGCGCGGCGCGACGACGGCGCCTTCACGCGCGAGGTCGCTGTCAAGCTGCTGCACCGTCAGGCCGGGATAGGCCAGCAGCCCCACCTGGCACAGCGCTTCGCGCGCGAACGCGACATCCTGGCCGCGCTGCGGCACCCGCACATCGCGGCGCTGCACGACGCCGGCGTCAGTGCCGACGGCCAGCCCTGGCTGGCGCTGGAGTTCGTCGAAGGCGCGCCCATCACCGATGCCTGTGACAGCCGCCGGGCGCCGCTGCGCGAACGGGTGAAGCTCTTCCGCCAGGTGGTGCAGGCCGTTCAGCATGCCCACGCCCACCTCGTGATGCACCGCGACCTGAAGCCGGCCAACATCCTCGTCGGCGCCGACGGCCAGGTGCGGCTGCTCGACTTCGGCATCGCCAAGTTCGCCGAGGTCGACGGTGCCGGCCGCGTCGACAGCGAACTGACACGTGCCGAAGGCCGGCCGATGACGCCGCGCTATGCCGCGCCCGAACAACTGCTGGGCCTGCCGCTGACCATCGCCTGCGATGTCTACGCGCTGGGCGTGGTGCTCTACGAACTGCTCACCGGCGTGCACCCCTACGCCGTGCCCGGGGCGACGGCACTGCGCATCGAATCGGCCATCCTCGAATCGGCGCCCCGGCCGCCCAGCCGTGCCGGCGGTGGCGAAGTGGCGGCGGCTGCGCGCGCCACCATGCCGGCAGTGCTGGCGCGCCAGCTCGCGGGGGACCTCGACGCCGTCGTGCTGCACGCGCTGGGCCGCCAGCCCGCCGAACGCTACGCGTCGGCCGACGCACTGCTGGCCGACCTCGACCGCTGGCTGGCCGGTGAACCCGTGCGCGCACGCAAGCCCGGCGCCTGGTACCGCGCGCGGCGCTTCGCCGGCCGCCACCGCGTCGGCGTGGCACTGGGCGCGCTGGCGGCAAGCGGCCTGCTCGCCACCTCCGCGGTGGCGGTCTGGGCCGCGCTGCAGGCGCGCGAGGAATCGGCGCGCGCGATGGCGGCGCGCGACTTCATGCTCGAGATCTTCCGCAGCGCCGACCCCGAGCGCTCGCGCGGCGCAACGATCAGCGCCGCCGAGGTGCTGCAGGCTGGCCGGCGCGACATCGGCACGCGCCTGCAGGGGCAGCCGCGCCTGCAGGCCGAGCTGCTGGGCGGCATCGCGGCCATCCAGGTCGACCTGGCGCAGTACGGCGCGGCCCAGGACAGCCTGGCCGAAGCGCGGCGCCTGCAGCAGCAGACTGGCGACCGCACCGGCGCCGTCGACAGCTCGCTGCGTCTGGCCGAGGCGGCGTGGGCCGCGGGGCAGCTGGACGAGGCCAGCGCGGCCGTGCGCGCCGCGCGAGAACTCGGCGCCGGCGCCGGCGGCGATGCGGCGCTGCATTCACGGGTGCGCGTGATGGAGGGCGAGATCGACTTCGCCAAAGGCCGCCACGCGTCCGCCCGCGAGGCCTTTGCCGAGGCGCTGGCTCTGGCGCAAGGCCATCCGAACCTCGAGTTCGAGGCGCTGCGCGGGCTGGCCGAGGTCGCCACGCCCCTGCATCGCGACGCCGAAGTGGCCCCGCTCTACGAACGCCTGCGGGAGCTGGCCGCCACCGTGCCCGGGCTGCCGGCGCGCAGCCGCGCACTGGTGGCCAAGGACCACGCCAACGCCCTGCTGAGCCAGGGCTGGGTGGCGCAGGCCCAGGGTCTGGCCGACACCGCGCACGCGGATTGCCGGCGCGAGATCGGCGAGTTCGCAGAACTGTGCATGCGGCTGTTGCTGCACAGGCTGCAGGCGCGGCTGCGCACCGAGCGCCTGGCCGATGTCGCGCCGCTTGTTGCCACCTGGCAGCGCGCACCGGGCAGCGACGCGCCGATGAACCGTACGCGCGCGGCGCTGCAGCTGGCGCGCATCGAGGCCGCGCGCGGCGACCGGGCCGCTTTGGCGCCGTGGGTCACACACCTGCAGGCTGTGGCCGACGGCAGCGCCGAGACGCGGCAGACCGGCCCCTGGCGCACGCTGGCCGAACTGGTGCTGGCCGACGTGGCGCTGCGCAGCGGCGAACCCGCGGTGGCCGAATCGCGTGCGCGGGCGGCGCTGCAGGCGTCTCCACCGCCCTCGGGCGAGGCCGCCGGCTGGGCGCGCACGCTGCTCGGTGCGGCCCTGCTGCAGCAGGGCAAGGCAGCCGCGGCGCTGCCGCTGTTCGAAGACGCCGCAGCGCAATACGCCCGCGCCCTGCCGGCGGGCCACCCGCGTGTTCAGTTGTTCGAGCTCAACCGGGCGGCGGCACTGGCCGCCCTCGGCCGCCGTGCCGAGGCGCAGGCGATCGTCGACGCCGCATTGCCGGTGCTGGCGCAGGCCATGGGTGTCGACAGCCCGGTGCTGGCGCGCGCGCGGTCCTTGTCCCGCAGGCTGTCCGAAGCTCGACCGGCACAGGCGGCCGACGGCTCGGGATGGCCCTTTTTCACCTGAGAAGGAGACGTCATGTTTGAGAAGACCCCCGATCCTTTCCCGCCGCGCACGCACAGGGCTGCGGCGGCGTGCTGGCGGCCGCTGTGGGGCGCGGCCGCCGTCGGCGTCTGCACACTGGCCGGCGCCGCCGACGGCGTGAGGCCGTCGCCCAACATGTCGGTGTGCCCGCCGGCCATCTGTGACCCGGAGATCAGCAAGGAACCCAACCCGACACCCGAGCAGGTCATCGTGCCCGGCGACGGCATCTACCGCGTGCTTGGCACGCGCGTGCGGGTCGACGACAGCAGGCCGGGTCTCAAGGCCGTCAATTTCCACATCTGCGTCAGCAACGAATCGCCCAATCGTCAGCTGACCCAGGTGCTGGTGGCGGCCGTGGTGCAGCCCGATGCCGGCGCGCCACGGCAACTGCGCAGCTATCTCGTGAGCCTGGCGCCGGCGCTGAAGCCGGGCGAGACGGGATGCGCCAGCGGCAGCATCGCCGCGCCGTTCAAGCGCCCGCTGCTCCTGGTCGCGCAGCCCGCGAACTGACGGCCGGGCTGCGGCCCGGCGCGGGCGAGATCAATACCCACGCTGCTGGTCAACGAGGTGCGCAACCTGCTGCCCGGCCAGTGCCGCGCGCAGGTCGATCGCCGCCACGGCGGCGGCGCTGCGCGGGTCGGTCAGCGCAGCGGCGTGTGGCTGCACGGTCACGCGCGGATGCTGCCAGAAGGGGTGGCCGGCGGGCAGCGGCTCGGTGTGGAAGACATCGAGCACGGCATGGCGCAGTTGGCCGCTGTCCAGCGCCGCCAGCAGGTCGGCGTCGACGACGTGGGCGCCGCGGGCCAGGTTCACGATGCCCGCCCGCGGCGGCAGCGCGGCGGCAGCGCGGCGAAAAAGGCGGCGTCGAGCAGGCCCTGCGTGTCGGGCGTCAGCGGCAGCAGGTTGACGGCGATGTGGGCGCGCTTGAGCAGCGGCGGCAGCGGCGCGCCGTCACGCCGCCAGCCCGTCCCGGCATAGCCTTGCTGCGCCAGGCGCGCGGCCGTGTGGCGCGGCCCATCTCGCCTTGGCCCTGCACCAGCGCGGTCACCTCGCCGGCGCGGCACTGGTCGTGCACCTGCCAGCGAGCTTCGGGCTGACGCCGGGCACAAGCAATGAAGCCGCGATGCAGCGACAGCACGGTCCACAGCGCGGTTTCTGCCAAGGCGGCGTTCATCGAAGGGTCGACCATGCGTGCCAGTGGCACGCCAGCCGGCAGCGTGGCGTCGGCCAACAGGCGGTCGACGCCGGCCCACAGGCTCTGGATCCCGCAGCCGCGGCAGGCCCTGCAGGCTGCCGGGTGGCGGGTTGGCCACCACGGCGGCCTGCACCGCTTCGGGCCGGGCGCGGGCGCCGGCTTCGTCCAGCCACGTGGCTTCCGGCAGCGCGGTGCCCAGGGCCTGCAGCCAGCGCCCGCGCGCTTCGGCATCAAAGTCGCCGATCAGCAACACGTTCATGGGCGCACCTACCCGCGGTCGGTGCCGCTTCAGGCGCTGGCGCTTTGCAGCAGACGCTGCAAAGCGGCGTGCACGGTGGCCTCGCGCACCGCGCTGCGGTCGCCGCCGAGCTGCAGGCATTCGGCGCGCAGGCCGCTGGCCGTGCCCCAGGCCAGCCACACCGTGCCCACCGGTTTGCCCGGCACCGTGCCAACCGGCCCCACGATGCCGGTGACGGCCACCGCCAGTTGCACCGGCGCCTGCGTGAGCGCGCCGCCGGCCATGGCCAGCGCCACTTCCTCGCTGACCGCGCCGTGCGCGGCGATCAGGCCGGGCAGCACGCCCAGCAGCTCGGTCTTGGCGGCGTTGCTGTAGGTGACGAAGCCGCGCTCGAACCAGTCGCTGGAACCCTCGACCTGGGTGCAGCTGGCGGCGATCAGGCCCCGGTGCAGCTTTCGGCTGCCGCCAGGCGCCAGGCGCCAGGCGCCAGGCGCCAGCCGCGGCGGCGCAGCGCGTCGGCCGGCCTACGGCCACCAGGCGATGGGCACGTCGCTGCATCTGCGCGAGCACCACTTCCCCAACGTCTACGCCACCGCAGCAACGGCCTGATCTTCCTTGCGAAAGACAAAGAACTCACAGCAAAAGAATCTATCGTCCCGGCCAATGCCGCCGATGGCGGACGCGATGGTCTTGTTCGGCGAAGGCTCTTGCATGCGGCCGAAGTGGCATCGGGCATCATCCAGTGCATGGCCGATGCCAA
Organism: Burkholderiales bacterium; assembly: GCA_038205425.1. Classification (GTDB taxonomy): domain Bacteria; phylum Pseudomonadota; class Gammaproteobacteria; order Burkholderiales; family Burkholderiaceae_C; genus Rubrivivax. The sequence goes on along the minus strand of JBBRBW010000080.1, from coordinate 965 downwards.
GCCCCTGACCTTGCGCTTGACTGGCGTTGTCGCGTCGTTGATGCGGCCCAGCGGCGGCAGCGCTGCCGACGAATCCGACTGATGGCCAGCGACCGCGGAGCCCCCTGCCGCACGGCCGGACAAGCTGCTGTGCCGTGGCTGGCGTGGCCGTCGGCGCTGTGCCTGTTGCTCGGCCTGGCCATGCCGGCGCCCGTGCGGGCGCAGGATGTGGCGCTGCCCGAAGATGCCGAGGCACCGCGGCGCTGGACCGCGGCGGTGGGCCTGGTGGCCTCGGTCGGGCCCGAATACGCCGGCGCGGCGCGGGTGGGCGTCACCGTCCAGCCGGGTCTCGGGCTGCGCTGGGGCCGCGTCAGCTTGTCCAGCCGCAGCGCCTTTGCCGTGCGCGGTGGCGAGCCCGGCGCAGGCGGCGGCCTGCGGGTGGAGCTGTTGCGCAGCGAGCGCTGGCGCTCCAGCCTGGGTCTGCGATGGGAAGGCGGCCGCGACGAAGGCGACAGCCCCGATCTGCAAGGCCTGGGCGACGTGCGCGGCACGCTGCGGGCGCGCGTGTCGCTGAGCTACCGCATCGACGAACGCTGGCGCCTGTCGAGCGCACTCAGCGCCGACACGCTGGGCCGCGGCGGCGGCTGGCTCGGCGAGGTGGGCGTGTCGCGCGAGGGGCGGCTGAGCGCGGACACCGGCGTGAGTGCGGGCGCTGTGCTGGGCTTTGCAGGCGAGCGCTGGCAGCAGAATTATTTCGGCATCACGACCGAGCAGTCGCGGCGCAGCAACTACGCCGCCTATGCGCCCGGCGGCGGGCTGCGCGACGTGGTGCTGTCGCTGGGCGGTCGCACCGCGTTTTCGCTCGGGGCCCGCACCGCGCAGACGCCGCGCTGGGCCGTCTTCTACGGCGCCAGCATCTCGCGGCTGCTCGGACCGACTGTTGCCAGCCCCCTGGTGCGCGAGCGCCAGGGCTGGGGACTGAGCGC
>JBBRBW010000079.1:0-19966 GCA_038205425.1 Burkholderiales bacterium | reverse complement strand
GGGCAGGGGCAGGGGCAGGGGCAGGGGCAGGGGCAGGGGCAAGTGCAAAGCTGTTCATCGTCGGCTCCAGGCCATCGGCCACGGTCGTGATCACGGCAAGGGCGCGCCAGGCCCCGGGGGGGGGGGGGGCTCGGCGCGCCGGGGGCGCTCAGCGCACCGCGATAGGCTCGTCCGTGTCGCTGACCGGCGGCACCAGCCCGGTCAGCGTCAGCGGCTCGGCGCTGTCGCTGGCCGGAAGGCCCGCGACATAGGCGCTGAAGGCCGTGGCCGAGCCGGTGGCGCTGGCCGGCACCTGGCCGGGGTCGTCGGCCATGCTGACGGGGTCGTCGCCGTCGTTGCCACCGCAGGCGGCCAGGGCCAGCGTGGCCACGCAAACCAGCACCAGCGGACGGAGTGAGGTCTTGTGCATCACGTGTCCTTTCAGCGGCTGCCCGGCAGCGGCGTGTTGAGGTAGGGGAAGCCCGCCAGCAGCGGCACCACCGCCTGGTCGACCGCGTCGTGCAGCTTGAAGGCCGTGGCCCCCAGCGGCACGGCCGAGGGCTTGCAGGCGGCGCCGAAGCCCAGCGCGTCGTTGTCGCCGTTGGCCATGCACAGCCCGCCCATCACCGCCACCAGCGCGATGTCGACGACGTCGTCCTTCGGGCGGCGGCCGTTGGGGAAACCGGCGCTGTCGCTGCCGCCAGCCAGGATGTTGCCGACGATGCCCAGACGGTTCTGCTGCGCAAACGCCACCGGTGCGATGGCCGTGTTCAGCCGCAGCATTTCCGAAGGTGTCACGCGCCGCTGCTGGTTCACACCCTTGATGCCGGTGAGGAAAGTGGTGACGAGGTCGTTGCGCGGAAAGTTGGTGGGCGCGATGCCGGGGGCGGCCAGCGCGATCTCCAGCAGCGCAGGCAGCGTCGGGTTCGTCACATAGTCGATGAACTGGCCGTCGCCGCCGGGCTTGCTGCCGTTGAACTTGTCCTTGTCCTTGAGGCCGATGACCACCTCGTTGACCAGGGGCATGCCCAGGCGCGACACCTGCACCCAGGCGCCACCGGCCTTCTCGGTGGTCTGGTGGCCCGAAGGCGGCGTGCCGTCGAGCACCCGCGCCTGGCGCAGGCTGGCCGTGGTCCAGGCGCCGATGACGTCGTCACCCTGTTCGCCGCTCTTCAGGCAGCTGCGGTGCACCTCGAGTGCCAGCGTGGTGACGTTCTTGTCGGCCAGCGTGTTGGGCGCGGCGCCGATCAGCGTCGGGTCGGTGATGACACCCACGGGTGCGTTCACGAGGTCGAAAATGGTGCCCAGGTTGACCGCAAACGGGTCCTGGCGCTGGCCCACGAACAGCCGTGCGGGCAGGCTGCAACCGGGGATGTTCACCGTATGCACGTGCTTGGCCGCGTAGGCGGCGTAGTCCGGAATCGTCTTCACGCCGATGTTGTCCACCGGCTTGTCGAACGTGGTGGCGCCGCCGACGCCGGTGAGCATCTGCATGCCGCCCTTGCGGCGGTCGCCGCGCACCACGCCGACGGTGAAGGTCTCGGCCAGCTGCAGGTTGGCATCGCGCACGTTGGCCACCGCGCCGGCCTGCACCAGCGGAATGCCCACCGACTTGCCGCCGATGTTCAGACTGACGCCGGCACCGCCGTTGGCCAGCGTGTTCTTGAAGCGGAACTGGAAGGTGATGTCCTCGCGTGCGTCGCCGTCGTTGTCGACGTGAATCTCATACAGCGCGTTGGGGTCGAGCGCGAAGTAGTTGGGGCCGCCGTAGGCGTCCTGCAGCGGCAGGTAGTTGGCGATCAGCGTCACGTGCTCGGTGCGGCCGGGTTCGTAGCTGCGGAACATGTACAAGTCGGTGGCGTCGACCTTGGGCGCGGTGGTGATGAAGGGCGCTTCGCGGTGGCTGGACGCCTGCGCGACGGCGGCGGTGAGGGCCATCGCGGCCAGGGCGATGGCACGTTTGCGGTTGGGTTTCACGGTCTTGCTCCTTGCAGGTGCCGCGCTGCGGCGCGGTGTCGGGCGCCGGAGATGCCGGCTGCCTGGACCTGATACGCAAGGGATGCCGCACTGGATGCAGCGCCGCGCTGAAACCGGCGCTGACGGCGCGGCCGCAGCCGCGCCGCCCGGTCAGATCTTCCCGACCGAAACGATGGGCCCGGTGGGCGCGCCCGTGGGCGAACCCCCCGCGGGTTCGATGCTGACCGCAAAGGCCGCGGTGCTGCGCTGCACGCCGGCCTGCAGCAGCAGCGTGGTGGCCTGGTCGGCACGCACCAGGCCCAGCGAGCGCGGCCCGCCCTGCGCGGGCACCGACCACAGCTGCAGCGCCTGCGCGGCGGTGAGTGTGGGTGCGTTCAGCGGCTTGAGCACCAGCGCGCGGCCGTCGGCGCTGAGGCTGACGACGAAGCTGGCGTTGGTGGTCGCGGCAGCGTCGGGGTTGGTGGCCAGCACGACGACGATGGGCGGCTGCGGCGGCGGCACCTGCGTCACCACGAACACCAGCGCCACCGCGGCGGTCATGGCCAGCGCGCTGAGGCCGCGCCACAAGCCCAGCGTGTTCCACCAGCCTTGCGGCGCAGACGCCGGCGCTGCGCCGAAGAGGCGGTCCTCGACGCCCGTCCACACCCGTTCAGGCGGCGCCACGGGGGCGACGCTGTCGGACAGCGGCGAGAGTTGCACTTCCCAGCGCCGCACCGCGCTGCGCAGCGCCGGGTGGGCGGCCAGCAGGGTCTGGAAGCGGCGCCGCGCCGGCCCGCGCAGCGTGCCCAGCGCGTACTCGGCGGCCAGCCGGTCGGCGAGTTCGGCTCGGGCGTAGTCCATGGCTCAGGCGCCCCGCGCCGGGCTTTGCGCGGCGCCATCGACGCCGTCGGCGGCGTCTGCCGCACGCGCCAGGCACAGCTTCAGTGCGGTCAGCGCGCGCCTCACCCAGCTCTTCACGGTGCCCAGCGGCTGCACCAGATGTTCGGCCACTTCGGCGTGCGACAGGCCGTGGTAGTAGGCCAGCGCCACGCATTGCTGCTGCTCGGCCGAAAGCTGGCGCACGCAGTGGCCGAGCTCACGTGCGTCGGCCGCCTGTTCCAGCAGCTGCAGCGGACCGGCGGCGTCGCTGGGCAGCGCGGCCAGCAGGTCGACGTCTTCCTCGCCGCCTTCCTCGCCATTGGCGCCGGGCAGGCTGCGGCTGACCGTCTTCACGTCGGTCTTGGCACGGCGCAGGCTGTCGATGGCGCGGTTGCGCGCAATGCTCACGAGCCAGGTCATGGGCTGGGCGCGGGCGGCGTCGAAGCCGCCGGCGGCGCGCCAGATGTTCACGTAGATGTCCTGCAAGAGTTCCTCGGCCTGTGGTCGGTCCCTGTTGATACGCAGGATGACGCCGAAGAGATGCGCGCTCGTGGCCCGGTAAAGCGCGGCAAACGCCACGCGGTCGCCCAGCGCCGTGCGCGCCAGCCAGCCGGCGAGCTCGGAACCACGGTCGGGGATCGCCTGCATGACGGCCAAGGTGTGCGGGGGAGCGGAGGAATGGCGGCGAGTATGCCGGTCCTGGCGCGGCGGCGGCGCCGCGCTGGCATCATCGGGCGCGCGCCCGGCCCGAGGCGCCACACCCCCACAACGCCAAGGAGCCGGCGCGATGCGCATCGTCGAACGCAACGTTTATGTCGGCCCGTCGCTGTATGCACATTTCCCGGTCATCCGGCTGGTGCTCGACCTGGGGCCGCTGGAGGCCTGGCCCACCGGCAGGCTGGGCGCTGCCTTCGTGGATGCGCTGATCGCCGCGCTGCCCGGGCTGCAGGAACACGGCTGCAGCTACGGCGAACCCGGCGGCTTCATCCGCCGCATGCGCGGGGATGAAACCGACCCCGAAGGCACCTGGCTCGGCCACGTGCTCGAACACGTGGCCATCGAGCTGCAGAACATCGCCGGCGAGGCCGTCACCTTCGGCAAGACACGCAGCGTCGACGGCCAGCCCGGCGTCTACACCGTGGTCTACGAATACGAGCAGCGCGACGAAGGCATCGAAGCCGGCGAACTGGCGCTGCGGCTGCTGTGTGCGCTGCTGCCGCCGGACATCCGCCCGGCGGGCAGCGTGCCCGAAGACTGGCACTGGGCCGACGCGCGCGACGCCTTCATCCGCTACGCGCAGCGCCGCGCCTTGGGCCCCAGCACGGCCAGCCTGGTGGCCGCCGCCGTCGCGCGCGACATTCCCTGGCTGCGGCTGAACGAGCAGAGCCTGATCCAGCTCGGCCACGGCAAGTTCCAGCAGCGCATCCAGGCCACGGTGACCGGGCGAACGAGCTACATCGCGGTCGAGCTGGCGCAGGACAAGGAAGAGACGAACAAGATCCTGGCCAACTGCGGCCTGCCGGTGCCGAAGCAGGAACTGGTGCGCAGTGCCGAGCGCGCCGTGCGTGCTGCAGAGAGGTTAGGCTTTCCTGTCGTCACCAAGCCCTACAACGGCAACCACGGCCGCGGCATCAGCATCGGCCTGAAGACGGCCGACGAGGTACGCGCCGGCTTCGACGCCGCAGCCGAACACAGCAGCAGCGTCATCGTCGAGACCTACCTGCACGGCGACGACTACCGCCTGCTGGTGGTCGGCGTCGAGCTCATCGCAGCGACGCGGCGCACGCCGGGCCATGTGGCGGGCGACGGCGTGCACAGCGTGAAGCAGCTCGTCGACACCGTAAACCAGGACCCGCGGCGCGGCATCGGCCACGAGAAGGTGATGACGCGCATCGAGCTCGACGCGCAGGCCGACATGATGCTCACGCGGCAGGGCCTCGGCGTCGACAGCGTGCCCGAGGCCGGCCGGCAGGTGCTGCTGCGCAGCACCGCGAACCTGTCGACCGGCGGTACGGCCACCGACGTCACCGACCTCATCCACCCCGACAACCGCGAGATGGCGGTGCGCGCCGTCACCGCCATCGGGCTGGACGTGGGTGGCGTCGACTTCCTCTGCCCGCACATCAACGAGAGCTACAAGTCGGCGGAAAACGCCGGTTCGGGCATCTGCGAGATCAACGCCGCACCCGGCTTCCGCATGCACGTGGCGCCCAGCGAAGGCACGGCGCGCGACGCCGCCGGGCCGGTGATCGACATGCTCTTCCCGCCCGGCAGCGCCAGCCGCGTGCCGATCGCGGCCATCACCGGCACCAACGGCAAGACGACGACCAGCCGCATGCTGGCCCACATCACCAAGATGGCCGGCTACACGCCGGGGCTGACGACGACCGACGGCGTCTACATCGACGGCCAGCGCACGGTGGAAGGCGACATGACGGGGCCGGTGGCCACGCGCATGGTGCTGGCCGACCCGAAGATCGACATCGCGGTGCTGGAAGTGGCACGCGGCGGCCTGCTGCGCGCCGGCATGGGCGTGCCCTTCGTCAACGTCGGCGCGGTGCTCAACGTGCAGAGCGACCACCTCGGCATGAAAGGCATCGACAGCCTGGAACAGCTGGCCGAGGTGAAACGCATCATCGTCGAGGTGGCGAAGGATTGCGCGGTGCTCAACGCCGATGACGACAACGTCATCCGCATGAGCGCGCACACCGACGCCAAGCACTTCTGCTACGTCACCGTGAACCCGCAGCACGCGGTGGTGCGCGAGCACATCCGCGCCGGCGGCCGCGCCTGCGCGCTGGAGGCCGGCGTCAACGGCCAGATGATCACGCTCTACGACAAGGGCCGGCACATCCCGCTGATGTGGACGCACCTGATCCCGGCCACGCTCGAAGGCCGCGCCATGCACAACGTGCAGAACGCGATGTTAGCCGCCGCGCTGGCCTTCAGCCTGGATATCAAGCTCGACGCCATCCGCCAGGGCCTGCGCACCTTCGACACCACCTTCTACCAGGCGCCGGGGCGCATGAACGTCTACGACGAGCACCCCTTCAAGGTGATCTTCGACTACGCGCACAACGCGCACGCCGTGGGCGTGATGGCCGACCTGGCGCAGCGCCTGGACGTGCGCGGCAGGCGCATCGTGGTGGTGGCCGGGCCGGGCGACAGGCGCGACGAGGACATCCGCGACATCGCGCTGGCCGTGGCCGGGCGTTTCGACCACTACATCTGCCGCCGCGACGACGGCCTGCGCGGCCGCGCCAGCGACGAGGTGCCGCAGATGATCGCCGCCGTGCTGCGCCAGCAGGGGGTGCACGACGACCAGATCACGCTCATCCCCGACGAGCAGCAGGCGATAGACGCCGCGCTGCGCATGGGCCAGTTCGGCGACCTGCTGCTGGTCTTCGCCGATACGCTGACGCGCAGCTGGAAACAGGTGACGAAGTTCAAGCCCGAGACCACGGCGCCGGCGCCCACCGCGACGGCCGGCGCGGCACCGGCGGCCACGCTGCTGGCCGAACCCGGCGAACGCGCCGCCGAAGAACCCCGGGCCAGCCCGCAGTCCGACGACGGCGCGCTGCTGGCCACCGGTTTCGTGCGCGACGAGCGCGGGCTGCGCTTCGTCGGCGAGGCGGCGGACTGAACACGGTGCCAGGGCACACGCCATGAGCGCAGTGAGCGCCGACGAGGCCGCCGAAGCCCCCCAGGCTTGCGACGACTCCCGCCGCCTGCCCGGACCCAACCGCTGGTTCGGCAGCCCCGGCGTCGAGCTCACGGCGCTGACCGCCGCGGCGCAGGACGACGGCGCGTTGGCCGCCTGGGCGCAGCGTGTGCGCGGCCTGTGCGCGGCGCTGGGCTGGCCCGACCCGCAACCGCACGCGCAGCGCCACGCGGGCGGCGCCACGCTGGCCTTCGCAGCGCCCGAAGACACGTTGCTGACGGCCACCGAAGTCAATGAATGGGCCTGGGAGCGGTGTGCCGCGGCGCTGGGTGCGCTGGCCACGGCCGGTGTGGCGCCGACACAGCCGCAGAGCGACGACCTGGCGACGCTGGCCCCCCACTTCGCCGCGCGCGCCGAAGCGGAACGTTCACGCCCGCTGCTGCGCCTGAAGGCCGCGGCGCGGGCCCACGGCGTGCCGGTGTTCGACGACGACGATCACGTCTCGCTGGGCGCCGGCAGCGGCAGCCGCGGCTGGCCGCGCGCCGCGCTGCCGCTGCCGATGGACGTGCCGTGGCCGCAACTGCACGACCTGCCCACGGTGCTGGTGACCGGCAGCAACGGCAAGACCACGACAGCGCGCCTGGTGGCCGCGATGGCCGCCGCCGCGGGCCGCCTGGCGGGCTGCTGCAGCACCGAGGGCGTGAGCGTCGGCGGCACCACCGTGCACGCGGGTGACTACGCCGGTCCGGCCGGCGCGCGCGCCGTGTTGCGCCATCCGGCGGTGCAGTTCGCCGTGCTGGAGACGGCGCGCGGTGGCATTCTGCGGCGCGGCCTGGCGGTGCAGCGGGCCGACGCGGCGGTGGTCACCAACGTCAGCGCCGACCACCTGGGCGAGTACGGCGTCGTCTCGGTGGCCGACATCGCCCAGGCCAAGCTGGCGGTGGCCCACACTTTGCTGGGCAGCCCATCCGGCACCCTGGTGCTGAACGCCGGCGATGCGTTGCTGATGGCGGCCGCGGCGCAACTGCCCCAGGTGCAGGCGCTGCAGGCGGCGGGCCGCGTGGCGCTATTTGCGCGCGAAGCCGACGCTCCGGCGCTGGTCGCCCTGCGTGCCGCCGGCGGCAGCAGCTGCGGCGTGCGCGGCGGCCACCTGGTGCTGCAGCGCGGCGGCGCGGTCGACGACCTGGGCCCGCTGGCCCACATGCCCTTGACGCTGGGTGGCGCCGCGGCCTTCAACGTCGACAACATCGCCGCGGCGGTGCTGGCGGCCACGGCGGCCGGCCTGCCCGCCGACGCGCTGCGCCACACGCTGGCCAACTTCGGCGCCCAGCCGCAGGACAACCCGGGCCGCCTGGAACGCTGGACACACCGCGGCGCCACGGTGCTGGTGGACTACGCCCACAACCCCGACGGCCTGGCGCAGCTGCTGGGCGTGGCGCGTGCGCTGCGGCCGCGGCGGCTGGGCCTGCTGCTGGGCCAGGCCGGCAACCGCGACGACGCAGCCATCAGCGAACTCGCGCGTACCGCGGCCGCAGCGGCACCAGACCGCGTCGTGCTCAAGGAACTGCCGGCGATGCGGCGCGGCCGTGCGCCCGGCGAGGTGCCGGCGTTGCTGCGAACCGGCCTGCTGGCGGGCGGCCTGGCGCCGGAATGCGTCGCACAGGAGGATGACGAAGAAGCTGCCGCGCGCAGTCTTCTGGCCTGGGCTGCGTCCGGCGACGTGATCGTGCTGCCGGTGCACACGGCCGCCGTGCGTGCGCGGCTTGCCGCAACCCTCGGCGGGCCGCGGACGGCCGGCTGAACCGCGCTGGCCGCCGTCACCCGCCGAGACGATGACAGCGCGGCCGGCACCACGGACCATGGCCTCGCGCCAGGGTCTGGCGAAGGGGGCAGACGTGGGCATCGACTGGGCATTCATCCGTCAGTGGGAAGGCAGCTGGCTCGAAGGCTACGTGCCCAACAGCCCGACCGCGAAGGGCACGCTTGCCAGCGGCGTCACGGTGCTGGCCGGCTTCGACCTGGGCCAGCAGAGCCTGCCCTCGATCAACGAGCTGCCTGTGTCGGCGGCTCTGAAGGCGCGCCTGCGTCCCTATGTCGGCCTGCGCGGCGCCGCGGCCGTGATGGCGCTGCAGCACCGGTTCGAGGACGCGCTGGACGTGCTGGCGCGGCTGAACGGGCAAACGGCCTCGGGTGTGCGCAGCGCCCCCCAGGGCGTGAAGGGTGGCTTGACGGGCGTCATCCGTGCGGTGGCCGCGGGCGAAAGGCCGACCCAGTTCGTGGCGCGTCGCGAGCTGTTGCCCGGCCTGCAGCTCACGCCGGCGGAAGCCGCCGAGCTGGAGCCCGTGGTGCACGCGCAGTACCGCGGCCGGCTGGCCCTGGCCTACGACCGCGCGGCACGCACCAAGTGTTTCGACACACTGCCCGACGGCGTGCAGACGGCGCTGATGTCGCTGAGCTGGCAGTGCGGCTATGTCTGGGCCCACAAGGCCGTACAGCCCACGCGGCAGATTTTCGACGCCGCCGTACGCCGGGACTGGCGCGACGCCGTGGACACCTTTCACGCCGAGCCCTTTCCGCGCCCGGCCGACAAGGCGCGTCGCCGTGCCGAAGGCTCCCGGCTGGCGGCTGCCGTCGGGCTCACGCTGCCCTTGAACGGGCCCAAGGCGCTGCGCTACAACACCGAAACCGTGAACCGCGCGCAGCTGCGTGCGCGCACGGCATGAGAGCCTAGCGAACCGCCGGCGCGACGATGGCACCTTTTATCTGGTGACGTTCCAGTGCCTGGGCGACGAAGCCGCTGGCCTTCATGCGTTCGACAAAAACGTGCAGAGCCTGCTGCGCCGCGTCACCGCGGTTGGCCTGCACGCCCATGGCCTGTTCGATGACCATGAAGCGGCCCGGCAGCAGCCGCAGCCCGGTCAGGCGCGCGGCGTCGGCTTCCAGCTGCTGCTTGACGCCAGCGGCGACATCGGCCTTCTCGGCGACGAAGGCATCGACCACGGCCGGTGAGGTGGGCGCGCGCAGGATCGTGGCGCCCTTCAGTTCACGTGTCAGGAACAGGTCGTAGGCGCTGCCCTTGCCGACCATCACGCTGGTGCCGGCGCGGTCGACCTGGGCGTTGTCGGTGAAGGGCGAGGCGTTGCGCACGAGGTAGGCGCCCTCGATCTGCACGTAGGCGGCGCTGAAGCGCACACCTTCGCCGCGCTTGGGGTCGATGGCGAAGAAGCCGATGTCGGCCTCGCCCGAGGTGACGGCCACCACCGACTTGGCGGCGGCGTCGAATACCTTGAGCTCGATGGCCACGCCCAGCTCGGCGGCCAGTGCACGCGCCAGGTCGACCGACACACCTTCGGCTTCACCCGTGGCCGGGTTCTTGCGCGCCAGGATGGGGTTGCCCAGGTTGATGGACGCACGCAGCTTGCCGGTGGGGGCAAAGGCGGTGACGAGGGCGGGCGAAGCGAGTGGGTTCATCGAGCAGGCGGTGAAAGGGGTGACCAGCGCCCCGCTCATCCAGGTGAGCAGGCGGCGCCGCGTGAAAGCGGGGTGCGGGGGTGTCGACATTGGCGCGCAGTGTAGGTGGCGCCCCTGGCGACTGGACGCAGAATCGGCCCCATGCAAACCCGACGCCGACTGCTCCAGGCCCTGCCCTGCGCCCTCGCCACCGCCGCCCTGCCGGGCTGCGCGCAGATGCCCGGCACGGCCGCTGCCGCCGAGGCCGACGCAGCCCTGCGCGCCGCCGTCGACGCTGCCCACCGCAGCCCCGCCAACCGCGCCCGCGACGCCTGGCGCCACCCGCTGGAGACGCTGGCCGTGTTCGGCCTGCAGCCGACGCACACCGTGGTCGAACTGCAGCCGGGCGGCGGCTGGTACAGCGAGATCCTGGCGCCCTGCCTGCGTGAACGTGGCCGCTACTTCGCGGCCCACTTCGCCGCCGACACCACCAACGCCTACCAGCGCCGCGCGCGCGCCGGTTTTGTGGCACGCCTGGCGCAGGCGCCCGCCGTCTACGAGCGCGCCACGCTGGGCACGCTGCCCGGCGCGGCCGGCTTCACCGACATCGGCCCGCCCGGCAAGGTCGACCTCGTGCTGACCTTCCGCAACGTGCACAACTGGCTGGAGGACGGCTCGCTCGACGCCACTTTGCGCGCCTGCCACGCATTGCTGAAACGCGGCGGCACGCTGGGCGTGGTCGACCACCGCGCTGCGCCCGGCACGGCGCTCGAAGCGATGAAGAAAAGCGGCTACGTCACCGAGGCGCTGATGGAAGAGCGCGCCCGCGCCGCCGGCTTCACGCTGGCCGCGAAGAGCGAGATCAACGCCAACCCGCGCGACACGAAGGACCATCCTGGCGGCGTGTGGTCGCTGCCGCCCACGCTGAGCGGCAAGGACGTGCGGCGCGAACACTTCCTGGCCATGGGCGAGAGCGACCGTTTCACGCACCGCTACCTCAAACCCGCCTGAACCCGACCAGGCCCGACCTGCACGCCCCATGCCTTCCCCCCTGCCCCCGACCCTGCGCGGCATCGCCGCCGGCACGCTGCTGGCGCTGAGCACCACGGTGCTGACGCTGGCGATGTTCCCGCCGGCGCTGCTGAAGCTGCTGCTGCCCTTCGATGGCGCGCGCCGCGTCTGCGACCGCACGCTCACCACGCTGGCTTCGACCTGGGTGGCCATCAACAACGGCTGGATCGTCGCCGTGCGCGACGCCGGCGCGCCGGAATGGGACGTGCAGGGCCTGGACGGGCTGGACCGGAGCGGCTGGTTCCTGGTCAGCAGCAACCACCAGAGCTGGGTCGACATCCTGGTGCTGCAGCGCATCTTCCACGGCCGCATCCCCTTCCTGAAGTTCTTCCTGAAGAAGGAGCTGATGTGGGTGCCGGTGATCGGTCTGGCCTGGTGGGCGCTGGACTTCCCGTTCATGAAGCGCGGCAAGGGTGCCGGCGCGCGCCACAGCGACCTGGCCACCACGCGCGCGGCCTGCCAGAAGTTCAAGCGCATCCCCACGTCGGTCATCAACTTCGTCGAGGGCACACGTTTCACGCCGGCCAAGCACGCCCTGCAGCGCAGCCCCTACACGCACCTGCTCAAGCCCAAGGTCGGCGGCCTGGGCATCGCGCTGGCGACGATGGGCGAGATGTTCACCGCGCTGCTCGACGTGACCATCGTCTACCCGGACGGCACGCCCACCTTCACGCATCTGCTGACGGGCCGCATCGGCCGCGTCGTGGTGCGTGTGCAGGCGCGGGCCATCCCGCAAGAGGTGTTGGGCGGCGACCCCATCGGCGACACCGCCTACCGCCAGCGTCTCTCGGCCTGGGTCGAGGCGCAGTGGCGCGAGAAGGACGCGCTGATCAGCACGCTGAACGGCTGAGCGGCGTGCGCAGGCGCCGAGGGCCCTGATCCGACGCGCTCGAAGACCGGCTGGTGGCCAGCACAAGTCGATGCGGCATCCCGTTCACTTCCGCGACAGCTGTCACTCGGCGGTGAGGGCGGCGGGATTTGCTACCAGCCGTGATGCAGGAGATCGATCGCCGAAACGATAGGTCGATGACAGATTGATTGATCATGGCAGTCTAAATGTTGCCATTGGTGCGCATGGCAGGCGACCTATGACTCTGAAGGTTTTGCGATCTGCCGGGCCCTGTAGCGCCGCAGGTCGGCTTTTCGGCGGCGAGGTGGCCGGCAGGCTCGGGGACCGGGGCGCTGACGGGCGACAAGTTGCGCGCAGTGGACTGCGCAGTTCCACGGTGGTGGCCTCTGCGGCAATTGGTTGAAGCTGCTGTTGGTCAGCAACGCGCCGCGAGCCGGTGCGCACAGCGCCGAGCAGCCGGGTCGATGCTCGGCCGGCGTCAACACCTACATGCTCAGCAGGCGGCGTTCGAACAGGGTTTTCAGGTCGCGGCGCCGATCCGCAATCAGCAGCACCGCCATCTGGTCGCCGTCGACGCGGTAGACCACGCGATAGGGCTTGAAGAACAGCTGCCGGTAGCGCCGGATGCCCAGGGCGAGCAGTTCCGCAGGGCGGGCGCCGCGCTCGGGCTGCAACGCGAGCTTCTTGCAGGTCTGGAGCACCTCGTCGAGCACATGCTCGGCCGCGCCTGGCGAGTCGTGCTGCGCGATCCAGCGCACGATGGCGCGCAGATCCTGCTTCGTCCGGTGGGTGATCACCACCTGGCAAGTTAGCGGAGCCGTCAAGATCAGCGCTTGAACTCGTCGCCCAACTCGGCACGCAGGTCGGCGACGGCCTCGTCGATCGGCTGAACCTGGCCGTCGTCGACTTCGCGGTCGCCCATCGCCAGACACTTCAACAGCGCCAGCGTTTCCTGCATCTCCTCGTAGGAGCCGACGTCCTGCAGCACGGCCTTGGCTTCGCCGTTCTGGGTGACGAGCACGGGTTCGCGCTGCTCAGCCAGCGTTTGCAGCGTCCCGGCGGCGTTGGCTTTGAGGTAGCTGATGGACTTGACCTGGGTGGAGTAGCGCATGGCGGATCTATGAGTCGCGTTGCCGAAGTGAAACCAAATTTAGTCCGTTAAAAGTCGATTTTCCAGCGCCGAGGTCGGAGCCACCAGTTTTCAGCCGGTCGGCTTCAGCACCCCTCTTCGATCGGCAGCTTCGAGGTGCCGGATCCGAGCACCGGGCCGGCGGCTCAGGGTCGCAAGCTGCCCGCTGGGTCACCAGATCAAATCTCGAAGTCGTAGTCGATAGTCAGCGGCGCGTGGTCGGAAAAGCGCTGGTCCAGATAAATCGATTCGCGCCGGGCGGTTGCGGCAATGCCCGCCGTCGCCAAGTGGTAGTCGATGCGCCAGCCCACGTTCTTGGCCCAGGCCTGGCCGCGGTTGCTCCACCAGGTGTACTGCTCGGGCTGCGTGTTCAGCGTGCGGAACACGTCCACCAGCCCGCCTTCGGTCAGCAGGCGTGTCATCCACTCGCGTTCCTCGGGCAGGAAACCGCTGTTCTTCTGGTTGCTGCGCCAGTTCTTCAGGTCGATGGGGTGGTGCGCGATGTTGATGTCGCCCAGCAGGATGAATTCGCGTTCGGCCTTCAGGCGCATCAGGTGAGGGCAGATCTCGGCCAGGAAGCGGAACTTGGCCAGCTGCCGCTCTTCGCTGCTGCTGCCGCTGGGGAAGTAGCAGCTGATGATCGACAGCTTGCGTTTCGCGGTGTCGTAACGCGCCTCGACCCAGCGACCTTCGGCGTCGAACTCGCCGCTGCCGAAGCCGGTGATGACTTCGCTCGGTGCCTTCTTGAGGAACAGGCCCACGCCCGAATAGCCCTTCTTCTCGGCGCAATGGAAGTGGCCCTGCAGGCCGGCCACGCTGTCGAGACTGCCGTGCACGTCGCAGGCCTGGGCCTTGAGCTCCTGCACGCCCATACAATCTGCAGCCGCGCTCCGGGCCCATTCAGCGAAGCCCTTGGCGGCCGCCGAGCGGATGCCGTTAAGGTTCAGTGATACGAGTCGAAAACCCAAGGATCCGCCCCTTCCAAGACCATGCAAGACACTGCCGACCCCGAACTGGCGCAGGAGTTCGTGAGCTTCGCGGTGCAGGCCGGCGTGCTGCGCTTCGGTGAGTTCGAGACCAAGGCAGGGCGGCTTTCGCCCTACTTCTTCAATGCCGGCCTGTTCGACGACGGCGCCAAGCTGGGCCGTCTGGCGGAATTCTATGCACGCCGCCTGCTGGCGCCGGGCGCGCAGGGCATCCCTTTCGACATGATCTTCGGCCCCGCCTACAAGGGCATCACCCTGGCCTCCGCCTTGGCCGTGGAACTGGCGCGCCGCGGCCGCAACGTGCCCTTTGCCTACAACCGAAAGGAGGCAAAGGACCACGGCGAGGGTGGCACCCTGGTCGGCGCAAAGGTGAGCGGGCGCGTTCTTATCATCGATGACGTCATTTCCGCAGGCACTTCGGTGCGCGAATCCATCGCCATGATCACGGTCGCCGGCGGCACGCCCAGCGGTGTGACCATCGCGCTCGACCGCCAGGAACGCGCCAGCGAGAACGGCCAGGACGCGCCGTGGAGCGCGGTGCAGTGGGTGTCGCGCGAATTGAAACTGGGCGTGGCGGCGATTGCGACACTGGACGACTTGCTTCAGTATCTGCGCGGTACCGCCGACCCGGCCCTGGCCGCCTACGCAGCGCCGGTGCAGGCCTACCGCGATCGTTACGGAGTGTGAGTTGTTGAACTGGTCCCGCCGTTCCCTGCCGAGCCGCTGGCTGCCCGCCGCCGCGCTGGCGGGTGCCGTGTGCGGGGCCTGGGCGCAGGCCCCCGCGCAGCCGGTCACGGGCATCTACACCTGCACCGACGACAAGGGCCGCCGGCTGACCGCCGACCGCCCCATTCCCGAGTGTTCGGGGAAGGAACAGCAGTTGCTGAACCGCGACGGTTCCCTGCGCGCGGTGCTGCCGCCCACGCTGACAGCCGAGGAGCGCAGCGAGAAGGAAGCACGCGAGCGCAGCGAGAAAGAAACCAAGGCGGCCGCAGCCGATGCCGTGCGCCGCGACCGCAACCTGATGGCGCGTTTCCCGAACGAGGAGGCCCACGCGCGCGCCCGCGAAGCGGCGCTGGACACCGTGCGCCTGGCCATCAAGGCCACCGAGACGCGCATGCGTGCGCTGGCGGCCGAACGCAAGCCGCTGCGTGACGAAGCCGAGTTCTATCAGGGCCGCACGCTGCCGCCCAAGCTGAAGGCCGCCATCGACGCCAACGAGGTGGCCGTCGAGGCCCAGCGCGGCGCGCAGGCCACGCAGGAGGCCGAGCTCGGCCGCATCAACCGGCTCTACGACGCCGAACTCGAGCGCTTGCGCAAGCTGTGGTCGGGCGCGCCGGCAGGCTCGCTGGGGCCGCTGCCGCCCGTGGCCGCGCCGGCGTCGGCGGCGCGGCGGCCGGCCTCACGCTGAGGCGAGCGGTGGCGCGGCGCTTCAGCCGAGACGCTGGCGCAGCAGTTCGCCGGCCTGCGCCGGGTTGGCTTTGCCCTTGCTGGCCTTCATGACCTGGCCCACCAGCGCGTTGAAGGCCTTGTCCTTGCCGGCGCGGAACTCCTCGACCGATTTCGTGTTGGCCGCGATGACCTCGTCGACGATGGCCAGCAGCGCGCTGCTGTCGTTCATCTGCTTCAGGCCCTTGGCGTCGATGACGGCGTCGACGTCGCTGTTGTCGCCCGACCAGAGTGTGTCGAAGACCTGCCGCGCGCCGTTGTTCGACACCGTGGCGTCGGCCACGCGCCGGATCAGCGCCGCCAGCGTCGCGGGTACCAGCGCCGCGGCCTCGATGGGGCGGTCCTCGGCGTTCAGCCGCTTGCTCACCTCGCCCATCAGCCAGTTGGCGGCCAGCTTGGCCCCGACGGCTCGAGACGGGCCGTCGGGGCTGCCCACGCAAGCGTCGCGCACCGCCTCGTAGTAGCGCGCGAAGGCCAGGCTCTGCGTCATCAGCAGGGCGTCGTCGGCGGGCAGGCCGTCGTCGCGCTGGAAGCGTTCGGCCATCGCCGCGGGCAGCTCGGGCATGCCGGCCTTCACGCGCTCCACCCATGCGGGCGTTATCACCAGCGGCGGCAGGTCGGGGTCGGGGAAGTAGCGGTAGTCGTGCGCGTCTTCCTTGCTGCGCATGGCCCGTGTCTCACCCGTGTCGGGGTTGAACAGCACGGTGGCCTGCTCGACGGAAAGGCCGTCCTCGACACGGTCGATCTGCCACTGCACCTCGAAGTCGATGGCCTGCTGCAGGAAGCGGAAGCTGTTCAGGTTCTTGACCTCGCGCCGCGTGCCGTAAGGCTCGCCGGGCTTGCGCACGCTGACGTTGGCGTCGCAGCGGAAACTGCCTTCCTGCATGTTGCCGTCGCAGATGCCCAGCCACACCACCAGCGTGTGCAGGGCCTTGGCGTATTCCACCGCCTCGGCGCTGCTGCGCATGTCGGGTTCAGTGACGATTTCGAGCAGCGGTGTGCCGGCGCGGTTCAGGTCGATGCCGGTCTGGCCGTGGTAGTCCTCGTGCAGGCTCTTGCCGGCGTCTTCCTCGAGGTGGGCGCGCGTAAGGCGCACGCTGCGTTTCTGGCCGTTCAGCACGAACTCGACACGACCGCCCTGCACCACCGGGATCTCGTACTGGCTGATCTGGTAGCCCTTGGGCAGGTCGGGGTAGAAGTAGTTCTTGCGCGCGAAGATGGACAGCGGCGCCACCTTGGCATGCACCGCCAGGCCGAACTGGATGGCACGTTCCACCGCGCCGCGGTTCATCACCGGCAGCGTGCCGGGCAGCGCCAGATCCACCGCGCAGGCCTGGGTGTTGGGCGCGGCGCCGAACTGCGTGCTGGCGCCGCTGAAGATCTTGCTCTGCGTCGAGAGCTGGGCGTGTGTTTCGAGGCCGATGACGACTTCGTAACCGCGGGTCAAGGCGGGCGCGCTCACAACGGGGGTTCCTTCAGGTGCCAGTCGGTCGCCTGCTGCAAGGCGTGCGCGGCGTGCAGCAGTGTGCCTTCATCGAAGCAGTTGCCGATGAGCTGCAGACCCACGGGCATGCCGCCGCCTTCTGCCGAATTTGCGAAGCCCGCCGGCACGCTCATGCCCGGCAGGCCGGCCAGGCTGCCCGGCAGCGTGAAGATGTCGGCCAGGTAGGCCTTCACCGGGTCGTCGCCCTGCTCGCCCAGTTTCCACGCCACGGTGGGCGCCACCGGGCCGGCGATCACGTCGCAGACCTTGAAGCAGGTCTGGAAGTCGTCGGCGATCATGCGGCGCAGCTTCTGCGCCTGCAGGTAATACGCGTCGTAGTAGCCGTGCGAAAGCACGTAGGTGCCGATCATGATGCGGCGCTTCACCTCGGGCCCGAACCCCTGGCTGCGCGTCTTCTTGTACATGTCCATCAGGTCGGTGTAGTCGGCCGCGCGGTGGCCGAACTTCACGCCGTCGAAGCGGCCCAGGTTGCTGCTGGCCTCGGCCGGGGCGATCAGGTAGTAGACGGGGATGGACAGCTCGGTGCGCGGCAGGCTGACGTCGACCAGCGTGGCGCCGAGCCGTTCCAGCTCGGCCAGCGCATCGCGCACGGCGCCGTTCACGTCGGCGGCCAGCGCGGCGGGAAAAAACTCCTTCGGCAGGCCGATGCGCAGGCCCTGCAGCGGGCGCGTTGCAGTGGCGCCGGGGCGCGGCTGCAGCATCTGGGCGTGGAAGTCCTGCGGCGGGCGTTGCGCGCTGGTGGCGTCAAGCGCGTCGAAGCCGCTCATCGCCGACAGCAGCAGCGCACAGTCTTCGGCGCTGCGCGCCAGCGGACCGGCCTGGTCGAGGCTGCTGGCGAAGGCGATCATGCCGTAGCGGCTGCACACGCCGTAGGTCGGCTTGATGCCGGTGACGCCGCTGAAACTGGCCGGCTGGCGGATCGAGCCGCCGGTGTCGGTGCCGGTGCTGGCCGGCACCAGGCGCGCCGCCACCGCGGCGGCGCTGCCGCCTGAACTGCCGCCGGGCACACGCGCGCGGTCCCAGGGGTTGCGCACCGGGCCGTAGGCCGAGTTCTCGTTGGCCGAGCCCATCGCGAATTCGTCGCAGTTCAGCTTGCCCAAGGTGACGGTGCCGGCCGCGGCCAGCCGCGCCACCACGGTGGCGTCGAACGGGCTGGCGTAGCCCTGCAGCATCTTCGAGCCGGCGGTCGAGGGCAGCCCGGTGCGGGCGTAGTCGGTGACGAAGATGTCCTTGTGCGCGAGCGGCACGCCGGTCAGCGGGCCCGCCGTGCCGGCGGCCAGCGCGGCGTCGGCGGCGCGGGCGGCGGCCAGGGCCGCGTCGGCGTCGGTGCACAGGAAGGCGCCGAGGTCGGCGTGCTGCGCGCCGCGCGCCAGCAGGGCCTGCGTCACTTCAACGCTGGAGACCACTTTCGCGGCCAGCGCCCGGCTCAGTGCGGCCACACCCAGGGTGTGCAGGTCGCCGCTCATTCGATCACCTTCGGCACCAGGAAGAGCCCGTCTTCTACCGCCGGCGCGCTGCGCTGGTTGGCTTCGCGGTGATTGCCTTCGCTGACGACGTCGTCGCGCAGCCGCAGTTCGACGGCCTGCACGGCCGACAGCGGCGTGTACAGCGGTTCGACGCCGCGTGTGTCGACCGCGCTCATCTGCTCGACGATGCCGAAGAAGCCGTTGAGCTGTTCGAGCATCAGCGCCTGGTCGGCGGGCGAGAGCTCCAGCCGCGCCAGATGGGCGATGCGGCTGACGTCCTGCAGGGTCAGGGCCATCGTGTGGGGGTGGACGAACGGGGGTTGGACGGTCCGCCTTCGGGCTGCGCCGCTGCTGAAAAAAGCGGCGGCTCACCTGGGTGGCGGAGGATGGATACGTTATTATCTATGGTTACTTGCAAACCCTTTGGCAAGGCGTTTCGACGGGTTACCGTCAGACCCCCCCGCTCCCATTGCCCGAAGGCGAGCACCCGAACACCCCCAACACCCGTGCACGCGCTCGGCCTGGCTAGCCGCGAGGCCGGCCCCAGTAGGGCCTCGCAGCCCGCCGTCCAGGCCCGCCTGTCAACGCTCACCACCGCCCGCCCCGCCGCCTCTACAGCCCGCCGCGCGCCACGCTCCACCCCTTCAGCCCATGTTCGCTGCATCCCTGCGCCGTTATTTCTCCACCGACCTGGCCATCGACCTCGGCACCGCCAACACGCTGATCTACGTGCGTGGCAAAGGCATCGTGCTCGACGAACCGTCGGTCGTCGCCATCCGCCACGAAGGTGGCCCGCAAGGCAAGAAGACCATCCAGGCCGTCGGCAAGGAAGCCAAGGCCATGCTGGGCAAGGTGCCCGGCAACATCGAGGCCATCCGGCCCATGAAGGACGGCGTCATCGCCGACTTCACGGTGACGGAGCAGATGCTCAAGCAGTTCATCAAGATGGTGCACCCACGCGGCATCCTCAGGCCCAGCCCGCGCATCATCATCTGCGTGCCCTGCGGCAGCACCCAGGTCGAGCGCCGCGCCATCCGTGAAAGCGCCCTGGGCGCCGGTGCGTCCGACGTCTACCTGATCGAAGAGCCCATGGCCGCGGCCATCGGCGCCGGCCTTCCGGTCTCGGAAGCGTCGGGCTCGATGGTCGTCGACATCGGCGGCGGCACCACGGAAGTGGGCGTCATCAGCCTGGGCGGCATGGTCTACAAGGGCAGCATCCGCGTCGGCGGCGACAAGTTCGATGAAAGCATCATCAACTACATCCGCCGCAACTACGGCATGCTGATCGGCGAGCCCACGGCCGAAGCGATCAAGAAGAGCATCGGCAGTGCGTTCCCGGGCTCGGAAGTCAAGGAGATGGAGGTCAAGGGGCGCAACCTCAGCGAAGGCGTCCCCCGCAGCTTCACGATCAGCAGCAACGAAATCCTGGAAGCGCTGACCGACCCGCTGAACCAGATGGTGAGTGCGGTAAAAAATGCGCTCGAGCAGACGCCGCCCGAACTGGGTGCCGACATCGCAGAACGAGGCATGATGCTGACCGGAGGCGGCGCTTTGCTGAGCGACCTCGTTAGCCTGCTGGCCGAGGA
>JBBRBW010000078.1:0-20215 GCA_038205425.1 Burkholderiales bacterium | reverse complement strand
GCGCCTGCACAGCGCCAGCGAATTTCCGGGCCACGGCGTCGGACTTGCGTCTGTGCGGCGCATCGTGCGCCGGCATGGCGGCGACATCTGGGCCGACGCCGAACCCGGCAAGGGCGCAACGTTCTCCTTCACGCTGGGTTGAAGAGGCCCGAAGGCAATTCACGCCCGCTGGCTGATGGCACGCGGCCCTGCCAGGCGGCGCACCATGCATGCCGCACGGCACCGTCACACGGCGGAGCGCGCCAGTTCTTCGACCGTCGAGAGCAGGCGCTCGGCTTGCGCGGTCAGGCTGAGCTGCTGGTCAGCGGCCAGCTTCTGCAGCCGCTGCCAGGCGCCCTCACGCGACAGCGAATAGCGGTGCATCAGCACCCCCACCGCCAGCGGCACGGGGTCTGCGATGGGCACGGGCAGCAGCGGCGCCACCGCTGCCACAGGGGCGACAGGCGCTGCGGCGGCAAGCTCGGCCACACCGGCAGCCTGGTTGCGGAGGCGCACGAAGACAGCCTCTACCGCCGGCACGATCTCGCCGACACCCAGCGGTTTGATCAGGTAATCGAGCGCGCCCAAGGCCTGCACCTTCTTGCGCGTGGCCTCGTCGGCAAACGCCGAAAGAAACATGAAGGGGATGCCGTAGGCGTCACGCAGGGTCTCGGCGACGTCGAAGCCGCTCTTGCCTTCCATGCGGATGTCCAGCAGCGCCAGCACCGGGCGGTGTTCACGCGCCAGCAGGATGGCGTCGTCGCCGTTGTCGGCATCGATGACGTCGTAGCCGGCCTGCGCCAGGCCGTGGGTCACCGTGGCCAGCACCAGCCTGTCGTCATCGACGACGAGGATCTTGCCGCTGCTGGCCGGGGCTGCGTTCATCTCAATGCCCGCCCGGCCGCCCGAAGGGCATTGACGCCCCCTCGGGGGGGCGCGAACGCAGTGAGCTTGGGGCTTGCATGCACCCGATTGTCACGCATCAGGCCGCGGCAAATCTTGCGGCGGCAACTGCACGCCGGGCGGCCGCAGTTCCAGCCGCGCCACGACCTGCTCGCCCTCTTGCTGCAGCATCATGCTGGCGCTGCGCCGCGGCAGCAGCGCACGCACCAGGCCCAGGCCCGAGATCGCGCTGCGCCGCGCGCCGAGATCGAAGCCGGGTGGCAGCGTGGCGCGGCTGGCGATGGCAATGTGCACCACCTCGCCCTGTACCCGCAGGCTGCAATGCACCTCGGCGCCCTGCCCGTGCTTGATGGCGTTGGTGAAAAGCTCGTTGAGCGTCAGCGCCACCGGGATCGACTCGGCCTCGGGCAGCAGGTGCGGCACCTCGCCTTCGACATCGACGGCGATGGCGCGTCCGAAAGTGCGCTGCACCGACTGCGCCACCGCGCGCAGCAGGCTGGCCAGCACCAGCGGGCCGCTGGCACCTACCTGCAGGCCGTAGACCTGCGCGATCGCCTGCACCTGGCCCACGGCCTCGGACAGGATGTCTGCCAGCTCGGGCCGCCGCGACGCATTCTGCTGCAGCAGCCCCGCCACGCCCTGCAGGTTGTTCTTGATGCGGTGGTGCACCTCGCGCACCAGCACCTCGCGCTGCGCGATGGCGGCCTGCAGGCGCGCAAGTTCGGCGGCGCGCTGTTCGGTGACGTCGCTGGCCACCAGCAGCAGTTGCGTGCCGCCGGCCTCGGCGCCGGCGTCGTGCAGGGTCGTGATGCGGCAGTCCCAGACGCGTGCGGCGCCATCGCCGCCCGGCCCGTCACCGTTGCCGTTGGCTTCGGCCGGCCCTTCGCGCCACTCGTGCTGGCGCACCCCCGCGCCGGCCTCGGCCTGGCCCAGCCAGTCGCGCAACGTCGCCGCCTGCTGCGGTGAAGTGCAGGCGTCGAGCGTGGCGCCCTGCAGGCCCGCGAGCGGCCGTCCGAAGAAGCTGGCGGCGGTCTGGTTGAGCTGCTGCACACGCAGCGTGTCGGCGTCGAACAGCGCGATGGCCAGCGGCGCGGTTTCGATCACGCGCTGCAGCGAGGCCTGGGCCTGCGCAATATGCACCTCGGCCTGGCGGCGGCGCTCGATGTCCAGCAGCGCAATCGTCATCTCGCGCCCGGTCTCGCCGCGGCCCGTCAGCACGGCGTTGCCGACAACCCAGAACTCGCGCCCGTCGCGCGCCTTGAGCCGGCATTCGAAGGTCTCGCTCTGGCCTTCGGCCAGGCGCTCGAGGCGGTCCATCTGGCGCAGCGGGTGGTCGGGCTCGGGCGTGGCGACGATGCTCATCGGCTCGCCGACGAAGTCGGCCAGCTCGCCGCCGAACATGCGCCGCGCCGAGCGGTTCATCCACTGGATGCCTTGCTCGGACACCGTGACGATGCCCACCAGCACCGAGTTCAGCACCGCGCGCGTGCGCTCGGCCTGGCCGGCCAGGGTCTCACGCGAGCGGCGGCGCTCGTCGATGTCGACGAAGCTGCAGATCAGCGCGGCCTCGGGCTCTTCCTGATTCACCGGACGCACCGCCACCTGCACCCACAGCAGGCTTCCGTCACGCCGGCGCAGCCGGCGCTCGCCGCTGAAGCGGCCCTGCTCGCGCAGGCCCTGGGCGATGCGCGCCTCGAAGTCGACGCAGGCGCGGGCGTCCTCGTAGAGCTCGACGGCGTCGAGCGTGCTCAGTTCGGGGCTGCTCCAGCCCGTCATCGCGGCCATCGCCTGGTTGGCGCGTTCGATGCGCGCGCCGCGCTGGTAGACGATGCCCACCACCGAAAGGTTGAACATCAGTTCGCGGTCACGCAGCAGCTGCTCCAGCTCGGCCTGCTGGTTCTTCAGCCGCGTGATGTCGCTCAGCACCGCCACCGCCTCGGTCTGGTCGCCGGCGGCCTGGGCGCGCCGCACCGACAGGGAATACCACTGCGGCGGCCCGTCGCCCAGCGCCAGCGAAAGCTCGGCCTCGAAGGGCTGGCCCTCGTCGAGCTTCTCCAGCGCCGCCACCGCCTCGCCCGCGCCCTGCTGCGCGCCCATGCTGCGCGCGAAGATCTCCCCGAGCGAGGCCCCGGCCGCCGCGCCGGCGGCAAAGCCCAGCATGCGCTCGAAGCGCCGGTTGCAGCGCACCAGCACCGGCCCGCGCAGGTAGGCGATGCCGGCGGTGGAACTGTCGAGGATGGTCGTCAGCTCGTGCAGCAGCTGTTCGTTGCGGCGCTGCGCGCTTTCCTGGTCGGTGACGTCGAGCGTCACCACCGAGGTCGTGGTGCGGCCGCCCGACAGGGCGCCGGGCTCGACACGCGTGAGCAGCCAGCGCGGCCCCAGTTCGGGGTGGCGCACGGCGTAGCGCACTTCGGTGCGCTCGCCGCTGCGCAGCGCCTTCTGCAGGCGCTCGAACTCGGGCAGCGAGGCCGGCTCGACGAGTTCGCGGTTGATGCCTTGCAGCATGCCCGACTTGCGCTTGCCCGCGCCGCCGCCGCCGCCGTCGCGGCCGCGCGCCGGCGCTCGCGGCGGTTCAGGCGCCAGCCAGCCGCGCGTGGGGTCGAAGGTGGCCACGCCGATGCTGGCGGTATCCATCAGCATGCCCATCTCCAGCTGCGCCAGGTCGCGTGCGTCTTCGGCGCTGCGGTCCTGCACCACGGCCATCACGCGGCGGCCGCCGGGGTCGGTGGCCTGGCACACGAGGCGCGCGCTGAGGCGCCGGAGCCGGCCGTCGGGCAGCGGCACCATGGCCTGCGTCTCGAGCGCCGGCGCACCGGGCGCCAACGCCGGCAGCAGCCCACCGTCGTGCCAGGCCAGCAGCGCCTGCAGTTCGGGTGCGGCCTGCGGCAGTTCGTCGGGCACAAACTCGACCAGGGCCTCGAAGGCCGAATTGCAGCGCACGATGAGCCCGCTGGCGTCGTAGACCAGCATGCCGGTGCCGCTGAGCTCGAACCACTGCGCCAGCTCGTCGTGTGCGCGCCGCGCCTGCTCGCGCGCGGCGACCTCGGCCGTGACCTCGTGCCACACCGTCAGCCACAGTGGTTCACCGTGTTCGTCGGCCAGCACCGAGACCGCCGCGGTGCACCAGCGCTCGACACCCAGCGTGTCGAGCAGCCGGCGCTGCAAGGGCGGCAACGGTGCGCCGCCGGCGGCGGTGGCCAGCAGGTCGGCGCGCTCGGCGATGCTGCCTTCGCGCGCCTCGGGCGGCTCCAGCGCCACCGGGTCGGTGCCGAGCAGCGCCGCGCGGGGCCGCCCGACCAGGGCGGCGAATGCCGGGTTGGCGTCGATGAGGCGGAAGTCGGCGCCCTGCAGCGTGGCCGCAGAAGGCAGCACGGCCAGGGCCGGCAGCAGCGCCCGCAGCGGGCCCGCCGTCACGGGCGCCGCGGCGGCGCCCGGGGGTGCGGCGCTAGCCGTCAAGCTGGCGAGCTGCCCGCAGCGCCATCAGCACGGCGCGGTTGACGGTGGCCGTGCCCAGCATCAGCGCTTCGGCGCGTTCGCGGATGTCGAACACGGCTTCCTGCTCGATGGCCCTGACCAGTTCCAGGTAGGGCGTATAGGGCCCGCCGTCGCCACGCAGCGCCTGCTGCACACGTTCGGGCACCGGCACGTTGGGCAGCAGTTCGGTGAAGGGCTGCTGCAGCAGCTGGTCGAGCAGCGAAAAGACGCCGCAGATGAACATCTCGCCGCGCATCTCGGCATCGGCCTGTTCACGCGCCAGCTCTTCCATCAGCAGGCCGCGGCGCACCGCGGCGTGCATCACCGGCTTGGCATTGTTGCCCTTCGCCGAAGAAGCCAGCAGCAGCGCCAGCCAGCGCTTGAGGCGCTGGTAACCCACCATCATCAACGCGTGGCTGAAGGAGTTGATCTCGACCGACAGGCCGAAGGCCGGTGAATTAAGGTAGCGCATGAGCCGGAAGGCCAGCGTCGGGTCGCGCTTGAGCACGGCCTCGAGTTCGGCCACCGGGCGTTCACGCTCGACGCCGTTGATCAGCGCCATCACCGCGTTGACGTCGCTGGGCACGCTGGCACGGCCCGAGGGCTTGGGCGCGGCATCGTCCAGCGGCCAACCGAGCACGGCCACGGCGCCACGCTGGAAAGCGGCGTCGAAGTCGGCACTGGTGCGGCAACCGGCCTGCACGGTGGTGACGCTGCGTGTGATGCCGGCCGGCGCTGGGCCCGTGCGGCGGTCGTCGCCGGCCTCGACGATGGAGTGGCTGAACAGCAACAGCAGCTCGGCGGGCACCGGCACCAGCGGCCGGCCCTTGATGATCAGCACCGAGCCGGCGGCGTGCATGCGTTCCAGCAGCGGCTTGTGCACGACGTCGCCGACCATGAAGGCCGGCACCTCGATCATCAGCTGTGGCCCGGGGGCCGCGTCCATGACTGCGCGCAGCAGACCTTCGCCGGCCAGGTTCAGCAACACTTGCGGCCGCGGGCCGGCGCGCTGCGCCACCGTGGCCGGGTCCAGCGGGCGCGGCGCCAGGCGCAACGGCTGCTCGGAGGCGGCCTCGGCCGGCCACACCTCCTCCAGCGCGGCCAGCAGCGCGGCCGCGTCGGGGCTGCTGTCGGAGCGATCGGGGAATACGGTCAGCCGCGTCCCCACGACGGCACGTTCGCGGTTCGTCACGGGGCTGTAGCCCAGGGTCACATGACCCAGCACGGGGTGTTCCTGCATCAAGGGGCCCCGCTCACTTGAGGTAGTCGAACAAGGACATGCGCTGCACGAGCGAATAGGTTTTCAGCGCCGCATCGTAGCCGGTCTGCTGGCTCTGGAAGGCCGAGATCGCCGTCACCATGTCCAGGTCCTCGGCGTCGGAGCGGTCGCGTTCGGCGTCGACCTTGCGCTGCGTGAGCCGGCTCTCCATGCCGTCGGTGCGGTTCAACGACTCGCCGGCCAGCGCACGCCAGCGGTTCAGGTTGGTCATCGCGGCGTCGATGCCGTTGAGCCCTGTGGTGACCGTCTGCCCGACGTCGGTCGAGCTGCGGCCGGGCGTGAGCAGCTCACCGATGGCGCGGTCCAGCGAGTCGAAGACGCTGAGCGTGGCGCCGGGGTTGGCGGGATCGGGCGCGCCCAGGAAAACCTCGCTGCCGTCGAGACTGAGCGGTGCCACCTCGCCGGCCGCGGCGCTGAGCTGCCCGGTGGTGGCGTCGTAGACCACGCCACCCGGCGTGTCGCGCAGGGGCTTGACGTCGCTGCCCTGGCCACCGAAGAGGTAGCGGCCGGCACCGTCGCTGCGGTTGGCCACCGCCAGCATGTCGTTGCGGATGCCGCGCAGCGTCTCGGCCAGCGTGGCGCGCTCGGCGTCACTGTACGAGGCGTTGCCCGCGCCGACCATCAGCTCGCGCGCCCGCTGCGCCAGGTCGCCGGCGTCGCCCAGCGCACTCTCCGTCTGGGTCATCGCATTGCGGCTCTCGGCCACGGCGCGCAGATGGGCGTCGGCCCGTGCGCCGGCGGCCAGCGCACGTTCGGCCGCCGCGGCGGCCGCGGGGTCGTCGCTGGCCAGGTGCACACGCTTGCCGCTGGTGAGCTGGGTCTGGGTCTCGGACAGCTGCGCCTGGCGGCGCTGCAGGTTGGCCATCGAGCTCTCGAAGGCATAGGCTGAACTGATGCGCATGTCTTGGTTTCCGGTGTCAATGGCCCACGGCGCCACGGGAGGGCCTGTGAGCGGTGAAGCCGCCCACCCAAGGCCTTGCGCAGATCCGGCTTTGCCGGTCTGCTGCAAGAGCCCCCCCGGGGGGTAGCGAACGCAGTGAGCTTGGGGGCCTCATGTCTAGCGGCCGGTCACCTGCAGCAGCGTGTCGAAGAGCGACTGCGCCACCTGCAGCACCTTGGCCGCGGCCTGGTAGCTCTGCTGGTACTGGATGAGGCGGGCGGCTTCCTCGTCGAGGTTGACGCCGCCCTGGCCGCTGCGTGTCGCCTCGGACTGGGCGGCCACCGCAGCCGAGATGTTCGACGACGACTCGGCGCTCTGCACACGCACGCCGATGTCCGCCATCGACTGCGACCAGGTGTCGGCCACGGTGCGGCCGCCAGCGATCAGGCCGTCGCGCAGCGCCAGCAGCGCGCGTGCGTTGCCGTTGTTGGTGGCCAGCGCCGAGGCCGGGGTCGGCGCGATGTCGAAGCTGTCGCCGTCGCCCGGCACACCGCTCATCTGCAGCGTGTAGCCATTGGCGCCCACCACGGGCTCGCCGGTGCGCCAGGGTGTGATGCTGCCGGTGATCGACGAGGTGTATTCGTAGTCGTTGCCCACGCGCGTGAAGGTCAGCGTCTCGCTCGCCCCCGGGAAGGGCAGCGGCGAGGCCGTGACCACGATCTCGGCGGCCGCGCCCGTGCCGGTGTTGGCGCTGCGCGGCGTGGCCAGCAGCGGCGACGCGGCGGCCAGGTCCAGCGGGCTGGTGAGCAGCGCGCGCATGCCGTTGGCCGCGCGCGAAACGGGCTGCAGCAGGAAGCGGTCGCCGGCCTGCGGGTTGTTGACGTCGATGCGCATGCCGTCGACGACGTCGCCGCTGTTGACGGTGCTGACGGCGCCGTCCGACAGGCGCGTGAGCTGCCAGCTGCCCGGGCTGCTGGGGCTCTCACGCAGGTCGTAGTCGCTGGCCTGCAGCGCGCTGCTGTCGGTCACCGTCAGCGTCACGCTGCCTATCGGCACGCCCGAGGCATCCCTCACGTTGCCGGACTGGGCCAGCGCCTGAGAAGGGCCGAGCGCAAACAGCGGCTGCGAAGGCACGCTGCCCGCCGGGGGCTGCAGGTTCAGGCCGCGCACCTGCTGCTCGTTGACGGCCATGCCCACCGCCGTGGCGAGCTGGCCGACGAGGTTGCGTGCCGCCACCAGGTCCTGGTTCTGGAAACGCAGCAGGCCCGACAGCGAACCGCCGCCGAAGGCCTTGTCGTCGATGACGCGGCTGGTGGCGCCCTCGCGTATGGCCAGCGCGCTGCGGCTGGGGTCGGCGTCGCTGGGCACAACACGCATCTCGGTGGCCTCGCCGCCGAGCACCAGGCGCTGGCCACCGCCGATGAACAGGGCGACGCTGCCGTCGCTGGCCTCGATGCGCGTCACCAGCACCCGTTCGGACAGCTGGCTGATGAGGCGGTCGCGCTCGTCGAGCACGTCGTTGGCGGGCTGGCCCGAGCCGCGCAGCGCCGCCACCTGGTCGTTGGCCTTGGCGATGGCGGCGGTGAGCTGGTTGACTTCGGCCACCGAACTCTTCAGGTCGGCGGTGACCGTGGCCTGGGTCTGGTCGAGCGCGCTGCCAGCCTCGGAAAAGCGCATCGCCAGGTCGTTCGCGCGGGCCAGCACCACCTGGCGCGTGGCCAGGTCGGCGGGCCGGCTCGACAGGTCGACCATGGCGTTGAAGAGGTCGGCCGCTGCGTAGCCCAGCCCCGCTTCGCCGGGCCGGAAGACCTGCTCCAGCCGCTGCAGCGACTGCAGGCGCGCCTCGTCCATCGCCGCCAGCGACTTGGCATTGGCGGTCTCGCGCGTCAGGAACTCGTTGTGCGAACGGGTCACGCTCGTCACGTCGACACCCTTGCCGAAAAAGCCGGCGCCGGTGAACTGGCCCTTGGACGTCGACATCACGGCCGACTGCCGCGAGTAGCCGTCGACGTTGGCGTTGGCGATGTTGTGGCCCGTGGTCTGCAGCGCGGCGTAGTTCGCCGCCATGGCACGGACGCCCAGCGACATCAGGGGAGAGCTGCCCATCGGTGCTTCCTCTGGCCCTTCAGGCCAGCGAACGCTGCAGGCGCAGCGTGGTGTTGATGACACGCGTCAGCTTGTCGGCGTAGGCGGGATCGGTGGCGTAGCCGGCCTTCTGCAGACTGCGCGCGAAGCCCGCGGCGGCATCCGCCACCCGCATCGGGTTCGCGGTGGCCGCCTCGCGGCCGCGCCCGGCCGAGGCGGCGCCGGCAACCGCGGCCTGCGACAGCACGGCCCGATACCGCGGGCTGTCCTTCATGAGGCGGGCGTAGTCGGCAAAACTCTCGGCGTAACTGCCGTAGGCGCGGAACCTGGCCACCCCCTTCTGCGCCTTGCCATTGACGTACTCGGTGGTCGTCACGTCGGCGGTGGGGCCCTTCCAGTTCGCGCCGGCCTTGATGCCGAAGAGGTTGAAAGACGGGCTGCCGTCGGCGTGGCGGATCTCCTTGCGCCCCCAGCCGGTTTCCAGCGCCGCCTGCGAGACCATGAAGGTGGCCGGGATGCCGGTCTCGGCCTCGGCGCGTTGTGCGGCCACGCTGTGCTGCTGCACGAAGCCGGCGGCGCCGGTCTGCGGCAGCTTGATCGCCGCCGGCGTGGCGGTCAGCGGGGCCGGCGTGTTGTTGGCCGACCCGGTGACCGGAATCGGCCCCGGGCTCAGGCCCATCTGGCGTTCCAGCTGTTTCATGATGGCTTCCGACAGACCGCCCGGCAAGCCGCTCATCTGGGTCGCGAACTGCTGGTCGAGCATGTCGGTGGCCAGGCCGGCGCCGGCGCTGTCGCCCTCTGCCTTCAGCGTCGTCGAACGCATGCTCTTCATGAGCTCGTTCATGAACAGCGACTCGAACTGCTTGGCCGCCTCGCGCACGGCGCCCTTGGGGTCGGCAGCGGCGCGTGAACGCAGCGCGTCGAGCGAGCGGGTGTCGGTGCTGAGGCCGCCGGGCAGCGCCGCGGCGTTGGATGGAATGGCAGCCATGTCAGGACTCCAGGGCGCAGCGACCAAGCTTCCCGCCACGGAACCGGCTACGCCGGGCCGTTGGCGGACGGCCCCCTCGGGGGGTAGCGAGCGCGAGCGAGCTTGGGGGCTTCATATCACCTCGATGTCGGCACGCAGTGCACCGGCGGACTTCATGGCCTGCAGGATGGCGTGCAGGTCCTGCGGGCTGGCGCCCAGCATGTTCAGCGCCTTCACCACCTCGGCCAGCTTGGCGCCGGCAGGCAGGTGGATGAGCGCGCTGCCCTGCTGGTTGACGGTGATGTCGGAACGTTCGGCCTGCACCGTCTGGCCCTGGCCCAGCGCGTTGGGCTGGCTGACCAGGGGTGTCGTCGTCACGGTGACTGTGAGCGAGCCGTGGGCCACCGCGCAGGAGCCCAGCGTCACCGCGTCGTTGATGACCACCGAGCCGGTGCGCGCGTTGAGCACGATGCGCGCAGCGGGTTTTTCGACTTCGAGCGACAGGCCGTGCACGTCGGCGAGGAAACCCACGCGGTCCTGCATCGCCTCGGGCATGCGCAGCGTGACGGTGCGGCCGTCCACCGCCATCGCCGTGCCGTCGCCCTTCGCGGCGTTGATGGCGCCGGCCACCGTGCGCGCCATCGCGTAGTCGGTCTCCTTGAGGTCGAGCTGGGCCCGCACGCTGTCGAACACCGGCGAGGCCACGCTGCGCTCGACGCTGGCACCGTCGGGGATGCGGCCGGCGGAGAGATGGTTGATCTGCACCTTCGAGCCGTTGGCCGAGGCCCCGGCACCGCCGACCACCAGGTTGCCCTGGGCCATGGCGTAGACGTTGCCGTCGGCGCCCTTCAGCGGCGTGGCGATGAGCATGCCGCCCTTCAGGCTCTTGGCATTGCCCACCGAGGCCACCGTAACCTCCAGCGTCTGCCCCGGCTTGCTGAAGGCCGGCAGCTGCGCCGTCACCAGCACCGCGGCCACGTTGCGCAGCTGCATGCTGGTGCCCGGCGGCAGCGTCACGCCCAGTTGCTGCAGCATCGAGTTCATGCTCTGCGTGGTGAACGGCGTCTGCGTGGTCTGGTCGCCGGTGCCGTCCAGGCCCACCACCAGGCCGTAGCCGATGAGCTGGTTGCTGCGCGCGCCCTGCACGTTGGCCACGTCCATGATGCGCACGGCAGCGTGCACGCCGATGCCGGGCACCGGCCACCACAGCGCCGAGCTGGCGGCGGCGAAGGCCAGGCCGACGGCCCAGCGCAGGAGTCTTTCGGGAGTCAGGTTCATCGTCGGTGTCCTGCAGCGCTTCAGAACGGCGCCAGGCTGAGGAAAACGCGCCCCAGCCAGCCGATGGACTGGGCCTCGGACTGCTGGCCGCGGCCACGCTGTTCGAGCCGCACGTTGGCGATCTGCGCGCTCTGCACCGTGTTGCCGGGCTGGATGGCGCGCGGGTCGACCTGGCCCGAGAAGCGCAACACGTCGACGTTGCTGTTGACGCCGATCTGCTTCTCGCCGGCGATCAGCAGGTGGCCGTTGGGCAGCACACCGCGCACGACGACGGTGATGGTGCCGCTGAAGTCGTTGCTGTTTTCGGTGGCGCCCTTGCCGGCGAAGGTGTTGCTCGAGCTGCCCTCGGCCGTGGCGCGCGCGAAAGCCGAAGGCTTGATGCCGGGCAGCGCCGTGACGCCGGCCGTGACCGTGCCGGCCTTGTCGATGCTGCTGGTGCTCTTCGCGGTGGCGGTGATCTTCTCGACGATCTGCACCGTCAGCGTATCGCCAGGCAGGCGCGCGCGGTAGTCCTCGAACATCGGGCGGTAGCGGGCGGCCTGGTAGATGCCACCGCTGACGTTTTCGGTCGCGGTCATCGCCGCCGGCGCCGGCGGCGCCGTGTCGGCGACCTCGACCCGCGGGAAGATCGTGCTGCAGGCGGCCAGCAGCAGCCCGGCAACAGCGATGGCGGCACGCGCCGCGCGGCGCAGCAGGCCCTTCATCATCACAGCTGCGCCAACTTCTGCAACATCTGGTCGCTGGTCTGGATGGCCTTGCTGTTCAGCTCGTAGGCGCGCTGGGTGGCGATCATGCTCACCAGTTCCTCGACGACGTTGACGTTGCTGCCTTCGAGGAAGCCGCTCTTCAGGGTGCCCAGGCCGTTGTTGCCCGGGGCGGCCGCGTTGGCGGTGCCGCTGGCGGAGGTCTCGGCAAAAAGGTTGCCGCCGCGCGACTCGAGGCCGGCCGGGTTGATGAAGCTGGCCAGCTGGATCTGGCCCAGCGACTGCGGCGCCACCTGCCCCTGCAGCGTGGCCTGCACGGTGCCGTTGGTGCTGATGGTCACGCTGGTGGCGTTGGCCGGCACCGTGATGCCCGGCTGCAGCACGTAGCCGGCGTTTGTCACCATCTGGCCACCGGCGTCGAGCTGGAAGGAGCCGTCGCGGGTGTAGCCGGTGCTGCCGTCGGGCAGCTGGATCTGGAAAAAACCCTGGCCGGCGACCGCGAGGTCGAGGTTGTTGCCGGTGTTCTGCAACGCGCCCTGGCTGAAGTTGCGCGTCGAAGCCGCGGTGCGCACGCCCAGGCCGACCTGCAGGCCGGTGGGCAGCTGCGACTGCTCGGACGTCGCGCTGCCGGCGGGGCGCAGGTTCTGGTACATCAGGTCCTCGAACACGACACCGCCGCGCTTGAAGCCATTGGTGCCGACGTTGGCGAGGTTGTTCGAGATGGCGTCCAGCTTGCTCTGCTGGCTCTCCATGCCGGTCTTGGCAATCCACAGCGATCGAATCATGGTCTTGCAATCCTTGGTAGCCCCGAGGGCCATCTTGGCGCGAACTGAAGGCCGGCAAGCGCTGGAAAAGGGGCCGCCTGACCTGCCATCTCCCACCCGCCAAGGACAACGGGCGCCTGAGCGCCCGTTGTTCGGTCAAGGTGGTCGGCAAGTTCTCAATGCCGGGTGCCGATACCAAGCTTCCCGCCATGGAACCGGCTCTGCCGGGCCGTTGGCGGACGGCCCCCTCGGGGGGGCGAAGGCCGCGGCTCCAAGTCCGCCTGCGCGGACTTGGACGGCCAAGCTGGCAACGCCTCTGGCGTTGCCTGGAGCGCCAGCGAGCTTGGGGGCCTCATGTCGCCGGCGCCAGCAGCTTGGCCGCGCCCTGCTCGCGCTGCTCGGCGCCTTGCAGCGCCTTCATCTGCTGCTCGAACTGGCGCGCCGCGGCGATCATGGCCACCATGGTCTCGACGGCGCTCACGTTGCTGCCTTCCAGCGCCCCGCCCTGCACACGCGCCGTGGCGTCGGCCGGCACGTCGGCGCCGTCGGCGGCGCGGAACAGCCCGTCGGTGCCCCGCTGCAGCGGCGCCTCGGGTGTCACCAGCTTGAGCTTGCCCGCCTGCTGCGGGCGCGCGCCGGCCACCGTGGTGGTGATGCTGCCGTCGGCAGCGATCTCCACCGCCGCGTTGGTCGGCAGCGTGATGGGGCCACCGTCGCCCAGCACGGGCAGGCCAGCGCTGGTGACGAGCTGACCTTCGGCGCTGACCTGCAGCGAGCCCGCGCGGGTGTAGGCCTCGGTGCCGTCCAGGCCCTGCACGGCCAGCCAGCTCTTGCCCTGCACCGCCACGTCCAGCGGCCGGCCGGTGCTCTGCACGGGGCCGGGCTGCTGGTCGTAGCCGACGGTCGATTCCAGCGCGTAGACGCGCGTGGTGGCGCCGTCGCCGCGCACCGGCACGGCGCGAAAGGCTTGCAGCTCGGCCCGAAAGCCCGTCGTCGACGCGTTGGCCAGGTTGTTGGCCAGCGTGTCCTGGCGCTGCATCGTCGCCTTGGCGCCCGACATCGCGAGGTAGATGAGACGGTCCATGGTTCAGTACTCCTTCAAGCGGACGCCGTGGAACCGGCTTCGCCGGGCCGCCGACGTTGCCCCCTCGAGGGGGAGCGGCAAAGCCGCATCGGGGGTGGGCATTACCGGATATTGACCAGGGTCTGCAGTACCTGGTCCTGCGCCTTGATGGTCTGGGCGTTGGCCTGGTAGATGCGCTGGGCGGTGATCATGTTCACCAGCTCGCCGGTGAGGTCGACGTTGCTTTCCTCCAGCGCGCCGGCCTGCAGCACGCCGAGGTTGCCGTCGCCAGGCACACCCTTGATCGGGTCGCCCGAGGCAAAGGTGTTGGCCCACTGGTTGTTGCCCTGCGGCTGCAGGCCCTGCGGGTTGCGGAAGTTGGCAAATTCGATCTGCCCCGCCGGCCGCGACTGGCCGTTCGAGTAGCGCGCGGTGATGATGCCGTTGTTCTCGACCGAGATCGCCACCAGCAGGCCGGCCGCGAAGCCGTCCTGCTTGATGTCGGTGACGCCGAAGGCCGAGCCGAACTGCGTCGCCTTGCCGACGTCGAAGCTGAAGCCGGGGATGGGCAGCGTGTCCGAACCGGCGGCGTTCACGCTGGCCGGGATGTCGAAGAGGACATTGCCCACGGGCGCGGTCGGCGCGCTGCCGTCGGCCGGGAAGGCGATGGTGGTGATGGGATCGGGTGCGCCGGGCACGCCGGCCACCGTGCCGCCGTTGGCGGTGGCGAACACGTTCCAGGTGTCGGTCGCCGCCTTCTGGAAGTAGAAGGTCATCGCCACCTGCTGGCCCTTGGCGTCGAACACGGTCAGCGAGGTCGCGTTGTTGTAGGTGGCGGCGTCGTTGAAGTCGATCGCCGCGCCCGCGGGCGGCACCGTCGTCGGCAGGCGCGAGTCGAGGTTCATCTCGACGTTCATGCCGGTGCTGGCCTTGGGCGCCACGCCGCCAGTGGGCAGTTGCAGCGCGACCGCCTGACCGGGCTGGATGACACCCTGCGGGTTGGCCGCGTAGCCCATCAGCTGCAGGCCCGAACCGCTGACGATGTAGCCCTCGCGGTCGACCTTGAACTGGCCGTTGCGCGAATAGGTGGTCGGGCTCTTGCCGTCGGTGAGCTGGAAGAAGCCGGCGCCGTTGATCGCCAGGTCCATCGGGTTCTCGGTCGTCGTGATGCTGCCCTGCGTGAACTGCTGGGCCACCGCGCTCATGTTGGTGCCGATACCGACGGCGTTGGCGCCAGAGCCGTTCAGCGCGGCGGCGTAGACGTCCGAGAACTCGGCACGCGAGGTCTTGGCGCCGAAGGTGTTCGCGTTGGCGATGTTGTTGCCGATGATCTCGAGGTTCTTGCTCGAGGCGTTGAGACCGGAGAGGCCTTGCTGGAAGCTCATGGAAGGGTTTCCTTGGGTGGGGTCAGTTGAAGGCCTTGACGTCGCCGTAGGCCACGTCGCCGCTGAAGAGCGTGTTCAGCACCAGGCCACTGCCCGTGGTGCTGACCGACTGCACCAGGTCGCGCATCAGCGGCGTCGTCGCCACGGCCTGCGTGCCTGTGGTGGCGGTGATGCGGAAGCGGTATTCCGCGCCGGCGGTGGCGTTCTTGGCATCCCAGTTGATATCGTGGCGGCCGGTGTCCAGCGCGCCGAGGTTCAGCGTGTCGACGACACGGCCGGCCGGGTTCAGGATCTCGACCTTCACGGCGTCGGCCGGCAGGGCGAGCTCGAAGCCGCCCAGGCCCTGCGCGGTATCGGCATTCACCGCCATGCGGTTGCCCTGCACCGTGACCTCGTTGCCCACCAGCGCAGCGCCCTGCAGCGCCTGCATCTGCACGAACTGCGCACCCAGGCCCTGCACCGATGTGTTCAGCGTCTGCAGGCCGGTCACGGTGTTGATCTGCGCCATCTGGCTCGTGATCTGCGCGTTGTCCATCGGGTTCAGCGGATCCTGGTTCTGCATCTGCGTGACGAGCAGTTTCAGGAAGCGGTCGGCGCTGCCGGCGTCGCTGGTGGCGGCGGCCGCGGTCGAGCCGCCGCTGCGCAGGCTGGCGAAGGGATCGGCGGCGATGGCGGAAGTCATGGCGGGGGCCTTTCAGCGGCGGGCTACTGGCCCACCTGCAGGGTCTTCAGCAGCAGGCTGCGGGCGGTGTTCATGACTTCGATGTTGTTCTGGTAGGAACGCGAGGCCGAGATCATGTTGACCATCTCCTCCACCGGGTTGACGTTGCTGTAGGTGACATAACCGTCGGCGTCGGCGCCGGGGTGCTTGGGGTCGTGCACGCGGCGGCCGGGGGTGTTGTCCTCGGTGATCGTCGACACGCGCACGCCGGCGGTGCTGTCGCGCTGGCCTGCCGCGCCCATCAGCGCGGTCTGGAACACGACCTGGCGCGCCTTGTAGGGGCTGCCGTCGGGACCGGCCACCGTGTCGGCGTTGGCCAGGTTGCTGGCCACGACGTTCAGGCGCTGGCTCTGCGCGCTGACCGCGCTGCTGGCGACGTCGAAGATGCGGAGCATGCTCATGCGAATTCCTTCTCAAATGCCTGCGACGCCAGCGCGCCGCAGGCGCCGGGCTGACCAAGGCCTTGCGCGGATCCGGCTCTGCCGGGCCGCTGCAAGAGCCCCCTCGGGGGGTAGCGAGCGAAGCGGGCTTGGGGGTCGAATGTCCTCATGCCTGGTTGTGGCCCTTCATGGCGTCGAGCATGGTGCGCACGCTGCCGTTGATGAAGCGCAGCGTGCTCTCGTACTTGACGGCGTTGTCGGCGAAGGCGGCGCGCTCGCGGTCCATGTCGACGCTGTTGCTGTCGAGGTTGGTCTGGCTGGGCACCGCATAGCGCAACACCGGGTCGGGCCGGCTGCCCGGCGTGCCCATCACGTTGCGCGCGATGTTGTCGCCCGTGTTGCTGCTGCCGGTGGCCGCACGCAGCGCAGCGGCGAAGTCGAAATCGCGGGCCTGGAAACCCGGCGTGTCGGCGTTGGCGATGTTGCCGGCGATCACACGCTGCCGCTCGGCACGCAGCGACAGCGCCTGGGCATGGAAGTCCAGTGAGTCGGTCAGGCGGGAAATCATGCGGCGCTCCTTCTCGGCCGGTTGGGCTGCCCCAGGGGAGCCAGGTCCACCTCGGGCATGCTGGGCATTCTGGGCAGCGCCCGGCCGAAGATGAACCTGAATAGAGACCGCTTCCGCCGCCATTTCCGACTACTGCCGGCCGCGCCGTCTGACTACATTGCCATCGGTGAATATCCCGAAGCTCTGCCCTCTTCTGTTGCTGGCTGCCGGCACGGCCACGCTGGCGCAGGCGGCCGCCGTTGCGCCGGCGGTCATGCCAACGGCCCTGCCAGTGAGCTTGCCGGCGGCCGTTCCAGCCGCGGCGCTGCCGCAGGCCCTGGCCCTGGTGGCCGAGGCAGCGAAGGCGTTGGCGCCAGCCGGCGCGCGCGTGCAGGTGCTGCCCGGGGCGCTCGACCCCCGGCTGAAGCTGGCCGCCTGCACACAAGTACAGGCGTTGCTGCCGCCCGGCGTGCCGGCCTGGGGCCGCACCCGCGTGGCGTTGCGCTGCACCGAAGGGCCGGTGCGCTGGCAGGTCTTCCTGCCGGTGACGGTGCAGGTCTGGGCTCCGGCCGCCGTGACCCCTGTCGCGCTCGGTGCCGGCGCCCGCCTCGACGCCGCCGGGCTGGCGCTGGCCGACACCGACTGGGCCGCCGCGCCGGCGCTGCCCATCGCCGATCCCGAGGCGCTGGCCGGCCGCGTGCTGGCGCATGCCGTGGCCGCGGGGCAGCCGCTGCGCACCACCGACCTGCAGACGCGACAGTGGTTCGCCGCCGGCGACACGGTGCGTGTGGTCAGCAAGGGCACCGGCTTCAGCGTCGCCACCGAAGGCCGGGCACTGGCCGCCGGCGTCGAGGGCCGGCTTGTGCGCGTGCGCATCGGCGAAAGCCATGTCGCAGCGGGCCGCCCGGTGGGTCCGCGGCTGGTCGAGGTCGGGCTGTGAAGCGCCTGAACCCCCGCGAACAGAGGGAAGACGCACAATTCGCGCTGACGGGGCTAAAGTTCTTTCGCGCCGCGTCCGATAGTGCCTCTATGTCGTCGGGTCAGCACGACAACAGTGCCCCTGACAGGAGTCCAAGATGAAGATCGGTCCTATCGATACCAAGCCGCCGGGCGTCGCGCCGGCAGACCGCAAGGCCGAGGCTGCACCCACCAAGACTCCCACCGTGCCCAGCACGGAAGTGGCCTTGTCGGCGGCGGCCACCGGGCTGGCGGCAGGCTCTGCCGAGGCGTCCTTCGACGGCGCCAAGGTCGAACGCATTGCCACCGCCATCCGCGAAGGCAAGTTCACCGTCAACCCCGAGGCGATCGCCGACAAGCTGATCACCAACGCCGAGGAACTGCTCGGCCGCAAGCTGAGCTGAACCGGCCCGCCCCGTCGCCATGATGACCACCCCCGACGAGCGCCAGGCCGTACAGCAGGTTTCGGAACTCGAGCGGCCGCTGCAGGCCGTCGAGGACTGTCTGACCGCCCTGGGCGTGGCGCTGACGCGCCAGGACGCCAATGCCGTCGACGAGGTGGCCGCCCGGCTGCACGCCGCACTGGCCGCGGCCGTCGATCACTTTGCGCGCGCCGCGCGCAGCGGCGGCGTACCGCCGCGCCTGCGCCAGCGCCTGGCCACCGCCAGCGGCCAGGTCGCCGCACAGCGCGAAGCCCTGGCCCGCGCCACCGCATCACTCGACCGCGCGATGGACGTGCTGATGCCGCCCCGCGGCGCCCCGGCCGCCGGCCTCTACGGCGCACTCGGCGGCACCGAACGCAACGGCAACCCCGGCGGCCCGCTGCTGGCCTGAGGGCCGGCAGACCGCCTGCCACGCGCTTCCTGCCGGACGCGCCGGACCTGCCCTTGGCGGCCTCAGCGCCGCGACAGCGTCGCCAGTTCGCCGCGTTCCTTGGCCAGGGCACGGGCCACGGCTTCGCAGTCCCAGCCCGGCGCCGCCGGATCGGCAATCGCCGCATGCAGCCGCACCAGGCGTTCACTCAAGGCCTGCAGCGGTGTCATCCATTCGACCGGTATCGCCCCACCGCCCACCAGGCGGGCGTAGGACTGCGCCACCTCGTTGTAGCTGCGCGCCTGGGCCTCGCGGCAGGCCGCCGCGCCCAGCAACGGGGCCGCGACTGCAGACGCCGTCGGCGCCGCCGGTGCGGCGGCTGCCACCGGGCGCTGCGCTGCAGGCGCCGGAAGCAGGCGCTGCACGCGGGCGCGCGCTTCGTCGAGTTCGGTGCTCAGCTGACGGCAGTCGGCCAGCGACTGGCCGTCGCGGGCCACCGCGGCACGCAGCTGGTCCAGGCGGCCGGCCGCGGCCTCGAGTGGGGGTGTCGCGGCCTGGCCGCCAGTCTGCATGCCCAGCAGCATGGACTGCATCTCGGTGTAGGTGCGGCGGTTCGTGGCCACACATTCATCGAGCTGCGCGGGTGAACCGGCGATGCGTTCCAACTGCTCACGCGCCTCGGCCAGGGCCTGCGTGTTCTTCTCGCACTCGGCCGCGTTGCGCGGGCTGCGTGCCGTGGCCGCACGCAGCGCCGAGAGGCGCCCGCCCAGGCCCTGCAAGCGCGCCACCAGCAACGGGTGCATGGCGTGGCGGCGCAGTTCGAGTTCGTGCGCCTGCGCCACTTCGGTGTAGGCCTGCTTGTGCGTGGCGCCGCAGGCCGCGAGCTCCGAAGGCGGACGCACCGCGGCCGCCGTCTGCGCCGCCAGCGGCCCATGCAGACCCGCCGCGAGCAGCAGCCCGGCCACCTGCGCCGCCACGCCCCACCCTGCCCCCTGCCCTTGCCAGCTCATATGTTTCGCGGCCCTTCCCGACGACTGCCGGCCCGCCGGCGCCGTCAGAGACGCGCACCGCAGGCCGCGCCGGAGTCTGCATCGCGGCCGCGTGAGCGGTCAGCGAACAAACCCCGAGGCGGCAGTGCCGGGACTGAGCGCGATTCTGGCAGCAGCGTCGTGCCCGCGGCGGGACGCTCAGGCAGGCACCGCGGCACGGGCAGCCCCGCGGCGGCGGAAGGCCCTGAACACGACGCCTTTCCGCGCGGGCGCGTCGGGGCGGTCAGGCGCGCAGGCTCACCATTCGCGCAGCCGCGTGCGCAGCCTCGCGATGCTCTGGCTGTGCAGTTGGCACACCCGGCTTTCGGTGACGCCCAGGACGGCGGCGATTTCCTTCAGGTTCATGTCGTGTTCGTAGTACATGCTCATCACGTACTGCTCGCGCTCGGGCAGGTTCTTGATGGCCTCGACCAGGGCCTCGCGCATGCGCTGGTCCTGCATGCGGGCCAGCGGGTTGCTGGCGCTGTCGACGACGTGGCGGTCGAGGTAGTCGTCGTCGCCTTCGTCGCCGCTCATGTCTTCCAGGTAGATGAGCTGGGTACCGCGCACCTTGCCCAGCAGCTCCTGGTACTCGACGAGGCTCAGGCCCATCTCGCGCGCGATCTCGCCTTCGCTGGGCGCGCGGCCGTGGCGCTGCTCGAGCTTGTGCACGGCGGCCTCGATGCTGCGCTGGTGGCGGCGGTCGCCGCGGCTCATCCAGTCGTTGCCGCGCAGCTCGTCGAGCATGGCGCCGCGAATGCGCTGCGTGGCGAAGGTTTCGAACTGCACCCCCTGCGCGGCGTCGAAGCGTGAGAGCGCATCGCTGAGGCCGATCATGCCAACCTGGATCAGGTCGTCGAGTTCGACGTTGGCCGGCAGCTTGGCGATCATCTGGTGCGCGAGGCGTCGCACCAACGGACGCACAACATGAGGCGCAGCGCACGGCTTGCCGTGCGCTGTCGCTTCGTTGGTGGCAAGGACCCCGCTAGCGGCGGCGGCGGCAGCAGC
>JBBRBW010000077.1:0-20243 GCA_038205425.1 Burkholderiales bacterium | reverse complement strand
GTTCGAACTACGCGCTCTTCTTCGACCTGCTGCACCAGGGTGATGTCGGCAGCCCGGCTGCCGGCGCGCCGGCCAGCGACGACACGCTGGCCTCGCTGCTGCTGGCCAACCTGACCACGGTGCTGTCCTTCGGGCTCATCGCGATGTCGCAGATCCCGGCGCTGTCGGCCATCGGGCGCGTGGTGGCGCCCGGCGCGCTGCTGGCGCTGCTGCTGGCGGCGGCCTTTGCCTCGCGGCCGCGGCACCACGGGTGAGCCGGTCATGCAGCCCATCGCCCCGATGACCCCCGCCCCCAGGGCACTGCCCCCGGCGGCCGGGCCCTGGCCCTGGCCCG
Organism: Burkholderiales bacterium; assembly: GCA_038205425.1. Classification (GTDB taxonomy): domain Bacteria; phylum Pseudomonadota; class Gammaproteobacteria; order Burkholderiales; family Burkholderiaceae_C; genus Rubrivivax. The sequence goes on along the minus strand of JBBRBW010000077.1, from coordinate 19,909 downwards.
CAGCGCTGCGCGCCAGTGTCGGCCTGCACGCGGTGGCGGGCGCGGCCGCGCTCCTGATTCCCGGCGCCGCGCCCTGGGCGCTGGCCGGCGTCGTGCTCAACCATGCAGGCCTCACGGCCGCCGGCTTGTGGCCGCGCAGCCGCCTGCTGGGCCCGAACGTCACGCGCCTGCCTGCGGCTGCGGCGTCGCAGGGCGCCTACGCGCTGACGCTCGACGACGGCCCCGATGCGGAAGTCACGCCGCAGGTGCTGGACCTGCTCGACGCCCACGGCGTCAAGGCCAGCTTCTTCTGCATCGCCGAGCGGGCGCGCGCGCACCCGGCGCTGGTGCGCGAGATCATCGCGCGCGGCCACAGCGTGCAGAACCACAGCAACCGCCACCGCCACACTTTCTCAGTCAGCGGCCCGCGCCGGCTGGCGCGGGAAATCGCCGATGCACAAGCCCGGCTGGCCGACCTGACCGGCATGCCACCGCACTGCTTCCGCGCCCCCGCCGGCCTGCGCAATCCGCTGCTCGACCCGGTGCTGCACGCCCAGGGCCTGCATCTCGTCTCATGGACGCGGCGCGGCTTCGATACCCGCGACGCCGACCCGCAGCGTGTGCTGGCACGCCTGGCCGGCAGCGGCCACCGGGCGCTGGCCGCAGGCGACATCGTGCTGCTGCACGACGGCCATGCCCGACGCGGGCCGCACGGCCGTGCCGTGCTGCTGGACGTACTGCCCGCCCTCTTCGAACGCGCCCGCGCCGCCGGGCTGCACGCCGTCACACTGCAGGCGGCACTGCCGCCACGTCACGCCCACGCATGAACCCAATCACCCCCATCACACCTCTGGCCATCACCCAGCACACTCTGGTCAGCGCGCTCGGCCACGGCCGTGACGCCACCTTCGCCGCCCTGCTGGCCGGCCGCACCGGCCTGGCGCCGAGGCACTTCGAGACGGCGGCCATAGACTCCTGGCTCGGTGTCGTCGAAGGCGGCGAAGACATCGCCTGGCGCGACGATCTGGCCGCCTACGACGGCCGCAACAACCGCCTGGCCGAGCTGGCACTGCGCTGCGACGGCTTCGCCGCCGCCGTGCAGCAGGCCGCGCGGCGCTGGGGCGGCCACCGCATCGGCGTCTTCCTGGGCACCAGCACGTCCAGCATCCTGCAGACCGAAGTGGCCTACCGCCACCGCGACCCCGTCACCGGCGCGCTGCCCGACAGCCTGCACTATGGCGAGACGCACGACACCGCTTCGGTGTCGCGCTACGTGCGCGCCGCGCTGGGCTTGCAGGGGCCGGCCTGCGTGGTGTCGACGGCGTGTTCGTCCAGCGCCAAGGTCTACGCATCGGCGCAGCGGCTGATCGCCCTGGGCCTCATCGACGCGGCCGTGGTCGGCGGCGTCGACAGCCTGTGCATGACCACGCTCTACGGCTTCAAGGCACTGGAGCTCACCTCGGCCGACATCTGCCGCCCCTGGGACGCGCAGCGCGGCGGCCTGTCCATCGGTGAAGCGGCGGCCTTCGCGCTGCTGGAACGCGACGCCGCAGAACCGATGGGCTGGCTGCTCGGTGCCGGCGAAAGCAGCGACGGCCACCACATGAGCAGTCCGCACCCCGAAGGCGCGGGTGCGGTGCTGGCGATGCGCGCCGCGCTGGCTCAGGCCGGCCTGCAGCCGCAGCAGGTGGACTACCTGAACCTGCACGGCACCGGCACGCCCGGCAACGACGCCGCCGAGGACCGCGCCGTGGGCGCGGTGTTCGGCACCACCTTGCCGTGCAGCAGCACCAAGGGCTACACCGGCCACACGTTGGGTGCCGCCGGTGGCGTGGAAGCCTCCATTGCACTGCTGGCGCTGCAGCACGGGCTGGCCCCCGCCGGGCTCAACCTGCGTATGCAAGACCCGGCGCTGCACAGCCACATCCTGCGCGAGCCGCTGCGCCAGCCGCTGAAGGTGGTGGCCAGCAATTCCTTCGGCTTCGGCGGCAGCAACGCCTGCCTGGTGTTCGGGGCCGTGCAATGAACAGCATCCACTTCGAGATCCTGGGCATCGGCCTGCTCGGCCCCGGCCTGACCGACTGGGCCAGCGCGGCGCCGCTGCTGCGCGAACCGGACCAGTGGCGATCCGTCCCCACCGTGGTGCCGCCGCCGCAGCGCCTGCCCGCTACCGAGAGGCGCCGCGCCGGGCCGGTGGTGAAGGCCTCGATCGTGGTCGCTGACCAGGCCGTTGCCGCCGCGGGGCTGGACGCGGCCGAATTGGCCACGGTCTTCGCCTCGTCCAGCGGCGAGCCGACGAACTGCCATGCGCTGTGCGAGGCCCTGGCCGCGCCGGACCGCATGGTGTCGCCGACGCGTTTCACGAATTCCGTACATAACGCGCCGGGCGGCTATTGGCATATTGCCGTGCAGAGCCGGCAGCCGTCGACCAGCCTGGCCGCCTACGACGCCAGCTTCGGCGCCGGGTTGCTGGAGGCCGCGGCCCTGTGCACCACCCGCCAGGCCCCCGTGCTGCTGGTTGTCTGCGACGTGCCCTACCCTGCTCCGCTGCATGCCAAGCGCCCGCTGAGCGACGTGTTCGGCGTGGCCCTGGTGCTCGGGCCGGGCAGCGGCGTGTCGCTGGCACTGTGGGGCGAAACCGCAGCCACTTCCTGCGCTCACGCCGGGTTCGAGGCCGTGCGCAGCAGCATCCCCGCGGCGCGCGCACTGCCGCTGCTGCAGGCACTGGCCAACGGCGTACCGGCCGTGGTGCACATCGAGGGCATGCCGGGCATGGGCCTGCGGGTGGAGCTGAAGTGAGGCCGGCTTCGGCTTGCGGTCAAGCCAGCCTGCTCGGAGACGAGCCCATGACCCATCCCGCCACGCTGGACCGCGACGGCATCGCGCAGCGCATACCGCACAGCGGCAGCATGTGCCTGCTGGACGGCCTGCTGTCGTGGGACGCTACCGTGGTGCGCTGCCGCGCCAGCGGCCACCACGAGGCTACGCACCCCTTGCGTTCGCCCGGCGGGCTGCTGGCGCCGGTGGCGATCGAGTACGCGGCGCAGGCGATGGCGCTGCACGGTGCGCTCACGGCGGCGCCCGGCAGCGTGCCCTCGGCCGGTTTCCTGGCCTCGGCGCGCAGCGTCCACCTGCACGTGGCCCGCCTCGACGACATTGCCGGGCTGCTCATCGTCAGCGCCACCCGCCTGGCCGGCGCCGACCAGCAGGCGCTGTACACCTTCGAATTGCACGACGAAAGCGGCAGGCTGCTGGTGGACGGCCGCGCCACCGTCGTGCTCAACACACCGCTGGTGGCACCATGACTCCGAAAGCCCCTCTGCAAGGCAAGCGCGCCCTCGTCACCGGCGCCAGCGGCGCGTTGGGCAGCGCCATCGCGCGCCGGCTGGCGGCCGACGGCGCCCACCTGCTGCTGCATGCCAACACCAACGCCACAGCGGTGCAGACGCTGGCCGACGAAATTCGTGGCAGCGGCGGCAGCGCCGAGACCACCGTCTTCGACCTCACCGACGATGCCGCCGCGGCGACCGCAGTGGCAGCCATGCTGGCCGGTGGCACGGTGCAGATCATCGTCAACAACGCCGGCGTGCACGACGATGCCGTGTTCCCCGGCATGCGTGCAGCCCAGTGGCACCGTGTCATCGACGTCTCGCTGCACGGCTTCTTCCGCGTCACGCAGCCGTTGCTGCTGCCCATGCTGCGCACCCGCTGGGGGCGGGTCATCAACATCTCGTCGGTGGCGGCGCTGGCCGGCAACCGCGGCCAGGTGAATTACGCCGCGGCCAAGGGCGCGCTGAACAGCGCGACCAAGGCGCTGAGCCTGGAAGTGGCCAGCCGCGGCGTCACCGTCAACGCCATCGCGCCGGGCATCATCGACTCGCCCATGGCCACCGGGCAGGGCAGCGCCTTCGACAAGGAGACCATCGCACGCCTGGTGCCGGCCAGGCGCGCAGGACGGCCCGACGAGGTGGCGGCGCTGGCCGGCTTCCTGGCCAGCGACGACGCGGCCTACATCACCGGCCAGGTCATCTCGGTCAACGGCGGCCTTTACTGATAGCGTGCAGCGGATGAAACAAACCGCGCCCGCCGACGCAGAAGCGTACGACGTCATCGTCATGGGCGGCGGCCTGGCCGGCATGACGCTGGCGCTGCAGTTGCGCCTGCGCATGCCCGAGCTGGATGTGCTGGTGCTCGAACGCCGCACGCACCCGGTGCCCGAGGCCTGCCACAAGGTGGGTGAATCCAGCGTGGAGATCGGCGCGCACTACTTCGAGCACGTGCTCGGGCTCGGTGACCACCTGCGCGACGCGCAGCTGCGCAAGTTCGGCTTCCGCTTTTTCTTCAGCGAAGGCCGGCGTGACCTGCACCGCGTCACCGAGCTCGGTGCCAGCCGGCCGCTGCCGGTGTCGAGCTACCAGATCGACCGCGGCATCTTCGAGAACTTCCTCGGCCAGGAGTGCACACGCCGCGGCATCCGCTTCGTCGACGACGCGCTCGTGCGCCAGGTCGAGCTCAGCGACGACGGCACGCCGCACCGCGTGAGCTGGCAGCGCACGGGCCAGCCGCTGCAGCACGGCACGGCACGCTGGGCCATCGACGCCTGCGGCCGCGCCGGGCTGCTCAAGCGCCAGCTCGGCCTGGCGCTGGACAACGCACACCCGGTGCACGCGGTGTGGTTCCGCGTCAGCGAGCGCATTCATATCGACGCCTGGCTGGACGGCGACGCCAGTGCGGCCGAGTGGCGGCAACGCTGCGCCACGCCGACACGCTGGCTGTCGACCAACCACCTCGTGGGCGCGGGCTACTGGGTATGGCTGATCCCGCTGGCCTCGGGCTCGCATTCGGTGGGCATCGTCGCCGACCCGCGCACGCACCCGTTGGAAGGCATGAACACCTTCGAGCGCGCGATGGACTGGCTGCAGCAGTACCAGCCCGCGCTGTACGACGACCTCGACGGCAAACGCGACAAGCTGCAGGACTTCGCCTTCTTCCGCCGCTTCTCCTACGACTGCAGGCAGGTGTTCTCTGAACACCGCTGGGCACTGGCCGGCGAGGCCGGGCGTTTCCTCGACCCCTTCTATTCGCCGGGCAGCGACTTCATCGCCATCGGCAACACCTACATCACCGAACTCATCGTGCGCGACCGCGCCGGCTTGCGGCTGGCCGCGCACACGCAGGTCTACGAGCAGATCTTCAAGTCGTTCTACGACAGCACGATGGCGCTCTACCTCGACCAGTACAACCTGTTCGGTGACCCGGAGGTGCTGCCGACGAAGGTGATCTGGGACTACACCTACTACTGGGGCGTGCTGGCGCAGCTGTTCTGCCAGCAGCGCCTGACCGACCTGGCGTCACTGGGCCATCTGCGCGAAGAGCTGGCGTTGTGCCAGCAACTGAACACCGAGGTGCAGCACTTCCTGCGCGCCTGGGGCCGGGTCAGCCAGCGCCGCAACCTGCCGGTGATGCTGGACCAGGCGTCGGCACCGTGGTTCGTCGAACTCAACCGCAGCCTGCACGACACGCTGGACGACGCCGCCTTCCGCGAGCGCATCCGCGCGGCGACGAAGACGCTGCAGCGGCTGGCCGGTGAATTGCTGCTTCGTGGCACCGGTGAACACCCCGCGCTCGACGGCGGCGCGCTGCGCGCCCTGCTGCCGGCCGCGGCACTGCAGCCGCAGGGCGAGAGCCTGCTTTTCCCGAGCGTCGACGCCCTGCTGCTTCAGGCCTGAAACGGCGGCAGGTGGCGCAGGCGGCGCGCGAGCAGCAGCGGCAGGCGCAGCAGGAACTCGAGCATCAGCCGCGTGTGCATCCAGGTCAGCAGCAGGTTGTCGCGGCCGTAGCGGAAGTGCGAGACACCGCCCTCCTCGGCGCTGAGGTACTTCACTGGCGCGTCGAGGTTGATGGGCTTGACGCCGCGCCAGGCCAGGCGCACGACGGCTTCGGTGTCGAAGTCGAAACGCCGCATCCAGGGCTGGCGTTGCATCACCGCGGCCAGCGCGGCCACCGGGTAGACGCGGAAGCCGTAGAGCGAGTCGGCGACGCCGGCGCCCAGCGTCTCGAGGTTGGTCCAGGCGTTCGAGACGCGGCGGCCGCGCACGCGCAGCAGGGGTGCGCTGGCGTCGAACACCGGGCGGCCGAGGATCATGGCCTCGGGCCGCGCCATCGAGGCCTGCATGAAGGCCGGGATCAGCGCCGCCGGGTGCTGGCCGTCGGCATCCATCGTCAGCGCATGCGTATAGCCGACGGCCTGCGCCAGCCGAAGCCCGTGCAGCACGGCCGCGCCCTTGCCGGCGTTCTGCGGCAGCACGTGCACACGCAGGCCGGGATCGGCGGCCGCCATGACCTGCAGCGCCGCCGCGCTGGCGTCGGTGCTGCCGTCGACCACCACCCACACGGGGTTCCAGTGTTCACGCGCCTCGCGCACGGTGGTGCAGACCAGGGCGCCGGTGTTGTAGCTGGGGATCAGCACCAGGTGGGTGCTCGAGGGCGTGGGGCTCATGGTGTGCTCGTCAGGGCCGCCGGGCAACGCCGGCGGCAAAGTAGGCCTCGATGCGGGCCAGCTGCGCCGCGGCGTCGTCCGCCGGCTCGAAGCGCCGGCCCAGGCGCACCGCGAAGACGATGGGCAGCGGCGGCAAGCGCCAGAGCGGCCAGCCCTTGCAGAGGTAGGGCGACGCGGTGTCGATGAAGACCGCCTGGATGCTCGCCTGCGCGCGCTTGGCGATCACCGTCACGCCGCCGTGGAAGGGGTTCACCGGCGGCCGCGTGGTGCGTGTGCCTTCGGGGAACATCACCAGCTGCCCGCCGCGCTTCAGGTCGGCCACCGCCTGCTGGATCAGGCCGAAGGGCGAATCGTTGCAGATGTAGCGTGCCAGCCGCGCACCGGGCGCCAGCAGGGGGTTGCGCATCAGGCTGGCCTTCATGACACAGGCGCTGCGCGGCAGTCGGGCCACCAGCATCACGGCGTCGAGCATGCTGGGGTGGTTGGCCACGACGATGAGGCCGGGTTCGTCGCGCAGCACATCGAGCGAGCGCGAGTCGAGCTGCATCATGCCCAGGGCCTGGGCCGTCCACCAGAAGACGCGGTAGCCGCGCGAGATGGCCGCACGGCCCACGCGCAAGCCGACTTCACGCGGCAGCAGCGGATAGAGCACCAGCGCCACCATGTTCCATGCCACCGAGGCCAAGCCCAGCAGCAGCAGCATGGCCTGCAGGGCTGCCCACTTCAGCGGCCACAACAGCCAGTGCAGCAGCACCGACGGCACTTCAGCGCGGGTCGGGGACACGGGCCTCGGACCTGAAGAACACCCACGACGCCGCCACGCCCAGCGCCGTGTTGTGGCGGCTCTTCACCAGCGGGCTGGCCTCGAAGGCCGCGCGGGCCACGCTGTCGTGGCGAACGAAGGCCCCCAGCCAGAGCCGGTCGAAGCGGCGCGAGAAGCCGGCCGTGGCCTGCCAGCCGCCGTAGCCGGCGCGCGCGGCGTAGGCCGGGCGTTCGGCGGTGGCGTAGGCCGGTGCCACGCCGTAGAGATGATCGTGCAGGCGGCGGTCGCCCCACAGTGGGCCGGCCTGCAGGCCGACGTTGTAGCCGCCCATTTCGAGGCCGGCATTGAGCAGCGGCTCGACGTTCCAGCCCAGCACCCGCGCACGGGCTTCGAGCGTGACCACGGCGCGCACCGGCACGCGCAGGTCGACCGTCCAGCCCTTGCCCTGCGCCAGGCGCAGGTTGAGCTTGGGGCCGATCTCGAAGCTGGGCGCCAGGTCGGGCATGCCGGCCCGGGCGCGGTTGTCCTGGCTCTTGGTGGGCGGGCTGCCGGCCACGCTGAGGTCGAAGTCGACACGTTCACCGTCGAACAACACGGCGCGTGCGCCGTCCCTGTCGGCACGCAGGATCTTGCCGCGGTAGACGAGATAGGGCACCGGCAGCAGCCAGCTGTGGCTCTCGTTGCTGCCACGGTAGTGCGGCAGCCGCAGCCAGCCCGCGCCGAGGCCGAGCTCCCACAGCGGCTCGTCGGCGCGTGCGCCCACGGCCGTGCCGGCCAGCAGCAGGCCAAGTGCGAGGCGCCTGGTGGCGCGGTCGGCGCTCACCTCAGCACCCCGGGCGCAAAGGCGTGGCCCTCGATCTCGACCAGCAGTTCACTGCGGCAGATGTCGGCCTGCAGGTAGACCGCGCCCGGCAAGGGCCCGGCCGCAGCCTCGATGGCCTCGCGGACGGCCGCGGCGTCTTCGGCGTGGCGCACGTAGACCGTGCAGCTCAGCCCGCCCAGCGTGAATGCGGCGCTGCCCTGTGCGCGCGCCGCGGCCAGCACGGCCTGCAGGTTCAGCAGCGTCTCGTGCACCTGGGCGCGCACGTCGCCGGGGTGCAGAGACTGTTCGCCGACGATGCTGGCCGTGCCCGAGACGAAGAGCACCAGCCGCCCGCCACCGGCGTCGGCCAGCGCAGCGCGCGAGAAGGTCGGGCTGCGCGGGCCGTGGACGGACGAATAGCGGTACGCAGAGACCTGCCGCGGGTTCTCCAGCGGCCGCGGCGCGACGCTGCCGGCCAGGAAACGGATGCCGAGGCCGCCGCCACGCGTGCCCAGGGCACAGGCCGCGGGTGCGCCGGCGCCGATGTCGTGGCCGGCTTCGATGAAAGCCTGCTGGCGGCCGATGTTGAACTGCCGGTAGCGCTCCAGGCCGCCGCCGTCTTCGTTGATGCGCGGCAGGTAGTTCCACAGCCTCAGCAACTGCAGCCGGCCGCAGGCCCGCAGCGCTGCGAAGACATCGAGGTAGGCGCGGCGCGTGGTCTCGGCCAGGTCGGTCTCGGCATCGGCGACATCGAGCTGGCCGAATGCCCAGCGCCCGTCTTCCTGCCAGTGCACGCCGCCGCTGCGGCCCTGGCGCAGCGGCGCGCTGCCGAACCAGGCGTCGACACCAGGCGCGCTGCCCGCCAGCACCGGCGCGTCCAGCCTGGCCAGCCTGGGCGCAGTGCAGCCCCAGCCCAGGCCGCCGATCGGCGTCGTGGCCGACGCGATGCGGGCCTGCCACTCGAGCGCGGGCATGCGGACGCAGTCGAGCGCGCCCGGGGCGCGCAACGGCATCGACGGCACGGTGGCGCTCATGATCCGGGCACGACGACGTTCTCGCCCTGCAGTGCACCGACGTCGCGGATATTGCGCCGCCGTTCGAGCCAGGCGCGCCAGGTGCGCGGCAGCGCGGCCAGCGAGCCGGCGTAGTAGACGGCCTTGAACATGAACAACGCGGCCCAGATCGGCGTCTTGCCGAAGATGTCACCGGCCAGCAGCGAGAGCACCGCCTCCTGCATGCGCAGCGGGTTCTTCGGATGCATGAACAGGTCACGCAGCGCCGGGTTCGTCATGCGGTGTATGAACCACGAGAACTCGCGCGGGCCGCGCCGCATCACGCGCTCGAAGCGCCGGCGCGCGGCCGCCGCCTCGGCCGGCCTGTCGAGTGCCGCGGCGACCAACTCGGCGCCTTCGAAGGCGCTCACCATGGCCAGGTAGACACCCGAGGAGAACACCGGGTCGATGAAGGCATAGGCGTCGCCCAGCATCAGGAAACGCTCGCCGGCGCAGCGGTCGGCGCTGTAGGCGTAGTTGCCTGTGGCGTGGACGCGATCGTCGATCAGCGTCGCGCCCTGCAGCCGCTCCTGCAGGCCGGGGGCCATCGCGATGGAGTCGGCGAAGAAGGCCGGCAGCGGCTTGTCGCGACTTTTCAGATAGTGCGGCCAGCACACGGCGCCGACGCTGGTGCTGCCGTCGGCCAGCGGGATGAACCAGAACCAGCCGTGCGCGAACCAGAAGATGCTGATGTTGCCGGCCATGCGCCCGGGCAACCGCCGCGCGCCGTGGAAGTGGCCGAACAGCGCCGCGCTGTCGTGCTTGCGGTTTTTGCGCTTCCAGCCGTTCTGCTGCGCCAGCAGCGTGTCGCGGCCGCTGGCGTCGACAACAAAGCGGGCGCGCCAGCGCTGCGCGGCGCCATCGCCCTGCACGGCATCGACGGTGGCGCCCTCGGCGTCGAACGCAACGCGGCGCACGCTGCAGCCTTCGTGTGTGACCGCGCCGCTGGCCTGGGCGTTGCAGAAGAGGATGTTGTCGAACTCGGCGCGGCGCACCTGCCAGGCCATGGGCATCGACTTGTCCCAGGCTTCGCCGAACTCCAGCGCGCTGCAGTGCGCGTGCTGCGGTGAACAGAAGTCCACGCCCCACTTGGCCATGCCGATGGCCGCCACCTGTTCACGCACGCCCAGCCTGTCGAGCAGCGGCACGTTGGCCGGCAGCAGCGATTCACCGACGTGGAAACGCGGGTGGTGGGCCTTTTCCAGCATCACCACGTGGCGCCCCTGACGCGCCAGCAGCGTGGCGATGGTGGCGCCCGCAGGGCCGCCGCCGACGATCAGAACGTCGCAGTGGCCCGTGGGCGGAGAATGGACCGGTGCGGGCGTCGCTTGGGGCATTGCTGCTTGTCGTCCTGGAGTTCCACAAAGCCTCGTGGACGCCACCCACGGATCAGCGCGATGGCGCACTGTCGTCAGTCCCCGACATCGAATTATCGCAAAGCTCACCGCATGACCCGTCCGGCCACGCTGCCTCTGGACTTGCCGCCACCGGCCGCGTGGAAAGCAGACCTGCGCCAGCGCTTCTGGCGCTACCTGCCGCTGAAGTTCTTCGGCGTCAGCGCCTTCATGGGCGTGTTCTTCGTGGGCTACTTCCACACGCTGCACAACCCGGCCTACCCGGTGCTGCTGATGCCGCTGACGGCGCTGGACCGGCTGATCCCCTTCCAGCCGCAGGCGCTGGCGATCTACCTTTCGCTGTGGGTGTACGTGGGCATCGCGCCGGGGCTGATGCTGACGCTGCGCGAGATGTTGATCTACGCCCTGTGGGCTGCGCTGCTGTGCCTGGCAGGCCTGGCCTGCTTCTACTTCTGGCCAACCGCCGTGCCGCCGCGCACGATGGACGTGACGGGCATCGCCGGTTTCGCGATGCTGCAGGGGCTGGACGCGGCCGGCAATGCCTGCCCATCGCTGCACGTGGCCACGGCAATGTTCACCGCGATCTGGGTCGAGCGACTGCTGCGCATCGTGCAGGCACCGGCGGCATTTCGGGGGGTGAATGCGCTCTGGTTCGTCGCCATCGCGTACTCCACCGTGGCGGTGCGCCAGCACGTGGTGCTGGATGCGGTGGGTGGCATCGTGCTGGGTGCCGCCTTCGCAGCCCTTTCGATACGCTGGAACGCGGGGGTGGGCCACAGATTGGGCCCACGAACGCCGGGCATATGATCGATGCAGCGCTGGCACAGGGCAGACATCAAGAAAGTCGCGCACATGACATTGGAATTCGCACGATGAGTTCGCTCGAGGAACTGCAGTTCCTGATCCACGACACCTACGGGCTCGACGCGGCCGCCCTGGGGCCCGTCGCGTCGATGCGCGGCAGCGGTATCGATTCGCTTACGCTGGTGGAATTCCTCTTCGCAGTGGAAGACAAGTACGGCATCGCCATCCCCACCGAGTCGTCGAAGGTCGACACGCTGACCGAACTGGCGGCCCTGATCGACAAGCTGCGGGCATCGCAGACGGCTTGAACGGGGTCGTCGTCACGGGCCTCGGGGTGGTGTCGCCGCACGGCGACGACGCTGCAGCCATGTTCGACGCCCTGTTGCGCGGCGAGTCGGCCGTGCAGTCGCTGTTTCCCGAACTGCCCGAGCCCACGCCTGCCGCCCGCGCGCCCTTCGACGCGATGCAGTGGTTCACCAAACTGCAACTGGCCGGCGTCGACCGTGTCAGCCAGCTTGCCGTGGCCGCGGCCGAACTCGCCGAACGCGATGCCGGCGGTCTGGGCGACGCTGACCCGGAGCGCATCGGCGTCTATCTCGGCTGCGGCATGGGTGGTGCCGCCGCGCTGGAAGCGGCCTACGGCGGCGGCCGCATGCCGCCACTGACGATTCCCGCCTTCATGCCCAACGCCGCGGCCAGCCACGTGGCCAGGCGCCAGCAGGCTCAGGGCCCGGTGATCACCTACGCGGTGGCCTGCGCGTCTTCGGCGCTGGCCATCGCCGAGGCGGCCAAGGCGGTGCAGCGCGGTGAAGTCGATGTCGCCCTGGCGGGCGGCAGCGAAGCGCTGCTGGTGCCCGGCGTGGTGCGGGCCTGGCAGGCGATGATGACGCTGGCCGCCTTCGCACCCGGCGCCGCCGCCGCCGCGTGCCGGCCGTTCGCCATCGACCGCAGCGGCTTTGCGCTGGGTGAAGGTGCGGCCTGCCTGGTGCTGGAGTCAGCGGCGCGGGCACGTGCTCGTGGCGCCCGTGCCTACGCGGGCCTGGCCGGCTGGGGCATGGGCTGCGACGCCACGCACCTGACCAAGCCCGACGTGGGCGGCCAGCAGCGCACGCTGCGCGCCGCGCTGCGCCAAGCCGGGCTGCACGCCGCCGACGTAGGCTACTGCAACGCCCATGGCACCGCCACGCGCACCGGCGACACCGTCGAGGCCGAAGCACTGCGTGGCGTCTGGGGCCGCGACATCGACGGCCTGCAGGTCAGTTCCACCAAGGCCCTGCACGGCCACCTGCTCGGCGCCGCAGGCGCACTGGAGGCCGTGATCACGGTGCTGGCCCTGCACCGGCAGCAACTGCCGCCGCAGGCGAACTGCGATCAGCCCGACCCGGACTGCGCGCTGCACCTGGTTTCGCCCAAGGCCACGGCGGCGCCGCGCCTGCAGGCAGCGATCAGCAGTTCGTTCGCCTTCGGCGGCAGCAACGCGGCACTGCTCTTCACCCGCGCCTGAAGGCGTGCCTGCTGCAGCGGCCGTTCAGGCGCGCACGCGCTTGACCAGCGTCACCGCGCCCAGCACCAGCGCACCGGCCACCACGCCCAGCAGCCCATTCGCCAGCGCGGGCAGCAGCGTCTGGGCCAGGCCCGGCAAGCTCTGCACGGCGCCTTCGATGGCATGCGCCACCACCGGCACGCCGTGCACGAGGATGCCGCCGCCGACGAGGAACATCGCCGCCGTGCCGGCCACCGACAGCGCCTTCATCAGCCAGGGCGCCGCGTTCACGATGCCGCGGCCCAGCGCCTGTGCCACCGCATTGCCGCGCCGGCTGAGCCACAGGCCGAGGTCGTCCAGCTTCACGATGCCGGCCACCAGGCCGTAGACGCCCACCGTCATCGCCACGGCAATGCCCGACAGCACCAGCGCCTGGGTGGCGAAGGGCTTCCCCGCCACCGTGCCCAGCGTGATGGCGATGATCTCGCCCGAGAGGATGAAGTCGGTGCGGATCGCACCCTTGATCTTGTCGCGCTCCAGCGCCACGAGGTCCAGCTTCGGATCCAGCAGCGCGGCGGCCAGCGTCGCCTTGTGGGCGTCGACTTCCTCGGCCGGGTGCAGGTAGCGGTGGGCCAGTTTCTCGAAGCCCTCGAAACACAGGAAGGCGCCGCCCACCATCAGCAGCGGCGTCACGAGCCAGGGCGCGAAGCTGGCGATGACCAGTGCCGCGGGCACCAGAATGGCCTTGTTGATGAAGGAGCCCTTGGCGACCGCCCACACCACGGGCAGTTCGCGCTGGGCGCTGACTCCCGAGACCTGCTGCGCGTTCAGCGCCAGATCGTCGCCCAACACGCCGGCGGTCTTCTTCGCCGCCAGCTTGCTGAGCAAGGCCACGTCATCGAGGATGGACGCGATGTCGTCGACGAGGGCGAGAAGACTGCTGGCGGCCATGCCGTCGATTCTGCATGAGCCCTTCGCACCCGCATCGGTGCGGCAGCCGCGGCGCTTCAGTGCTCCGGCACGACCACGGGCAGCGCGAACTCGCGGCCGACGACGGCGCGGGCGTAGAAGTAGTTGCAGCGCGCGGTGTCGCTCAGCGCGTCGAGTTCGACGTGGCCGAGCGCGTTGCAGGGGAAGGCCAGCCCGCGATCCGGGTCGAAAATCGATTCGAAGCGCAGTTGGCAGGGGGTGTTGACGCAGGCGTGCATAGTGCGGGGCGGAAAGCGGAGAGCGGGAAACCGGAGCGCCCAAGATAGCCCTCGCTGGCCGCGTTGGCACTCGGCGCAGCACCAGCCCGCGTGTAGGCGGCGGGCTGGTGCGCGTGTCGGCAGACGCCCGACAGCCCGGCACCGGTGCGACACTGCCGCCCGCCATGCGTGAACACTTCCTGCTCGACCCCGGCGTCGTTTTCCTGAACCACGGCTCCTACGGCGCCTGCCCAAAGCCGGTATTCGCCGAGCTCCAGCGCTGGCAGTTCGAGATGGAAGGCAACCCGGTGGAGTTCCTGGGCAGGCGTTCGGCCGCGCTGCTGGCTGGCGCGCGCGAGCGCCTGGCCGCGCACCTGGGCGCCCATGCCGCCGACCTGGTGTTCGTCGCCAACGCCACCACCGGCGTCAACACCGTCGTGAATTCGCTGGCGCTGCAGCCCGGCGACGAGGTGCTGGCCACCGACCACGAGTACGGCGCCTGCGACGCCGCCTGGCGTGTCGCCTGCGCCCGGGCGGGCGCGTTCTACCGGCGCGTCGAGATCCCGCTGCCCTTCGACAACGACAGCTTCGTCGAACGCGTGTTGGCCGCGGTGACGCCGCGCACGCGGCTGATCTTCGCCAGCCACGTCACATCGACCACGGCGCTGATTTTCCCGGTGGCCGAACTGTGCGCAGCCGCGCGCGAACGGGGCGTCCCGACGCTGATCGACGGTGCCCACGCGCCCGGCCAGCTGCCGCTGGACCTGGCCGCCGTTGGCGCCGAGTTCTATACCGGCAACTGCCACAAGTGGCTGTGCGCGCCCAAGGGCGCAGCCTTCCTGCACGTGCGGCGTGAACACCAGGCCGCCATCGCCGCCACGGTGGTGAGCTGGGGCTACGTTGCCGAGTGGATGGCGGGCGACGGCATCCACACCGGCGCGCTCGACGCCTTCGCCGGCCACCACGTGCTGGAACGTCGGCTGCAGTGGCAGGGCACACGCGACATCGCCGCTTTCCTCGCCGTGCCGGCGGCACTCGACTTCCAGCAGCGGCACGGCTGGCCGGCCTGGCAGCGCCGCTGCCACGACCTGGCCTGCGCAACACGGGCCCGCGTGGCGCAGCACAACGGTCTGCCGCCGGCAGCCCCGGACGCGGCTTTTGCGCAGATGGTGGTGATCCCGGTCGTCACCGACGACCCCGCGGCGCTGCAGCGCTGGCTGTTCGACGCGCACCGCATCGAAGTGCCGGTGACGCAGCACGCCGGCCACTGCTTCGTGCGTGTCTCGGTGCAGGCCTACAACACAGAAGCTGAACTGGATGCGCTGGTGCATGCCTTGTGCTCGCCGGCGATGCAGGGGGCCGCCGCTTGATGCCGGCCCGCGGGCAGGTGGACCAAAGCGCGCACGGCGGCACGCCGGCGCCGCCCCTCCAGTTGCGCGGGGCGCGTATATTGCCGCGCTGACCACCGGGCGGGTGCCCGGGGCAAGACACAGACGGAGACACCATGAATCTATTGCGACTGGGCGCTATCGCCTTGGCCACTGCGGGTCTGCTGGCCGCTTGCGGAGGCAGCGACGACCCTCCCGCCGAGGCGAAGATCACCTACGGCAAGCTGGTCGTCTTCGGCGACAGCCTCAGCGACGTCGGCACCTACGCCACGCCCGGGCTCTTGGCCGCCACCGGCGGCGGCAGGTTCACCATCAACGGTGCCGGCACGCAGCTCTGGGTCGATCGCGTGGCCACGGCGGCCAAGGTGCCCACCGTATGCGCTGCACAGAACGGCTTGAACAGCGTCGGCCCGCTGGCCGGCTTCGCTTCGCCCGTCGTCAACCGTGCCGGCTGCTACGGCTACGCCCAGGGCGGTTCACGGGTCACCAACCCGGTCGGCCCAGGCAACATCGCCACGCTGCCGGGTGCGTCCAGCGGCGCGCTGGGGCAGCTGACAGTGCCGGTGGTGACGCAGATCAGCAACCACCTGTCAGCCTCGGGCGGCAGCTTTGCCGGCACCGACATGGTGACGGTGCTGGCGGGCGCCAACGACTTGTTCATGCAGGTGGCGACGGTGCAGGCCACCGTGGCGGCGGGTGGCAACGCCACCACGGCAGGCCAGGCGGCCACCGTGGCCATGGGCCAGGCCGGCGGCGAGCTGGCGGCCTACATCAAGAGCCTGATCGTCGCCAAGGGTGCAAAACGTGTCATCGTGGTCGGCGTGCCCGACGTCAGCGTGACACCCGATTCGCTGGGCCAGCCCCAGTCGTCGCGCGACCTGGTGCAGTTGCTGGCCTTCACCTTCAACGCGCAGTTGCAGTACGGCCTGCAGGGCGTGGCCGAGGTGCTCTATGTCGACGGCTACACGGCCATCCAGCAGTGGGCGGCCAACCCGGGCGCGGTGGGCCTGGCGAACGTGCGCACGCAGGCCTGCAACGCGGCGGTGGTGGCCACCTCGTTGCTGTGCAGCGCTGCCACGCTCATTAGCAGCGACACCAGCAAGTACCTCTTCGCCGACGGCGTGCACCCCACGCCCTATGGCCACGAGCTGTTCGGCAAGATCGTCATCGACGCGCTGTCCGCCAAGGGCTGGTTGTAGGCACAGGCGCTTGCGGCCGCTGCGGCGGCCGCCGTTCAGCGCGGCTTGGTGCGGCGCGCGATGGGTTTGGCCACCGGCGCCCCGCCGGTGTCGCGCGGTGGCAGGCCGGTGTGCTGGGTCAGCAGCCGGCCTTTCGTAGGCGTTGAGCTGCGCGAGACGGCCGGCGTGCTGTTCTTGCGCCTGGCGCTGACGTAGCCCACATCGCCCGCGGGCTGGAAAGCCGGGATCAGGTGGTGCTTGCCGTTGCCGATGAGGTCGGCGCGGCCCATCTTCTTCAGCGCCTCGCGCAGCAGCGGCCAGTTGTTGGCGTCGTGCCAGCGCAGGAAGGCCTTGTGCAGGCGGCGGCGCTTTTCGCCGCGCACGGTGTCGACCTTCTCGGCGCGCTGCGGGTCGCGACTGATGCCCTTCAGCGGGTTCAGGTCGGTGTGGTACATCGCCGTGGCGGTGGCCATCGGCGACGGGTAGAAGGTCTGCACCTGGTCGGCCTTGAAGCCGTTGCGCTTGAGCCAGATCGCCAGGTTCATCATGTCCTCGTCGCTGGTGCCCGGGTGGGCGGCGATGAAGTAGGGGATGAGGTACTGCTTCTTGCCCGCCTCGGCGCTGAACTTCTCGAACATCTGCTTGAAGCGGTCGTAGCTGCCGATACCCGGCTTCATCATCTTGCTGAGCGGCCCGCCTTCGGTGTGCTCGGGCGCGATCTTCAGGTAGCCGCCGACATGGTGCGTCACCAGCTCCTTGACGTAGTCGGGGCTCTGCACGGCCAGGTCGTACCGCAGGCCGCTGCTGATGAGGATCTTCTTCACCCCGCGCAGTTGCCGCGCGCGGCGGTACAGCTTGATCAGCGGCGCGTGGTCGGTGTTCAGGTTCGTGCAGATGCCGGGGTAGACACAACTCGGCTTGCGGCAGGCCGACTCGATCTCCTGGCTCTTGCAGCCGATGCGCCACATGTTGGCCGTCGGGCCGCCGAGGTCGCTGATGACGCCAGTGAAGCCCTTGACCTTGTCACGGATGTCCTCGATCTCGCGGATCACGCTGTCTTCGCTGCGGCTCTGGATGATGCGGCCCTCGTGTTCGGTGATCGAGCAGAAGGTGCAGCCGCCGAAACAGCCGCGCATGATGTTGACGCTGAAACGGATCATTTCCCAGGCCGGGATCTTCGTGCTGCCGTCATGCCCGCCCTGCCCGTCGGCGTAGGCCGGGTGCGGGCTGCGGGCGTAGGGCAGGTCGAACACCAGGTCCATCTCGGCCGTGGCCAGCGGGATGGGCGGCGGGTTGATCCAGACGTCACGCTCGCCATGGCGCTGCACCAGCGCTCGCGCATTGCCGGGGTTGGTCTCGAGGTGCAGCACGCGGTTGGCGTGGGCGTAGAGCACGGGGTCGCTCTTGACCTGCTCGTAGCCGGGCAGGCGCAGCACGGTCTTGTCGCGCGGCGGCAGCTTTACGGCGCCGGCCTTGCGGCTGACAGGAAGCGCCACCACGGCCGTGGTGGCGCGGGGCATCGCCACGGTCGCCTGCGCCGGCATGGCCGCGCTGCCGCTGCCTTCTTCCTTGGTGCAGGTCTCGCCCACCGAGGCCGCGGCCTCTTCGGTCGTCAGGTAGGGGTTGATATGTTCGTCGATGCGGCCCGGGCGGTCGACCTCGGTGCTGTCGATCTCGAACCAGTCGCCACCAAAGCGCACGCCGCCCTCGTCGGCCACCGTGCGCACCATGAAGGCGGTGCCGCGGATGTCGGTGAGGCTGCTCACCGGTTTGCGCGCGGCCAGGCGGTGCGCCACTTCGATGATGGCGCGCTCGGCATTGCCGTAGAGCAGGATGTCGGCCTTGCTGTCGACGAGGATGCTGCGGCGCACCTTGTCCTGCCAGTAGTCGTAGTGCGCGATGCGGCGCAGCGAAGCCTCGATGCCGCCGATGACCACCGGCACGTCGCTCCAGGCTTCCTTGCAGCGCTGCGTGTAGACGAGTGTCGCGCGGTCGGGGCGCTTGCCGCCAACGCCTCCCGGCGTGTAGGCGTCGTCGCTGCGAATCTTCCGGTCGGCCGTGTAACGGTTGATCATCGAATCCATGTTCCCCGCGGCCACGCCGAAGAACAGGTTGGGCTTGCCCAGTTGCTTGAACGCTTCCGCGCTCTGCCAGTCGGGCTGGGCGATGATGCCGACGCGGAAACCCTGGGCCTCGAGCACGCGCCCGATGACGGCCATGCCGAAGCTGGGGTGGTCGACATAGGCGTCGCCGGTGACGATGACGACGTCGCAGCTGTCCCAGCCCAGCCGCTCCATCTCGGCGCGGCTCATGGGCAGGAAGGGCGCCGGGCCAAAACGCTTGGCCCAGAACGGGCGGTAGCTGGCGAGCGGCTTCGCCTGGGGCTTCGTTTCAGGCGGCGCGTCGGCGCGAACGGGGGTGGGGGCGAGGACAGGCACGGCAGGCAGACACAGCGAAGCGCACGGGGCCGGCAAAGCCGGCGAAGCGTGAATTGTCGGCCCCGGCGCCCGCGCCAGGGGGTTGCGGGGGCATACGATGGCCGGCCCGGGCGCTCAAGCCCGCCCCCGCAAGGTCGATAAACGCCGGATGGAAGCTTTCTTCAGCTGGGTGGCCGCCGGTTTCGGTGCATTGTTCGTCGTGGCCGTGGCCGTGGCCTGGTGGGAACACCTGGCGCGCAACGCGCGACCCTCGGCGCCGCCCCAACGCGCCGCGGCACGCGCGGTGAAGGTCGACGTCCCGCTAGACACCGCCGCCGGCGTGCTGCTGCCCGCCAGCGACAGCGATGAGCGCCGCGCCACGCTGGGCGGCGCGATGGAACGCATGGGCCGCGTCGGCCGCGCGGCGCGCGCCGAAGGCGGGCTGTCACCCGACGCCTGGTCCGAAACCAGCCCGATGGTGCTGCACCCCCTGCCCGAAACCGACCCAGCGCCGCCGCCGCCGGCGTCCCGGGTCTGAAGGGCTCAGCGCTCAGCGCTCAGGACGCCGGCACGCCTTCGTCCTCGTCCACCTCCTCGCCGAGGAAACCGCCGCTCTGGTGCGCCCACAGCCGAGCGTAGATGCCACCGGCGGCCAGCAGCGAAGCGTGGTCGCCCACCTCGACGATGTGGCCGTGGTCCATCACCACCAGACGGTCCATCGCCGCGATGGTGCTCAGCCGGTGCGCGATGGCGACCACCGTCTTGCCTTCCATCAGCCGGTACAGGCTGGCCTGGATCGCGGCCTCGACCTCGCTGTCGAGCGCACTGGTGGCCTCGTCGAGCAGCAGGATGGGCGCGTCCTTGAGCATCACGCGGGCGATGGCGATGCGCTGGCGTTGGCCGCCCGAGAGCTTGACACCACGCTCGCCGACATGGGCGTCGTAGCCCTCGCGGCCCTGGCCGTCGCGCAGGCCGTCAATGAAGCTGGCGGCCTCGGCGCGC